>JANPKK010000064.1:0-84074 GCA_031426015.1 Alphaproteobacteria bacterium
CAAGATCTATCGCTACGATCCGGATTCGGGCGAGAACCCGCGCTACGACACCTATGATGTCGATCTCGACAGCTGCGGGCCGATGATCCTGGACGCGCTGATCAAGATCAAGTCGGAGCAGGACCCCTCGCTGACCTTCCGCCGCTCCTGCCGCGAAGGCATTTGCGGCTCCTGCTCGATGAACATCGACGGCCTCAACACGCTGGCGTGCACCAAGGCGATTGCGGATGTGAAAGGCGAGGTGCGGATCACGCCGCTGCCGCACATGGAAGTCGTCAAGGACCTGGTGCCCGATTTCAAGCATTTCTACGCCCAATATGCCTCGATCAAGCCCTGGTTGCAGACGGTGACCCCCACGCCTTCGGGGGCCGAGCGCCTTCAATCGGTCGAGGAGCGCGGCAAGCTCGACGGGCTGTACGAATGCATCCTGTGCGCCTGCTGTTCGACGGCGTGCCCAAGCTATTGGTGGAACAGCGACAAGTTCCTCGGCCCTGCCATCCTGCTCCAGGCCTATCGCTGGCTGGCTGACAGCCGCGACGAGATGACTGGCGAACGGCTCGATGCGCTCGAGGACCCGTTCCGCCTGTACCGCTGCCACACGATCATGAACTGTTCGAACGTTTGCCCCAAGGGGCTGAATCCGGCCAAGGCGATTGCCGAGATCAAGATCATGATGGTCGAACGCGCCGGATAGATTTCGGCCACACGCGCCGCCGGTTGTCGCGCGGCGCCACAGGCCCTATCGCTGCGGCGGTGTGGCGCGCGCTTGTCCTGTGGTTTCTGGTTTTCGCATCGCCTTTGGCGGCGGCAAAGGTGTCCGGCGTCACCATCATCCCCGGCGTGGTAACGATCGACACTGATGGCGCGGTGGCGGTGGCGCATGATCTGGCGCTCGGCAGCCCCGATCGGCTGGTTGTCGATTTCCCCGCCGCCGTCGCAGCCCCGCTGACGGCGGATGGCGCCGGCAGTGTCACGCGGCTGCGCATCGCCAATTTTTCGCCGGGAATTGTGCGGCTGGTCATCGATCTGGCGGCGCCGCTTGAAATCGTCACCGCCCGCGCGGTTCGGGTGGAGGCTGGCTGGGCGCTCGTACTGACGCTGCGGCGGGTGCCGGCGGCGGTGTTTGCGGCGCGGGTGAACAAGGGGCGGCGGCCGCTGCCGGTGCTGGTCAACGAAAGCGTGCCGCCACCGCCGACGCGGCCAGGCGACAGTTTCGAATTGCCGACGACGATGTTTGGCGGGGTAACCACGACGGTGCGGCCTGTCGAGCGTCCCTCGACGCCGCTTATCCAGAGCGACGCCCAAGGCGGCGTCGAAGGGCTCGGGATGAGCGAGAAGGGGGCCGCATCCGAAGTTGCGCCCAACCCGATCGCTCCGGCGCCGCTCATCCCGAGCAAAGTCGAGGGGCGCTCCGAACCGCTCCGGACCTTCACCCCCAAAACCCGCGCCCCCGGCGTTCGCCCGCGCTCGGGGACAAAGCCGCTGGTGGTCATCGACGCCGGCCATGGCGGCAAGGATGTCGGCGCCATCAGCGTCAACGGCCGGTACGAGAAGGAAGTCACCCTCGCCATCGCCCGCGAGGCCGCCCGGCTGCTCGAAAATTCCGGCCGCGTGCGGGTGAAGCTGACCCGCGCCGACGATCGCTTCATTCCGCTTGGCGGCCGCGTCGCGATTGCGCGAAATGCGCGCGCCGATCTGTTCGTTTCGATCCATGCCGATGCGGCGCTCAACGCCCAGGCTCGGGGTGCCAGCGTCTACACGCTGTCGGCAGTCGCGTCCGATGCCGTCGCGGCGCGGTTGGCGGCGCGGGAGAACAAGGCCGACATCATCGGCGGGGTCAATCTGGGGGTGGAAGCGCCCGAGGTCGGCGATATCATGATCGATCTGTCGCGGCGGGCGACGGGCAACGTCTCGGTGGCCTTTGCCGAGGTTTTGCAGGACGAGCTCGATAGTCGCATCCCGTTTCGGGGCGAATTTCACCATTTTGCCGGGTTTTTCGTGCTGAAGGCGCCCGATGTGCCGTCGGTGCTGCTGGAGACGGGGTATGTCAGCAATGTGGAAGATAGCGAGATGCTGTTTTCGATCGCCGGGCGCCGCAAGGTGGCGGATGGGATTGCGCGGGCGGTGGAGCGGCATTTGCTGGGGGATTGAGCCGCGTTTCGCCTTTATCCTCGTCATCGCGGGCTTGACCCGGGACCCAGCTTCTTCGTGGGCGCTCGAAGAAAAACCGGGTCCCGGGTCAAGCCCGGGATGACGGTAGGGGGAGAGGGAGGAAGCGCTTCCCTCGCGTCCGCTCAAAGGCTATCGCTGCGGCAGATTGGGTCGGAGCGTAAATGCGGCGTTGGTGGATTCTAAGCGGGCTGGCCATCGTGGTGCTGATCGGCGCCGTCGTCGGCTGGCTGTTCTGGTCGGCGCAAAAGGACCTGCCCGACGAGGCAGCGCTGGCCAATTATGCGACCGCCCTGCCGTCAACCGTCCGCGATATCGATGGCAACATCATCCTCACCTTCACCCGTGAGCGCCGGGTCTATCTTCCCTACGACGAAATCCCGAAGAAGCTCGTCGAGGCCTATATCTCGGCCGAGGACAAGACCTTTTTCGAACATGGCGGGCTCGATTATATCGGCATCGTCAACGCGATGGTGACCAATTTCGAAAGCCTGTTCACCGGCCGGCGCCCGGTCGGCGCGTCGACGATCACCCAGCAGGTGGCGAAAAGCCTGGTCGGCAACGAAGTCAGCTACACCCGCAAGCTGCGCGAGGCGATTTTGGCGCGGCGGCTCGAAAAAGTGCTGTCGAAGCAGCAGATCATGGAATTGTATCTCAACCAGATCTTCCTCGGCCGCAACGCCTATGGAGTGGAGGCGGCGGCGCAAGCCTATTTCGGCAAGACCACGAGCCAGCTCGATCTGGCGCAGATGGCCTATCTCGCCATCCTGCCCAAGGCACCGAGCACCTACAGCCCGGTAACGCGCAATGCCCGTGCGGTGGCGCGGCGCGATTATGTGCTCGACCAGATGCTCGCCAATGGCCAGATCAGCGCCGCGGAACGCGCCGAGGCATCGGCGCAGCCGCTGGTCGCGGTGCCCAACCGCTCGATCGCGCGGCCGCGATCGTCGGACTATTTCGTCGAGGATGTGCGCCGCACGCTGATCGCCAAATTCGGCGAGACCGAACGCGATGGCCGCAACAGCGTCTATGGCGGCGGGCTGTGGATCCGCACCTCGGTGAACCCCAAATACCAGGTCGCAGCCGAACAGGCGATGCGCGACGGGTTGCTGCGCTATGAAGCCGGCAAGCCATGGCGCGGGCCGGCGGCGCAGATCGAACCGGGCGACGGCTGGCAGGCGCGCTTGCAGGCGGCGTCGATTCCGCTCGGCTATGACTCATGGGAAAAGGCTGTCGTCTTGTCCAAATCGGGCAATAATTCGGAACTGGGCTTTGCCGATGGCCGCACCGGTATCCTGCCCGGCAGTTCGGCGATGCGGCCGTTGCAGGGCACGGCGCAGACCGCGGGGCAGGCGTTGCGGCCGGGCGATGTCATTCCCGTCACCCGCACCGGCAATCTTTATGCACTGCGCCAGGCGCCCGAGATTTCGGGCGGCATGGTGGTGCAGGACGTGCGCAGCGGCCGCGTGCTAGCCCTGGTCGGCGGCTTCGATGCGCGCGCGCAAAGTTTCAACCGCGCGACGCAGGCCCAGCGCCAGCCGGGATCGACGTTCAAGCCGATCGTTTACGCCACCGCGATGGACAATGGCTTCACGCCATCGTCGATCGTTGTCGATGCACCCTATTGCGTCTACCAGACCCGCGCGCTCGGCCAGAAATGTTTCAAGAATTTCGGTAACATGCGCGGCGCCGGGGCGCAGACGCTCCGCTGGGGCCTTGAACAATCGCGCAATCTGATGACGGTGCGCATCGCCTTCAACACCGGCATGGACAAGGTGGTGGCGCAGGCCAAGGCGCTCGGCATCGGCGACTATCCGCCCTATCTCGCCTATGCGCTCGGCGCCGGCGAGACAACGGTTCTGAAGCTCACCAACGCCTATGCGCAGATCTTCAACGCCGGGCGCCAGGTCCAGCCTTCGTTGATCGACATGGTGCAGGACCGCGACGGCAAGGTCATCTGGCGGCGCGACAACCGCACCTGCCCGGGATGCGAAACCCCCGATTGGAACGGCGAGCCGATGCCGCGCCCCGGCGGCGCGCCGAAGCAGGTGATGGACGCGCGCACCGCCTATCAGATCGTTCACCTGATGGAAGGGGTCATCACCCGCGGCACCGGCATGAACCTGGCGTCGATGAACCGGCCGCTCGCCGGCAAGACCGGCACGACCAGCGGACCCAAGGACGTCTGGTTCGTTGGCGGCAACCAGGAAATCGTGGCGGGGCTGTACATGGGCTATGACAATCCGCGGAATCTGGGCGGCTATGCCCAGGGCGGCACGACCGCGGCGCCGATCTGGCGGCAATTTGGCGAAGCGGTGCTCAAGGATGCGCCGAAACTGCCCTTCGTTGTGCCGCCGGGCATCCGCATGGTGCGCATCGACCGGCGCTCCGGCAAGCGCGTCTATGGCGAATGGCCGGGGCCGGAAGAACGCAAGTCGCAGACGATCTGGGAAGCCTTCAAGCCCGAAAGCGAGCCGCGCCGGACAAGCAACAGCGCAAACCCGTTTGCCACCGATCCGCGTCGGCGGGTACGCAGCGATGCGGAATTCATGCGCAACCAGGGCGGGATTTATTAGGACCGGCTCGCTCGCCAAAGGGGGGCAGCTTGCACCTTTTCGGCGCGCGCCCTATGTCGCCTCTCGCAAACACAAGGACATGCACCATGCGGGCCGAAGCCCAATCCTATGCCACTTCAATTCAGCAGGCGCTCGACCTGCTGAGGAGGTTTCTTTGACTGGGATCGTGCCCTCCGCCGTCTCGATGAACTGAACAACCGGGTCGAAGACCCCAAGCTTTGGGATAATCCCAAGGCCGCGCAAGTGGTGATGACCGAACGCCGCCGCCTCGACGAGGCGATCGCAGCGACGCGTGCCATCGAGACCGAACTCGCCGACACCTCCGAGCTCATCGAAATGGCCGAGGCCGAGGGTGACGAGGAAATGGCGAGCGAAGGCGTCGCCGTGCTGAAAGTGCTCGCCAAGCGCGCCGAGACGGACAAGGTCGCAGCGTTGCTGGCGGGCGAAGCCGACAACAACGACACCTATATCGAAGTCAATTCCGGCGCCGGCGGCACCGAGAGCCAGGATTGGGCGCAGATGCTGCAGCGCATGTACCAGCGCTGGGCGGAACAACGCGGCTACAAGGTCGAACTGATCGATTTCAACAGCGGCGAAACCGCCGGCATCAAGAACGCCACGATGCTGATCAAGGGCCCGCAGGCCTATGGCTGGGCCAAGACCGAAAGCGGTGTCCACCGGCTGGTGCGGATCAGCCCCTATGACAGCGCGGCGCGGCGGCATACGAGCTTTGCCAGTGTCTGGGTCTATCCGCAGATCGACGATGATATCGAGATCGACATCAAGGAATCGGATCTCAAGATCGACACGTATCGCGCCTCCGGCGCGGGCGGCCAGCACGTCAACACCACCGATTCGGCGGTGCGCATCACCCATATGCCCACCGGCGTCATCGTCGCCTGCCAGAACGAGCGGTCACAGCACAAGAACCGTGCGACGGCGATGAAGATGCTGAAAGCGCGACTGTATGAACGCGAACTCGCCATCCGCGAGGCGGCGGCGGCCGATGTCGAGGCGACAAAGTCCGATATCGGCTGGGGTCACCAGATCCGGTCGTATGTGTTGCAGCCCTATCAGCTGGTGAAGGACCTGCGCACCGGCATGACCTCGACCGCGCCGGCCGATGTGCTCGATGGCGATCTCGATCCGTTCATGGCGGCGGCGCTCAGCCAGCGCGTGACGGGTGACAAGGTCGATGTCGAGGATGCGGATTGATCTGACTCCCTCCCCCCTGCGGGGAGGGCGACTCGCGCGCTTGCGCGAGCGGGGTGGGGGTCCATGTGTCGCCACACGCGAACCCCCACCCCGCTCAGGCTGCGCCTGAGTCGCCTTCCCCGCAGGGGGGGAGGGAGCCAGTCAGCGCTTCGGCTTGGCCGCGGGTGGCGCCACCGGTGGCCCCGGCTGCACCGTAGCCAGCGATTGCGGGTTGATCCCCACGCCGAACAGCCGCCAGCGGCCACCAACCCATTGATAGGTCAGTTCAAAGGAAATCGCCGTCGGCCGCAGCCCGAAATAGCCGCGTAGCCGCAACAGTCCGCCGGTGATGATCGCCGGCGCCGCCGTCCAGGTGGGGCCGAGCAGCAGCGCGTTCGACAGGTCGGTACCGCTGGCACGCAACCCGGCGAAGATCTGGGTCAGCCGTGCCGCATCGTTGTTGGCCTGGAACGACGGCGACGACAGGTCGCGCAGCACCGAATAATTACCCGACAGATTGGCATGGTCGACCGCGGCCAGCGTCGTCCACACCAGTTTCGACAATTGCAGTTCGTCGGGAACCGGCTGCACCGACAGCGGCGGCGGGGACGCAGCCTGGGCGTGGGCGGCGACGGGGAACGCGACGGGGGAAAGCGCCAGCAACAGCATGGCTGCCGGGGCGATGAGCCCCGACAGCCAGCTTTTGGACTTCAGTGTTACCACGCGACCTGGAACCCTCCCCGTGCGCCGACTTCGCCGGTGTTAAAGCCGACGCCGACGCCTGCCGACAGCGACGCCTTGTCGCCGATGCGGAAGCTGACCGCCGAAGTGGCGGCCGTACGGTTCTGGTAATAGCCGATGCCGCCCGACACCGCCACCTTGGCGCCATCGGGGAGCGACGGCGACTGCATCGCCAGCGCCATGGCGACGCCTTCATTGGCCTTCTGGATGTCGAGCCGGTTGGTGTTGGTCAGGTCGAACAGCGTGTTGACCTGGCCGTTCAATGTCCCGACCTGGCTGTTCAGCGTGCCGACCTGGCCCGTGAGCGCGGTGACCGACGCCGCCGTCGCCAGCGCCGCGATGTTCGGCCCGGCGCCGAGCGTGCCCGATGCATCGGCGGTGACGACGCTGATCGTGCCGGTCTGGGCGGCGGTGGAGGCGGCAAGATCGCCCACCGTCACCGAACTGCCGGTGCCGCCCAGCTTGACCTGGTTGGCACGGTTGGTGGTGGCGCCGAAGCCCACGGCCGTCGAGCCATCGAAGGCGGCATTGGCGTTCTTGCCGAGCGCGCTGGCGCTGACCCCGGCAGCAATCGCCTGGTGACCGACCGCGAGCGACGTTGCGCCGGTCGCCTGTGCCTGCCAGCCGAAGGTTTGCGCGCCGCGGCCCGAAGCGACCGCTTCGCCGCCGACCGCCGTGGCGTGAAAGCCACTCGCCACCGCCTTGTCACCCACCGCCACGGCGTCTTCATCCGAGGCGACGGCAAGGTTGCCGACGGCGACCGACGTGCCGAGCGACGAGGTGTTCATCGAGGCCGTGCTGGCCCCGAAGCCCAGGGCCACCGAGAATTCGGCCGCGGCGTTGGTGTTCTTGCCGACGGCGCTGGCGCTGGTGCCGGCAGCGACGGCCTGGTGGCCGACGGCCAGCGCCGTGGCGCCGGTGGCGCGCGCCTGCCAACCGAAGGTCTGGGCGCCGCGGCCCGAAGCAACCGATTCGCCCCCGACCGCGGTCGAGTGGAAACCGCTGGCCAGCGCCTGGTCACCCAGTGCCACCGCGTCTTCATCCGATGCGACCGCAAGGCTGCCGATGGCGACCGAGGTGCCGAGCGACGCGGCGTTGGCCGAGGCCGTGCTGGCGCCGAAGCCCAGCGCCGTCGACGACGTGGCGGACGCCGATGCGTTCTTGCCGACCGCGGTGGCGTTGAGGCCGGCGGCATTGGCCTGGTGACCGGCAGCGAGCGACAGGCCGCCGCTTGCCGACGATTGCCAGCCAAAGGCCTGGGCACCGCGGCCCGAGGCGACGGCTTCGCCGCCTACCGCCGTGGCGTGGAAGCCGCTGGCGGTGGTCTGGTCACCGATGGCAACCGCATCCTCATCCGACGCGACAGCAAGATTGCCGATGGCGACCGACGTGCCGAGCGACGCCGTGTTGGCCGATGCGGTGCTGGCCGCTTCGCCGATCGCGACCGAGCGGACGGCGGGGGCGACGGCGAGGTGGCCGAGCGCGGTGGCGCGTTCGCCGCTGGCGGCCGAGCGCCAGCCCAGCGCGGTGGCGGCAAGACCGGTCGCCTGGGCTTCGCCGCCGACCGCGACGGTCGAATTTGCGGTGGCGCGGGCCGGATTGACGCCGGCATCATCGCTGCCGATGGCAAGCGCATCGACGCCGCTGGCCACGGCCGCGTTGCCGACCGCAACGGCACCGGCGCCGGGCGCCGTGGAATTGGTGCCGCATTCGGTCGAATTGGGGTTGGCACCATCGATGCAGGCGGCGGTCGGCCCGGCGATGGCAGGGGCGGCGAGAGCAAGCGCGACAACGCTCGCGGCAAGGCCGAGTTGCAGGCGGATCGGCAGGTTGGTCATCATGTTGGACTCCCCGTTGTGAAACAAGGGGAGGGCTGCCCTGGCCCGGCATGGGAATAGTTGGTGATGGTGGCCCCCGCCCGGCTGTTCGCGTCCCCCCCAGAACTGGCGCTGCCGATTGCCGACAACGCCGCGGTGCCCCGGCAGACAAACGTCTCCCGGCAGGCCGTGTAAACTATACGCGATGTCGTAAGGATTGGTTGCAGAGATTTAATCAGGCGGTGAAATTTTGGCTGCGCCGGGGTGACGGGTGGGACTAGCCCACCACTGGCCGCCGCCCGGCCCAGGGTGCCGCCGCCTCGATCTGCCCGGCGAGCGCATAGAGCAACGCCTCGTCGCCATAGCGGCCGGCGATCATGATGCCGATCGGCAGGCCCTTGCTGTCGGTGCCGAGCGGCAGGCTCATCGCCGGCTGCCCGGTCTGGTTATACAGCGCGGTAAACGGGCTGTAGGTCAGCACATTGGCGGTGTAGGTCGCGACATCGGTGAGATCGACCTTGCCCAGTTCGATCACTGGCTGGGCGAAGACCGGCGACAGGATGACATCATAGTGCGCCTGGAATTGGGCGACGGTGATCGCGGCGCGCTGGAAAACGGCATTGGCCTCCAGAATTTGCAGCGCGCTGGTCTGGCCACCGACATGGACATACATTTGCGTGACGGTCTCGATATCGTCGCCAGCGCTGTCGCGGCCCATTTCGGCGAGGCGGTTGGCGATATCGGTAGCGGTGCAGCCGGCGAGCACGGCAACCATGGCACTGCCGAGTTCGCCGCCCGAAAGCTGCGGGCTTGCTACCTCGACATGATGGCCAAGGCTTTCGAGCAGCCTGGCAGCGGCGCGGGTGGCGGCGATGATTTCGGGATCGACCGGGCTGCCGGCGGGAGGCACCAGGTTGAGCGCGACGCGCAGGCGGCCGGGGGCGCGGGTGACGGCGGAGAGGAAGCTGCCATCGGGGGCCGGGGCGACGTAGCGGCTGCCGGGTTCGGCGCCGTGGATGGCATCGAGAAAGGCGGCGTTGTCGCGCACCGAGCGGCTGACCGCGCCGACAACGGTGAGGCCGAGCCAGGCTTCGGTGCCCTTGGGGCCACCGGGCACGCGGCCGCGCGACGGCTTCAGGCCGAACACCCCGCACGCCGCCGCCGGGCAACGGATCGAGCCGCCGCCATCGGACGCCTGCGCCATCGGCACGACCCCGGCCGCCACCGCGACCGCCGAGCCGCCCGACGAACCGCCGGCGCTGTGCGCCAGGTTCCAGGGGTTGCGCGTCAGGCCATAGGCGGTGCTTTCGGTGGTGACCGTCAGGCCGAGTTCGGGGGAGGTCGTCTTGCCGAAGGTGTTGAAACCGGCTGCGAGAATACGGTCGTAAAGCACGGAATTATAATCGGAGCGATAGTCGCGCCACAGGTTGCTGCCTTCGCCCGACCGCTCGCCCTTGATATGGACGTGGAGGTCCTTGACGAGAAAGGGGACGCCGGCGAACGGTCCGGTGGCGGGCGGTCCGCTGCGGGCGCGATCATAGAGTTTCTGCGCCATGAAATTGAGCGCCGGGTTGCTGGCTTCGGCGCGGGCGATAGCGGTCTCGAGCAGTTCGGAGGGGGTGATGGCGCCGCTGGCGATGGCTTGCGCCTGGCCTATGGCGTCGAGACTGGTGATGTCGGTCATGGCGGGTCCCCCTGTTTGGTGGGGAGGTTAGGCGCTATCCTTGCCAGTGAGAAGCGCTCGCCAACTCCCACCCCACAGGAGGGAGGTAGTTGGGCTTATTGCGCCAACGGCACGCCTTCGCGGATGCGCGCCGAGAACCCTGCATCCGGCGCCGAGCCTGCTGCGCGGGGGCCGATGTGCGACCGCACCGTCAGCTCGGTCAGTGGCACATCGCGCGTCACGAATTCATGGAGTCGCAGATACTCCGGCAGCCGCCCCGGCAGCAGTATGCGCCAGTCCATCGCCACTCGCGGGTCGAGCGTGCGCGCCATGCCGAAGATCACCGTCGTGCAATTGGCGGTCAGCGTGTTGTACCAGCGCGGCGTTACCGTCACATCGCGGCTGAGCGCGACATATTCGCGGAGCAGGCCGAGCGCGGTCGCGCGCTGGATATCGAGGCGGTAGAGCCGCACATCCTCGCCGCGCACCGTGCTGCGCACCTTGACGACATCGCGTTCGTCGGCGGCGATCAGCGCCAGTTCATAGGTCTTGAAGAAGCCCGCGGTCGCCGAATAGCTTTCGCCCATTTCCTTCCTGATCTCGATCGAGAAGGCGAGCGGATCGCTGTCGGCGAAGGTGAAGCTGACGATGGCATGGGCGATGCTTTCGCCGGCCCAGTAGCTGAGGAACAGATCGGCGCCGGTCAGTTGCGACAGGTGGTAGCTGCGGGTTTCCCAGCGCTGGGTGAAATCAGTGTCGCTGCGCCAGTCGAAATTGCGGACGTTGGCGACGGTCAGCACATCGCCGTCGATGCGGGCATCGGCGATGCGCGACATGTCGGGCTGCCAGTTGCGGTCGGCGCGTGGCAGGATCGTCGCCCACCAGCCGATCAGCAGCCCCCAGGTGACGACGACGACGGCGACGAGCAGCAGGCGCTGCCGGGTCCAGAGCAGCGCCATCGCGGCAAGCATCGCGACAGCGAATAGCGCGATGATCGCCAATTTGCCGACCGTGCCGAAGGGCAGCCGCGCCTGCAGCGCCATGATGCCCCAGACGGTGGCGGGCAGGGCGATCAGCAGCGTCACCAGTGTCCGCCCGACCCAGGACAGCCGGGTTTTCAAAGCGCCGCCTCGTAGCGCGCCAGCCCGGCGGAGAGATCGGCGATGAGGTCGGCCGGATCCTCGAGCCCGATCGACAGGCGCACGATCGGCCCGGTGAAGGGGAGGGTGGTGACGCTGCGGCAACCGTCCATCTTCACCGGCAGCGCCAGCGATTCAAAGCCGCCCCAGGAAAAACCGATGCCGAAATGCGCGAGATCATCGATCAGCGCGCCCAATTGCCGGCGCTCGCCGCGCTTGAGGACAAAGGAGAACAGCCCCGAAGACCCGCTGAAATCGCGTTGCCAGAGCGTATGGCCGGGGTGGCTCGGCAGCGCCGGGTGGAGCACGCGATCGACCGAAGCGTGCCCCTCCAGCCAGCGCGCCACCGCCAGCGCGCTATCCTCCTGCCGGTCGAGTCGCACCTGCAGCGTGCGCAGGCCGCGCAGCGCCAGCGCCGCATCATCGGGCGACACGGTATGGCCGAGCCGATAGGTCGCCGCCTTCAACCGCCCGATCAGCGCCGGGGTGGCGGTCGCGCTGCCCATCATCAAATCGCTGTGGCCGCCGACATATTTGGTCAGCGCCTGGATGGAAATGTCGCAGCCCAGCGCCAGCGGTTGCAGCCGCAGCGGCGTCGCCCAGGTATTGTCGATCAGCGTTACCACGTCGCGCGCCCGGGCAATCGCGGTGATCGCCGGCACATCCTGGATTTCGAAGGTCAGCGAGCCGGGCGATTCGAGCAGGATGGCGCTGGTTTCGGGGCGGATCAGATCGGCAATCCCCGCGCCGATCTGCGGGTCGAAATAGCGGGTCGTCACCCCCATGCGCTTCAGGATCTGGTCAGCGAACAGCCGCGTCGGTTCATAGGCGCTGTCGGTGATCAGCACCTCGTCGCCGGCCTTGACGACCGCAAGCAGCGCCGTGGTGATCGCGGCGACGCCGGAAGGGTAGAGCTTGGTTCCCGCCGCGCCGGGTTCGAGCGCGGTCAGCGCGTCTTCGAGCGCCCATTGCGTCGGGCTGCCGCGGCGGCCGTAATAGAGCCCGCCATCGGGCGCCGCATTGCCGGCGTCGAGATCGGCGCAACTGTCGAACAGCATCGTCGAGGCTCGCCACACCGGCGGGTTGACGATGCCTTCGGAAAAGCCCGGGCCGCGCCCGGCATGGACGAGTTGTGTGGCCATAGCCTGGCCCGAAAGGTCAGCGGGTGGGCCGCGGCGCAGGCGTTTCGTCATCGTCGCGTCGGGCCCCCCGGTCCGGCGGTCAGACGCCGGTGACCACCGGGTTGGTGGCGCTGGCGCCCCATTCGCTCCAGCTGCCGTCATAGATCGCCATCTTGGGGTGACCGATCATGGCGGCGGCGAACGCCAGCACCGCCGAGGTGACGCCCGAACCGCAGGTGCCGATGACGGGCTGCGAAAAATCGATGCCGATGGCGTCGAAGGCGGCCTTGATCGCTTCGGGGCTCTTGTAGGTGCCGTCCTCGTTGAACAGCTGGTCGAAGGGCAGGCTCTTCGACCCCGGGATATGGCCGCCGCGCAGGCCGGCGCGGGGTTCGGGTTCGGTGCCGGCGAAACGCCCGGCGGAACGCGCGTCGACGACCTGTTCGGCCTTGGTGCGCAGGTTTTCGGTCATCTGCTTGGCATCGCGCACCAGGCTCTTGTCGGCCCAGACAGTGAAGTGGCGGTGGCGGACGATCGGCTTGCCGCTTTCGGTGGCGCGGCCCTCGGCCTGCCATTTGGCGAAACCGCCATCGAGGATCGAGACTTCATGCGCGCCGAACAGGGTGAGCATCCACCAGACGCGGGCGGCGGATTTGAGCGGCGAATTGTCATAGACGATGATGCGGCTGCCATCGCCCAGGCCCAGCGCCTGCATGCGGCTGGCGAATTTTTCGGGGGGCGGCAGCATGTGCGGCAGGGCCGACGTCGTGTCCGACACTTCGTCGATGTCGAAGAACACCGCGCCCGGGATATGGGCGGCTTCAAATTCGGCGCGCGCGTTGCGATTGTGTCCCGACAGGAACAGCGTCGCATCGATGACGCGAATGTCGGTCTTGCCGAGTTCGGCCGCGAGCCATTCGGTGGTCACCAGGGGGTTCATTGTTCGCTCCCAAATCTTCGTTGCGCGTGACATAATGAGGCGAAGTCGGCATGTCATCCGCTGAGTGACCCCAAAAGCGACAGAATTTCACATGACTGACACATTGCACCTCGGCCAGACCTCGTCGTTGCCGGCTTCGCCCGACGTGGCGGTGCTCGATTATCCGGCGAATCCAAGGCCGGGGACCGATTACCTCATCCGTTTTGCCGTGCCGGAGTTCACCTCGCTGTGCCCGGTGACGGGACAGCCCGATTTCGCGCATCTGGTCATCGACTATGTGCCGGGGACGCGCATCGTCGAATCGAAAGCGCTCAAGCTGTTTCTCGGCAGCTTTCGCAACCATGCCGGCTTTCACGAGGATGTGACCGTCGGCATCGGTGTACGGTTGTTCGACGAGATGGCGCCGAAATGGCTGCGCATCGGTGGCTATTGGTATCCGCGCGGCGGCATCCCGATCGACGTGTTCTGGCAATCGGGGCCGCCGCCGGCCGGGCTGTGGCTGCCCGACCAGGGCGTGCCGGGTTATCGCGGCAGGGGGTAAGGCAATGAAATTGGGGGTTTTCGTGGCGCTGGCGGGCTTGCTCGCGGTGCCGGTGCTGGCGCAGTCGGTAGCACCGGTGGCAGTGGTTGCCACCGCCGGCGATGCCCGGCTGAAGGCGATCTATGACGCCGAATGGCAATGGCGGCTGCACGAATTTGCCCAGATCACCGATGGCCTGCGCAGCAAGGATGATGACCATTTCGCCAGCGTGACGCCGGCCGACTGGGCGCGGCGCTCGGCCTATTGGCAGGGCGTGCTGAAGGCGATGACGGCGATTCCCGATGCAGAATTGTCGGGCGAAGGCCGGCTCAACAAGGCGGTGCTGACCGAATCGCTGCGCGCGCAAGTGGCGAACATTCGCTGGCGGACGTACGAAGCGCCGCTCAACAGCGACACGTTTTTCTGGGGCGAGGTGAAGCCCTATTCGGCGCTGGATAATATTGCCGATTATCGCCGCTATCTCGGCCGGCTCGGCGATGTGCCGCGCTACTTCGACGAAAATATCGCCAATATGCGCGCTGGCATGAAGCGCGGTTACACCGTGCCGCGCATGACGCTGAAGGGCCGCGACACGACGATCGTGCCGTTCACGGCGAAGGGTGTCGCCAATCCGCTCTACGATGCCTTCAAGGTGATGCCCGATTCGATACCGGTGGCCGAGCAGGCGGCGTTGCGCGCCGAAGCGTTGCGGCTGATCGATACGTTGGCGGCGCCGGCCTATGCGCGACTGCTCGCTTTCATGCAGCGGGACTATATCCCGGCCAGCCGCACGACGATTGCGGCGTACGACCTGCCCGATGGCAAGGCGTTTTACCAGGATCAGATCCGCGAATACACGACTCTCGACCTGACGCCCGAGGCGATCCATGCGCTCGGGCTGACGGAAGTCGCGCGGATCGATGCCGACATGCAGGCGACGATCGCGCAGACAGGCTTCAAGGGGACGTTCCCCGAGTTTCTTGCCTTTCTGCGCAGCGATCCGCAATTCTATGCGCGGACACCCAAGGAATTGCTCGGCGCCGCCGCCTATGCCGCCAAGCGGATGGACGGCAAGCTGAAGGATGTCTTCACGACGCTGCCGCGCTTTCGCTTCACCATCCTGCCGGTGCCCGATGCAATCGCGCCGATCTATACCTCGGGGCGCGGCGGGCTGACGGCGTGCCTGTTCAACACCTATGACCTCAAATCGCGGCCGCTGTACAATCTGACCGCGCTGGTACTCCACGAATGCGTGCCCGGGCACAGCCACCAGGGCGCCATGGCGCTGGAGGCGCCCGACCGCCCGGCGTTCCGGCGCGAGACCTATTTTTCGGGTTATGGCGAGGGCTGGGGGCTCTACACCGAATGGCTCGGCACCAAATTGGGCATGTACGAAACGCCGTACGAGGAATTCGGCCGCGAGACCTTCGAGATGTGGCGCGCGGTGCGGCTGGTGATCGACACGGGCATGCATTCGAAGGGCTGGAGCCGGCAACAGGCAATCGACTATCTGGCCGGGCATACCGCGCTGGCGCAATTGGATGTCGAGAATGAGGTCGACCGCTATATCAGCTGGCCGGGGCAGGCGCTGGCCTACAAGCTGGGCGAGTTGAAGATCCGCGAAATGCGGGCACTGGCCGAGGCGGAGCTGGGGCCGCGCTTCAACCAGCGGCCGTTCCATGACAAATTGCTGTCGCTGGGCTCGGTGCCGTTGCCGGCGATGGAAGCCGAGATGCGCGCGTGGATCGCAGCGGAAAAGGTGAAGACGTAACATCTCCCCTGCGGGGGAGGCGTTACGGAATCCCTGTCACCTTGTGGGTCTGCAAACTCAGCCTCCAGCGCGGGTGCTCGAGGCAGTAGGCAATCGCTGCCGACGTATTTGCCACCCGATCCGGCCCGTCCATTGGTTGCAGGAAGAAATGCTCGAAGGCGAGGCTTTCGAAGCGTTCCGGCATCGCCAGCGGCTGGGGAAAGACGAGTTTGAGTTCGTTGCCGGCGGTCAGCGCCAGCGGTGCGTTCGCCTTCGGACTGACGCAGATCCAGTCGAGCCCCGCCGGCGTTGCTTGCGTGCCGTTGGTTTCCACCGCGATGCTGAAGCCGTGCGCGTGGAGCGCGTCGATCAGCGGGGCATCGAGTTGCAGCAGCGGCTCGCCGCCGGTGCAGACGATCAGGCGGTGTTCCGGCGTTGCCCCCCAGCAAGCCGCCGCCGCATCGGCGAGCGCGGCGGCGGTCGCGAACTTGCCGCCACCATCGCCATCGGTGCCGACGAAATCGGTGTCGCAAAAGTTGCAGACGGCGGTGGCGCGGTCCTGCTCGCGGCCAGTCCAGAGGTTGCAGCCGGCAAAGCGCAGGAACACCGCACGACGGCCGGTCTGCGCGCCTTCACCTTGCAAGGTGAGGAAAAGCTCTTTCACGGCGTAGGTCATAGCGCCGGGTCGGCTACCCCCGCCTCGGCAAAGCCCTTGGCGCGCAGGCGGCAGCTGTCGCATCCACCGCACGGCCGGCCGGTCGGCGTCGGATCGTAGCAGCTCCAGGTCAGTGCCAGCGGCGCGCCCACGTCGGCAGCAGCGCGGACGATGTCGGCCTTGGTCATCGCCGCCAGTGGCGTGTGGACGCGGAAGCGCTGCCCCTCCACCCCGGCCTTGGTCGCGGTGTTGGCCATGGTTTCGAACGCGGCGATGAATTCCGGCCGGCAATCGGGATAGCCCGAGTAGTCGAGCGCGTTGACGCCGATGAACAAGTCGCGCGCCCCGGCGGCTTCGGCCCAGCCGAGCGCGACGCTCAGGAAGATCGTGTTGCGCGCCGGCACATAGGTGACCGGGATGCCGGGCTCCACAGGATCGGACGCCTTGGCCTTGGGCACATCGATATCCGCCGTCAGCGCCGAGCCGCCGAAGCCGCGCAGGTCGAGCGGCAGCACAATATGGCGTTCGGCACCGAGCGCCGTGGCGACCCGCGCGGCATGATCAAGCTCGATGCGGTGGCGCTGGTTGTAATCGATGGTCAGCGCCAGCAGGCGAAACCCCGCCGCCTTCGCCATCGCCGCCACCGTGGTCGAATCGAGCCCGCCCGAGAGCAGCACGACAGCCAGCGGCCCTGAGGCGATTGGTACGGTCATGCCGGGATCGCGAACACGCGGCTGCAGAATTTGCAGTCGACGCTGATCAGGCCATCCAGCCCACGCATCTCCGCCCGTTCGGCTTCGGGAAAGCGTTCGAGCACATCGCGGATATGCGCCGGATTGCAGCGGCAGCCGCGACTGGGCAGCGCGCCTTCGCTGATGCGCACTTCTTCCTCGTGGAACAGCCGCCACAGCAGGGTTTCCGGCGCCAGTTCGGGGTCGGTCAGCTCGGCGACGCTTGTCGTGTCGGCGAGCGCCAGCACATGCTGCCAATCGGGGTGCAGCGCTTCGGTTTCGGCGCGTTCGACATCGAGGCGCACGCCACCGATCTCGGCGCGCGCCAGATGCTGGACAAGCAGCCCGCCGGCGACCCAGCCGGTTGTCGCATCACCCGCCACGCCGAGCTTGATCAGTGTCGGCAATTGTTCCGAATTGGCGAAATAGCCTTCGATGGCATGGCTGATCGTGTCACCTTCCAGCGGCACGATGCCCTGGTAACGCTCGCTCGCCGCGGTCTGGTCGAGTGTGATCGCGAGATGGCCTTCGCCGAACAATTCGGGCAGCGTCATGCCGTCGGTGAATTCGGCATCGGCGGCGAAGTTGAGATAGCCGCGCACCGCACCGCCGCGATAATCGCAGACAAGCAGGTCGACGGGGCCGCCGCGCGCCTGCGCCTGCAGGGTGATCTGGCCGTCGTCCTTGCGCAGCGTCGCGCCGAGCAGCGCGGTGACGGTCAGCGCCTCGGCGAGCAGCCGCGCCAGCGGCGCCGGATAGGCGTGCGCCGCGAGCACGGCGTTGAGCGCCGTGTCGAGCCGCACTACCTGGCCGCGGACGTTGCGGGCAGCGACCGAAAAGCCGATGGCACGATCGGCGCTGGGGGCGAGACCTTCTAGCATCTGGCCGCAATCACAGCTTGCCGAAGCACCAGAGCAGGATCGCCTTCTGGATGTGCAGGCGGTTTTCGGCTTCGTCCCAGACGAGTGACTGCGGCCCGTCGATGACGGCGCTGGTGACTTCCTCGCCGCGATGCGCCGGCAGGCAGTGCAGGAACAGCGCGCCGGGCGCCGCCTTGGCCATCAGCGCGTCGTTGACCTGGAAGGGCATCATCGCACTCAATTTGTCCTTGCTGTCCTTCTGGCCCATCGACACCCAGGTATCGGTGACGACGACATGCGCGTCCTCCACCGCCGCAACAGCCGAGCGAACGAGATCGATGCTGCCGCCGCGTGCGCAAGCCGTGGCGATGACCGCCTGGTCGGGATCATAGCCGTGCGGCACGCCGAGGCGCAGGTCGAAACCGAGCACCGAGGCCGCCTCGATCAGCGAGTTGGCCATGTTGTTGCCATCGCCGAGATAGGCCCAGCAACTGCCGGCGACGGGCTTTCCGGTCTTTTCCTCGATCGTCATGATGTCGGCCATGACCTGGCACGGGTGGCTGATGTCGGTCAGCGCGTTGATGACCGGCACCCCGGCGTTTTCGGCCAGCGCTTCGAGTGTCGCATGGCTGTTGGTGCGGATCATCACGGCATCGACGAGGCGACCGAGGACGCGCGCGGTGTCCTCCACCGTTTCGCCGCGGCCAAGTTGCATTTCGCCCGCCGAAGTCACGATGCTGGTGCCGCCCAGTTGCCGCATAGCCATGTCGAAGCTGAAACGCGTGCGGGTGCTGGGCTTTTCGAAGATCATCGCGAGGGTGTGGCCGGCGAGCGGGGCATCGCTGTCGGCCGTGCCGTTGGGCAGCCCGGCGCGTGCGGCCTTGCGGCGGTGCGCCTCGTCGAGGATCAGGCGCAACCCGGCGGCCTTGGCGCCGGCGAGATCGAGGAAATTGGGCATTGGCGGTTGTCCTGCTCCCCTCCCGGGTCGGGAGGGGTCGGGGGTGGGTTTTGCCGGGAGGTGGGGCAGTCCGTGTTGTGGACTTTTTTCCCACCCCCGACCCCTCCCGTTCCGGGAGGGGAGAAACAAAGGCTGCCCCTCCCGGAACGGGAGGGGAGAAGGAAGAACTACGCTGCCGCTGCCGGCGTATAGGCGCGCGCTGCCGCCGACAGCTTGTCGACGCATTCGCGGATGTGATGTTCGGTAATGATCAGCGGCGGCAGCAGGCGGACGACATTGTCGCCAGCAGCAACGAGCAGGATGCCATGGCTGCGGGCGTGGTTGACGAAGGCGCGGCTGTCGGATTTCAGCTTCAGCCCCATCATCAGCCCGAGCCCACGCACGCTTTCGAACAGATCGTCGTGATTGGGGATCATCTGTTCGAGCGCGGCGCGCAGCCGGGCGGCCATTTCGTTGACATGGGCGAGAAACGCCGGTTCGGTGACGACATCGAGCACCGCCATGCACGCCGCCATGGCGAGCGGGTTGCCGCCATAGGTGCTGCCGTGGGTGCCGACGACCATGCCCTGCGCCGCATGTTCGGTGGCGAGGCAGGCGCCGACCGGAAAGCCGCCGCCGATGCCCTTGGCGATCGCCATGATGTCGGGCGTGATGCCATATTGTTCATGGGCGAACAGCGTGCCGGTGCGCGCGACGCCGCACTGGACTTCATCGAGGATCAGCATCAGGCCATGCTCGTCGCACAGCTCGCGCAGGCCTTTCAGGAATTCCTGGGTCGCCGGGCGGATGCCGCCTTCGCCCTGGACGGGTTCGACCATGATGCCGCCGATCGACGGATCGATCGCCGCCTTGACGGCATCGAGATCGTTGAAGGGCAGCACGTTGAACCAGTCGGGCAGGGGTTCGAAACCCTTGCGCATCTTTTCCTGGTTGGTCGCCGAAATCGTCGCCAGCGTGCGGCCGTGGAAGGCGTTGCTGAACGTCAGGATGCGGAATTTTTCGGGGTGGCCGACGGCGTTCTGAAAGGCGCGGCAGGTCTTTACCGCGCATTCGATCGCTTCGGCACCCGAGTTGGTGAAGAACACCGTGTCGGCAAAGGTCAGGTCGACGAGGCGCTGCGCCAGTTCCGCCTGCGCCGGCACCTTGTAGAGGTTCGACGTGTGCATCAGCGTCGCCGCCTGCTTCTGGATGGCGCCGACAAGGTGCGGATGGCTGTGGCCAAGCAGGTTGACCGCGATGCCGCTGGCGAAATCGAGCCATTCGCGCCCCTGGGCATCGTAGAGATAGCAGCCGTCACCGCGCACCGGCTCGACCTCGCAGCGGCCATAGACGGGCATCAGGGCAGTGATCGTCATTGTCTCAACTCCGTGCGGGTCTGTAGCGGACACCGGTACGCACAAGGTTAAACGAAAAAAGGCGGCCCGAAGCGACCGCCAGACGCGAGCATATAGCGCCTTGTCGAGGGCGCCTCAACCCCGATAGGCTGGGGCATATGTGCAACAACTACAGACTTCGCGGTGCCGCGATCGCCATTGCCGAAGCGATGGGCATTCCCTTCGAGGCCGATATCATGCTGACACCGCAGGACCTGTTCCCCAAGCGCCCGGCGCTGGTGGTACGCCAAGGCACCGCGGGGCGCGAAGCGGCGCTGGTGCAATGGGGGTTTCCGCCGCCGGCCGGCGTGCGTGGGCCGGTCACCAATGTCCGCAATCTCGCCAGCCCGTTCTGGCGTCATGCGCTCGCCACCCCCGCACGGCGCTGCCTGATTCCGGCATCGGAGTTCTGCGAATGGGAGGGTGAGGCGGGTGCCAAGCGCCAGCGCTGGTTCCGCCTGCCGTCACAGCCGATATTCGCGTTTGCCGGCATCTGGCGGCCGCTGGCAGGTGATATGCTCGGCGAGGGTGGCGGCGCTTTTGCGATGCTGACCTGCGAACCCAATGCTCTGGTTGCGCCGATTCACCCCAAGGCGATGCCGGTGATCTTGCACGAAGAGGATTACACGCGCTGGCTGACCGCGCCGCTCGCCGAGGTGTTGCCGCTGGCAGCACCGTTCCCGACGCAATTGATGGCTGTCGACCCCGTCTGAGCCGCCGCCGATACCGCCCGAAGGTGGTGGTGATCCCTACGGGAATCGAACCCGTGTTTTCGCCGTGAAAGGGCGACGTCCTAGACCGCTAGACGAAGGGACCGGCGGGAGACAGGGCTGCTAGAGGCGTGCGTGCAGCGCGTCAAGCGTTTGCAGCAAAAACATGGCGATTTATCGCACGTCCTGCCTGCGCTCGGAATCGATTTTGTAACAAACCCTTGAAATCCGGGGAACCGAACCACGTTGCGGCTCGTTATGATTATTGGTTGTTAGTGTAGAGGATGCGTATGACTCCCGCCGCGGCGAAGCTTTTGATGTGCGTGTGTGCGGGTTCGACCGGCGCCGTGATGGTGCCGGCTGCGCACAAGGCCAAGGCTGCCTTCGGGCGTCCCGCGGTCCACCGCGCCGTTACCCATCGCCCGGCCGCGGCTGGCGCCGTTGCGATCGCGGCGGCGCCATGCCTGCCGATCGTCACCGCGGGCGGCGCGGGTGGCTTGCCTGCCACCTTGCCGCTCGAAACACCGGTGGCCGATCTCGGCTTGTTCAGCGGCGCCGGCGCACGTGGCGGCAACGCAAGCGGCGGCGGTGGCATCGCGACCGGCGGTGGCGGCAGCATCGGTGGCGGTGGCTTTTCGGACTTCGGCCCGGCCGCCGACATGTCGGGACCGTTGCCCTCCGGGCCGGGCGCGGCACCGGGTAGCGGCGTCGTGCTGGGCGGCGGCGTCGTGCCGACAGCACCGGTGCTCATTCCGACGGCCGCAGCCGTTCCCGAACCTGCCAGCTGGGCAATGATGATTTCAGGGTTCAGCATCGTCGGCGGCGGCATGCGCTGGCAACGCCGAGTGGTCGCCTGAGCGCTACGCCCAGGCGATATCGTCGATCTCGATCTCGGCGCTGGGCTCGCCTTTCCAGTCATCGCGCTTGATACGTCCCGCGACATAGAAACTGCGCCCGCGCGCCGCCATCATCGCGGCGCCGAGTGCGGTATCGGCGTGGCGAAACGCGATCGCCTTGCAGCGCGCGCCATCGGCACCGCTCAACACCAGCTTGACATGATGTTCGCCGACGATGCGGCAATCGACCGCCGTCCACGGCCCCGAAGCGATTCGCGGTTGCGACCAGCCCTGGCCATACGGCCCGGCCACTTCGAGCGTTTCGGCCATTTGCAGCGACACGCCGCGCGGCGCGATCGCGGCGTCGCAATCGAGCGCGCGTGCCGTCGCCGCGACATCGACCGCGCCCGACAGACGATCGTTGAGGAACGCCGCCAGCGCATCGATACGATCGCCCGCCACCGTCAGCCCGGCCGCCATGGCATGGCCACCGCCGGCGATGAGCAGCCCGGCATCCTTCGCCGCCAGCACCGCCGCACCCAGATCGACCCCGGGGAGCGAGCGCCCCGAACCCTTGCCGATGCCATCGTCGCCCAGCGCGATGACGATCGTCGGGCGGTGCAGGCGATCCTTCAGCCGTGACGCGACGATGCCGATGACGCCGGGGTGCCAGCCTTCGCCGGCAACGAGCGCCACCGCCATGTTCGAATCGGGATCGGCGATGGTGAGCGCTTCCTCGGTCACCGACGCCTCGATGCTGCGGCGGTCGATGTTGAGGCGATCGAGTTCGGCCGCCAGTGCCAGCGCTTCGGCCGGATCGTCGCTGGTCAGCAGCCGGACGCCGAGATCGGATTTGCCGACGCGGCCGCCGGCGTTGACGCGCGGGCCGAGCGCAAACCCCAGGTCGCGCGCGCCGGGCGGTTTCGACAGGCCGGCAACGTCGATCAGCGCGGTCAGACCGACATTGCGGCGGGCGCGCATGACCTTCAGCCCTTGCGTAACAAAGGCGCGGTTGAGCCCGGTCAGCGGCACGACATCGGCCACGGTGCCGAGCGCGACGAGATCGAGCAGCTCGGTGAGCCTGGGTTCGGGTCGGGTGGCGAAGGCGCCGCGCTGGCGCAGCGTGCGGTTGAGCGCGACGGCGAGGAGGAAGGCGACGCCGACTGCCGCCAGATGGCCGTGGGCGGCCGCCTCAGGGGCTTCGTCGAGGCGGTTCGGGTTGACCAGCGCCAGCGCCAGCGGCAGCGCCGTGGCGGCCTTGTGGTGGTCTACGACGATGACGTCGAGGCCCGCTTCGCGCGCTGCCGACAGCGCCTCGAAGCCTTGCGTGCCGCAATCGACGGTGACCACCAAGTCGGCGCCGGCGTGTTTCAGTGCGACGAGCGCATCGGCCGACGGGCCATAGCCTTCGAGCAGGCGATCGGGGATGTAATGGCCGACGGTGGCGCCCACCATCCTCAGGTAACGGATGAGAACAGCGGCGGAAGTCGCGCCATCGACATCATAATCGCCGAAGATGATGATGTTTTCATTTGCGGCGATGGCATCGGCGAGGCGGGTGGCAGCGACGTCCATGTCGCAGAAGATTGACGGATCGGGGAGCCAGTCGCGCAGGGTGGGGGTCTTCAGCCGGGCGAAATCGCACGCGGCAGCGCCGCGGGCGCGGAACAGGTGGTGGAGGAGTTCGTCCTCGCTGCGGCCATCGAGGCTGCCACCGGGCATGACGCCGCCACGCCAGCGCCAGGGCTGGCCGAGGAGGGAGGTGGTGATATTGAAGACGGGGGTCACAAATTACCCCTCACCCGCTCGGCTGCACCGAGTCGCCCTCTCCCGCGTTGCTGGAGGACGCCTCCAGCTCCGGGGGAGAGGTGCGGATCACGCATGGTTGTGGGCGCGGTGTTCGCCGCTGACCCAGCGGACGGTGCCCGAGGAGGCGCGCATGACGACCGATTGGGTGGTGATGACGCCGTCGCGGCGGCGCTTGACGCCTTTCAGCAATGAGCCATCCGTCACACCGGTTGCAGCGAAGATGACATCGCCGCTGGCGAGGTCTTCGAGGTTGTAGATGCGCTCGAGATCGGTGATGCCCCAGCGGCGGGCGCGGCCGCGTTCATCGTCGTTGCGGAACACCAGCTTGCCCTGCATCTGGCCACCGACGCAGCGCAGGGCGGCCGCCGCCAGCACGCCTTCGGGGGCGCCGCCGCTGCCGATGTACAGGTCGATGCCGGTATCGGGGTTGGTGGTGGCGATGACGCCCGCCACATCGCCATCGGGGATCAGCATGATGCCGCAGCCAAGGCCGCGCAGTTCGGCGATCAGCGCTTCGTGGCGCGGGCGATCGAGGACGCAGACCATCAGGTCGCCCGGCGCGACGCCCTTGGCGGCGGCGACCGATTTGACGTTTTCGGTGGGCGTCTTGCGCAAATCGATGACGCCGGCGGGATAGCCCGGGCCGACGGCGATCTTGTCCATATAGGTGTCGGGGGCGTTGAGCAGCCCGCCTTCCTCGGCAATGGCGAGCACGGCCAGCGCATTGGGGCCGGCCTTGGCGGTGATGGTGGTGCCTTCCAGCGGATCGAGCGCGATGTCGATGCGCGGGCCCGCCCCCACCCCTGTTTCATGGTAGGCGCGGCCGACCTTTTCACCGATGAACAGCATCGGTGCTTCGTCGCGCTCGCCTTCGCCGATGACGACGGTGCCATCGAAATCGAGCTGGTTGAGCGCGTCGCGCATCGCTTCGACCGCGGCGGCATCGGCGGCCTTTTCATCGCCGCGGCCGATCAGTTTCGAACAGGCGATCGCGGCATTTTCGGTGACGCGAACCATTTCAAGGACAAGGACACGGTCGAGAGTCGAGCTGCGCAGTGTGGCGGTCATCTGGATTTCCTCGGGAATTTGCGCGCCGGTTTAGGGGCTTTGGCGGGGTGAGGGAAGGGGCGGGGTTTCCTGCCTCAACGCTCAGAAATCGAGAATGTGCATCATCACCGGCGCGGAGGTGACCGAATCGCCCCCGGCCATCTGCGCCAAGCTGGCGAGCACCTCGGCCTCCCCGGCGATATGGGTGACCATGACCACCATGGCGTCGCCATTTGCCGAGGCGCCGCGCTGGATCAGGCTTTCGATCGAGACGCCATGGTCGCGCAGCGCGGCGGTGAGTTCCGCTAGCACGCCGGGGCGGTCGGCGACGGTGAGGCGCAGGTAATAGCGCCCGCGCCGGCTGGCGACGGCGGCAGCGGGCAGGGCGGCGAGCGAGGCCACCGGCATGCCGAAGGGATTGCTGATACTGCCTCTGGCGTTTTCGTTGCCGCGAGTTCCCCGCGCGATTTCGTCGCCGCGAGTTCCCCGCGCGATTTCGTTGCCGCGAGTTCCCCGCGCGATATCGATGAGGTCGGCCACGACAGCGCTCGCCGTCGGGCCTTCGCCGGCGCCGCGGCCCTGGAAGAACAGCCGGCCGACGAAATCCCCCTCGGCCGCGACGGCATTGAGCGCCCCCGACGCGGCGGCGAGCGGGTGATCGAGCGGCACCAGTGCCGGGTGGACGCGCTGGAACAGCGTGCCGTTTTCGTGCTCGGCGAGCCCGACGAGCTTGATGCGGAAGCCCAGCGCCCGCGCCTGGTCGATATCGGCGAGTTCGACGGCGCGGATGCCATGCGTGGCGACCGCGGCGAAATCGATGCGCGCGCCGAACGCCAGCGCGGCGAGGATGCACAGCTTATGGGCAGTATCGATGCCGTCGATGTCGAAGCTCGGGTCGGCCTCGGCATAGCCCGCCGCCTGGGCTTCGGCGAGAACGACGCTGAAATCCAGCCGCTCGGTCTCCATGCGGGTCAGGATGTAATTGCAGGTGCCGTTGAGCAGGCCGTAGACGCGGGCAATACGGTTCGCCGCCATGCCCTCGCTCAGCGCCTTGATGATGGGGATCCCGCCGGCGACCGCGGCTTCGTACTTGAGCGTCAGGTTGCCGGCTTCGGCAGCGGCGGCAAGATCGAGGCCATGATGGGCGAGCATCGCCTTGTTGGCAGTGACCAGCGCCTTGCCGGCGGCGAGCGCGCGGCGGGCCAGCGTCAGCGCCGGGCCATCCGAGCCGCCGATCAGTTCGACAACGACATCGACATCGTCGCGGCCGGCGAGTTCGGTGGCATCATCGACCCAGGCATAGGGCGCGAGGTCGAGGCCGCGATCGCGGTTGCGGTCGCGTGCCGAAATCGCCGTGACGACAATCGGCCGACCGGCGCGGCGGGCGATCAGCTCGGTATTTTCGGCAAGCAGCCGGACGACACCGCCGCCGACATTGCCGAGACCGGCGAGACCGATGCGCAACGGCAAGGTCCTGGAGGATGACGTCATGCAAAAGGCTCCGAATGCGAACAGGATTGTCGTCTAGGCGGGCGGGTCGGTCGAACGCAAGCGCGGGGTGTTTCCGGCAGCGGTGCCTCACAGGGCGCGGCAAGTGTCAATTTGGCCGACCGGCGCGACGGGCAAGAACAGGTGTTGGCGGTAACCCGCAGACACTAGTTTTCGCCCGTCTATTGACGCGATGTCGCCGCTATGGGCACGATAGATGCCGACACTGCCGGGTTGCAATTTGCGATGCGAGGGGACAGTTCGATTTCATCGTGGTGCGTTGAGGGGAGACAATGCATTCGGGGGGGACAAAAACGGTCAACCAGCCGTGGATGACGCGCTGGTTAGGCTCGAGTATCGACGCAGCCGCGATCGATGGCCGCAAGACGTTGTGGCAGCGACTCGCCGTCGGCGCGATCGCAGCGGCTCTGGTCACGGCCAATCTGGGCCCACAGATCGGCGCTGCGTGGCTGGGCATCGCTTATGGTGCCGAAGGGCTGGCGTGGTTCGCGACGCGGCGCGTGCTGCAGGGCCAGCAGGGCGATCTCGCCGAACGGTTCATCTACATGCTCTGCGTCACGTTCCTGGCGGCCAACTGGGCGTTCCTGACGCTGCTGTACTGGCTGAGCGGCCGGCCCGGGCTGCAATATGTCGCCATCGTCGTCGCCAGCGCGCAACTGATCCACGCCCAGGCCTTCACCTTCCGCTCGCGTGCCGTGCTGGCCATCCAGGCGGTCATTCCCGCCGGCGTGCTGGTGACCTTGATGCTGTTCTATTCGGACCTGGCGGGGCTCGAATGGATGACCGCGGCGATCGGCACGGCGGCGACGCTGGGCTATGTCGCGAGCAGCGCGCTGGCCAACCGCAAGGCGGCGCGTGCGCTCGATGCCAGCCGCGACGAGCTTGAAAAGATCGCCTATTCCGACGCCCTGACAGCGCTCGCCAACCGGCGGCGGTTTACCGCCGACATGCGCCAGCTGCTGGACTATTCGCGCCGCCACGGCACGCGCTTTGCGCTGGTGCTGATCGATCTCGATCGCTTCAAGGACATCAATGACCGGCTCGGCCATGATGTTGGCGATGCGTTGCTGGTCGCGGCGGCGCGGCGGTTGCAGGAACTGACCGCCGATGATGACAGCGTGGCGCGGCTCGGCGGCGATGAATTCGCCGTGCTGATGTCGGATGCTTCGGACCATCAGCGCGTCGCCGATTTCTGCCAGAGCATCATCGACAATGTCGCGGCGCAGCTCGATATCGACGGGACGCAGGTTTCGGCGACATCGAGCGTCGGGGTCGCGGTGTTCCCGCAGGACGGGTCAGGCCAGGAATCGCTCTACAAGGCGGCCGACAAGGCGCTTTATGCGGCCAAGACCGGCGGCCGCAACACCTGGCGGGCGTTCGGCGTCGAGCCGGACGGGGGCGTGGCGGACGGGGGCGTGGCGGGCGGCGACGCTGAGCCGCCGCCGGAGCAACGATAAACCGCCGTCACCCCCGCGCAGGCGAGGGTGACGAGGCTATCGTGCCAGCAGAAAGCCGCTAGCTGCCTGCCTTGGCGGGCGTGTTGACCCCCATCGATTGCAGATATTTCTTCACGTTGCGCGCCGCCTGGCGGATGCGGTGTTCATTTTCCACCATGGCGATGCGCACAAAGCCTTCGCCATCCTCGCCATAGCCGACCCCCGGCGCCACGGCGACGCCGGCATGGGTGAGCAACTGCTTGGAAAATTCGAGGCTGCCGAGGTGGGCCAGTGCCGGCGGCAGCGGCGCCCAGCAGAACATGCTGGCGCGCGGCGGCGGGATGTCCCAGCCGGCGCGGCCGAAGCTTTCCACCAGCACGTCGCGACGGCTGTGATAGAGCTGGCGATTGCGCTCGACTACATCCTGCGGGCCGTTGATCGCCGCGACGGCGGCGGCCTGGATCGGGGTGAAGGCGCCATAATCGAGATAGGATTTGACGCGGGTCAGCGCGCCGATCAGCGTCTTGTTGCCGACCGCGAAACCGATGCGCCAGCCCGCCATCGAATAGGTTTTCGACATCGAGGTGAATTCGATGGCGACATCCTTGGCGCCGGGCACCTGCAGGATCGACGGTGTCGGGCAGCCGTCGAAATAGATTTCGGAATAAGCGAGATCCGACAGCACCCAGAGTTGGTGCTTCTTGGCAAATGCCACGACGCGTTCGTAGAAAGCCAGGTCGACGGTTTCGGCGGTCGGGTTCGACGGATAGCCCATGACGAGCACCGACGGCTTGGGCACGGTAAACTTCATGGCGCGTTCGAGTGCTTCGAAATAGCGTTCATCAGGCGTCGTCGGCACGCTGCGGATGGTGGCGCCGGCGATGATGAAGCCGAAGGTGTGGATCGGATAGCTCGGGTTGGGCGCCAGCACGACATCGCCGGGTGCGGTGATCGCCTGGGCGAGGTTGGCGAGGCCTTCTTTCGAGCCGAGCGTCACCACGACTTCGGTTTCCGGATCGACATCGACGCCGAAGCGCCGGGCGTAATAGCCGGCCTGGGCCTTGCGCAGGCCGGGAATGCCCTTCGACGCCGAATAGCCATGGGCGTCGGGCTTGGCGGCGACTTCGCACAGTTTTTCGATGACGTGCGGCGGCGGCGGCAGATCGGGATTGCCCATGCCGAGATCGATGATGTCATCGCCGCGGGCGCGCGCCGCGGCCCGCATCGCATTGACTTCGGCGATGACATAGGGCGGCAGGCGGCGGATGCGGTAAAAATCGTCGTTCATCGGTCGATCTTTCGATGGCTCATTCGGCGCAAGGCGCCGGGGGGCTGGATGGCGCATAGCGCCGGGCGGTGGAGAACACAAAACAAAGCGGGCGGGGGTTTGCCACCCCCGCCCGCTGATCGGCTTGAAGGGTGGGCGCGGGTCAGGCCGCCGCGGCGGCCTTGCTGGCGGCTGCGGTTGCAATGTTGGCTGCATTGGCGGCGTTGCGCGTCACTTCGTGTCTCCGGCGGGCGTGGCCGACAAGCGGCTACGCGATCCGCCATAGCGCCATCCGCACGCGCCGCAAAGCGGACTTTTGCGTGCGCCCACCCTTGGCGCGGCGGGCGCAAGCGTCCACTATGCCGGCAACAACTCGCTGGGGAATGATCATGGCCGAAGTGCCGACCGAAACGCAGCCGCTCGAACAATTCCAGAAATGGACCGAACTCGCCGGGCGCGGCCAGCAGATGATGCTCGAATTCCTGGCCAAGGAGCCCGAGGTCGGGACGTCCGATCCCATGGGGATGATGGCGACCTGGCAGAAGACCGCGCTGGCGGCGATGGCCGATCCGCAAAAGCTGATCGACTTGCAAAGCCGCTACATGGCCGATGCGATGACGCTGTGGCAGTCGTTCCTCGCCCCCGAGACGGTGAAAAGCCCGGTTGCCGATATCAAGGACAAGCGCTTTGCCGGCGAGGCCTGGCGCGAGACGCCGGCGTTCGATTTCCTGCGCCAATCCTATTTGCTCGCGTCGAACTACACGCTGGAGGCAACCGCGGGCATCGAAGGGATGGAGGCGAAGGACAAGGCCAAGGCGCAGTTTCTCGTCAAGCAATATGTCGACGCGATCAGCCCGAGCAATTTTCTCGCCACCAACCCCGAAGTGCTGAAGAAGACAGCGGAAACCGGCGGCAGCAACCTCATCAAGGGGCTCGAGCATCTGCTCGGCGATCTTGAAGCCGGCCGCATGAAGATGACCGACGAAAACGCCTTCGAGGTCGGCCGAAACGTCGCGATCACGCCGGGCAAGGTGGTGTTCGAAAACCGGCTGTTCCAGCTCATCCAGTACACGCCGACGACGCCCAAGGTGTTCGAAACCCCGCTGCTCATCTTTCCGCCGTGGATCAACAAATTCTACATTCTCGACCTGACAGCGGAAAAAAGCTTCATCCGCTGGGCCGTCGAACAGGGGCTGACGGTGTTCGTCGTGTCGTGGAAGAACGCCGATGCGACGCTCGCCGACGCGACGCTCGATACCTATGTCGGCGAAGGGCAATTGACCGCGATCGATGTCGTGCTGGAAATCTGCGGCACGCCGAGTACGCACACCATCGGCTATTGCGTCGCCGGCACGACGCTGGCGGCCACGCTCGCCGTGCTGGCGGCGCGCGGGCAGGCAGCCAAGGTCGAAAGTGCGACGTTCTTCACAGCCCAGGTCGACATGAGCGAATGCGGCGACCTGGCGGTGTTCGTCGACGAAGCCGGGCTGGAGGCGGTCGCGGCGCTGACCACCGACAAGCCCTGGCTCGATGGCCGCAACATGGCGATGACCTTCAACCTGCTGCGCTCGAACGACCTGATCTGGAGCTATGTCGTCAACAACTACATGATGGGCAAGGATTATTACCCCTTCGACCTGCTCTACTGGAACAGCGACGCGACCAACGTGCCGGCGCTGTGGCACAAGAGCTATCTCGAGGATATCTATCGCGACAATCTGCTGGTCGTGCCCGGCGGCATCACCGTGATGGGCGTGCCGATCGACCTGAAGACGGTGGCGACGCCGGCCTATATCCAGGGCGGCAAGGAAGATCACATCGCCCCGGCGCGATCGGCGTACAAGCTGACCAGCCATTTCACCGGCGACAAGCGCTTCGTTCTCGCCGGGTCGGGGCATATCGCCGGGGTGGTCAACCCGCCGTCGATGAAGAAATACCAGTATTGGACGAGCGACACGCTGCCCGAACGCTTCGACGATTTCGTCGTGCAAGCGGTAGAGACCAAGGGCAGCTGGTGGCCCGACTGGATCGACTGGCTGGCGCCGCGTTCGGGCAAGAAGGTCGTCAAGCGCGTGCCCGGCAGCGGCAAATACAAGGCGATCGAGGATGCGCCGGGGCGGTATGTGAAAGAACGGATCTAGGCGCCGATAATGGCGGGGCGGTCGGCAATGCGGCGGGTGGCGACGGGCGCGGCGCTGGCGCTCGCCGTATTTCTCGCCGGCTTTGGCGTTCATCGGCTCAGCAAGGCGCGGTGCTTTTCGCTGACCGGCGATGTCGTTTGCCGGGTCGAAACCGACCTGCCGCTCGTGGCGCTGACCTTCGATGACGGGCCGACCGCCCGAGGGCTGGACGCGGTGTTGCCATTGCTGAAACGCCATGACGCCAAGGCCACGTTCTTCATGATCGGCAAGCTGGCCACCCCGCCACTTGTCGCGCGGGTCGTTGCCGAGGGGCATGAAGTCGGCAACCACAGCTTTCATCACAAGCGGTTGATCTTCAAATCGGCGAGCCATTATGATGCCGAGATCGCCGACACCGATGCCGTGTTGCAACGCAGCGGCGCTCCGAAACCGGCGCTGTTCCGGCCGCCGTTCGGCCGAAAGCTCATCGGGCTGCCGCTCGCGGTGGAACGCAGCGGGAAACGGATGATCATGTGGGATTCGGGCGATCCGCCCGACCGCGACCCGCAGGTCTATGCGCGCAAGGTGCTTCGCGACGTCAGGCCCGGCTCGATCATTCTCATCCATCCGATGTACGCTGGCAATGCCACCGAACGTGCGGCACTGCCGATCATCCTCGCCGAGTTGACGGGGCGTGGCTATCGCATGGTCACGGTCAGCCAGTTGCTGGCCAGCACGGCAAAAACAGCGCCAATGGGGGAGAAATAGCCGATGTCAGCCTTCAAGGACGCGATGCGCCGCGTCATCACCGGAGACGATGCCGAAGGCCGATCGGTCATCATCCTCGATGGCGGCCCGTCGGTGTTCGCCGGGGACCCCGATCTCGGCGGCCTGTTCGAAATCTGGGAGGACAGTGCGTCGGGCCCGCTCGACTCGCGCGATCACAGCGATCTTGGCGCCACCCGCGCGGTGCTCGGGCCCCGCCCCGGCAATGTCCAGGTGCGCTGGTTCGTCGTCTCGCCGCTGCCCGAAGGCGTGCCCAAGGCCGAACAGGACACCACCGCCCGCGCCGTCTTCGCGATGTTCGACGGTGATCGGCACATCATCGACCAGAGCCGCGCCTCGGCCATGCACGAAACCCATTCGATCGACGTCATCTGCCTGCTGCAAGGCGATGTCTCGCTGATCCTCGAAGGCAGCGAAACGCGCATCAAGCCGGGGCAGGTGGTCATCCAGCGCGGCACCAACCATGCCTGGGTGGCGCATGGCGGCCCGGCACTGCTGCTGGCGGTGCTGATCGACCGGACGTTGTCGTAGGGAAGGGGCCTCCGGCGGCCGGGGCCTTGGCCCCGGACCCCATTTCAATCGCAATGCTCGATCTGGTCGCCTGAAATTGCCAGCCAATGTGGCGGTGCGCGTCGCCATGGCGAACAGGCCAAGTCCCCGGCGCCGGCATGGCAAAGCGATTTCGCCAGCCATTGCATTGCCTTGTCGTGGCTGACGGGGCAAGAACCGGGGCGTGTCAGATGTGCTTACCCCCCATGCGGCCGCGGTTATCCTGCTCGCCGTGGCGACATTCTATGGTTTTGCCAGCGGCCGGGTGCGCGTTGAAATCGTTGCGCTGCTCACCATCGGCGCGATCGCGCTCGGGCTGTTTTTCTTCCCCTTGCCGGGCGCCGCGCCCAAGGACGGCCTGGCGCTGGCGTTTTCGGGGTTCGGCCATCACGCGCTGATCACCATCTGCGCGCTGATGATCCTGGGGCGCGGGCTGGTCGTCACCGGCGCGCTGACGCCGGCGGCGCGAGCGCTCAACCGCGTCTGGCGCTTCAACAAGCCGCTCGGGCTGCTCGTCACGCTGCTGCTCGCGGCGGCGACGAGCATGATGGTCAACGACACCCCGGTGCTGGTGCTGCTGCTGCCGATCCTGGTGCAACTGGCGCAGAATGGCGGCATGCCGGCGTCGAAAACGCTCATCCCGGTCAATGCCGCGATCCTCATCGGCGGCATGGCAACGACGATCGGCACCTCGACCAATCTGCTTGTCGTTTCGATCGCCGGCGATCTCGGCATGGCGCCCTTGGGCGTGTTCAGTTTCACCGGTATCGTGCTCGTCGCCGGGCTGGTGGCGTTGCCCTATATCTGGCTGTTGATGCCGCGATTGCTGCCCGACAATTCGGCGGCGGCCGGGCACCCGCCGCGCGTCTATCGCGCCGAAATGCGCTTCGATTCGCGCTCGGTTGCGCTGGGCAAGACCGGCGCGCAGGCACAGGCGCTGTTGCCACCCGAAGTCGTGCTGGTCGGCACCATGCCCGCAGTGGTGGGCGAGGACACGCGGTTGACGCTGGAAGGCGGGCAGGAAACCCTCGCCGAAGCGGCGGAGCGCCTGGGTGCGCAGCCGGCGCCCGGCTGGCTGCTGACCCGGCTGGCGCGCGATGCTGCCGCGGCGAAAGCCGATCTGGTTGTCGCCGAGCTGGCGGTGGCGCCCGATGCGCGACTGATCGGGTTGACGCTGCAAACCGCCGGTATCGAGGGCGTCGCGGTGATCGGCGTGCACCGGGTACGCAACGATCGCGTCGTGGCAACGGCGGTGTTGCGCGAAGGCGATGTGCTGCTGGTCATGGCCACCGAAGCGGCGCTGCAGGATCTGGCGCGCCGCGACGGGCTGTTGATCCTCGAAGGCGCGCGCGAACTGTCACGCTCGGCCAAGGCAGGGCTGGCGCTGGCCATCATGGCAGGATCGGTCGGGCTGGCGAGTTTCGGGCTGGTGCCGATCGCGATCTCGGCGCTGGGCGGGGCTGTGCTGATGTTCGTCACCGGCTGCGTGCGCTTCGATCGCGTCGGGCGGGCGCTGTCGGCCAAGGTGATCGTGCTGGTTGCCTCCAGCATTGCGCTCGGCAAGATCGTGCTGGTCAGCGGCGCCGCCGGCTGGCTGGGCGGCGTGCTGGCGCAGGGGTTGCAGCATGTGCCCGCCGCCGGTGTGCTGGCGGCGATCATGGTCTTCGTGACGATCCTGACCAATTTCGCGTCGAACGCCACGGCCGCGGCGGTGGGCACGCCGATCGCCTTCAGCTTGGCGCAGCGCCTCGGGCTGCCGGTCGAGCCGCTGGTGCTGGCGGTGCTGTTCGGCTGCAACCTCTGCTACGCCACGCCGATCGCTTATCAGACCAACATGATGATCATGACCGAGGGTGATTACCGTTTTGCCGATTACATCCGCACCGGGGTGCCGCTGGTGGCGATCATGGTGGTGACGCTGTCGACGCTGCTGGTCTGGCGCTACGGGCTGTAGGATTACTCCGCCGCCTCGGCGAGTTGCGGCCGCGCCACCGGCACCGGCAGCGCGCTGAACACCATGTCGGCATCGAGCGCGCCGTCCTTCAGTTCCTGCTTGTCGAGCTTGTAGTTGGCGGTGACCATCCACGGCGCGCGGTTACCCGAGCGCGGCAGCGCATCGGCGCCGCGCTGCACATAGCCCGAGGACAGGTCCATCGCGAGGCGTTCCGGCTCGACCCCGGGGCCGGGGGTGGGGGTGGCAGCGGCAAAGCCCTTGCTGCGCATGTGGGTGAGCAGCCGCGTCACATAGCCGGCGATGAGGTCCGACCGCAGCGTCCAGCTGGCGTTGATATAGCCGAAGCTGACGGCCAGGTTGGGCAGCCCTGAGAACATCATGCCCTTGTACGACAGCGAGTCGGCAACGCGGCGCGGTTGCCCGTCGACGCTGACCGCCATGCCGCCGAGCGCTTCGAGCCGCAGCCCGGTGGCGGCCACGATGATGTCGGCTTCGAGCAGCGCGCCCGAAGTAAGGCGGATGCCGCCGGCTTCGAACTTTTCGATCGTATCGGTGACGATTGCTGCCTTGTTCGCCGAAATCGCAGTGAACAGGTCGGCATCGGGAACGAGGCACAGCCGCTGGTCCCAGGGGTTGTATTTCGGGGTGAAGTGCTTGCCCATGTCATAGCCTTCGGGCAGCAATTTCTGCAGCCGCCCGAGCAGGTTGGCCTTGACCTTTTCGGGGTGCTTGCGGGTCTGGTTGTAGAACCACATGCCGAAAGTGACATTCTTCCAGCGCACGATGTCATAGGCCATTTGCGCCGGCAAATATTTGCGCAGGAAATCGGCGATCGCATCCTTGCCCGGGCGACTGACCATATAAGTGGGCGACCGTTGCAGCATCGTCACATGCGCGGCCTTTTCGGCCATCGCCGGCACCAGTGTCACGGCGGTGGCGCCCGATCCGATGATGACGATCTTTTTCCCGGCATAATCGAGATTTTCAGGCCAGAATTGCGGCTGGATGACCTGGCCGGCAAAATCCGCCTCGCCCGGCCATTCAGGCTTATAGCCCTGGGTATAGCTGTAATAACCCGAGCACATGTAAAGGAAATTGCAGGTGAATTGTGCCGCGGTGCCGTCTTTTTGCGCGGTCGTCACCGTCCAGCGCGCCGTGGCGGAATCCCAATCGGCGGCTTTTACCTTGTGGCCGAAATGGATGTGCTTTTGCACGTCATGCTCGCGCGCAGTTTCGACGATATAGTTGCGAATGCTCGGGCCATCGGCAATCGCCTTGGCTTCTTCCCACGGCTTGAAGCTGTAGCCGAGCGTGTACATGTCGCTGTCCGACCGGATGCCAGGGTAACGGAACAGGTCCCAGGTGCCACCGATGGCGTCACGGCCTTCAAGGATGGCAAAGCCGTGGCCGGGGGCGCCGGTCTTGAGATGCACCGCCGCGCCGATGCCCGACAAGCCGGCGCCGACGATGATGACGTCGAAATGGTCGTGGCGCATCGCGGCTCTTGCTCCCGGTTGGTTGACGCGAACGTTAACCGCAGGGACCGCCAAGCGCAACCCGGCGGGGTGTGGCGCGTTTGCAAAGGGCACTCATGAAAGGATGCCCGCATGACGACCCCCGCCGAACTGACGAAAAAATTCTGGAAGGCGATCCATGCCGACCGCACGATGATGATCGGCCTCGCCGGTGTCGATGACGGCCATACGAGGCCGATGACGGCGGTTACCGAAGGCGAGCGCGGCCCCATCTGGCTGTTCACCTCACGCCACGCCACGCTGGTCACCCAGTTGAATATCGACACCCGCGCCGTCGCCAGCTTTGTCGACAAGGGCCATGATCTGTTCGCCAGTATCCATGGCCGCCTCGCGGTCAGCAACGATCCGGCCGTCATCGACCGGCTGTGGAATCCCATGATCGCCGCCTGGTACCCGGGTGGCCGCGCGGACCCCGACCTGACGCTGTTGCGCTTCGATGCCGAAGAAGCCGAAATCTGGCTCAACGAAACCAGCCTGCTCGCCGGGTTGAAGCTGCTGATCGGCAGTGATCCCAAGCAGGACTACGAGGACAAGGTGGCGACGGTGAAGCTGTAACGCTCCTCGCCCTTCCGGGGAGAGGCGACCCGGCCGCTTGGCCGAGCAGGTGAGGGTGGTTCTCTGCGGTGACGCAGGGGGCCGCCCTCAGTCATTTTGAGGAAGCGAGGAAGAGTAAAGAAGGCCTTGGGCAAAGCCCAGGCTGACGTCGGACGGGTTCGGCGCGCAGTAGCGCGCACCGCCCCGCCGTCCGGCCTTGCGCGAGTCGTCAAATAGCTGCGCTATTTGGCGCCGCTCATCGGCGAGGCATCCCCGGCATCTGCGGCGGCGGGCGCCGATCGCGATCGCGCCGCGGCAACTGCGCCTGATACGCCACCAGGCAATGTTCGGTGCAATAGGGAAAGCTCGCCTGCGAAGGCTTGCCGCAAAAATGGAAATCCGCGTCCCCGGGGTGGCCGATCGGCCATTTGCAGATTTTTTCATTCAGATCGAGCAGGCTGGTCTTGGCGGCCTTGCCGCTGCGCACCGGCTTTTTCGCGGCCGGGCGCGCGGCGACGGGGGCCGGGGCAGGGGCTGCCACCGGGGCCGGGGCGGGCGCGGCGACGGGTGCCGCCACGGCGGTTTCGACTTCCTCGCCGGCCTTCACCGGCGACGGGCGCGATTCGAGGCCCAGGCGATGTGCCTTGCCGATGACAGCGTTGCGGGTAACGCCTTCGCCAAGCTGTTCGGCGATCTGGCTGGCGGTCATGCCGCCTTCCCAGCCGGCTTTCAGCTGTGCGATGCGTTCGTCGGTCCAGGCCATCTAATTCATTCCTTTTGCCGAACCGGGTTGCGGCCCGGGCGGTCCCGGCGGTAAAGCCAGTGCATGTCGTCCCCCGCAAATCCCGAAAGCCGCCACCCCGAACCGGGTGTGGTGGTGATCCCATCGGTCAATTGGCAGGGTTTGAAGACCCTGTATCTGAAGGAAGTGCGCCGCTTTTTCAAGGTGCAGTTGCAGACGATCTGGGCGCCGGCGATCACGACACTGCTGTTTCTGGTGATTTTCGCCCTCGCGCTGGGCAGCACGCGCACCGCGGTGCTCGGCGTTCCTTATGCCGATTTCCTCGGGCCGGGCCTGATCGTCATGGGCATGATCCAGAATGCCTTTGCCAATTCATCATCGTCGATCCTCGTCGCCAAGGTGCAGGGCTCGATCATCGATGTGCTGATGCCGCCCTTGTCGGCAGGCGAACTGGTGATGGCCTATGTCGCCGGGGCGCTCACCCGCGCCTGGCTCGTCGGCATCGCGGTATGGACGGTGATGGCGATCGCGCCGGGGGTCGATGTGCCGATCGCCAACCCGTTGCTGGTGATCTATTTCGGCACGATGGGGGCGGTGATGCTGTCGCTGCTCGGCGTTCTCACGGGTGTGTGGGCCGACAAGTTCGATCACGCCGCCGCGGTCACCAACTTCGTCATCCAGCCGCTGACGCTGTTGTCGGGCACCTTCTACGCCATCGACAAGGTCAACCCGACGATGGCGATGATCAGCCATGCCAACCCGTTTTTCTACATCATCGATGGTTTCCGTTCGGGATTCATCGGCGTGTCCGATGGCCTGATGGTGCAGGGCGCGGTCATCCTGGCGTTGGTCAATGTGGCGCTCTGGGCGTTATGCTATCGCGTCATTCGCTCGGGCTGGCGACTGAAGGCCTGAACGGGCTTGCGGCAATACGACTATGGCCTTGGCGTTTTGCTTCGGCCACGCCAAAGCAAAACTATGTCATGAGGTTGCGGGGGGTTCTCGCGCCGAGTGACGTAAAGGGTTAGATTGTTCTCATGAAGTCTGCTTCCCTTCAACGCCTTGTGGCGGCCAGTGCGCTGGAACGCCTTGTCGCGGCCACTGCCCTGGCCCTGGCACTCGCTGCCTGTGGCGGCGGCGGCGACGATGCCCAGAAAAAACGCCCGCCGGCCATGGTCGGCGCGACCGCTGCGACGTCGGCCGATTTTGCACCGCGGCTGGTGGCGCTCGGCACGGTGACGCCGCTGCAGACGGTCGATGTGCGGCCGCGCACCGATGGCCAGATCACCGCGATCCTGTTCCGCGAGGGCGATAATGTCCGCGCCGGGCAGCCGCTGTTCCAACTCGATGATCGTGCCGGGCGGGCACAACTGGCGCAGGCGCGTGCCAGCCTGGCGAGCGCCCGCGCCGCCGCCGTGCAGGCGCGCGGTGACCTGTCGCGCGCCGAACAACTGGTCGGCAAGGGCTTTGTCTCGAAAGCGGTGCTCGACCAGCGCCGCGCCGTGGCCGGCAGCGCCGAAGCCGCGATCGCCGGGGCAGCCGCCGAAGTCGCCAGTGCCGAAACCCTGCTCAGCTATCTGACCATCCGGGCGCCGGTTGCGGGCCGCACCGGTGAACTGGGCTTCCGCATCGGCGCCACGGTGCGGCCGGGCGATGTGCCGCCGCTGGTTACCGTCAACCAGTTGTCGCCGATCGCGGTGCGTTTCCTGGTGCCGTCGTCCGATATCCAGCAGGTGCGCCGCGCCATGGCGGCGGGTGCCCTGTCGGTCGTCGCTCGCGCGCAGGGCACGGCCGAGGCCTTGCCGCTCGCCACCGGCCGGCTGGCGTTCCTGGACAATAATGTCGATCCCGGCAACGGCGGGGTCGCTGCCAAGGCGGAGTTTTCCAATGTCGGAGATACGCTGTGGCCCGGCGCGATCATCGATGTCGTGCTGCCGCTGGGCAGTGCCGCGCCGCGCATCGTGCTGCCCGAAGCCGCGGTGCAGACCGGCCGCGATGCGCCGTTCGTCTGGGCGATCGGCAAGGACGGCAAGATCGCGATGCGCACCGTCAGCGTCGCCGGCCGCGCCGATGGGAAGGTCTATCTCGCCAGCGGCGTCGCGCCGGGCGAAAACATCGTCACCGATGCGCTGAGCAAGCTGAAACCCGGTGACACGGTGCGCACCCGCGCGGGCGGTCCCGGCCGGGCGCCGCGCAATGCCATGGCGCCCGATGCCGCCGCTGCGGTCGGCGGTTGATGGGCGGCATCGTCCGCCTTGCCGTCGACCGGCCGGTGGCAACCGTGCTGCTCAGCCTGGCGATCATCTTCGCCGGCTTCTTCGGCTATCGCCAGCTGCCGGTGTCGGCGCTGCCCGAAGTCGACCTGCCGACCATTCAGGTGAGCGCTGGCCTGCCCGGCGCCAACCCGTCGACGATGGCGACCTCGGTTGCCACGCCGATCGAGCGCCAGCTGGCGACCATCGCCGGCATCGACCAGATCACCTCGAGTTCGTCGACGGGGTCGACCAACATCACCATCCAGTTCGCGCTCGATCGCAATATCGATGCCGCCGCGCTCGATGTGCAATCGGCGCTGTCGGCGGTCACGCGGCGGCTGCCCGATGAAATGCCGTCGCCGCCGACCTTCAAGAAGGTCAATCCCGCCGACCAGGCGGTGATGATCCTGACGGTGCGTGACCCGACGCGGCCGGCGAATGCGCTGCAGACCATCGTCGACACGCTGATCATCCCGCGTATTTCGACGATGGCCGGGGTCGGCGAGGTGCAGACCTATGGCAGCCGGCGCTACGCCATCCGCATCCAGTTCAACCCGGCGGCGCTTTCGGCGCGCAACCTGACACCGGGCGACATTCGCGAAGCCGTTGCAGCGGCCAACAGCAATATCGCGGTCGGCACGATCAATGGCGGCGACCGCAACTACGTCCTCGATGCCAGCGGCAACCTCGAAAAGCCGGAAGATTTCGCCAGGATCATCGTCGCGACGCGCAACGGCCTGCCGGTGCGGTTGGGTGACCTGGCGCTGGTCATCGACAGCTATGAACAGCTGCGCGGCGGTGCCAAGTTCAACGGCGAACAATCGCTGACCGTGGCGATCACCCGGCAACCCGGCGCGAACGTCGTCAAGCTCGTCGATGACGTAAACGCCATGCTGCCGCTGATCCGCGAATCGATCCCGCCATCGACATCGATCATGCCGGTCGTCGACCGCTCGGAATCGGTACGCGAATCGGTCGCCGATGCACAGTACACGTTGGTCGGCACCGCCTTGCTGGTCATTCTGGTCATCTATCTCGTGCTCGGCGATGCCCGTGCCACGGTCATCCCCGCGGTCGTCTTGCCGCTTGCGGCGATCGGCACTTTTGCCGGCATGTACATGTTCGGTTTCAACCTCGACAACCTGTCCTTGCTGGCACTTACGTTGGCGACAGGTTTCGTCGTCGACGATGCGATCGTCGTGCTTGAAAACATCGTCCGCCATATCGAGGATGGCGAGAGCCCGCGCGAGGCCGCGGTCACCGGCGCCAACGAAATCGCCTTCACCGTGCTGTCGATCTCGGTCTCGCTGGTCGCGGTGTTCATCCCGCTGCTGTTCATGGGCGGCGTCATCGGGCGATTGTTCTTCGAATTCGCCGTGACGATGACGATCGCCATCGCCATTTCCGCCGTGCTGTCGCTGACGCTGATCCCGATGATTGCCGCACGCGTGCTCAAGAGCGGCCACCAGGGCGAGGGCAGCCGAATCGCGCGCATCTCGACCCGTGCCTTCGGCCGCTTGCAGGGGACGTATCTGCGCGCCTTCGATTCGACGCTGCGCCATCGCAAGCTGGTCGGTTTCCTGACCGTCGCGTCGATCGGCGTGGCGATCTGGGGCTTCACCGTCGTGCCCAAGGGATTTTTCCCCACCGAAGATACCGGCGCCATCTTCGTCGGCACCGAAGCGGCGCCCGATATCGGCTATGAACAGATGCTCGCCAAGCAGGACGCGATCGCCCGCATCCTGCGCGCTGATCCGGCGGTCGAACGCGTCAACAGCTTCGTCGGCGGTGGCGGCGGCGGGTCGAACACCGGCCGCATGTTCGCGCCGCTGAAGCCGCGCGCCGAACGCGATGCTGCCGAAGTCGTCCAGGCGCGGTTGCGCAAGAAATTCGCCAGCGTGCCGGGCATCCAGGCTTTCCCCAACATCCCGCAGAATTTGCAACTCGGTGGCCGCCAGTCATCGAGCAATTATCAATACACGCTGTCCTCGGTCGATGGCGACGAGCTTTATGCCTTTGCCCCGCAGTTTGAGGCAAAGTTGCGCGCGACGCCGGGGTTCGAGGATGTGTCTTCCGACTATCAGCGCGGCGCGCGCGAAGTGATGATCGAAGTCGATCGCGATGCCGCCAGCCGGCTCGGCGTGCCGGTGGCGGCGATCCGCCAGACGCTTGGCGCGGCCTATGGCAACCAGCAGATTTCGACGGTCTATACCGATGTCGACAGCTACCAGGTCATCCTCGAAATCGCCGCCGGGGAACAATTGACCCCCGATGGCATCGGCCGATTGACCGTGCGCGGCAACAGCACGGCGGGCGTGCCGGGGCAGTTGGTGCCGCTATCGGCAGTTACCCGCGTCTTCATCCAGGGCGCGCCGTCGGTCGTCGCACACCAGAGCCAGTTGCCGGCGGTGACGCTGTCGTTCAACCTTACCAAGGGGGTGGCGCTGTCGCAGGCCAAGCCGATGATCGAGGCGGCGGCGGCCGATCTCGGTGTGCCGGCGACGATCAATGGCGCTTTTGGCGGCAATGCCCAACAGTTCGAATCCTCGACGTCGTCGATGCCGTTGCTGTTCATCGCGGCGATCATCGTGATCTATATCGTGCTCGGTGTGCTGTATGAAAGTTTTGCCCACCCGATCACTATTTTGTCGGGCTTGCCGGCGGCGGGGATCGGCGCGGTCGCCTTCCTGTGGATTTTCAACAAGCCGCTTGATGTCATTGGGATCATTGGTGTCGTCTTGCTCATCGGCATCGTCAAGAAAAACGCCATCATGATGATCGATTTCGCGCTGGCCGGGCAGCGCGCCCATGGCTGGACGCCGGTCCACGCCATTCGCGAAGCCGCGTCGAAGCGTTTCCGCCCGATCATGATGACGACCTTTGCCGCCATGGCCGCTGCGGCGCCGCTGGCGCTGGGGCTTGGGGCCGGGGCGGAACTGCGCCAGCCGCTGGGTATCGCCGTGCTCGGCGGCCTGATCGTCAGCCAGGTGCTGACGTTGTTCATCACCCCGGTGGTCTATCTCGGCATCGAAGGCATCAATGCCCGCATCCGCGCCCGGCGGGGCGGTGCGCAGGTGCGCGAATTGCCCAAGGGCGAAGTGCCAGGGCGGGTTGCCGCGGAATAGGCGGGGCTGCGGCTTCGTTGGCTTTCGAATCCATAGTTTCGGGTATCATGCTTGCGCCGGCCGGTTTGGCTGAGCGCCAGTCCCGGCGCCTATGCCAGTTTGGTCAGCACCCGTTCGACTTCGACCCACAGCGAGGCCAGTGCGCGCGATGCCGGCGCCGTCGCCGATTTGGCGAGCACCGGCAGGCGGGTCGCGGCCATCGCCTCGATCGCGGCGGCATAGGGAATGCACAGCCGCTCCGGGTGGGCGGCGATGGTTTCGCGGTGCAATGCCTTGCGCCGATCCACCATGGTAAACACCGGCAGGATCGCGGGCGCGTTGCCCCGATGGTGCTTGGCGAGATGTTCGAGCAACTGCGCATAGGCACGTTCCGACAGCGGCGACGGCAGCATCGGCACGACAAGCAGGTCGACGGCGCGAAAGATCTGGTCGGCGAGTTCGGTCAGCCCCGGCGGGCAATCGAGAATGACGCGGTCATAATCCTTCTCGAGCGACCGGATCAGCTTTTTGAGCCGCTTGGCCTTTTCGTCCTCGACCAGCTGTTTTTCGAGATGACGGAGCGACTTGTCGGCGGCGAGCACATCGAGGGCGGCGAAATCCGATGCCTGGACCAGAGGCGCCAGTTCCCCTTCGGCAATACCCTTGCGGGCGCTGCGGTCACCGAGAGCGGCGAGGCGCAACGTGTAGGTGGCAGCGCCTTGGGTATCGAGATCCCAGAGCAGGGTGCGCCGGGCCGACAGCGTGGCGGCGGCATGGGCGAGGTTTACCGCCAGGGCGGTCTTGCCGACCCCGCCCTTGACGCTGAACACCGCGAGGCTGCGCATCGGTCAGGCCGAAAGCGCGTGGCGCAGGCGATCGCGAATGGTGCGCAGCAGAACCCGGTCGATCCCCGCCGGCACGGTGGCAGCGAGCACCGGCGCGACTTCGGTAGCGGCGTCTGCGGTATCGGCCTTCCGGCCCTTGCGCGGTGCTTCGGCGACGCCGGCCATCAGCAGATTGGCGCCGCGGATGGTCAGCCCCTGGTCATGCAGCATCGAGCGAATGGTTTCGAGCAGCGCCATGTCGGCCGGGCGATAATAGCGCCGGTTGCCGCCGCGCTTGAGCGGTTGCAACTGCGGAAAACGGGTTTCCCAGAAGCGCAGCACATGCTGTGGCACGCCGATGATCTCTGCCGCTTCGCTGATGGTGCGAAAGGCGCGATCGGATTTTTCGGCGGCAACGGTCATGGTCAGCCGGTCAGGATTTGGCGTTGATGGCTTCGCGCAGCAACTGGCTGGGCCGGAAGGTCAGCACGGTGCGCGGCTCGATCGGCACTTCGACCCCGGTCTTGGGGTTGCGGCCGATGCGCAGGCCCTTCTTGCGCAGCATGAAACTGCCGAAGGACGAAATCTTGACATTGTCGCCGGCAAGCAACGCATCGCTGATCCGGTCGAGTACGGCTTCGACCAAAGCCGCCGATTCGGTGCGTGACAGGCCGATTTCGCTATGCACGGCATCGGAAAGTTCAGCGCGGGTCAGGCTTCCGGCAGTTGCGGCGGCAGGCGTAGATGGCATTGGTTCGTTCCCCCGACCCTGGGCCTAGTGTTCGTTGATCTAGCGCAATATTAATTCTTCTTCAACGCAATTGTTACCAACGAACCGCGGCGGCCCCCCAGGTAAAACCGCCACCCATTGCCTCCAATAACAGTAAATCGCCGCTCTTGATACGGCCATCGCGCACCGCGGTATCGAGCGCCAGCGGCACCGACGCAGCTGAGGTGTTGGCGTGCGATTCGACGGTGACGACCACCCGATCGAGCGGCAGCGACAGCTTGCGTGCCGTGCCTTCGAGAATGCGCAGATTGGCCTGGTGCGGCACCAGCCAGGTGACATCGTCGGCGGAAAGCCCGGCGGCGGCGAGTGTTTCGGTCATCACCGCAGCAAGATTGGTGACGGCGTGGCGGAAGACTTCGCGACCCTTCATGCGCAGCTTGCCGGTGGTGCCGGTCGATCCCGGGCCGCCATCGACATAGAGCAGATCGTTATAGCGGCCATCGCTGTGCAGGCGATGGGCAAGGATGCCGTGATCGGCAGAGGTGCCGGTGCCGGTTTCGGCGCGCAACACGACCGCGCCGGCGCCATCGCCGAACAGCACGCAAGTGGTGCGGTCGTCCCAATCGAGCAACCGCGAGAAGGTTTCGGCGCCGATGACCAGCGCGGTGCGGTGCGCGCCCGAGGTCAGCAGCGCATCGGCGACCGACAGGGCGTAGAGAAAGCCCGAGCAGACGGCGGCGATATCGAAGGCGACGCCGTGCAGCATGCCGAGCTTGTGCTGGACCACGGTGGCGCAGGCCGGAAAGGTCTGGTCCGGGGTGGCGGTCGCAACGATGATGAGGTCGATATCGGCCGGCGTCAGCCCGCAGCTGTCGAGCGCGCGGCGCGCGGCGGCAGTGCCGAGATCGGAGGTGAATTCCCCTTCGGCGGCGATATGGCGCTGGCGGATGCCGGTGCGTTCGATGATCCATTCGTCGCTGGTATCGACGGTGGCGGCTAGCTCGGCATTGGCGAGGACGCGGGCGGGCAGATAGCTGCCGGTGCCGATGATGCGGGCGCGAATCATTTCGCCGCTTCGGCGGTCAGATCGGGGCGGTGCGCACGGAAATTGGCCATGTCGTCGGCGATGCGCTCGCGGACGTTGCCGATGATCAGGTCGTGCGCGACGCCGATGGCATTGGCGATGCCGCGGATATCGGCCGAGCCATGGCTTTTGACGACCAGCCCGTTGAGGCCGAGGAAGACCGCGCCGTTATGGGCATTGGGGTCGAGATGCGCGCGCAGTGCCCGCAGCGCGCCGCGCGACAGCAAATAGCCGAGCTTGGTCAGCCAGCTCGATTCGAACGCCTTGGCGAGCAGGCCGGTCACCAGCTTGCCGGTGCCTTCCGCCGTCTTCAGCGCGATATTGCCCGAAAAACCATCGGTGACGATGACATCGATATCGCCGCGGCCGATCTTGTCACCCTCGACAAACCCTTCGAAGCGCATCGGCAACCGGGCGCCGCGCAGCAGGGTTGCGGCATCGCGGATCTCGTCGGTGCCCTTCAGCTCCTCCTCGCCGATATTGAGCAGCCCGACCCGCGGCGTTTCGAGCCCGAGCACGGTGCGCGCAAAGGCCGCCCCCATGACGGCGAACTGCACGAGGTTTTCGGCATCGCATTCGGTGTTGGCGCCCAGATCGAGCACCGCGACATCGTTCTTGAGGGTTGGCAGCAGCGCCGCAAGCGCCGGGCGGTCGATGCCGGGCATGGTGCGCAGCGCGAACAGCGCCATCGCCATCAAGGCGCCGGTATTGCCCGCCGACACCGCGGCATGTGCGGCCCCATCCTTGACCGACTGGATCGCCATGCCCATCGACGAGGTGCGCGAACGGCGCAGCGCCTGGCTTGGCTTGTCGGTACCGAGGACGACTTCATCGGTGTGGACAACCGCCGCCGACGCGGCGAGGCGCGGACAGCGGGCGAATTCGGCGCGAATCCGGGTTTCCGGGCCGTGCAGGCGGAAACGCAGCGCCGGATAACGTTCGGAAGCGACTTCGGCAGCGGCCATGACATCGGGCAGGCCCGCATCACCACCCATCACGTCAAGCGCGATAACCGGGTTGCTGACGGTCCTGGCGGTCATGCTGTCGGTGCGAGCCCCCACTTGCCCCGGCCCAATTGACCTTGATCCGGTCGCAACCGGTTCAGGCCTGGATTTCGACGATTTCGCGACCGTTGTAGTGACCGCAAGCGCCGCAAAGATTGTGCGGCAGCTTCAGTTCGCCACAATTCGGGCATTCCTGGAACGCCGTGGGAACGAGGGCGTGATGGCTGCGGCGCATGTTGCGCTTGGAGGGGCTGGTCTTGCGTTTGGGAACGGCCATGCGGCACCTGTCATCTTTGGCGTTGGGTCGGGCAACTCAGCGGCGGCAGGTGGACGTGCAAACGACCATCAACCACCCCGGGTGGAGCGCCCGAGTTGAGTGAAGCAGCGGCTATAGGGATTTTTCGCCCGCGCGCAAGCGGAAAGGGCGGGCCGGCCCGGCTGCAAGCAGGGGAGACGGGGGGCAAAAGCGGTTGTATGGAAGGCGCGTGCTGACCCTGATCGACATCCGCAACATCGTCCTGATCGAAGCCCTGACGCTCGATTTTGCTGCCGGCCTGTCGGTGCTGACCGGCGAGACCGGCGCCGGCAAATCGATCCTGCTCGATGCGCTGGGGCTGGCGCTGGGCGGGCGCGGCGATGCGGCGCTGGTCCGAAATGGCGCCGATTCGGCCAAGGTGACCGCCGAATTCGATGTACCGGCGGGGCATGCGGCGCGCGTGCTGCTCGCCGGCAACGATATCGACATCGAAGGCAGCATCATCGTACGCCGCCAGGTCAAGGCCGATGGCGGTAGCCGCGCCTATATCAACGACCAGCCGGTATCGGCGGCGCTGCTGCGCGAGGTCGGCGCGCTGCTGGTCGAGATCCATGGCCAGTCGGACGATCGCGGTTTGCTGGCGGCGCGCGGCCACCGGGCGCTGCTCGATAATTTTGCCGGGCTGGCGGGGCCGCTGGCGACGGTGCGCGGTGCGTGGGCGGCGCTGGCGGCGGCGCGTGTGGCCGAAGCCGACGCGACAGCGCGGCTCGATGCCGATGCCCGCGATCGCGAATGGCTCGAGCATGCGGTTGCCGAACTGGCGACGCTGGGCGCCGAGCCCGGCGAGGAGGCCATGCTCGCCGAAGCGCGTGCCGCGATGCAGAAGGGCGCGCGGCTGACCGATGATCTGTCCGCGGTCGATGCGCTGCTCGGTGGTCATGATGGCGGCTCGGCCAAGCTGGCGCAGGCGGCGCGGCGGCTCGATCGGATCGCCGTGGAGCATCCGTTGCTCGGCGAAGCGCTCGAATGCCTCGATCGCGCCCTTGTCGAAGCCGGGGAGGCGGAGGCGCGGCTGGCGGCAGCGGTGCAGGCGCTCGATGCCGATCCGGCGCGGCTGGAGGCGACCGAGACGCGGTTGTTCGAACTGCGGGCGATGGCGCGCAAGCACCGGGTCGATGCCGATGCGCTGCCGGGGCTTGCCGAAACGCTGCAGGCGCGGGCGGCGGCGCTGGTGGCGGGCGCCGATGGGCTGAAGGCACTGGCGCGCGCCACGACCGAAGCAACGGCGGCTTATGGTGCGGCGGCCAGGACGCTCGGCGACGCACGGCGCGCGGCGGCGGCGCGGCTCGATGCGGCGGTGGCGGCCGAACTGGCGCCCTTGAAGCTCGATGCCGCCAAGTTCCGCACCGTGGTGGCGGCGACCGAACCCGGGCCGGAGGGCAGCGAGCGGGTGGAGTTCGAGATCGCCACCAACCCCGGCGCGCCGTTCGCACCGTTGATCAAGATTGCGTCGGGCGGGGAATTGTCACGTTTCGTCCTTGCGTTGAAGGTCGCGCTTGCTGAAACCGGCAGCGCCGGCACGTTGATCTTCGACGAAATCGACCGCGGCGTCGGCGGCGCCGTGGCGAGTGCCATCGGTGACCGGCTGGCGCGGCTGGCGACGGGCACCCAGGTGCTCGTGGTCACCCATAGTCCGCAAGTCGCGGCACGCGGCGCCCATCAGTGGCGGATCGCCAAGGCTGTCGCCGATGGCGTGACGCGCACCGCCGTGGTGCCGCTCGATGCCGGCGAACGCCGCGAGGAAATCGCCCGCATGTTGTCGGGCGCCGCGGTGACGGATGAGGCGCGAGCCCAGGCGGCGCGGCTGCTCGCCTGACGAAATTGGCAGTACGATTGCCGGTTTGCCGCCGGCCCAGTGCGGTCTTATTGCCAAAACATTAACCCGGTCGGGACGCCGGGTGTGGGGGCAATGACAGAAGCGAGTACGGCTTTGCGCGCTGAGGACGTCAGCGAGGCGACGGCGTTGGCGCAACTTGCGTCGGCGTGGGATCGCCTGTGGGCCGAATCGGAGCGGCAGCGGCCGTCGGTCGCCTTGCGGCATGGCTATGTTGGTCTCGGCTTGCGCCACGCAGCGCCCGGCACGCGCTTTTGCATCATCACCGTCTGGCAAGGGGAGCGCCTTGTCGCCGCCTGGCCGCTCGCCATTCGACGGGAACGCGGCGTCCGCGTCGCGCACCATGTCGGCTGCGGCAATGACGAGGAATATGGCGGGCCGATGGTTGCCGATGATGTCGACCCGGCGCTGGTGATGGCGCTGGCGGTGCCGCGCCTCCGCGCCGTCGCCGATGCGGTCTGGCTGTGCAACCTTGCGGCAGACAGCGCACTCGAGGCGGCGTTCGAAAATTTCGGGCTTTTCAACGCCCGCCAGCCGGTGCTGTCGCCGGTCGTGCGCTGCGGGCAATTTGCCGACGCGGCGGCGTGGCGCGCCTCGAAATCGAAGCATTTTCGGGCCGTGATGGGCAATGATCGGCGCCGGCTGGCCAAGCAGGAACGGCTTGAATCGGTGCTGGTGGCGCCCGACGCAGCAGAGGCCTTTTGCGACTGGTTCTTTGCCACGAAATGCCGCTGGCTCGACTCCAGCGGCAAGCAGAGCATCTGGCTGCGCCAGCCGCATTGTCGCGCCTTCTTCGAAGCGGCGTTGCGTGATCAGGCTGCGAGCGGCGTGTTTGCACCGGCACTGTTGCTCGATGGTGCCTTCATCGCCGGCGGCATCTGCTTCGACGGTGATCCGATCGAGTTTTTTGCCACTACCTATGATCCGGCACATCGTCGCTATGGCCCGGGGTCGCTGTTGTACGCCGATGTTACCGGGCAGGCCATCGCCAGCAAGCGCGATGTCGACCTGCGTATCACCTGGGACGAATACAAGCGGCGCTGGGCCGATGGTGGCGACGCGCGGATGACGATGCTGATCGCACTCGGCACGCGGGGCCTGCCGCCGGCGCTGGCTTTTGCAGCAAAGCAGCGCGTGAAGATGGTGCGTCGCCGCCTGGGTGCGTTGAAGCGTCGGTGGTGGCGGTGACGCTGATGTTTCCAATGGCAGCATCATTGGCGCTGCGTGAAATCGGCCTGCGCGCCGCTGTGGCGGGCGATTGGGATCGCTTTGCCATCGCGGCAGGCGGTTCGATGGAATCGAGCCTGGGCTGGCTCGGCGGCTGGCAATTGCGCCATTTCGGCAGAGCGCGGCTGTTCGAGATCAGCGCCGGCGGTGTGAAGATCGGCCAGTGTGCGGCGCTGTCGACCCGTACCGGCCAAGATCTGCGCGATGGGGTGCTGCTGGCGCCGGGCGCCGAGATGCTGTGGCCGGCGGCGATGACGGCGGTGCTCGGCAAGATCGGCCCGGGCCTTTATCGGCTGGGGTCGAAATGGCGGTTGGCGCCACCGGTGACCGCAAAGCGGGCAGCGTTGCCCGGGATCACCATCACCGATGAAACCGCGTTCGTCGTGCAGACGGTGGATTTTTCGCGCTGGCCCGATTGGCAAGGCTATTGGGCCGCTGTCTCGTCGAATGTCCGCCGCAATGTCGCGCGCAGTGAAGGACAGATCGGGCTGCGCGTGGCGGTCAGCGAAGGGCAGGGGGCGTTGCTGCGCTTGCCGACGGTGCTGCGCGGCAGCCTGGCGACGCAAGACCGCAAGGCGCTCGATGGCAGCGGCTGGCGGCTGGCGGCGCATGTCGCGGGCGAAGTCATCGCCTGTCGCGACCATCTGGTTGTCGCGGCAGCGCGGCAGGGCGGCGATGCCGTGTCGGGCAAGGCCAGCATCGCCTTTGGCCGCCACAGCCATTATCTCGGTGGCGGTGGCCGGCGTGACAGCGGCGCCGGCTGGCTGGTGATGCGCGCCTTGCTGCAACAGGCGCAAGCGCGCGTGCCGGGGGCGCAGTTCATCATGGGGCCGTTCGAGGCGGCCCGTCATGACGAGTTATCGGGGGGTGGCCTGTTGCGCTCGCGCCGCGCTTGCCGCGAGACCGACGTGCCCGCGGCGATTACCCGCTTTTTCTTTGCCAAGGGGCGTGCGACCGTGGGTCGTTGATCCGGGAGCCTTTCTGCATGTCGCCATTCGCAATCGATCGTCGTGCCATGCTCGGCAGCCTGGCCGGAGCGGCCTTCGCTGCCGGCGCGCCGGCGCTGGCGCGCGGCCAGATGCCCGAATTCGGCTCGGTCCAGGGCTTGCTCGATACCTATGTGGCGGCCGGGCGGGTGCCGGGCGCCGTTGTCGCCATCGTGCGCTCGGGCGGTACGTCCGGGCGGTTTGCGCCGCAGTTCCTGGTTGCGGGCAAGACGGCGTTCGAAGGCGGCGTCGCGGTGACTCCCGATACCTTGTGGCGGGTCTATTCGATGACCAAGCCGATCACGGCGATGGCGGTGATGCAACAGGTGGCGGCGGGTGCGTTGTCGCTCGACCAGCCGATTGCCGACATCCTGCCCGAATTCAAGACGATGCAGGTGCTCGTCGATCCGGAAAAGGGCCTTGCGTCGCGCCCGGCGGCGGGTCCGATTACCGTGCGCCATCTGCTCACCCACACGGCGGGGTTAAGCTATTCGATCGTCGGCAATGGTCCGCTGGAAAAGGAATATCGCCGCCTCGGGCTGATGCCCGGCATCGGCTCGCTGGGCCGCGGACCCGGTGATGGGCCGGAGCCCGACCTGCAAGGCCTGGTCGCCGGGCTGGCGAGCCTGCCGCTGCACAGTGACCCCGGCACTGGCTGGCGCTATTCGGTGTCGCTCGATCTCGCGGGCGGCTTGCTCGAACGCCTGACGCAAAAACGTTTCGACACAGTGCTTTCCGAGCAATTGTTCAAACCGCTTGGCATGACGAGCACCGGCTTTTCGGTGCCCGAGCCGCAGATCACGCGGCTTTCGTCCAACTACGCCTGGATGAAGCCCGATCAGACACTGCTCGACAAGCCTTTCCTGATCGACGGGCCGCAGCGCACCGACTGGCTGGGGCCGCAGAAACTGCTCGCTGGCGGCGCCGGGTTGCTGTCATCAGCGCGGGATTACGCGCGCTTTGCCCAGATGCTGCTCGATGAAGGCATGTTCGAGGGCAAGAGCGTGATGCCGCGCGGCACGGCGCGCGCGGCACTGTCCAACCTGATGCCGGCGGGGCTGTTCTATGACAAATCGCTCGGCTTTGGCGCCGGCGGGCGGGTGACCTTGTTCGACACGCGCAGCGGCGTCGAAGGGACGCCGGCAGGTGCCTATGGCTGGGGCGGCGCTGCGGGCACCTTGTTCCAGGTCGATCCGGTGCGACAGCTCGCGGTGGTGGTGATGCTGCAATATCTGCCGTCGCAGCGCTTCACCTTCAGCAAGGAATTCCAGGTCGCCTTCAATCGCGATCTGGGGTCGCAGGCATGACGCCTGTACCCGCGCTGGGTCGCCGTGCCGAACAGGCGCGGTTGGCGATGCGATTGGTGATGGCGACGTTTTATTTCGTCGCCGGCGTGGTGCATTTGCGATCACCCGAAGCGTTTCTGCCGATCGTGCCGGAATGGGTGCCCAGCCCTCGCGAAGTCGTGCTGTTCACCGGCGTCTGCGAACTTGCCGGGGCGATCGGCCTGCTGGTACCGCGGCTGCGCTGGTGGGCGGGGCTAGGGCTCGCGGCCTATGCGGTCGCGGTCTATCCCGCCAACATCAAACACGCCATGGAAGGCATTGCGCTGGCGGGCGGGCAACAAACATGGGCCTATCATGGCCCGCGGCTGGCGGCGCAACCGTTGCTGGTCTGGTGGGCGCTGTTTGTCGGCTGCGTGATCAACTGGCCGTTCAGGCGCAAGGACTGACCGGCTCGCACCGCGGCGAAACCGTCATCGCGGGGGCGCGATTGCTACCGCGCGTCGATCACATCGACTTCGGGCCGGTCATCCCCAGCCGATACTTCCTCGTGCCAGACACCGTCGGCATCTTGCCAGCGGATCGGTACGGTGATGTCGCTGACCTGCTGTTCGGCGGCCGCCTGTCGTGCCGCAGCGAGGGCCTCGTCATGGCTGGCGAAGGTTTCGGCGAAAACATCGCCAAGCTTGTACGTCCAGCCATCGTCATGGCGAACGACGTGATAATGGATCTGCATCCGGGTACGCTCCGCAACTGATACTATAAAGACTTAACGCCGGTTACGGATTTATGTTCCCGAACGATCGGCAGCGCGCAGGCCATCGCCGATCAAGGCCGCGGCGGTGGCGGCAATCGCATCGGGCTCGATGCTTTCATCCCAGACACCGAAGCGCAGGCCCAGAAACACGTTCATTCCCATGATCGCCCAGGCCCGGATCATCATGTCGCCGTCCGACACCTCGCCGCGGCCGAACGCCTGGGTCAACGAGGCGGCATAGCCTTCGGCGATTTCATTGTAGTGCTTGCGATAGGCGTCTTCGGCGACGAACGCGGCTTCATCGATGATGCGATACAGCGCCTTGTGCTGGCGGACAAAGCCGATGAAGGCGGCGATGCCGGCGCGTTCACCCGCCAGCCGGTCGGGGGCAGCGAGGATGACCGGCGCCACCGTCACGCGCACCTGCTCCGACATGTCGGCGACCAGTGCGCGGAACACCGCCTCCTTGGAATCGAAATAGGTGTAGAAACTGCCGATCGCCACGCCGGCGCGCTGGGCGATGCGCGCGATGGCGGCTTCGTGAAAACCGCGATCGCCGAATTCTTCCGCCGCGGCATCGAAGATGAGCCGCAATGTCCGCCGGCCCCGCGCCGTGCGCGGGGTCTTGTCAACGACCGCCGGCCCCGCCGCGTCGATATTGTTTTGCGGCTTTTCGGTCACAGCCATGCGCAGTTTTATCCGCCTAGTTGAATAGTGGTTCAGGTTTCAGTATTGCAGCGCTCAACGACATGCAACCGTATGCGCCTGCCTTGGGAGAGACAATATGACCGTCGCGCCAGCCTTTCGCCGCACCCTGATCCTGGGGGCTGCCGTCGTTGCCCTGCTACCGCTGGCGCCCGTCGCCGCGCAGGAAGCCGCCGGCGTTTCGGAAGACGCCGAGATCATCGTTTCGGCGCGTCGCCGCGATGAACGCCTTATCGATGTGCCGGTCGCCGTCACCGCATTGTCGGCGCAGGATATCGAGCGTTTGCAGGCAGTCGACCTTTCGGGGCTGCAGGGCTCGTCGCCCAACCTCAACATCGTCCAGGGTCGCGGTTCGGCCGCAAGCGCCAATATCTTCATCCGCGGCATCGGCCAGCCCGATGCGCTGCAAACCTTCGACCCAGCGGTCGGCGTCTATATCGATGGCGTCTATCTCAGCCGCATCCAGGGCGCGCTGCTCAACCTCGGCGATGTCGAGCGCATCGAAGTGCTGCGCGGGCCGCAGGGTACGCTGTATGGCAAGAACACCACCGGAGGCGCGGTCAGCATCGTGTCGAAAAAGCCCGATCTGAACACCTTCAAGGCGACCGGATCGGCGCTGTACGGCAGCTACAACCAGATCCTGCTCAACGGCTATGTCTCGGCGCCGCTGGTCGGTGACAAGGTCGCGCTGTCGATCGCGGCGCAATATGACAAGCGCGATGGGCTGGTCACCGATCCGCTGACCGGCCGCGAGTATAATGACCGCGATTCGCTGACCGGCCGCACCATCCTGCGCGCCAAGCCGAGCGACGGTTTCGAGCTGATCCTGTCGGGCGATTACACCCGTCAGCGCAATGCGCTGACGCTCGGCTATGCCACGGCGCCGCTGTTGCAGACCAGCCTGTTTCCGGCCGGGATCAAGACCCTGGTGCCCGCCGAACCCTATGGCCGCTATGATTACAAGGCGTCGACCAGCTTCAAGGGCAATGAAGGCCAGCGGCTCGACCATTGGGGTGTCTCGCTGACAGCCAATTGGGATCTGAACGACCAGTTCACGCTGTCGTCGATCACTGCCTATCGCAAGCTGCGCCCCGACCTGTTCATCGATATCGATGCGACACAGGCCGAATTGGGCGACGTGTTCGTCGGCCTCGACCAGCACCAGTTCAGCCAGGAAGTGCAGCTGAAATGGGACATGGGCAAGTTCAAGGGTGTTCTCGGCGTCTATTATCTCAACGAAAATGTCGCGTCGCACCAGGAAGCCTTTGCCGATGACCTGTTCACCTTCCTTGGTGGGCCGGTGACCTTCACGCGGCTCATCGACGATGAACAGAACACCAAGTCCTATGCCGCCTTCGGCCAGGCGACCTATGATTTCACCGATCAGCTCTCGCTGACCGCGGGCTTGCGCTATACCAAGGAAGATCGCCGCTATAATCGTTTTACTACAACGATTTCCAACCAGGCTTTCCTGAACAACGTCAACTTCCGCTTCCCCGATAATTTGCCAGCGCCGTTGAATGCCAGCGATACCGCCAGTTTCGATGCCTGGACCCCGATGGTGACGCTGTCGTACAAGCCGACGCCCGATAGCCTCGTCTATGCCTCCGCCAGCCGCGGCTTCAAATCAGGCGGCTTCAACGGCCGCGCCAACTCGCTCAACGACCTGACGCTGGTGGTCAACGGCGCCCCGACGCTGGTGACGCGATTCGAGCCCGAAAAAGTCTGGACCTATGAAGGCGGCGCCAAGGCCAGCCTGCTGGGTGGCAAGGTCCGCCTGTCGGGCGATGTCTTCTACAGCGATTACAAGAATTTCCAGGCGCGTGTTGGTGGCGGCACGGTTGGGGCGACCGGCGTCTTCCCGGTGGTCAATGCTGGCAAGCTGACGATCTGGGGCATCGAATTCGAAGCCGCGGTGCGCCCGGTGCCGCAATGGAACCTGCGTGTTGCCGCGGGCTATCTCAACGCCAAATACGACGTGTTCAACGATGGCCGCCGCGTGCCGCCATCAAGTTTCTCGTGCAACCCGACCGGCAATGCCATCACCTGCAAGCCGGCCTTCGCACCGCCGCTGACGCTGACGCTTGGCACCGACTATGCCTTTTCGCTCGGCAGCGCCGGCAGCATTACCGTCGGCGGCGACGCGCGGTTCGTCGACAAGCATTTCCTGTCGGTCGACAACCGGCCGGGCCTCACCGAGCCGGGTTACTGGCTCGCCAATGCCTATGTTCAATATGATGCGCCGGGCGGCAAATATTACATCCGCGGCGGGGTGAAGAACCTCGGCAACGCGCTGTATCGCACCGATGGCCAGGAATTCAGCTCGGTCGGCAATATCCAGACGGTCTATTATGGCGATCCGCGCACCTGGAACGCCACGGTCGGCTTCCGTTTCTGAAATCCCGGCGGCGCGGCGTGCCATCGGGGGCGCCGCGCCTGCTGACAAAACCATCTCGAGCCGCTAGCATGGCGGGATTATCGGGGGATGGTCATGAAAAATATTGCATTTCTGCTGGTGTCGGCCGGGCTGGCGCTTGGCGCCCTGGCACCAGTTGCGGCCGCCGAGCCGCGACAGGTCATCAGCCACGAGAAATTGTGGATGATGAAGCGGGTCGGGGCGCCGCAGGTCAGCCCCGATGGCAAATGGGTGGTCTATTCCCTCGTTGAGCCGTCCTATGAAAAGGACGGCCAGGTCAGCGATTTGTGGATCGTGCCGGCCGATGGTTCGACGGCGCCGCGCCGGCTGACGAGCAGCAAGGCCGGCGAATCCGGCGCGAACTGGGCCCCCGACAGCCGCCGGATCGCCTTTTCCGCCAAGCGCGAAGGCGATGACGAAGCGCAGATCTATGTCATTGATCTCGGCGGCGGCGAGGCGCGGCGGCTGACCAGCGTGCCGACCGGCGCCGCCAACCCGCAATGGCGGCCCGATGGCGGCGCGATCCTGTTCGAAAGCAGCGTCTTTCCCGGCGCGCTGGATGCCGCCGCCAACAAGCAGGCTGCTGCCGATCGCAAGGCGCGCAAGTTCAATGTGCGGGTGTATGAGCATTTCCCGATAAGATATTGGAACGAATGGCTCGATGACCGGCGCCCGGCGCTGTTCGTGCAGGAATTCGCCGATGGGTCGGTCGCTCGCGATATCCTGTCGCCGACTGCGCTCGCCCGTGCCGAAGGTTTCGGCGGCAGCGCCCAGGGCGATGGTGGGGTCAGCCTGTCACCGCTGTGGAGCCCCGATGGCAAGGAAGTGCTGTTCACCGCCACTACCGAACGCTGGAACGCTGCCTATGCGCGGGTCAATTTCGGCCTGTACCGGATGCCGGCGGCGGGCGGCGAAGCGCGCCTTGTCACGCCGACACCTGGGGAATTTGGCGATGCCGCCTTCACGCCCGATGGCAAGACCTTGCTGTTCAAGTTCAATACGCAAGGCGAGGCGATCTATGATCTCGGGCGCCTGCACCGGGTCGCGTGGCCGGCGGGCGGCGCATCGACCGCAGTCACGCCGGGGTTCGATCGCGATGCCGAAAACTACGCCGTCAGCGCCGACAGCCGCAGCATCTACATGGTGGTGCCAGAGGCGGGACTGACCAACCTTTACCGCGTGCCGGTTGCGGGCGGCAAACCCGAGATGGTGATTGCGCCCAAGGTCGGCGGCTATGGCAACATCGCCATTGCCGAAAACGCCGCGGCACCGGTGCTGGTGGCGAGCTATGGCAGCGCGATCAACCCGGCCGAAATTGTCCGCATCGATCCGGGCGCGAGGGCGCATCGCAACCTGACCCAGGTCAATGTCGCCGAAGCCGCCGGCATCGATTGGGCGAGCCCCGAACATTTCTGGTTCACGGCAAAGAACGGTCGGCGCATCCACAGCATGATCGTCAAGCCGCCGGCGTTCGATGCCGCTCGCAAATATCCGTTGCTGGTGCTGATGCACGGCGGCCCGGCGTCGATGCACGCCGATGCCATCGGGCTGCGCTGGAATCCGCACCTGCTCGCCAGTGCCGGCTATGTCGTCCTGATGACTGATTACACCGGTTCAACGGGTTACGGCGAGCAATTCGCGCGGAGTATCAAGCTAGATCCGTTGCGTGGCCCCGCCAACGAGATCAACGAAGCCGCCGATGAAGCCGCGCGGCTGTATCCCTTCATCGACAAGGCCAATGCCTGCGCCGGTGGCGCCAGCTATGGCGGGCATCTCGCCAACTGGCTGGAGGCGTCGACGACGCGCTATAAATGCCTCGTCAGCCATGCCGGTGAAGTCGATCTGCAAACCCAATGGGGGACCAGCGATTTCAGCTATGGCCGCGAAGTCGCCAGCGGCGGGCCGCCCTGGGGTGACAGCAAGGTCTGGCGCGACCAGAGCCCGATCACCTATGGCAACGACTGGAAGACGCCGATGCTGTTGACCGCCGGCGAGCGCGATTTCCGCGTGCCGATGGCCAACACGCTCGAAACCTGGGCGACCCTGCAACGCCAGCAGGTGCCGAGCCGGCTGCTGATCTTCCCCGATGCCTGGCACTGGATCACCAAGCCCGAGGATAGCCGGCAATTCTACCGCGAGGTCGATGCCTGGCTGGCGCATTATCTGAAAGGCGCGCCGGCAGTGAAGGGTGGGCCGGTGGTGACCAAGGCGCCCTGACCGGTTTAACGCCCCGCTGGCGGTGAAAATGCCCGGGTGTCGATCGCCCCGCAGTCGAAGCCGGTCACGACGCCGCGATCGAGCACGGCACCATCGGTGCTGTAAACGGTGAGACGGTGGGCGATCGTCAGGCCGGCGGTATTGCGCCGGTAATCACTCGCTTCGACGCGGACCGGCGGCGTGCCCTGGCCATCGATCACCCGCTCGATGAAGTGCGTTTGCCTGTTGAACCAGACTTCGAGCGGGCGCCCGCCGGTTGGCGTCATCTCGATTATATCGAAACGATGCTCGGCTTCCTGCGCCGTCCGCAGATAGCGCAGGCGCGCCGGGAAACGATCGGGGAAGAAAAAGCCGTTGACGCTGATGTAGTTGGTCATGATCGCTTCCTGCAGCGACGCCGGATCGGACTTGCTGTCGACCGCGCCGGGTCCCGCTGTCTGCCAGCGCACCTTGCCGTCAAAGCCCATCGACCGCGTGTCGCCGCCGCGCGTGCCATCGGTCCGCATGCCGTAACCCTGGAGCGAAAAGCGGGTCAGATAGGTGATCGCGCCATCGCCATGGCTTCCGGTTTCGGTGCAGCCTTGCGGCGTATCCCAGGCGGCGCCGCCGGTCGCGCGCTTCGATGCGGCGACAACCGCTTCGGCGCTTGGGGGTGCAGCCCGGGCCGCACCGCTGCAGAAGTTGGCGGCGGCCAGCAGCAGGAGGAATGCGCGGTTCGCGTTCATGGTTTTGCCTTTCGGTTCAGGGCTTGTTGGCGCTTGTACCAGCCGAGCAGCAGCGGCACGGCTGCCGCTTCGATGAGCAAGGCGTGGAATTCGGAAGGAACCCCGTCGAGCTGCCAGATGATCGAAAGTTGGACAAGGACGGCGAAGCCCGCGATGGTCATGGCGAGCGCCCAGGCGATGACGAAGCGTCGCATCTCGTCACGGCTGAGAAACCAGGCGGTTGCCAGTTGCGCCAGCCCCAGCGCCAGAAAGCAGGCGACCACCAGTGGGCGGGCTGCATCATAGCGCGCAAGCAGATCGGGTGCCGCGACCAGCGACGCACGCATGCCATCGCGCGCGCCGAACAGCACGGCAACGCCGCGCGCCGCGCACACCAGCTGTATCACCGCGCAGAGCGCCGCGACAATTGCGATACTCCACAGCCCGGCCCCGAAGCGCGTATCGACGTCGGCAATGCGTTCGCGCAGCGCAGCGAGCAGGCAGCCGCCGGCAAAGGCCAGCGCATCGCGATCATCATCGATCTGGTACAGCTCCGCGGCCATCGCATCGGCCCAGGGTTGCCGTGCCGTCGGCAGCAGACGCCGCGCCAGCCGACACAAGAGCTGGGGAAAGCCGCTTGTCATGCCGGTGACAGCCCGGCAGTGCCGCGTTCGATCGCAGCCGCAATCTGGTCGCGCGCGAAAGCCATCCCGTCGGAGGTCAGCCGATAGGCATGCCGCGCGGGCGCGCCGGGTCGCGCCGGCTCGTGCCACGCCGATTCGAGCAGGCCCTGGTCGGCGAGCCGCATCAGCACCGGATACAGCGTGCCGGTCTTGATGCCGGTCTCCTGCGTCAGGTCATAGCCGTGACGCCATTCGTTCGGGCGCTCGAGCAGGGCGCCAAGCAGGAGAAGCGTTTGAGGGGAAGGACGCCGTTGCCGCATAAAATAAATCTACATATGTAGATTTATTTGTCAAGCAGGGCCACTCTCAGCCTGCAGGCCGGGCAGAGCCCGTGCAAGACGTTCGATCGCGGCATCGAGAATTTCATCCTGCTTGGCAAAACACAGGCGCAAGACACTGGAAATGGGCGCTTCGGCGTAAAAGGCCGACACGGGAATGCTGGCGACGCCGGCATCGATCAGGCGATCGGCTACCGTCACATCGTCCAGCGCAATCCCGGATGCCGCCAGGTCGATCGAGACAAAATAAGTACCGGCGCTCGGCAGCATCGCATAACCTGCCGTGGTCAGCCCCGCCACCAGCCGATCGCGGGAGCGCTGGAAGCCGCCGCGCATTGCGCTGAACCACCCAGGTTCCTTGCCCAGGCCATGGGCGATCCCGGCCTGAAGATTGGGTGGCGTGGTGAAGGTCAGGAACTGGTGCGATCGGGCCAGCGCGCGGGTCAGCGGCGGCGCGGCGCACAGCCAGCCGATCTTCCATCCGGTCAGCGCGAAGATCTTGCCGCCCGAACCGATCTTGACGCTGCGGTCACGAAGGGCCGGCACCGCCAGCACGCTGGTGTGCGTGCGGTCATCGAAGATGACATGCTCCCAGACTTCATCGCTGAGCACCACGGCGTCATGGCGTTCGGCAAAGCCGGCGAGGAGGTCGAGGCTGGCGCGGTCGAAGGTCGAGGCGCTGGGGTTGAGCGGGTTGTTGATGATGACCAGCCGGGTTTTCGGGCTGAAGGCGGCCTCCAGCATCGCCGCATCGAACTGCCAATGCGGCGGCGCCAACCGCACCAGCTTCGGGATACCGCCGGCGCGGCGCACCAGCGGCAGATAGGCGTCGTAGAGCGGCTGGAACAGCACGACTTCATCGCCTGGCGTCACCAGCGCCATGATCGCGGCGGCAAGCGCCTCGGTAGCGCCCGAGGTGACGGTGACTTCGCTTTGCCAATCCAGCGTGACACCCTGATGCGTGCGGTAGTGTTCGGCGATCGCCTCGCGCAATTCGGGCAGCCCCGGCATCGGGGGATACTGGTTGTTGCCGGTCAGCAGCGTCTGGGACGCCACCGCCAGCACATCCTGCGGCCAGCCGCTGTCGGGGAAACCTTGCCCCAGGTTGATCGCGCCGGTGGCCCGGGCGCGCGCCGACATGGTTTCGAAGATCGTCGTCGGCAGCGAGGCATAAAGCGGGTTCATGGCGACAGTTGGCGCAATTCTTCGCGCCCGGTCAATCCGCCCCCTCCCGCGCGCGAATGGGCGATGCTATCAGGCACGCATGAGCGCCTTGCCCCAGACCGACGCCGAAGCCCGCAGCGAACTGGCGCGCCTTGCAGCGGAAATCGCCGAGCATAACCGGCGCTATCACGCCGAGGATGCACCAAGCATCAGCGATAGTGATTATGACGCGCTCGTCCGTCGCAACGCCGAAATCGAGGCGCAATGGCCGCAACTGGTGCGCGACGACAGCCCAAGCCGCCAGGTCGGCGCGCCGGTCGCCGCCGGTTTCGGCAAGGTGGTCCACAGCAAGCCGATGCTCAGCCTCGACAATGTCTTTTCGGATGACGAGGCGCGCGATTTCGTCGGGCGGGTGCGGCGCTTTCTCGGGCTCGGTGAGGATGAACCCGTGGCGCTGCTCGCCGAAGCCAAGATCGACGGTCTTTCGGCGAGCCTGCGCTATGAAGACCGCAAGCTCGTCACCGGCGCGACGCGCGGCGATGGCGCGGTCGGCGAAAATGTTACCGCCAATATCCGCCATGTCATCGGCCTGCCGCAGGTACTGCCGTCTTACGCGCCGGATGTCGCCGAGGTGCGCGGCGAGGTCTATATGCTCAAGTCCGAGTTTGCGGCGCTTAACGCCCGTCAGGCCGCAGCGGGCGACAAGGTCTTCGCCAACCCGCGCAATGCCGCGGCAGGCTCGCTGCGCCAGCTCGACGCGAGCATCACCGCGTCGCGGCCCCTGGGCTTCATCGTGCATGGCTGGGGCGAGGTAAGCCGCGTGCCCGGCGCCAGCCAGAGCGCGGTAATGGCGGCAATCCATGACTGGGGCTTCGATATCGGTGACCTGCGGCGGTCGTGCGCCGATATCGACGAGGCACTGGCTTTCACCCGCGATATCGAGGCACGCCGCGCCGACTTGCCCTTCGATATCGATGGCGTCGTCTACAAGGTCGAACGGCTCGATTGGCAGGCGCGGCTGGGGCAGGTGTCACGCTCGCCGCGCTGGGCAACGGCGCACAAGTTTGCCGCCGAACAGGCCGAAACGACATTGCTCGCCATCGATATCCAGGTAGGCCGCACCGGCGCGCTGACGCCGGTGGCGAGGCTGGCGCCGGTCACGGTCGGCGGCGTCGTTGTCACCAACGCGACACTGCACAATGCCGACGAGATTGCCCGGCTCGATGTGCGGGTCGGGGACCGGGTGCGGGTGCAGCGGGCGGGGGATGTTATTCCGCAGATCCTCGGCGTCGTGCCGGGGGAAGGGGCGCGCGCAGAGCCCTTCGTCTTCCCCGATCGTTGCCCGGTCTGCGACAGCCATGCGGTGCGCGAGACCGGCGAGGTGGTGACGCGCTGTACCGGCGGCCTGACCTGTGCCGCGCAACGCAATGAACGCTTGCGGCATTTCGTGTCGCGGCTGGCCTTCGATATCGAAGGCCTGGGCAGCGAGCGCATCGAACAATTTGCTGCCGCCGGGTTGATCGCGACTCCGGCGGATATCTTCCGGCTGACGCGCGAGACGCTGCTGGCACTGCCGGGGATCAAGGACCGATCGGCGGACAATCTGATCGAGGCGATCCGGGCGCGGCGGACGGTCGGGCTCGATCGCTTCCTGTTCGCGCTCGGCGTCCGCCATGTCGGCGAATCGACGGCGCGTGACCTGGCGCGAGCGTTGGGTTCAGCCGAGGCGGTGCGCGATGTCGCGCTGGCGGCTGCGGACGATTCCGAAGCGCGCGGCCGGCTGACCGATATCGGCGGCATCGGCCCGGTGGTGACCGCGGCGCTGATCGATTTCTTTGGCGAACCGCACAATCTGGCGACCTTTGCCGACCTGCTTGATTTCGTGACGCCCGAGCCGTTGGCGGCGGCACGGCAGACGGCGCTGACCGGGCAGACGGTGGTGTTCACCGGGTCATTGACCACGCTTACCCGCGACGAAGCGCGGGCGCAGGCCGAAGCGCTCGGCGCCAAGGTGGCGGGTTCGGTTTCGGCGCGGACGAATCTGGTGGTGGCGGGCGCCGATGCCGGGTCGAAGCGGGCGAAGGCCGACGCGCTGGGGGTCGAGGTGATCGACGAGGCAGCCTGGACGGCGCTGGTGGGGCCGGCGACTTAACTCCCTCCCGACAGGGGGGAGAGCGTTCCCCACCTGCGACAAAGTGACTGAAATGCCACGCTATGCACATAGCGCATGGCTCCTTTGCAACCTGCTGCACTGCACAATGTCACGAAATCGTCATATATCCCACTTCAGCGCTGGGAATTAGCCCGGCGCGTTTTTTGAGGAGAATGACCATGAAGGTAGAACTTCAGGGCTATGAGCCTCGGCAGCGTCCGTTCGGCGATGCCGACGTTCGCACTTTGGCTCCGGTCCGCGTTGTCATGCGCAAGACCCGGACGCAGTTGCAGGCCGTCCAGACGGACGCGCGGCTGTTCCACGCGCTCTAAGCGAGCATTAACCGGTTTTTGTCAGTACCAGGCAGGGCCATTCGCCCCGCCGGTGCTGGCCGACCGGCACCAGCCCGTGCTGGCGATAGGCGCTACGCACCCGCAACGCCTGTGATTGCAGCAACCCGGCGAGGACAAGCACCCCGCCGGGTGCAAGCGCGCGCGCCACGTCGCGGCTGATATCGATGAGCGGGCCGGCAAGAATGTTGGCGATGATCAAATCATAGGGCGCGCGCTGCCACAAGCGCGCGTGGTCCATGCCGGCGGCTTCGACAAGCTCGATGCGGCCGGCGCTGCGGCCTTCACCGACATGATTGTCGCGGCAATTGGCGCGGGTAACCGCCACCGACACCGGATCGATATCGCTGGCGATCGTCGCTGCCTTGCGCCAGCGCCGCGCCGCGGCGAGCGCCAGCACGCCGGTGCCGGTGCCGAGATCGGCGATATTGCGAAAGCTGTGCCGCTTCGCTGATCGGTGCAGCGCCAGCAGGCAGCCATGCGTCGTGGCGTGCTGGCCGGTGCCGAAGGCGAGCCCGGCTTCGATGGCGAGCGCGATATCGCCGACGCGCACGGCATCGGCATGCGCCGCGGTGTGGACGAGGAAGCGGCCGGCGCGCACCGGCTCGAGATTGCGCTGCGACAGCGTCGTCCAGTCGGCATCGGGCAGGGGAGCGAGCGCCACATCGGCCGCCGACGGAAACAGCGCGGTGATGCGTGCTACCAGCGCCGCGTCGGGTTCGTCGGCGAAATAGGCGGTCATCACCCAGGCGTCGGGCTGGTCGGGATCAGGCTCCTCGACATTAAGCGTCGGCGGATCAATCAGATCGGGAAAGACCTCGCCGATTTCGGGCATTGCCTCGGCATCGCGGCGATTGCACGCCAGTGTCAGCGCCCATCCCTTATCGGACATAGCTGGCGCCGTTGATGTCGAGCGTGCTGCCGGTGAGCGATGGCGGTGCCTCGCTCGCCAGCCAGCGGATGGCTTCGGCGACCTCCGCGGCGTCGGCGACCTTGCCGAGCGGGATGTCGGCGAGCAATTTGTCGCCGCCGCGGCTCGACAGATATGACTCGGCCATGCCGGTCATGGTGAAGCCGGGCGCCACGGCAAAGGCCAGGATGTTCTGCAGCGCATAACCGCGCGCGATGGTCTTGGTGAGCGCCAACATGCCGCCCTTGGCGGCGGCATAGTGCCAGTGTGCCGGGCTGTCGCCGCGATGGCCGGCGCGGCTGGCGACATTAACGATGCGGCCTCCCCGTGTTTGCTGGAAATGCAGCACGGCGTGGCGGCACAGGTCGGCGGCCGCCTGCAGGTTGATCGCGTGGCTGCGGGCCCAGGTGTCGGCAAAGGCGTCGGCATCGGCAATATCGGCGTCTTCGAAGACACCGGCATTGTTGACCAGCACATCGATGCGCCCACCGCTTGCGGCGAGTGCCTGTGCCCACAACGAATCGGCGGCGCGTGGCACGGCGAAATCGGCGGCAATGAGCCCGTCGCCCCCCGCGGTCGATTGCCCGATGACGTGATGCCCGGCAGCGACAAGCGCGATGCGGGCGGCGGCGCCGATACCGCGCGAGGCACCGGTGAGAAGGATTGTGGCCATCAGCTTGCTTTGGCGCGACAGATGCACAGTTGCAACTGCGTGCGCGGCAGGTTTTCGAAAATGCCGGTTTTCTTGCCGTGTTGCCAGGAACAGCGTTGTCGGCACCCTCGACGAGAAGAACGACACTCTGCTCGCCGATATATTGCGGAAATTTCAGGTCGGGTTGGCAAGCAGCCGGTCGATCGCGGCCTTGGCGCTGGTGTGCCGCGCGGCCCAACCGCCCTCGATGATCACCGGGGTGATCTGACGGATGTTCATTTCATCGCGCACGACGTTGTGAAAGCGTGTGCGCTTGTCGCCGCCGAACATGCGCGTGCCGTCGTTGATCCAGGGCGTGTCGGGGCGGAACAGCAGATACAGATCGCCGGTTGCGGGGATCGCACTGAGCAACGGGTCGCGTCGACCGTGGAGCATGATCGCCCAGGCCGATGTCATGATGATATCGGTGTCTTCGATGATCACCGTGGGATTTTCGGCCGCCAACGCCTGGCTTGCCAGCATGTGTCCGGCGGCGATGTCGCGCAGCGCCGCGATGGTGAAATCGGTGCCGTGCACTTCCGCCCAGCTGCGGCCGTATTCGGGCATGACGACACCGCCGAAATCCGCGGCGAGCAGCGGCGCCAGGGTGGATTTGCCGGTGCATTCGACCCCGGTCAGCACGATACGCCGGGTCATGATTGCGCCATCGGGGCGGCGCGGCGCCACTGGTCCCAGCCCCAGCAGGCAATGCACAGGAACACAGCATAGAGCGCCGCAGTGGCGAGGAGACCCTGCGAGGCGTAAAGCCCCACCGAACCGATGTTGATGACGATCCACAACGGCCAGCTTTCGACATGGCGCCGATCGGTCAGCAATTGCGCGACCATGCTCCACGCCGCATTACCGGCATCGAGCCAGGGGGCGGCAGCGTCGGTCAGCCGGCTCATCACCAGGCCGAGCGCCAGCGTGCCGATGCTGCCGGCCGCCAATGCCAGCCAGCGGCCACCCGATGCCAAGGGCCGAACCGGGACAGGCGCATTGCCGATGCCCGCGCGCCGCCAGTACCACCAGCCGTAAAGCTGTGATGCCAGAAAGAAAATCTGCAGGCCCGCGGCACTATAAAGCCGCGCTTGCAAGAATACGACAAAGTAAAGTGATACCATCATCACGCCAAAGGGATAATTCCACAATGAACGGCGTGCAATAAGGATGATGTTGATCACGCCGAAAACGGCAGCCGCAATTTCTATTGGTGACACGCGGTCTGCCGTTTTCGCAATGAGTTGTGCTGAACAAACACCGCCCCCTGCGTCAGGTTGACGCAGGGGGCGTGCTCATCAGAAGCGGTAGCGAACCAGACCGCCGTAGGTGCGCGGCTGGCTGGGATAGCCCTGCAGCGAACCGGCCTGGGCAACGCCCGGGAACAGCGTGGTGATGTACTGCGAATCGGCGAGGTTGCGGCCCCAGATCGACACTTCCAGGCCTTTGGTGATGGCCAACGTGATCGACGCGTTGAGCGACTGTTCCTCGCGCTTGAAGTTGAGACCCTGTGCGATCAGCACCGGGCTCGACCCGAAATAGTCGACGTGGAAGGTAGCTTTCATCGTGTCGTTGATGTCGGCGGTGTAGGTTCCACCGATCGTGTACGAGAATTCCGGGATACCCGCCGGCCGCAGACCGCTCAGGTTGGTCGGGACGGTTGCAAACGAACCGGGCTGCAGCGCCGTACCGCCGATGAACGAATCGAACTTCGGGTTGAGGTAGGTGAAGTTCGTCGTGATCGTCAGGTTCCGGATCGGCGACATGGTGGCATCGAGTTCAATACCCGTGGTCGACTGCTTTTCGGCGTTGCCGAGCACAAAGCCGGTACCGGTGAAGATGTTGCCCTGGAAGCCCTTCAGCGACTGCTTGAACAGCGCCAGGTTGAACCCGAAGCCATCGAACTGACCCTTCAGGCCGATTTCATAGACGGTCGCATTTTCCGGATCGGCAAAACGGGTGCCGGTTGTCAGGTTGTTGACGGCCAGGCCTGCGGTGCGGATCGGCGATGCTCCTGGCGCCGGGGACTGGGCGGGCGAACCGGGGATGAAGTTCGCCGGGGTCGGACGGCTGTCGCGCGACAGGTTGAACGACGACGCCTTGAAGCCGGTTGCGTAGGTGGCATAGGTGCTGATGCTGTCGCTGAACTTGTAGGCGGCTCGCAGCGTGTAGGTGAACTTGCTGTCGTTGGTCTTGCCGTCTTCAACCGAGTTGGGGAAGTTGAGGAAGGGCGGCAGGAACTGCAGGCCGCGCAGCCCCAGGAACGGGTTGAAGGTCGGGTTGGCGGCCAGCGTCGCCGGTACGCCGGCGCGAACACCCGCCAGCACCAGATCAAGGCCCGAGAACACGTCGGTCGAAACGACATTGGCGATCACGCGCTTGTTGTCGTGCGTGTAGTTGCCGCCCGCGGTCAGCGTCAGGCCTTCGACGGGTTCGAAGTCCACCTGGCCGAAGATCGAATAGGCTTCGTTCTTGTAATTGTACTTTTCGAAGACACCTTGGCCCTGGGCGCCGAACGTGCCGGCCGGCGTGCCCGGCAGCAGCGCGCGAAGCGTCGGCTCGAGCGAAGAATAGGCGCCGCCGCTCAATGCGTTGGCGTAATTCTTGAAGTCCTTGCCGAAGGTCAGGTTCGAATCGATGTCGATCTTTTCATTGAAATAGAAACCACCGAGCAGGAAGTTGAGCGGGCCGTCGAACGACGAGGCCAGCCGCACTTCCTGGGTGAAGGTCTTGATGTTGGTCAGATTGGCGTTGTTGCCGATCAGATCGGCGCTGGTGAAATCCGAATCCTGGTTGGTGTCGGACTTGACGCGGCGATAGGCGGTGATGCTGGTCAGCGCGAGCGTGTCGGACAGGTTCCAGTCGAGCTGGCCGGACAGGCCGTAGTTCTCGATCTTGTTGCTCGACGGAATGTTGCTGGCCGAGACATAGGCGAAGGGCTGGTTGCTGATGACGCGGCCACCGACGGCGCGCACGGCGGCACCGGTGGGACCATCGACGATGTTGGCGGTCAAGCAGCAATTTTCGTCGATCTTGTCGTAATCGGCGATAAGGCGGATCTTGAAGTCTTCCGAAGGCTTGAACAGGATCGAGCCGCGCACGCCCCAACGATCGCGATCATTCGCGTCCTGGTTGAGGCCGACATCGAAGCCATAGCCGTCGCGCTTGTTGAAATTGCCATCGACGCTGACGGCGATCGTGTCGCTGATCGGGCCGGTGACGCCGCCCTTGACGATGATGGCGTTGTAATTGCCGTAGCTGACTTCGGCATTGCCGCCGAATTCGAACTGCGGATCACGGGTAACGATCGAGATGATGCCGGCCGACGCGTTCTTGCCGAACAGGGTCGACTGCGGGCCGCGCAGCACTTCGATACGCTCGAGGTTCGGCAGATCGCCGATCTGGGCGGCCGAGCGCGAGCGATAGACGCCATCGATGAACACGCCGACCGAAGGCTCGATCCCGGCGTTGTTGGCACCGTTGCCGAAGCCGCGGATGATGAAGTTGGTGTTGGCCGAGCTTTGCAGCTGGTTGACACGCAGCGAGGGCACCAGGGTCTGGAGATCCTTGAGATCGCGGATCTGCGACTGTTCGATCTGCGACTTGCCGGTGACCGACACCGAAATCGGCGTGTCCTGCAGCGTTGCCGAACGCTTCGACGCGGTGACGATGATCAGCGCATCGCCTTCATCTTCGGCGGCGGCGGCGGTTGCTGCGGTCTGGGCATTGGCGACACCGGCGAGACCGGTAAAGGCGATCGAGGCCAGCAGGCTGGCGCGGATCAGGGATGAAGCAGTACGCATGTAAATCCTTCCCAAGATTGAAGTTTTGAAGCGCTGCAGTGTTTCCGCAGTCGAAATTTTGGAAGCGGGAGGCCCCGGTTGCCGAATATTCGTTCCGAAAAACCCTGTCGCGTCACGTGCCGGGCGAGAGTGACCGGCAAAAGAAAAACATTCTTCGGAATCCTCGGCGATTGCGCGGTTCCGAACATTGGCTTTCATGCAAGCGCACTGCCAGCAAAGTCGCTGACTGACAACCGTTCGGCCTGCCTAACCGCATAATATCTCGATCAGTGCGGCCCATAGGACACAATTGTAGCGCTTGACTTCGTCGGGTAGCGCCACACTGTGTGGCGCGAGTGCCGCAAGGTCGGCCAGACAGGGAATTTCGGCGTGACGGCGGAAGACTGGGATTTCACCACGGCGCGCACCCGGGTGCGCCCGGCGCAGGCCGGCGACGCCGAAGCGCTGCACGCCAGCCGCGGCCAGATGCCGTTCGACCCGCAGAAACGCAGCCTCGCACAGACCCGCCGCCTGATCGCCGCGATGGACCGGCGCCCGGTTCGCGATGCTGCCGGCTGGCAGCAGTTCGCCGTGCTCGATCGCGTCTCGGAACGGTTTCTCGGCGATATCGGTGTCAATTTCGATACGCCGCGCAATCGCCAGGCCGAAATCGGCTTTGCCTTTGCGCCGGCGGCGCGCGGGCAGGGCCTCGCCGGTGAAGCCGTGGGGGCGATGGTGGAATTTCTGTTTGCCCGCGGTCGTCACCGCTTGATCGCCCAGACCGACCGGCGCAACCTGGCGGCTCAGCGCCTGCTGGAACGGCTGCGCTTCCGGCTGGAGGCGGTGACGCTGCAAAGCTGGGAGGAAAATGGCCAATGGTTCGACGAGGTTGCCTATGCCCGGCTTGCCGGTGAATGAACCGACACCCGAACGGGTTGCCGCCGCGCTCGCACGCGCCATGCGCCGTGCTGTCGTGGTCGACCACGTCGCCGCGCTGTCAGGGGGGGCCGCGTCGGCGACCTATGCCGTCGATGCATCCCGCGATGGCGCGCCCTGGCCGCTGATCCTGCAATGCGCGGCCGCGGGCGACGTCGCCGATGGCGCGCTGTCAAAAGCCGACCAGGCGGCGTTGCAGGCGCTCGCCGGTCGACATGGCATTCCGGTGGCGGAAGTGGTGGCGGTGTTGCAGCCCGATGATGGCCTGGGGCAGGGCTTCATCATGGCGCGGGTGGCGGGCGAGGCGCTGGCGCCGAAATGGCTGAAGGGCGACGGTTTTGCTGCGGCGCGCGCGGCGTTGACCGGTCAGTGCGCGCAGGTTCTGGCACGGCTACACGCGATCCCGATCGCCGAAGTCGCCGCCCTCGCGTTGCCTGATGGCCGCACCGGCGCGGCGCGTGAACGGATGTTCGCGCTCTACCGCTCGTTCGGGGTCAATTCGCCGGTCTTCGACCTCGCCTTTGCCTGGCTGGCGGAGCGCTGCGGCGACGCCGAACCGAGCGCCATCGTCCATGGCGACTTCCGCAGCGGCAATTTTATCATCGATGCAAGCGGCCTGGCAGCGGTGCTCGATTGGGAACTCGCGCATCTGGGCGAAGGCGCGGAAGACCTTGGCTGGCTGTGCGCCAACGCCTGGCGCTTCGGTGTCTGGCAGAAACCGGTGGGCGGATTCGGCGAACGCGAGGCGCTCTACGCCGCCTACGAAGCCGCCGGTGGCGCGCCGGTCGATCGCGGCCGCGCCCATATGTGGGAAGTCTGGGGCACGCTACGCTGGGGGTTGGCCTGCCTGCAACTGGGGCACGACCATGTTTCGGGGCGGGTGCGCTCGGTCGAACGCGCGGCGATCGGGCGGCGGGTGTCCGAAGTCGAACTCGATCTGCTCCATCTCATACGCTTTGGAGACATCTGATGAGCGAGCAGATCACGGCGGTGGCACTCGTGGAGGCGGTGGCGGCCTTTCTCAAGTCGGTCGAGGGCGAGTTGAGCGGGCGTAGTGCCTTTCATGCCAAGGTAGCCGGAAATGCGCTGGCCATCGTGTCACGCGAGCTGGTGAAGGTGCCGGCAGTGGCCGAAGAAGCGGCGCTGGCGGACTTTCTTGGTCACGATACGAGCCTGGATGGCCTACGGGCGGAGCTCTGCGGGAGACTACGTGCCGGGCAGCTGACGCCCGAGACACCGGGGCTGATCGAAGCGCTGTGCGAGGCGGTCATCGCCAAGGTTGCAGTCGACAATCCGCGCTATTCGACGCTGGCGCGGATGCACGACGCGTGTTGACCCGCCGGGAGGTAATAGCGGGCGCGGCGGCGCTGGCGGCAGTGCCGGCACAGGCGGCGGCGGTGCTGCTGCCCGGCGCGCGGTTGCAGCCCGACCGTGAGGTCATGGTCGATGCGCCGGGCGGGCAGGTCTATGTTCGGGTCAATGGCGACCTTGGCAACGACAAGCCGCCGATCGTCATGCTCCACGGCGGACCGGGGAGTTCGCACTGGTATTTCCTCAATGCAACGGCGCTTGCCGACGATCGCGCGGTTATCCTCTATGACCAGCTCGACAGTGGCCGGTCGCAGGCAAAGGATGATCCGGCGAATTGGCGGGTAGAACGCTTTGTCGACGAGCTCGAGGCGGTGCGCGCGGCGCTCGGGGTACCGCGCTGGCATGTGCTGGGGGCAAGCTGGGGCGGTACGGTGGCGCTGGAATATGGCGCGCGGCGGCCGGCGGCGCTGGCCGGGCTGGTGCTGCAATCGCCATTGGTGTCGACGGCGGTGTGGCTGGAGGATGCGCGCGCCCTGAAGGACGCGATGCCACCGGCAGTGCGCGACTTGCTCGATCGCTGCGATGTGGCGGGCGCGGCGACCAAGGCCGATTGCGATGCCGCGACCGATGCGTTTTATGCGCGCCATGTCCGGCTTTATCCGCCGCCGCCGGCGATCGCAGCCTATCGCGACGCGCTGCCGCGCAGTTTCAGCGCCGGTATTTATAACGCGATGTGGGGCAGGGCGGAGTTCACCGCGACAGGCACCCTCCAAGATTATGACGGGCGACCGCTGCTGGCGCGGCTGGATGGCAAGCGCACTCTGTTCGTGGCGGGGGAACATGATGAAGCGCGCCCGGCGACGGTGGCGGCTTTTGCGCGCAATGTGCCGGGCGGGGCGGGGTTCGAGATGATCCGCGATGCGGCGCATTCCGTCATGAATGACAATCCGGCGGCGTATGTGGCGCTGTTGCGTGGGTGGCTGGCCGCGCGGGATTGAGCTGTCTTGAAGCCCTTCGTCCCCCCTGCGAGGAGGGAGTTAGGTTCAGCCCGCCAATAGCTGCGCCGCTAATGGCGCATAATAGGTCAACACCCCTGAACAACCTGCCCGTTTGAAGCCCAGAAGTGTCTCAAGCACTGCCCGGTCGCGATCGAGCACCCCGGCGCCAACCGCGGCTTCCATCATCGCATACTCCCCCGACACCTGGTAGGCGAAGACCGGAACGTCGAAGCGGTCGCGCACGGCGCGGATGATGTCGAGATAGGGCATGCCGGGCTTGACCATGACGCTGTCGGCGCCCTCGGCGATATCGAGTTCGACTTCGCGGATGGCTTCGCGCGAATTGGCCGAATCCATCTGATAGGTCTTCTTGTCGCCCTTCAGATAGCCGCCCGAGCCGACCGCATCCCGGAACGGACCGTAGAAAGCCGAGGCATATTTGGCCGAATAGGCCATGATCTGGACGAGATCGAAGCCTTCGCTTTCCAGCCCGGCGCGGATCGCGGCGATGCGGCCGTCCATCATGTCGGAAGGCGCGATGACATCGCAGCCAGCGCGCGCCTGGTTGAGCGATTGCCCGACGAGGATTTCGACCGTGGCATCGTTGAGGATGCGGCCATCATCATGCAGCAGGCCATCGTGGCCATGGCTGGTATAGGGATCGAGCGCGACATCGGTGAGCACGCCGAGTTCGGGCGCCGCATCCTTGAGCGCGCGGATCGCCTGGCAGACGAGATTGTCGGGGTTGAGCGCTTCTTCGCCGCCTTCGGTGCGCAGATGCGGCTGGGTATTGGGGAACAGCGCGACGCACGGAATGCCGAGCGCCACCGCTTCGCGTGCTGCAGCCGCCAGCTTGTCGACCGACAGGCGGCTGACACCGGGAAGGGTACGCACCGGATCGATGACGTCGGTGCCTTCGGTAACAAAGATCGGCCAGATCAGATCGGCCGGGGTCAGTGTATTTTCGGCATGCAGCCGGCGGCTCCACGGCGCGGAACGGGTGCGGCGCAGCCGCGTGGCGGGAAAGGATGCTGTCATGGGCAAGGGATAGCGGCTTGGCACGGGCGTGTCAGCCGCGAACTTTTTGCCGCAAACCGTCAGGCGACGGCCAAGCCGTCGAGGCTTTGGGACAGCGCGGCGGCGATGCGACGGCGCGCTTCGGCGCTGATCATCTTGCGGTGCGGGTGGTCGCCGGGGTCGAAAGCGTCGAGAAAATGCACGGTGACGTGGAAGCTGCCGGGCCGGCTAAGCACCCGCCAGGCGTTTTCGGGGGCGGTTTCCTCGCCGATCCACGCCAGGCTTTTGCCGGCGTCGTCGAAATCGAGCAATACCGGCTGGATGACGAGGGCGCGCGGTGGCGGGAAGAGCACAGCGAACAGCGGCGCCTTGAACGGCAGCAGGCTGCGGCCATCGGTCGTGGTGCCTTCGGGGAAGATCGCCACTGGCTGGTGTTCGGCGAGCGCGGCGCGCAATTCATCGACTTGCGAGCCGACTGTCATCCGTTCGGTGCGCGAGACGAAGACGGTGTGGTTGAGCTGCGCCAGCCAGCCGACGATCGGCCAGTCGCGGATCTTGTCCTGGCTGACGAACGCCGTGCCGGTGGCGCCGCCGAGGATGCAGATGTCGATCCACGACAGATGGTTGGCGACATAGAAGACATCGTGACGACGCGGCGTGCCGACGGTGGATACCCTGGCACCGCAGGCGCGCGCCGCGGTGCCGAGGAAGCGCTGCGGCCACGGTGAAGGCCGGCCGAACAGCCGCCACAGACCGTGGAGGGGCACGCAAAATGCTATTGCGGCGAGTAACCAGGAGGTTCGAAAGGCCAGCCGCGCCGCGCCGACAGGGTTACCGGCAAAGGTGCCGAGCACGGCGCGGGTGCGGGCAAAGGCCGGCGCAGTGGCGCCCTGGGCGGTCAGCATCCGGGGATGCTAGCGCCCGGCCGCCCAGCCGGCAACATCGGCGGCGATACGGTTGGCGGCGCGATCGAGCGCGGCGGCGATGGCGACAGGGCGCTGGTCGGCGGCGGGTTCGCTGGCGTCGAACCGGCGGATCATCAGCGCACCGGGCGCGCGCGGATCGGCGAGTTGCGCATCGTAGCGGACGCGCACCACCGGTTGCGTGATATCGCGGACATCGAGCCCGAAGTCGCGCAGCGTGCCGGTCAGGCGCCGCGCCGGCGCCAGGTTCGACTGGCGGACATCGATGACCGGGATGCCGGTGGCGGCCAGTGTATCGGCGAGCAGTCGCTGGAACTGCTTGCTGGGCTGTTCGGACCAGGTCGCACCGACGAGATAGGAGACTTCACTGGCGCTGGTGGTGACCGGAATGCGCAGCGTCTGCAGCGTTGCCGGCACGCCGGGCAGCTCTACGCCGATGGTGTCGCCCTGCCGCGCCGGGCCGGCATAGGCGCGTGGGCTTGCGGTCGCGGTGATGGTGAGCAGCGATTGCGGCACCGGGGCGTTGCCGCCGATCTGTACCAGCGGGCCGCAACCGGCGAGCAGCGCCAGTGCGCCGAAACAAGCCGTGCGCAAGAAAGCGGTCATTTCGCGGTCTCCGGCTTTTTCGGATCATAATCGGGGAGCGGCCGCCCGCCGAGCAGTGCGCCCGCCGGGTCTTCATCGAGCTTGGCTGCAACAGCACCGAGGTTGCCGGTGAGTTCGCGCAGGTCGCGCACCAGGCGGTTGGCTTCGGGCAGGGTTTCGGTGCTGAGCGTTTCGAGCCCCGGCTTGGCAGCGATGGTCAGGTCGTCGATGCGTTTCAGCGTGGCTTCGGCGGTCTTGATCGCGGTGCGCAGATCGGCAGCGAGCGGTTTGCCGTCGTTGTTGAGCAGGGCATCGGCGCTGCCGGCGAGCGCGTCGATGCGCTTCAGCGTTGCGGTCGCGGCGACGAGCGTGGCGCGTGCTTCGGTGATCGTCTGGGCGATTTCGGGCGCGCGGTCGGCCAGGGCGCCGGTGGCGCGATCGGCATTGCGCAGGATGCCGGCGATCGACGTGCGGTTTTCGGGGTTGAGCACTTCGGCGAGGCGCTCGGTCAGCTTGGAGATATTGTTGAGCAGTTCGGGCGCATTGGCGAGCAGTGCACCAAACCCACCGACCCGCGACGGGATCACCGGCACGCCATAAGGGCCTTTTTCGACGATACGATCCTCGCCCTGCATCGCGCCCGACAGCGAAATCTGACTGACCCCGGTGAAGCCGACACCTTCGACGACGGCGGTGGTGCCCTTCAGCACCGGCACATCCTCGGCGATGGTGATGCGCACCCGCACGAACTGCGGAGTTTCGGGGAGCAGCTTGATCTCCTCGATCTTGCCGACCGGCACACCGTTGAAGGCGACCGGGCTGCCGACCGCGAGGCCGTTGATCGATTGCTTGAAGAAAATGTCGAAATGCTGGTTGTCCGACCCTGAAAAACGCGCCAGCCAGATGACGCCGATGAACATGGCGATCACCAGCGCGACGACCACGGCGCCGACGATGGCATAGTTGCTGCGGGTTTCCATCAGGCGGCTTTCATGGGCTTGGGGGCACCCGAATGGGCGGCGCGGCCGCGCGGCCCGGCGAAATATTCGTGTACCCAGGGGTGATCGAACGACAACAGTTCGGCAATCGTTCCCACCGCCAGCACCTTTTTGTCACCGATGACCGCAACCCGGTCGCAAATGGCATGCAGCGTATCGAGATCATGGGTGATGAGGAAGACCGTCAGACCAAGGGTTTCCTTGAGCACCTTGATGAGTTCATCGAACGCCGCCGCTGAGATGGGATCGAGCCCGGCGGTGGGCTCATCGAGGAACAGCAACTGCGGATCGAGCGACAGCGCGCGCGCCAGACCGGCGCGTTTCTTCATGCCCCCCGACAGTTCGGACGGGTATTTCGGCCCGGCTTCGGCCGGCAACCCGACCATGGCGACCTTGTAGCCGGCGAGTTCGGCCATCAGGCCTTCGGGCAGCGCGAGAAATTCGCGCATCGGCACCTGGATGTTTTCGGCAACGGTCAATGACGAGAACAGCGCGCCTTCCTGGAACAACACGCCCCAGCGGCGGCGCAGATCCTTGGCTTCGGCGGCGGTTCCGCTGCGCGCGTTCTGCCCCAGGATGGTGATTTCGCCCTCGGCGGGGGTCTGCAGACCGATGATGGCGCGCATCAGCACCGATTTGCCGGTGCCCGAGCCGCCGACGATGCCGATGATTTCGCCGCGCCGCACATCGAGATCAAGGCCATCGTGGATGACCTGGTCGCCGAAGCGCGTCACCAGCCCGCGCACGCGGATGACGATGTCATCGCTGTCGGGGAGGATGGGGGACAGGTCGGCCATCAATTGTAGCCCAGTGCCGAAAAGAACACGGCGAAAAAGGCATCGAGAACGATCACGACGAAGATCGATTCAACCACGGCGCGGGTGGTGCGGGTGCCGACCGATTCGGCATTGCCGGTCACCTGCATGCCCTGGAAACAGCCCATCATGGCGATGATGATGCCGAACACCGGCGCCTTGATGAGGCCGATGATCATGTCCGACAGCGGGGTTACCTCCTGCAGGCGCTGGACGAAGGTGATCGGCGGGATATCGAGTGCGAACCAGCAGAACAAGCCGCCGCCGATGATCGCCATGACGGCGCCGTAAAAGCCGAGCAGCAACAGCATCAGGCCCATGGCGAGAACGCGCGGCACCACCAGCACTTCGATCGGCGACATGCCGATGGTGGCGAGGGCATCGACTTCCTGGTTGAGCTTCATCGAGCCGATTTGTGCGGCAAAGGCCGATGCCGAGCGCCCGGCGACCATGATCGCAGTGAGCAGGATGCCGAGTTCGCGCAGGATCGAGCGGCCGATGAGGTTGACGACAAAGACTTCGGCACCAAAGGCGCGCAACTGCACTGCGCCCTGCTGCGCCACGACGATGCCGACAAGGAACAGCAGCAGCCCGACGATGCCGAGCGCATTGACCCCGATGCTTTCGCACTGGTGGATGACGGCGTTCCAGCGCAGCGGCCGGCGCCCGATGAGCGTTTGCCCCAGCACCACCATGGTGTGGCCGAGGAAGGCCAGAAAGCTGCCGATATTGTCGGTCATCGCCACTACGGCGCTGCCGATGCTCGCGAAACGCGCGGTGATGGCATTGCCCCGCGGCCGCCGCATGTCGACGGCAATGTCGTTCGAGCCGACTGCGGCGATCAGTCGCCGCGCGTCTTCCGAGGCATTTTCGACCTCTGCAGGCACGCCGGCGGCGGTCCAGGTGGCGACGAGGCGGTGGATCAGCCAGGCGCCGGCGGTATCGATACGTTCGATGCCGGCAAGGTCGATGGCCAGTGCCGAGCCGTTCGGTTCGATGGCGCGCAGCGGTTCGATGACGTCGGCGATATGGGCAATGGTCAACCGTCCGCTGACGGCAAGCCGTTGCGCCGTGCCTGGTCCGCTGACCTGTTCGAAACTGGCTGCACCCATAAGCCATTGGTGGGGCAGGAAGCGCCCGGGGGCAAGGGGGCATAAGGGGGATATCGGAGGGCATTGGAGGGGACATCGGCCGGGCGAAGCGCGTTGTATGGCGGCGGTGGCGCGCCTAAAGTGACGGTGGGAGGCGCAATGCGCACAGGATTTGGAGTGATCGCAGCGCTTTTGCTGTCGGGCTGCGTGGCGCCGATGGCGCTCGGCGGCTTCGACAACGATGGACCGCTGATGCGTCCCGAACAGTTTTTTGCCGGCAAGACGCATGGCTGGGGGGTGCTGCAGACCCGTGGCGGGCGGCCATCGCGCCAGTTCGAAGTGGCCGGCGAGGGTGAAACCGATGCGCAGGGGCGTTTTCACCTGCGCCAGATCGTCAGCTGGAACGATGGCAGACGCACGATGCGCGAATGGGTGATGACGCGGCAGGGTGCCGATGGCTATCGTGCGACATTGACCGATGCCAAGGGGCCGGTGACGGCGGATGTGCGCGGCAATGTCTTCCACCTGCGCTATCGGCTGGCCGATCCGGCGGTGGTGATGGAGCAATATCTTTACCTCCAGGCCGATGGCGTGACGGTGTTGAATACCGGTACGGTGACCGCGCTGGGGATGCCGGTGGCGCATCTGTCGGAACAGATCGTGCGAGTGTTGGCACCCAGGCCATGATGATCAGCGTCTACGATATGGACCGCACCATCACGCGTGGCGGCAGCTGGGTGCCGTGGCTGGTGTTCTGGGTGCGCCGCGAAGCGCCGTGGCGGGTGCTGTTATTGCCGCTGCTCGGGCTGGCGATGGCGGCCTATGGCGTGAAATTGCTCAGTCGCGGCGAATTGAAGGCGCTGGTGCATCGGTTGATGATGGGTCGGCGGCTGGCACGGGCGCGGGTGGAAGCGGCGGCGGCCTTTGCCGAGCGAATCCTGGCGGATGGTGTGTTCCCCGAAGCGGTGGCGGCGATCGCTGCCGACCGCGCGGCGGGGGCGACTCTGGTGCTGGCGACCGCGTCCTGCGCGTTTTATGTCGAGGCACTTGCCCGGCGATTGGGCTTCGATGTCGTGCTCGCGACACCTTCGCGATGGGAAGGCGACGTGCTGACGTGGCGGTTGGGGGGTGCCAATTGCTATGGAATTGCCAAGGACGTGCGGGTCGCGGCGTGGTTGGCAGAGAATGGTAGCGGTGCCTTCGGCTTTACGTCGGACCATGAATCGGACCTGCCGGTCTTCGAACGTGCGCTGGCCAGTGGCGGAATGGTGCAAGTGGCCAACCCGTCGCCGGGGCTGCGCGCGATCGCCGAACAGCGTGGCTGGCCGATTGTCGATTGGGGCGTCCCGCACAAATCACTTTGGGAACGTGCCTGAAACGAAAACGGGCGGGGCCTTGCGACCCCGCCCGTGTTTCGGTGCGCTGGTTGCGCTCAGGCGGTGGCAACGACCTTGCGCTGGCGGCGCATCATCGCGCCGGTAAGGCCGAAGCCGGCAATCAGCATCGCCCAGGTGCCGGGTTCGGGAACCATGGCGCTCTGGATAAAGGCAGCGTGAATGTAGGTCGGCACGAAACCGTTGAATTCGCCGAAGCTGCTCTGCAGGCCGGCGACAGCATCGCCGAAGTTGGCGCCGAAGCTGAGGCCATACGAGGTAACCGACGACACCTTGCCCTTCAGGAACTGCGGGCCACCCGAATCGCCACCTGCCGAGCTCGCTTCGCGGATACCGCGGCCGAGATCGCAGAACTGGCCCGGATTGGCGCCAAAGGCCGAGACACCCAGGATGCACGACGCATCGTTGGCCGCCAAACCGCTGTCGAAATCGGCGATGATCGAATTCTCGATCTGCGCTGTCCCAAAGAAGTTTTCACCATTGATATCGAGATCGGTGAAGAAGCCGCCGAAAGCGGCATCACCGAGGGTGAAATCATAGCGGTTATCACCCTCGCGCATGCGCCCGGTGCCTGCATTGACACCGATAGCACCGCCGCCGGTGCTGCGGCCGCCGACGCCGGCAATCGTGTAGTCCTGGCCGACGATACCGCCGACGACATTGACACCATAGCCCTGGGCAAAGGCCGGCGCTTCGACCGACAGGCGCAGGACGGCGATGTCGTTCTGATCGATGACCTGGCCCGTGTAACCCGGGTGGACGATAATCTGGCTGATCGGCACCGCTGTGCCGACCCCGGGGCTGGTGAGGAGGGCGTCACCATTGGGGCCGCCGTAGAAGAAGGCAGTTGTCGTCAGCGGTCCAGCGGTGCCGGCCCCATCGCTGACGCAATGCGCTGCAGTCAGGATCGACACGCGATCGGACATCAGGCTGCCCGAGCAGATGAAGTTCTGGCCGGGGCCGTAGTTCATGATCAGCGCGACGACGCCGTTGCGATCCGGGCGCTGCGGCTGATAAATCGGGTTACCACCGCCGGCAGGCACCGTCCCGGTCGAACCCGTGGCGACGATGTTGCTTTCAGCGGTCCAGCTGATGCCGTTGGCCGAGCCAGAGGCGGTCTTCGCAATCTTGGCAGGCAGACTGGCGGTTTCGGCGACCAGGCCGGTCGGCGCTGCATTTGCCATGGCGGGGAGCATCAACGCAGCCGATGCCATCAATCCTAACAACATTTTCATTATTTGGTAACCCCCAGTTAAACTTAATAAGAACACCCGATAAACGTTGTTAACCAAAGGCCGTTTCAATCGGCAAGCGATAATTGTGACTAAACTGGAATAATGTATGCCTGCGGCATTTTGCACGTGGAAAACGTGCTTTTGCCGGATGGGGACAGTTAACCGCTTTCGAATGCAGCCGCGCACTGCGCGCCGATCCGTCCAACGGCATCGCCTGAGACGCTTTCATCGCAAGAATGTTATAACGCATGCTGGTGAGCGGTGCCATTTGAGCGAACGAAAAAGGGCGGCGCCCTGCGGCACCGCCCGTTATCCGAACGCATCCTGGCGGTCAGGCGGTGGCAACGGACTTGCGCTGGCGCCGCATCATCGCACCTGTAAAACCGAAGCCGGCAATCAGCATGGCCCAGCTGCCTGGTTCCGGGATGGCGGCAATGAAACGGGTGGAGAAAAACTTGTTGGGCTTGGCGAGCACGTCGTAGCGGATGTCCCAGCCGATGGCATCATAGGCGGCGAGATCGAGGCCGGTAATGATACCCTGTTGCCCGCGCGCTGCAGTCGGATCGAGCAGGCCGAGCTGGAAGACGCCCGGTGCCGAATCCTTCCAATGCGATGCCTGCTGCCCGTCACCGAAGTTACGGCCGGTCGACATCCTGTTGCCGAACAGCGCCGAGGCGCCGCCGTCGATCGAGAAATACGGCGCATAGCCATCGCCGCTGGTGCCGCCGATACCCCAGTCGAGCTTGGCGCCAGCGCCGCCAAGGCCGAGCGGGTTTGCGCTGTAACGGAACAGGTCGAGCTGGGTAATGAACAGCTGGCTGTTCAGATTGCCACCGAAGTTTGTATTGGTATCGTAGACATCGACACCCGAGCGAAAGCCCAGGGCATGGCCGATTTCATGGATGGCGATGGCGACAAAATCGAACTTGCCTGTCTCGATGCCGTTGGTCGGATCGAAATCGAAACTCGACTGAAAGCCGCTGGAAAAATTGATCGTGCCATCGGCCTGGATGGTCGCATTGGCACCGGAATAGGTCGGCGTGAGCCCCACGGCCTTCATCAGCGACGTGTTCATCGAAATGCCGGTATTGTTCAAGCTGCCATCGGCATCCCAGACCCGGCTGAGCGGCGTGGTGTTGACGCCGGTGCCATTGGCCTTGGGCGCCGAGATGATCGCATTGACGGCGCCGCGGCCTGCCGAAAAAGTGCTGGCGACAAGCGGCGAAAGGTTGGCGACCGCCGACGTATCAAGCTGGGATTTTTGATCCAGAGCGAGGCGCGCACGGTACGAATCGACGAAGATGCCGTTGGTTATCGAACCGGTCGATCCGAGAATGCCGGCACCGAGCGCGGCGTAGCCGACATTGAGCTTCACCGTGACATCGTCGCGCAGCACCTGTTCCCAGAAATTGGCGGCAGCGCTGAAACCCATGAAAGCATCAGTGCCAGCTTCGACGCCGCCTGTGTTGCGCAGCTCGATCCTGACGGCCTGGGCTGGCACGGCGAGCAGCGAAGACGCCAGCAGCGCCAGAACCTTGAACTTCATGATTTGTAACCCCCTGAGTAGCAGGCATTTTTGCCATAAGCATTGTTAAACCAAGGCCATTTTGATCGGCAAGCGCTAATTGTAAAGAAAATGATATAAATTACCGATGTGTTATTTTGCGCGCACAAAAAGGCCCGTGTCGCACCGGGACACAGGCCTTTTCAATCAGCGCCGGTGATCAGGCGGCCAGTTTGCGCAGCACATAGGGCAGGATGCCGCCTGCGTAGAAATACTCCAGCTCCTGCTCGGTATCGATTCGGCACAGCGTTTCAAAGTTGCCGGTGCTGCCATCGGCGCGGGTGAAATTGACCGTCACCATCTGGCGCGGCTTCAGGGTAGCAACGCCGGTGATGTCGAAGGTTTCGGTGCCATCGAGGCCCGCGGTCTTGCGGTCCGAGCCTTCCGCGAACTGCAGCGGCAGCACGCCCATGCCGACAAGGTTCGAGCGGTGGATGCGCTCGAAGCTTTCGGCGATGACGGCGCGGACGCCGAGCAGGGTGGTGCCCTTGGCCGCCCAGTCACGCGACGAGCCAGTGCCATATTCCTTGCCGGCGACGACAATCAACGGGGTGCTGGCCGCCTTGTAGGCTTCGGCGGCATCGAAAATCGCCAGCTGTTCACCCGACGGGATGTGCCTGGTCACGCCGCCTTCGACGCCCGGCACCATTTCGTTGCGGATGCGGATATTGGCGAAGGTGCCGCGCATCATCACTTCATGGTTGCCGCGGCGAGCGCCGTACGAGTTGAACTCGGCGCGCGCCACCTGGCGTTCGCCGAGGTAGCGCCCGGCGGGGGAGACTTCCTTGATGCTGCCGGCCGGCGAGATGTGATCGGTGGTGATCGAATCGCCGAAGATGGCGAGCGGCCGCGCGCCGGTGATGTCCTGCGTCGGCATCGGCGTCATCGTCATGCCGTCGAAATAGGGCGGGTTCTGGACGTAGGTGGAGGCCGCATTCCATTTGTAGGTGGCACCACCTTCGACCTTGATCGCCTGCCAGCGATCATCGCCATCGAAGACATTGTCGTAGCGCGCACGGAACATGTCGGCGGTGACCGAGGACAGCACCATCGCGGCGACTTCCTGGTTGGTCGGCCAGATGTCCTTGAGATAGACCGGCTGGCCATTGCTGCCGGTGCCGAGCGCTTCGGTGGTCAGGTCGATGCGCATCGAGCCGGCGATGGCGTAGGCGACAACCAGCGGCGGCGAGGCAAGGTAATTGGCGCGGACATCGGGGGAGACGCGGCCTTCGAAGTTGCGGTTGCCCGACAGCACCGAGGCGGCGACGATGTCATTGCTGTTGATCGCCTGCGAGATCGGCTCGGCAAGCGGGCCCGAATTGCCGATGCAGGTGGTGCAGCCATAGCCGACGAGATTGAAGCCGAGCGCGTCGAGATCGGTCTGCAGCCCCGACTTTTCGAAATAATCGGTAACGACCTTCGACCCCGGGGCGAGCGAGGTCTTCACCCAGGGCTTCGACGTCAGCCCGAGCGCATTGGCCTTGCGTGCCACCAGTCCGGCGGCGACGAGGACGTTGGGGTTCGACGTGTTGGTGCAACTGGTGATCGCGGCAATGACGACATCGCCATGGCCGATATCAAAGGCTTCGCCTGTCACCGCCACGCGCTGGTTCATGCGTTCGGCCTGTTTGTAGCCGCCCGACAATTCGCCTTCGAAGGCCGGCGCGGCGCCCGACAGCAGCACCTTGTCCTGCGGGCGGCGCGGGCCGGCGAGGCTGGGCAGCACGCTGCCGAGATCGAGTTCGAGCGTTTCGGTAAACACCGGGTCGGGGGTATCGGCTTCGCGCCACAGGCCCTGCGCCTGGCAATAGGCCTTGACCAGCGCGATGCGCTCATCGCTGCGCCCTGACAGGCGCATGTAATCGAGCGTGGCTTCATCGATCGGGAAAAAGCCGCAAGTGGCGCCATATTCCGGCGCCATGTTGGCGATGGTGGCACGATCGGCGAGCGTCAGCGCATCGAGGCCGGGGCCGTAGAATTCGACGAAACGCCCGACGACACCCTGTTTGCGCAGCATCTGGGTGACGGTGAGCACGAGATCGGTGGCAGTGATGCCTTCGGGCATCTTGCCGAACAGCTTCATGCCGACGACTTCGGGAATGAGCATCGACACCGGCTGGCCGAGCATCGCGGCTTCGGCTTCGATCCCGCCGACGCCCCAGCCGAGCACGCCGAGGCCGTTGATCATCGTCGTATGGCTGTCGGTGCCGACAACGGTATCGGGATACGCGATGGTGGCGCCGCTTTCGTCTTCGCTCGTCCACACCGCCTGCGCCAGATATTCCAGATTGACCTGGTGACAGATGCCGGTGCCCGGCGGCACGACGCGGAAGCCCTTCAATGCCGACGAACCCCAGCGCAGGAACTCGTACCGCTCGATATTGCGGGCGTATTCGAGGTCCATATTGTCTTCATAGGCGGTCGGGTTGCCGAATTCATCGACCATCACCGAGTGATCGATGACCAGATCGACGGGTACCAGCGGGTTGATCTTCTGCGGATCGCCGCCAAGCTTGGTCATCGCGTCGCGCATCGCCGCGAGATCGACGACGCAGGGCACGCCGGTGAAATCCTGCATCAACACGCGTGCCGGGCGGTAATTGATCTCGTGATCCGACTTGCCGGTGCCGAGCCAGGCGACGAGCGCCTTCAGATCATCGACCTTGACCGTGCTGCCATCTTCGAAGCGCAGCAGGTTTTCGAAAAGCAC
>JANPKK010000065.1:0-47336 GCA_031426015.1 Alphaproteobacteria bacterium
TTGAAGGTCGGCAGCGCGTCTTCATGGCCGGCGAACAGCGTCAGGTGATCGACGATGGCGATGCGGGCAACAAGCTCGGCGGGCAGGCGCGACAGGTCGGGGGTCTGCGCATCGGTGACGATCCAGATGCGGCCGATCCACGGCGCATGGTTGGCGATCGAGCGCAGGCAATAGCCGAGCTCGTCGCTGCACGCCCAGCGGTGCGGGTTGACGGCGTTGGCGTTACCGCTGGTTTCGGGCTGGTAGCGCAGGCGTTTGCGGGCGTGCGCCGGATCGGCACCATCGACCCAGGTGATGACGGCGTCGATGCGCCCCCCATTATCAGAGGCGTCCGCGGTGGTGTTGAACATCTGTTGCGTCCGGGGGGGTGTTGCGGCCCGCCACGATAGAACAGACGCGTCGGGCTTTGGCGGGCGGCACGCCAAGTGTCAATGTGGCACTTTTGTTGCGGTGGTGCGTTAAGCGCGCTCGCGACGCACCGACGGGCGTTGAAACCGGACTCGCTCCCCCGCCGACAAGGGAGTGGCTTGTCCTCTTTGGCCAAACCCGGCAATCCGCTTGCCATGGACGCCCCTGCCCCTGCCCCGCCCGCCGGTTGGCGCGATTTGCTGAGCGAGGGCCGCGCCGGCAGCTTCCTGTTCATCATGCTCGGCATGTGGCTGATGGCGGCCGATGCGCTGGTCACTGCGACGATCATGCCGAGCGTCGGTGCCGATCTGGCGGGCTTTGCCTGGTTCGGCTGGGCGACATCGGGGTTCCTCGTCGGGCAGGTCGTCGCCGGCGCGTGCGTCGCGCCGCTGACAGCGCGTTTCGGGCTGCGTGGCGCGATGCTCGGTGGCGGCGCAGCGCTGGCGCTGGGCTGTGCGGTGTCGGCTTTTGCCCCTGCCATGGCGTGGTTCGTCGTCGGGCGCGTCGTACAGGGCGCGGCGGCCGGGGTCATCGGTGGGCTCTGCTATGTCGCGATCGGGCTGGTATTCCCGGCGCGTCACCTGCCGCGGGTGTTTGCCGCGGCGACAAGCGTGTGGGGCATCGCGACGGTAGTCGGCCCGCTGGTCGGCGGGTTGTTTGCCGATGCCGAGGCGTGGCGGGCGACCTTCTGGTTCTTTGCGGCGCAGGCTGTGTTGTTCATGGTGCTGGTGTGGCGGATCATCCCCAAGGACACCGACCGCGAACCGGCGCCGCCGGTGCCGGTGGTGCCGCTGCTGCTGCTGTCAACTTCGGTGGCGGCGTTTGCCGTGGCGGGCGTCATTGCCGATGGCCGCGCGGCGTTGCTGCTCGCCGCGATCGGCGTGCCGCTGCTGGTCTGGGCGGTGCGGCGCGATGCGGCACTGCCGGCGGGCGCCTTGCTGCCGCGCGCGACGCTGGCGCGAGGGTCGCCACTGGGCGCCGCCTATCTGTTCTATTTCACTGCGACCGCCGCAGCGACGGGCTTTGCCGTATACGCCCCCACCATCCTGCAATTCACCGACGGTTTGAGCGCGCTTCAGGCCGGCTATGTCGTCGCGGTCGAGGCGCTGGCCTGGACGGGGTGCGCGCTGCTGGTGTCGGGGGGTGGAGCGCAACTGGCGAAATGGTCGGTGCGCGCCGGCGCGGCGGCGGTGGCGCTGGGCATCGCGCTGTTGCTGGTGGTGATGGCGCCGGGGCCGGTGTGGGCGGTGGCGATCGGCGGCGGGCTGCTCGGTGGCGGCTTCGGGCTGTCGTTCGCCTTTGTCAGCCAGTTCCTGATGACGAGTCTGGCCGAGGACGAGACGGCGGCCGGATCGGCGGCGATCGGCACGGTGCGCAACAGCGGCGGCGCCGTCGGGGCGGCGCTGGCGAGTGTGGCGGCGAATCTGAACGGCTTTGCCGGCGGGTTGAGCGCGGGGAACGTCGACGCGGTGGCGTTCTGGGTGTTCGCGGTGGGGTTGCCGCTGGCGATCGTCGGGCTGGTTGCGGCGTGGGGGATGGCGGGGCGGATGAACCCTCTGCTCCCTCCCCCCTGTGAGCGTAGCGAACAGGGAGTGGGGAGGGAGCAGGAAGGCTAGAAATCCACGGCGATCCCGCTTTTTTCCCAATCGCCATAGCGCACCGGGTCGGGGCCCTTGCGGCCGCCGTATTCGGGCGCCGGCTCGGCTGCCGGCAGCGGATCAGGCTGGGGCACCGGCTTGGATTTGGGGGGCACATAATCGGTATCGTTGGGGCGGGGCATCAGCGGGTTTCCGAATTGCGGGCGGGTGCGCTAGGGGGAGGCATACGCCCAGCGGGCAGCGAGCAAAAGAGGCAGCGGCGATATGGCCGATCCATTCGACAACAAGGTGATCGCGCTAACCGGCGCCGGCAGCGGCATCGGCCGGGCGCTGGCGCTCGATCTGGGGGCGCGCGGCGTCGTGCTGGCGCTGGCCGACAGGGACGCGGCGGGGCTGGCCGAGACACGCCGCCTGCTCGGCAACCGGCCAGCCAGCACCACCGTGCTCGATGTCACCGATACCGAGGCGCTGACCGCCTGGGTCGATGGCGCCGCGGCGGAATTCGGCCGGCTCGACGGCATCATCAACAATGCCGGCCTGTCGGTGATGGCGCCTTTTGCCGATACGCCGCGCGCCGATTTCGACCGGGTGATGGCGGTCAATTTCGGCGGGGTGGTCGAAGGCTGCCGCGCCGCGCTGCCGCATCTGAAGAAACAGGCCGCCGCCACCGGCAGCGCCTGGCTGGTCAACATCTCGTCGGTGTTCGGCATGATGGGCTACCCGACGCAAAGCGCTTATAACGCGTCGAAATATGCTGTGCGCGGCTTGACCGAGGCACTGCATCTCGAACTCGGCGTCACCGATCCGGGCATCTGCGTCATCCGCGTCCACCCCGGCGGGGTGAAGACCAATGTCGCGGTCAATGCCAAGCGCATCGCCGGGATGCCGGGGCAGCGCACCGACCTCGATTTCGCCGCCGAATTCGAAAAGGCGGCAAAAACCACCCCCGAACAGGCCGCGGCGATCATCATCGCCGGCATGGCAAGTCGCCAGCACCGCGTGCTGATCGGCAGTGACGCCAAATTCATCGACTGGATGACCCGGCTGTTCCCGGTCACCTATTTCAAGCGCATCGGCGCATTCATTGGAGGCGGAAATCGCTAGTTTCGAACCCCGGGTGCAACGCGAAAAGCCCGTTCAGGCGACGCAGGGCGTCCCGGCCCGCAAGGGTGCGCTGCGCCTGCTGATGGCGGTGCTCGGCCGTGGCACGCCCTTGGAACTGGCGCTCGAGAACGCGCTCGATGGCATCACGCTCGGCGCCGATCGCGCGCTGGCGCGGCATCTGGCAGCGACGGTGCTGCGCTGGCTGCCCGATCTCGACGCGCTGATCGACAGCGCCACCCCCAAGCCGCTGCCCGATGACGCCCGGGCACGGATGGTGCTGCGCATCGCGCTCGCCGGCTGGTTGAAGCTCGGCACGCCGCAGCACGCGGCGGTCGCGACCGCGCTGCCGCTGGTCGAGGGTGGGCCGCGCCGGCTGGTGCATGGCGTGCTCGGCAATCTGATGCGCGGCAATGCGGCCCTGCCCGAGGTGCCGCACCTGCCCGACCTGTTCGCCATCCGCTGGGCGATGGACTGGGGGCCGGAGGTTGCCGAAGCCGCGGCGCAGTCGCTTGCCGATGAACCGGCGACCGACCTGACGCTGAAGGACCCGGCCGAAACGGCGCGCTGGACCGAAGCGCTCGGCGGGGTATCGCTGCTGCCCGGGCATGTCCGCGTGCCGCGCAGCAAGGCACTGGGCAGTTCGCTCACCGAATGGCCCGGCTTCACCGAAGGCGCCTGGTGGGTGCAGGATCTCGCGGCCTCGCTGCCGGTGCGGCTGATGGGGGTGCAGCCGGGCGAGCGGGTGCTCGACCTGTGCGCCGCCCCGGGCGGCAAGACGCTGCAATTGGCGGCGTTGGGCGCCGAAGTGACCGCGCTCGATGTGTCGGATGCGCGGCTGGAACGCGTGCGCGAGAACCTGGTGCGCATCGGGCTGACGGCGACGCTGGCCGCCGGCGATGCGCTGCGCTGGGAACCAGATGGCTTGTTCGACCGCATCCTGCTCGATGCGCCCTGCTCGGCAACCGGCATCTTCCGCCGCCATCCCGATGTGTTGCACCTGAAGGGATCGCGCGACCTGACGCCGCTGACGCTGCTCCAGGCGGCCTTGCTGCGCCGCGCCGCCAACTGGCTGAAACCCGGCGGCACGTTGGTCTATGCGACGTGCAGCCTCGACCCGCGCGAAGGCGAACGCATCGCCGAGCGGGTGGTCGCCACCCTGCCGCGCGTGCCGTTCGAAGCGGCGGAACTGCCGCTCGGGCTGGAGCCGACCGCCGATGGCTGGGTCCGCACCCTGCCCGGCACGCTGGCGGCCGACGGCGGGATGGATGGCTTCTTCATCGGGCGGATGCGGAAACTGTAAGGCAGGGTTTACGATTTTCAGCGGCAATTTCCGTTAAGTTATTGAAAATCATTATTGGCGCGTTTCTTGCAGAGAAATTGGTGCGGGGGAGCACATGATGCGTCGCAGACGCATGCTCGAAGGAACCCGTATATGAAAGCGTTGCTTACCCTGGCGGCTGTTGCCGCTGCCATGTCCGCTGTCCCGGCATCGGCCGTGACGATCGCGGTCGCCAATGCCTCGTTCGAAACCCTGCCGCCCGGCGGCCTGCCCAACGGCTGCGGCACCGGCTGCTCGTTCAGCAGCGGCGCCATCCCCGGCTGGATCACCACCGGCGCCACCGGCCAGTTCCAGCCCGGATCGGCCGGCTTCTACAACTTCGTTCCCGATGGCCTGACGGTTGCCTACAGCAACGGTGGATCGATCACGCAGACCGTCGGCGCGACCGCGGTTGCCGGCCGCACCTACACGCTGTCGACGGCGTTCGGTGTGCGCAATGATATTGCGAACCCCGGCTCGATCCGCCTGCTTGTCGGCGCCAACACCATCTTTGCCACGGGCATCGCCCCGACCCCCGGCAATTGGGCGACCTATACGGCAAGCTATACGGCGACCCTCGCCGATGCCGGCAGCGCCATTTCGATCGAACTGGTCTCGCCGGGTTCGCAGGGCGGTTTCGACAATGTCGCTCTGACCGCCGTTCCCGAACCCGCCAGCTGGGCGCTCATGATCGGCGGCTTCGGCCTGACCGGCGCCGCGCTGCGCCGTCGCCGCACGCTCGCAGCCGCCTGATCGCTTCGGCCTGACCTGGAAAGGGCGCGTTCCGTCATCGGGGCGTGCCCTTTTCTTGTGGGAAATTTAAAGCCGCGCTTCCGGCCTGCGCCACTGCCTGCTAGACCATGGACCATGCAGGCTCCCGTTCGCATCGCCCCGTCGATCCTTTCGGCGGATTTCGCCCGCCTTGGTGACGAGGTGCGCGCCATTACGGCTGCCGGTGCCGATTATGTCCATGTCGATGTCATGGACGGGCATTTCGTCCCCAACATCACCATCGGGCCGCTAGTGGTCAAGGCGATCCGCCCGCACACGGCGCTGGTGATGGACGTTCACCTGATGATCGCGCCGGTCGATCTCTATCTCGACGCCTTTGCCGAAGCCGGCGCCGACATCATCACCGTCCATGCCGAAGCCGGGCCGCACCTGCACCGCAGCATCCAACGAGTGAAGGCGCTCGGCAAGAAGGTCGGCGTGTCGCTCAACCCCGCGACGCCCGCCAAGATGCTCGATTATGTGCTCGAAGATCTCGATCTCGTGCTGGTGATGAGCGTCAACCCCGGCTTTGGCGGGCAAAGCTTCATCGAGAACCAGCTGCGCAAGATCGAGGCGATCCGCAAGGCGATCGACAAGACCGGCAAGACCATCGATCTCGAAGTCGATGGCGGTATCGACGCCGCCACCGCACCGCGCGTCATCGCCGCGGGTGCCGATGTGCTGGTGGCCGGCACGGCGACCTTCAAGGGCGGTCCGGCGCACTATGCCGCCAATATCGCCAGCCTGCGCGGTTGACGATGGCGCGCAAGGCCGGAATTCGCGCCCCGGACGACGACCCGCCCCCTGAACCGCAGGACAGCGAAGGCGCGCTGCTGCGCATCGGCGGCGCCAGCGGGCGCTCACTGGCGGACAGGCTCGCCACCCGCGCCAGTGTCGTGCTGTATAACACTCCGCTGCACCGCCTCCGGCTGCGCGGGCGTTTCCCGCTGAAACTGCTCGGGGTGCCCGAAGATCCGGTGCCCGGCGATGCGGCGCGCGGCGAACGTATCGTGGCGGGCCGGCTGATCCACGCCGGCCATACCGCGATGACACGCGACCTGCGCTTTGCCGATCCGGCGCACCCGGCGGCGTGGCGCGATTGGGCCAACAGCTGGGCCTGGCTGCGCGATATCGCGGCGCATGTGACCGACCGCAAGGCTGCGGCGGCGCTCGCCGAGCCGCTGGTGGCGCGCTGGCTGGCGGAATTCGGTGATTATGATCGGGCCGCGTGGCGCGCCGATACTACCGGGCAGCGCCTGTTGCTGGCGCTCGGCCATGCACCGCTGATCCTGTCATCGGCCGATCATGTCTACCGGTCGGCGGTCCTTTCGGCGATCGCGACCTGGGCGCGGCATCTCGATCGCGCCGCGTTCCGCATGGCCGATGGGCCGGGCAAGGCGGTGGCGCTGGCCGGGCTTTATGCCGCCGGCACGCTGATCCCCGGCGGCGAGGCGCGCAGCATCATCGCGCTGGCGGCGCTCGAAAAACTGCTCGGCACGCTGGTGCTGCCCGATGGCGGCATCGCGACACGCACCCCGCGCGATGCGGTGGCGCTGGCCGAATGGCTGTTGTTCGCCGCCGCGTGCGCACCCGCCATCACGGTGCGGTCGCCGCCGCTGTTCCCCGATACGCTCGGCCGGCTGGTGCCCAATCTCAAGGGTCTGGCGCTCGGCGATGGCATCATCGGCGCCTGGCATGGCGGCGCCGCGATCGCGCCGGCAGCACTCGACCGGTTGGCGAAGCGCAGCGCAACGGGCAATGCGCTCACCCGCAACGGCCGCTGGTCGGGCTATCACCGGCTGTCGGCGGGCAAGTCGGTGCTCGTCATCGATGCCGGGCCGCCGCCGCTGTCGCGCGCCGCGACCGGCAATGCCGGCACGCTGGCGTTCGAACTCAGCGACGGGCCCGATCGGCTGATCACCAATTGCGGTGGCGCCGGCGGGCTGGCGCTGCCGCTCGATCCGGGGCTGGCGGCCGGCTTGCGCACCACCGCGGCGCATTCGACGCTCGTCATTGCCGAAACCAACAGCACGCGGATTTCCGAAAAAGGCCCGCTCGGGCTGGGGGTGGAGGAAGTGTCCTTCCAGTCGCGGCGCAGCGAGGAAGGCCATTGGCTCGATGCCAGCCATGACGGCTATGTGAAGCGCTTTGGCATGATCGTGCGGCGGCAGGTTTTCCTGTCACCCGATGGCCAGGATCTGCGCGGGCAGGACAGTATCGAGCCGGCGCCCAAGTCGCTGCTGCGGCGTCGGCCCGACCGCGATTATGCCGTGCGGTTCCACCTTGGCCCCGGCGTTGCCGCGACGCCGACGGCGGATGGCGCCGGCGCGCTGCTCAAGCTGCCGCAGGGCCGGGTGTGGGCGCTGAAGACCCGCGTCGATGGCGGGCCGGGCACGGTTGCCATCGAAGCGTCGATTTGGGTTGACCCGGCGGGCACGGTGCACAAAACGCAGGCGCTGGTGATCAGTGGGCGGACGCAAAAGGCCATGGCCAGCATCGGCTGGAGCTTCAAGCGCGCCGGGAAATGAGAAGACAGGGCAGATGACGGACATGGTCAAGGTAAAGCGCGCGCTGTTGTCGGTAAGCGACAAGAGCGGGCTCGAGGCGCTGGCGGCGGCGCTGGTACGGCATGGCATCGAGCTGGTGTCGACCGGCGGCACCGCTTCGGCATTGCGCGGCTGGGGCCATGACGTGCGCGATGTCGCCGAGCTGACCGGCAGCCCCGAGATGATGGACGGCCGGGTCAAGACGCTGCACCCGCGCGTCCATGGCGGGCTGCTGGCGTTGCGCGACGACGCGGCGCATCTGGCGGCAATGGCCGACAATGGCATCGTGGCGATCGATCTGGCCGTCATCAACCTCTATCCGTTTGCCGCGACGGTGGCCAAGGGCGCCGGGCGTGACGAGGTGATCGAGAATATCGATATCGGCGGCCCGGCGATGGTGCGGTCGTCGGCGAAGAACCATGCGTTCGTGGGCATCGTGACGTCGCCCGATCAATATGCCGAAGTGATCGCCGCACTCGATGCGCAAGATGGCGCGACCGACCTGGCGCTGCGCAAGCGGCTGGCGGCGGCCGCGTTCGCGCACACCGCGGCCTATGATGCCGCGGTGGCGAGCTGGTTCGCCTTTGCCGACCAGGGCGAACAGTTCCCCGCCGTGCTGCCGCTGGCGCTGACCCGCGCCGATACGCTGCGTTATGGCGAGAACCCGCACCAGCAGGCAGCGCTCTACCTGCCGCAAACCGGCGCGCGCGGCGTGGCGGCGGCGCGGCAGGTGCAGGGCAAGGCGCTGAGCTACAACAACCTCAACGACGCCGATGGCGCGCTCGAACTCATCGCCGAATTCCGCGATGGCGTGCCTGCGTGCGCGATCATCAAGCACGCCAACCCGTGCGGCGTGGCAACCGGCGCAACGCTGGCGGAAGCGTACAAGTCGGCGTTCGATTGCGACCCGGTTTCGGCGTTCGGCGGCATCATCGCGGTCAATGGCACAATGGACGGCGACACTGCCGAAGCGATTGCCGGCATCTTCACCGAAGTCGTCATCGCCCCCGATGCCGATGACGATGCCATTGCGGTGTTCAAGGCCAAGAAGAACCTGCGCCTGCTGCTGACCGGCGCCCTGCCCGATCCGCGCCGCCCGGGCCTCGCGCTGCGCCAGATCGGTGGCGGCATGCTGGTGCAGAGCCGCGACAATGGCGCGGTGACGCGCGCCGATTGCAAGGTGGTGACCAAACGCGCGCCGACCGAACAGGAATGGACCGACATGCTGTTCGCCTGGACCGTCGCCCGCCACGTCAAATCCAACGCCATCGTCTATGCCCGCGGCGGCAGCACCGCCGGCATCGGCGCCGGCCAGATGAGCCGGCTCGATTCGACCCGTATCGCCGCGGTCAAGGCCGGTGACGCCGCCCGCACCGCCGGCTGGCCGCAACCCCGCACCATCGGCTCGGCAGTCGCGTCGGACGCCTTCTTCCCCTTCGCCGACGGGTTGATTTCGGCGGCCGACGCCGGCGCCACCGCGATCATCCAGCCCGGCGGCTCGATCCGCGACGCCGAAGTGATCGCCGCGGCCGACGAACGCGGGCTGGCAATGGTGTTCACCGGTATGCGGCACTTCAAGCACTGAGACGCGGCGCCTTGGCGCCGTTTCTTTCGGGAACGCTGATCGCCGGCGTGGGCGGTGGCATTGCCTGATGCCACCGCATTGATCCGGCCCGCCGCCGGAGACATGACTTCCATGCCTAGGCTTACGTGCCTGCCCGCTTTCGATTGCTGAACTGGTTGGCAAATATCGGGACCAGCATGTGGGGAACGGTCAGCACAGACAAGGTCATGAAGCTGGCGGCAAAGGCGCCGGTTGTCAGTGAAGGACCATTCTGGAGCAGGAAGACAACGCCGGCCACGCCAAGCCCACCAAGGCTGATCGGCACGACGATGCTGCGCCATTGCCGGACGCCCTTCAACCCGAGGGCGTCGCTGTGGCTCTGGAACTGCAGCGGCGAGTGCACGAGGCAGAAGAAGATCGCAAAACCCGGAACGGGGGGCAGCAGCAGCATCGCTGCCAGCCCGCAACTTGCCAGCAACGCCAGCTTTTTCCGGTCTGCCTGCCACAACAGGCCAACGCCGGCCACAGCCACCACCACAGCAACCGGCGCCACAAGCAATGACATGTCGGCAAGGATGGCCGCAGTGCGATCCCCGGTCAGCAGCGTGAACAACAGGCGCAATTCGGCAAGGTGCAGCAATGCCGGCGCGGTCACTGTCGCGGCAGCGATGGCGGTTGCAAGGAAGCGCGATCCACAAGCCTCCCAATCTTCGGCGAAATGCGCGACAGCCATCGCCAGAAAGGCGCCGAGCGCCAGCACCGGCGCCACGCGCCAGACCAGGTACATGGCGGCAGCGCAGGCCACGTAGAGCAGGACGAGATAAACCGTAGCGCCGGGTGCACCGGCGCGTCGGAGCAGGGCAAGATCGAAGCTGCCATGCGGCAGGCCGAAAATGAGCAGTGACGACGCCAGGATGGCCGTCGTCATGGGCGTCTGGGCAATCAGGCCTGCAAGATCGAGGCCGATGGCAAGGGCGGTTACCAGCACAACCCCGCCAGCCGAAAACCATGGGGCTCCCGCGGACGCGGCACCGGCGGACACGGCTTTCGCAGAAACGGCACCCGCAGACAGGGCGGTCGTGGCTGACATCCTGTGTTCTTCCAAAAGACCACGCCGGCAGGACGTTGCGGTCCTGCCGGCGGGATGACGGAGGCTTACTCGGCAGCGCTGGTAACGAGCTTGCTGCCGGGTTCGCCATATTCCGCCGCCGATTTGCGGACGGCGATCATGTAGACGAGGATGCCGACACCCACCTTGGCAACGAGGTCGGCGATTGTGTAGCCGATCTGCACCCCGGTTTCGACCGCCCCGCCCGACAGGCTGGTATAGGGGATCATGTAGACGATCGGGTAAAAACCCCAGGACGCAAAGGTCAGCAGACGGGCCTGCTTGATCAACCCGCGGGCACTTGCCGGCTGGCGTTCGATGGCACTTCCCAGGCCCTTGAACAACTGCCAGACGACATAAAGGAACGGAATGGTCGACAACGTACCCCACAGGGCGCGGGTCGCATTGTCCGTCGCGATTTCACCAGAATAGCCAAGAATGATCATCAGCGCTGCGGCAAAACCCAGGCTGGTGGCCTTGGAAACAGTCTCGCTTTGCGACAACCGCATCACCAGCACTAGTTCGATCAGCAGCAACGGCACCGTCAGCAACCAATCGACATAGCGATAGGCGTCGTTGAAGGCGACACCACTCGATTTGATCACGCCGTCAGTTAGGGCGTAGGCTTCCGACCAACTTTCGAAGATGCGAAAGTAGTGATACGCGGCGATCGCGGTCACGAGCCCGGTGATTGTCAGTGCGGTCTTGTAGGCGTGACCGACCTGCGACCTGCCGAACCAGAAGAACAAGGTTCCAGCAGCCATCGCTGCGAACGTGAAAGAAAATGCGTTGTAGACCAGCAGATACTGGCCTGCCGTGATGGTTTCCATTTTAACCTCCTGTATCGAGCATCCGGTAAGGCGCCATCGCCTGGTTCATGCGATCGGCGCCTACCGCGGCCTTGGCGGACGTTTCCTGCGGTCATCGCCACGAAGCATTTGACGCCGCGACGGGTGCTCGCTGTCAGCCATGACCACGGCCTCTCTTCGGCCCGTCACCCGGTGGAAGCCATACGGTCTTTGGGCCGTGTGGCGTTACAGACCCGCCTCGACGGCAAGCCTGATGGCATCGGCGATATTGGAGGTGTGCAAATTGGCCAGCAGCAGCGAGCGGTGCATCTTGACCGTTTTTTCGCTCAGTCCCAGGACATGGGCGATTTGCTTGGAGCGGTGGCCGGCGGCGATCAGTTGCAGGATCTCGCGCTGCCGCGCCGTAAGCGTCTTGACGCGCTCGACAGCCAGATAGTGGCGGTTGCTGTTGGGGCCCAGGTCATCATCGCGGAGTTCGACCTGCGATCCCAGAAAATAGGTCAGCATCCCGTTGGCATCGAATACCGGGGCCACCAGCACGGCATTGCGAAACGGCGTGCCGCAACGCTTGTAGTTCAGGATTTCGACAAGGACCGGACGATGCTCGCGCACCCCCGCCCGGATGCGGTCGGTCAACCACGGTTCGGTTGCGGGGCCAGCAAGGAACTTGCAGTTGCGCCCGATGATTTCGTCTTCCGAATAGCCCGTGAGATCGCAGAAGGCACGATTGGTGGCAATGATCGGGTTGTCGGCCAGCCGGGGGTTGCTGATCACGGCAGCAATCGGACTGAGCCGGATCGAACCGATCAACCCGCCATCGAGCGTCTCGTAACTGTCAAGCACTAGCGACTACTTTCACGCGGCTGCTTTGTCCGGGCTGATGGCCCGCACGCACCTTGCTGCGGTGGCTCGCGTAGCCGCCGGCGCGACAGGGCACAACGTGGCGTCTTGCCATGCGCGCTTGACGACAACCGCCTGCGACAACTTGGTGGACTGTTATTCGGCGCCAACAGATTTACGTAAACGTCAACCTCAATTCAGGTCCCTCGATATGACCCTGCCCAAGCTTCAACTCGTCGATGTCATCCGCCACACCGCACCGGCCGGCATCGCCGATCACATCGCGCTCGGCTTCACGAAACTGCTGCGCGCCGTTGCGGACGGTTTTTTCGCCAAGCGCTACGGCCACCGCGCCATCGTCCTTGAAACCGTCGCCGCGGTGCCCGGCATGGTCGGAGCTTCGATGACGCACCTACGTTGCCTGCGGCGGATGTGCGACGACAATGGCTGGATCCGCACCTTGATGGAGGAGGCTGAAAACGAGCGCATGCACCTCATGACCTTCATCGAGGTGGCACAGCCTTCGGCTTTCGAACGCTTCCTGATCCTCGCCGTGCAATGGGTTTTCTATATTGGCTTTCTCGCGCTCTACCTTATCAGCCCGGCGACCGCCCACCGTGTCGTCGGCTATTTCGAGGAAGAAGCGGTGATCAGTTACAGCCAGTATCTGGCGCAGATCGATGCGGGCGTGATTGCCAACGTTCCCGCCCCGGCGATTGCCCGGCATTACTGGATGTTGCCCGACAACGCGACGCTTCGCGATGTGGTTCTTGTTGTCCGCGCCGATGAAGCCCACCACCGCGATGTGAACCATGGCTTTGCCGATACGCTTGCGGGTCGCTGCGACGCTGGCGCGACCATCGCGCCGTATCCGCAAAAGGCCGAACCGATGCGCCGCGCCGCATAAGGCACCGCGGGCAGCTGCAGCCGGGGTTTCACGATCATGGCGGTTTGCGACCGACTGGCAATCGTTCCCCGGCTGAACCCTGATAACGGCAGCGCGCCTGGCAATAGCGCTCGACTTTGGCGCATCGAGCCAGGATTGTGGCCGCGCACGACCGCCAGGGGAAATTTGCCATGACCATCGCCAGCGCGCTCACCACCGCCCTTGCCGAAACGGGGATTCCCGGCGCGGTTGCCATGGTCGGGAATCGCGAAGGGGTTACCCAGACGATCGCCATCGGCCATGCCGCCGATGCCGTGTTCCAGATCGCATCGATGACCAAGGCGATCGTTTCGGTGGCGGCGCTGCAATTGGTGGAAGCCGGCAAGCTGCGCCTCGATGCGCCGATCGGGGATTTGTTGCCCGATCTGGCGGCACCGCGGGTCATCACCGGCTTCGGCGATGATGGCGCGGTACAGACGCGCGCGGCGGTGCGGCCGATTACCTTGCGCCACCTGCTCACCCATACCTCGGGGCTGGGCTATGATTTCGTCCATGCCGATATGGCCCGCGCGCGCACGGCGCCGCCGGTGCCGGGGACGATGGACAGCTTGCGAACGCCACTGCTGTTCGATCCGGGGAACGACTGGGCCTATGGCATCAGCACCGATTGGGTCGGGCTGGCGGTGGAGGCGGCGTCGGGTGAGCGGCTCGATGCCTATATCGCGGCGCACATCACCGGGCCGCTCGGCATGGTCGACAGCGGTTTCGGGCTGGCGGGGTGCAAGGACCGACTGGCACCCAACATGGCGCGGGGGCCGGATGGTGCGCTGGTGCCGTTCCCGATCAACATCGGCGGCGGCGCCGGGGAATTCGTCTCGGGCGGCGGCGGCATGGTCGGCACCGCGAGCGATTACATGCGCTTCGTGCGGATGCTGGCGAATGGCGGCAGCCTCGATGGCGTCACCATCCTGCAACCCGAAACGGTGTCCGAAATGACGCGCAACCAGATCGGGACGCTGCGGGCCGGGCAGATGGCGACGACGATGCCGGCGCTGTCGGCCGAGGTCGACTGGTTCCCGGGGATGACGCCCGGCTGGGGTCTGGGCTTTCTCATCAACCCGGAACCCGGGCCGAACGGTCGCGCGGCGGGCAGCTGCGGCTGGGCCGGCATCTGCAACACCTATTACTGGTTCGATCCGGCATCGGGGCAATGCGCCGTGCTGTTGATGCAGCTGCTGCCCTTTGGCGATCCGGGCGCGCTGGCGGTGCTGGCGGCGTTCGAGCGCGCCGTTACGCGCTGAGTGGTGCGGCGCCGGGGACTGGCGGCAGGGTGACGCTGTCGGGCGCCGGGTCGGCCGGGGGGGTTTCGTCCGGGTCGGGATTGTTCGCCGGTGACGGCGCTTCCGATGGGTTGATGACCTGCGGCGTTTCCACCGGGTTCGGGTTGTTGGCGGGGGGTTTTACAGGGTCCATGGCAGGGTAACGCGCGGGCGGAGCCAGTGTTCCGCCCGTCATTGCGGGGTCAGAGGCGCAACCTGATCGACGCCGCATGCGCCGCCAGCCCTTCGGCATCGGCGAGCATTGCCCCCGCCGGCCCGATCGCCGCCAGCCCGGCCGGCCCGCAATCCAGAAACGTCGTGCGCTTCATGAAGTCGACAACACTCAACCCCGAGGCGAAGCGCGAACGCCGCCCGGTCGGCAGCACATGGTTCGGCCCCGCCAGATAATCGCCCGCTGCCTCAGGCGTGTGGCGGCCGAGGAACACCGACCCTGCATGGCGCATCCGGGCGAACAGCGCTTCGGGCTCATCGACCATCAGCTCGGCGTGCTCGGCGGCGAGCGCATCGAGCAGCGGCAGCGCCGCCTCGAGATCGGGCACCAGGATGATCGCGCCGAACGCGTCCCAGCTCTGCCGCGCCACCGCCGCCGTCGCCAGCGTCGCCAGCTGCCGCTCCACCGCCGCCGCGACCGCATCGGCTTCGGCGGCATCGGTCGTGATCAAAATCGATTGCGCCACCGGGTCATGCTCGGCCTGCGCCAGCAGATCGGCGGCGATCCAGTCGGGGTTGGACTTGCCGTCCGACACGATGACGACTTCGGACGGCCCAGCAATCATGTCGATGCCGACGATGCCGTACAGCTGGCGCTTGGCCTCCGCTACCCAGGCGTTACCGGGGCCGGTGATGACATCGACCTTGGGGACATTTTCGGTGCCGAAGGCCAGCGCCGCCACCGCCTGCGCGCCGCCGATGCGCAGCACTTCGGTTACGCCGGCCAGCCGCGCCGCCGCCAGCACCAGCGGGTTGACCTGGCCACCCGGATTCTTGGAGCCAACAGGCGTCGGCGTCACCATCACCAGCCGCTCGACCCCCGCGACAACGGCGGGAATGGCGTTCATCAGCACCGATGACGGGTAGGCGGCGCGGCCCCCCGGCACATACAGGCCGGCCGCCTCCACCGGAGTCCAGCGCACGCCGGTACGCACGCCCTGCGCGTCGGTGGCGTCATTGCCCGTCGGCTTCTGGCGTTCGTGAAAGGCGCGGATGCGCGCCGCCGCCATGTCGAGCGCGCTGCGCAGTCCGGAATCGAGCCCGGCGAGCGCTGCATCGAGTTCGCTGGCCGGGATGCGCCAGCCCTGCGCCGCCAGATCGACGCGATCGAACCTTGCCGTCAGTTCGGCGACCGCCGCATCGCCCCGCGTCCGCACGGCGGCGATGATCGCGGCGACATCGGCGCTGACATCGCTGTCGCTCTCGCGCCGGTCGGCGACGAGCGCGGCAAAAGCCGTCGCGAACCCGGCGTCCCGGGCGTCAAGCCGCTGCGGCATCGCCTGTGCTTTCTGGGCCCGGTGTCTCCACAAGCGCCCGGATGGCATCGACGATCGGCACCACGGCGGGATGCGTCTTGAAGGCAGCGCGGTTGACAATCAGGCGGCTGCTCACCGGAGCGATGACCTCGGTTTCGATGAGGCCGTTTTCGGCGAGCGTCTTGCCGGTCGACACGAGATCGACGATGCGGCTCGCCAACCCGCACAGCGGCGCCAGCTCCATCGCGCCGTTCAGCTTGATGACTTCGGCCTGGATGCCTTGCGCTGCGAAATGCCGCCGGGTGATGCCGGGATATTTGGTGGCGACGCGAACATGGCTGAGCGTGCGCACATCCTCGACCAACGCCGCCGGCTGCGCCACCGACAGGCGGCAATGGCCGATGCCAAGATCGACGGGGGCGTAAAGCTCGGTAAAGGCGAATTCCATCAACACGTCATTGCCGGCGATGCCGATTTCGGCGGCGCCGAACGCCACGAAGGTCGCGGCATCGAAGGATCGCACCCGGATGATCCGCACATCGGCGCGCGAGGTTTCGAACATCAGCTTGCGCGAATTGTCGTCCGAAAAATCCGGCTCGGGCACGATGCCGAGCCGCGCCAGCAGCGGCAGCGCTTCTTTCAGAATGCGGCCCTTGGGCAGGGCAAGCGTGATCGGTTTGGTCATGGCCAGCGGCGTTTAGCGGCTGCCGCGGCAAAAGGCCAATATCTGCGGCAAATGGCCTTTGCGAGCGGCCCGGCACACTTAACGAAAATTAAGAAAGTCACGATAGTCACGCCGAACGCTGTTTTCGAATTATATGCGTAGTCCCACTCCGCATTATTGGACACGCAGCGCCCCTGGCCGCGTCATCCCGTTCCCCCACACTGTCAAAGAGCAAATCTCACTGACACGTTAGCCTATTTGGTTCGTGTAGGACAGGGGGGAGCGAGAGGGCCTCCGGCGGCCGGGCCTGAGGCCCGGACCCCATTTTTCGATGGGCACCAATCCGGCTGGCTTGCGATTGCGGCGCGTGGTTAAACACGTTCATGACCCCGCATGATTTCCTGAAGAAATGGCGCAATAACGAACTGAAGGAGCGCAGCGCCTCCCAAAGCCATTTCAATGATCTTTGCGCGCTGTTGGGCGTTGTCGATCCGATTACCGCCGATCCGCAGGGCGAATGGTTTGCGTTCGAAAAGGGCGCAACCAAGACCGGCGGTGGCGAAGGCTGGGCCGATGTCTGGAAGCGCGGCCACTTCGCCTGGGAGTATAAAGGCCCGCGCAAGAACCTCGACGCGGCGTTTCACCAGTTGCTGCAATACAGCGTAGCGCTCGAAAACCCGCCGCTGCTGATCGTGTCCGACATGGATCGCATCCGCATCCACACCAACTGGACCAACACGGTGCAGGAGGTGCATGAATTCAGCCTCGAAGACCTGATCGACGCCGGCAAACGCCAGAAACTGCGCGCCGCCTTCACCGACCCCGAAGTCTTCAAGCCGACCAAGACCCGGCAGGCATTGACCGAGGAAACCGCCAGCGAATTCGCCACGCTGGCGCAGCGCCTGCGCGACCGCGGCCATGATGGCTTTCAGGTGGCGCATTTCATCAACCGTCTCGTGTTCTGCATGTTCGCCGAAGATGTCGGCCTGCTGCCCGATCATCTGTTCACCCAGATGCTGGAGGTCAGCCGTTCGCGGCCCGCCGATTTCACCGCCAATGCGCAAACCCTGTTCGCCGCGATGGCGCAGCCCGGCGGCAAGGTCGGTTTCACCGCCATCGACTGGTTCAACGGCGGCCTGTTCGAAGACGATCATGTGCTGCCATTGAGCGCCGATGACATTTACGCCCTCATCAAGGCGGCGCGGCGCGACTGGTCGGCGATCGATCCGTCGATCCTCGGCACGCTGTTCGAACGCGGGCTCGATCCCGCCAAGCGCAGCCAGTTGGGGGCGCATTATACCGATCGCGCCAAGATCATGATGATCGTCCAGCCGGTGATCATCGATCCGTTGATGGCCGAATGGGCGGCGGCAAAGGCGCAGATCGAAACGCTGATCGCCAGCGCCCCCGAACGCACTGCCGAAAAACTGCTCAGCCCCGCCGAACGCGCCAAACGCACCAAAGTCCTTGCCGACGCCGCCGCCGTCCACAGCGCTTTCATCGAACGGCTGGCGGGTTTCCGCGTTCTCGATCCCGCCTGCGGCTCGGGCAATTTCCTCTACATCGCGCTCAGGGCGTTGAAGGACATCGAACACCGCGCCAACCTCGATGCGGAAAGCCTTGGCCTGCCGCGCGGCTTCCCGCGCGTCGGGCCGGAGGCGGTGCTCGGCATCGAACTCAACCCCTATGCCGCCGAACTGGCGCGCGTCTCGGTATGGATCGGCGAAATCCAGTGGATGCGCAGCAATGGCTTCGATGCGGCGCGCAACCCGATTTTGCGCTCGCTCGACACCATCGAATGCCGCGATGCGGTGCTGAATGAAAATGGCACGCGGGCGGCGTGGCCGGTTGCGGATGTAATTGTTGGAAATCCGCCATTCCTAGGCGGAAAGATGATGCGCGCAGGGTTGGGGGAGGACTACGTTGAAAAGCTACGATCGGCCTACTCTGATGTATTGCCCGGCTTTTCGGACCTTGTGACCTTTTGGTTCGTGAAGAGCCACGATGCCATTTTGGACGAGCGCGCCTTCAGGTGCGGGTTAGTTGCGACCAACTCGATTTCTGGTGGCACAAATTTACCCGTGATGCGGGCCATAGTTAGAGATTGTCGCCTATTTGAGGTTTGGCGCGACGAACCATGGACCGTGGACGGCGCAGCCGTCCGCGTCGCTCTTGTGTGCTTTGAAGCAAAAGGGCTCAGCATAAATGCCAAACTCGATGGCGAAGCTGTCACCAACATTCACGCCAATTTGACATCAAAAGCGACTGACTTATCCAATGTCGGCCGCTTAAAAGAGAACGTGGCTTGCGCCTTCGTTGGCGTGCAAAAAACTGGACCGTTTGACCTGGCGGGAGAGACGGCTCGTACTTGGCTTACCGCGCCCATCAACCCAAACGGTAGGCCAAATTCGGATGTGATTCGGCAATATGTAAACGGTGCAGAGATTGCTCGCCGTCCGCAGGACACGTGGATTATAGATTTCGGGGCTGACACCGACGAGGCATTTTGCGCGTTATTCGAGGCACCGTTCGAATACGCAAAATCAACGATTTACCCTGTTCGAGCTAAAAATGCCGAGAAGAACGCCAGAGATCAATGGTGGCGATACTGGCGGCCACGTCCTGAACTTTATTCAGCCTCTGAGGGACTAAATCGTCTAATGATCACACCGCGAGTGGCAAAACACCGACTGTTCGCTTGGCGGGCAGCGAACGTGTTAGCCGACTCTGCAGTCGTTGCCATAGCCCGCGACGACGACACCAGCTTCGGCATCCTGCATTCGCGCTTCCACGAACTCTGGTCGCTGCGAATGGGGACGTTTCTTGGCGTCGGCAATGACCCGCGCTACACGCCCTCCACCACCTTCGAAACCTTCCCCTTCCCCGGAGGGCTGACTCCGAACATTCCCGCCGCCGCCTATGCCGATGATCCGCGCGCGCAGGCGATTGCCGCCGCGGCCGCGCGGCTCAACGAATTGCGCGAGAATTGGCTCAACCCCGCCGACCTGGTGGTGCGCGAACCCGAGGTCGTCCCCGGCTATCCCGACCGCATCCTGCCCAAGGACGACGCGGCGGCGAAGGAATTGGCGAAACGCACGCTCACCAACCTGTACAACGCCCGCCCGCAATGGCTGGCCAATGCCCATGCCGCGCTCGATATGGCTGTTGCCGATGCCTATGGCTGGGGCGACGACTATCGCGCCGGGGCGCTGACCGACGATGAAATCCTCGCCCGCCTGTTCCGCCTCAACCAACAACGCGCCGCAACCCAATAAACGGGGTTGCCAAGGGGTCACCCCCTGCCCGCCGGAGGCTGCTGCCCTTACCCGCGCAAGAACCTGACGATGGCCGAAAAATCGAGCCCAGCGCCGCCGTTGTTGGCGAACATCTGGTACAGCGCTTCGGCTTGCGCGCCCATCGGCACGCTGGCGCCGGCGGTGGTGGCGGCGGCGAGGGCGAGTTTCAGGTCCTTGAGCATCAGCGCGCTGGCAAAGCCGCCCTGGTAATCGCGGTTGGCGGGCGATGCCGGCACCGGGCCGGGGACGGGGCAATAGCTGGTCATGCTCCAGGATTGCCCGCTGGCCTTTGACGAAATGTCGAAGAAAGTCTGCGCATCGAGCCCGAGCTTTTCGGCGAGAACGAAGGCTTCGGCGGTGGCGACCATGGTGGCGCCCAGGATCATGTTGTTGCAGATCTTGGCCGCCTGCCCCATCCCGGCGCCGCCGGCGTGGATGACCGCCTTGCCCATGCTGGCGAGAATCGGTTGCGCCAGCGCAAACGCCGCCTCCGGCCCGCCGACCATGAAGGTGAGCGTGCCGGCATCGGCCGCGGCGGTACCGCCCGAAACGGGCGCATCGACCATTTTCAGGCCCTTTTCGGCCGCGGCTTCGCCAACGCTGCGCGCGGTCGCGACATCGATGGTCGAACAATCGATCAGGATGGGACCAGGTTTGCCGGCGGCACCGGCGGGCGGCGATGCGGCGGCGAACAGCGTTTCACCATAGGCGGCGGCGACATGCGTGCCGGCGGGCAACATGGTAACGATGGCATCGGCACCATGCGCCGCGGCGCGCGCGCTGGTGGCGGCGGTGCAGCCATGGCCGACGGCGCGGGCGACGGCGGCTTCGGACAGGTCGAAGGCGCGGACTTCGTGGCCCACGCGCGCCAGGTTGGCGGCCATGCCGCCGCCCATGTTGCCGACGCCGATGAATGCGATGATGGCCATTGCCGCTTTCCCTGTTGCGTTGCGCAGCGCTTTGGCACGAAGCGCTGCGCAGCGCCAAATATTTGCGCTTTGGCCACGCCGTGCCTACATCGGCGCCGCGGGCGCCGGAGACAATCGCGTGAAATGGCTGGTCAATCGCTTCGTTTTCGGACGCGACATCAATGAATGGCGGGCGAGGCATACAAGCGCCGCCACCGAAGCCTGCAACGCGCTCGCCGCCGAATTGATCGTCGAGGCCGAAGGCGCCGTCGCCGGGTTGAATTTCACCGCCAAGACCTTTCGCCAGGCCGATTTCATCACCGAACGCGTCAAGAATCGCGTCCGCGACGAGGCGGAGGCGCTGGCCGAGCGGCTGCTCGCCGATGCCAACCAGGATATCGGGCAGCTGTTCGATACCAAGGCGGTGCGGCTGCGCAGCTCCGATTATGCGGTGCGGCCCGACACGCTTTTCGACGGCATGGGGCAGTTGCTGATGGCAGCGACCCTGTCGTTCAATTCGACGACGCTGATCCACGAACGGGTGCGCGATTATGTGCGATCGATGCTGGTCAAGGGCGAACCCGACGCGCCGGCGCTGCTCGATCAGCTGACGACGGCCTATGCCAAAGCCGCCAAGGAGGCATTGGCATCGGGGTAGCGGTTACTTGCCCGTCCAGTTGCCCGGGCGCTTCTCGATGAACGCCGCCATGCCTTCGGTCTGGTCCTGCGACCCGAACAGCCCGTGGAACAGCCGGCGTTCGAAATTCACCCCCTGTGCCAGCGGCATTTCGAACGACGCGTTGATCGCTTCCTTGCCGGCGATGGCGGCGAGCGGCGGCATCGCGGCGATGGCGGCGGCGAGTTTCAGCGCTTCGTCGACCAGCTCGGCCGCCGGGAACACCCGCGCCACCAGCCCCGATTGTTCGGCCTCAAGCGCGCCCATCATGCGGCCGGTCAGGCACATTTCCATGGCCTTGGACTTGCCGATGGCGCGCACCAGCCGCTGCGACCCGCCCATGCCGGGCATGACGCCAAGCTTGATTTCGGGCTGACCGAATTTGGCGTTGTCTCCCGCGACCAGGATGTCGGCCATCATGGCCAGCTCGCAGCCGCCGCCCAATGCAAAGCCATTGACCGCGGCGATCCACGGCTTGCGGGTGGCGGTGACGCGTTCATAGCCGGCGAAGAAGTTGCTGCCGTACATGTCGGCGAAGCTCTGTTCCGACATTTCCTTGATGTCGGCGCCGGCGGCAAAGGCCTTTTCGCTGCCGGTGAGGACGAGGCAGCGCTGGCCGCGGTCGGCATCATAGGCGGCGAAGGCGGCGATGAGATCGGCGAGGACCTGCGAATTCAGCGCGTTGAGCGCCTGCGGCCGGTTGAGGCGGACCAGCGTGACCGCGTCATGCTGTTCGACGAGGATGGTTTCGGTGGTCATCAATTCTTCCTTCCTTCTCCCTCCCCACTCTACCGGCTGCGCCGGTGGGAGGAGGGAAACGGTTATTCCATTGTCGGAATGACAAACGCGCTCGCCGTATCGCCGACACCGCCATCGGGCCAGCGGCCGGTCACCGTCTTGCGCTTGGTCCAGAACTGCACGCCTTCCATGCCGTGCTGGCCGATGTCGCCGAACGCCGAGCGCTTCCAGCCGCCGAACGAGTGATACGCCACCGGCACCGGGATCGGCACGTTGATGCCGACCATGCCGACATTGACCCGGGCGGCGAATTCGCGCGCGGCATGGCCGTTGCGGGTGAAGATGGCGACGCCATTGCCATATTGGTGCTCGCTCGGCAGGCGCAGCGCTTCCTCGAAATCGGCGGCGCGGACGATCTGCAGGACGGGTCCGAAGATTTCTTCCTGGTAGCTGCGCATCTCGGGCGTCACATGGTCGAACAGGCTGGGGCCGACGAAAAAGCCGCCTTCATGGCCCTGCAGCGAGTAGCCACGACCATCGACAACGAGCTCGGCGCCTTCGGCAACCCCCATGTCGATGTACGATTCGATCTTTGCCTTGTGCGCCGCGGTTACCACCGGGCCGTAATCGGCGTCGGGGTCGGTCGAGGTGCCGATGCGCAGCGCCGCGATGGCAGGCAACAGCTTGGCACGCAGCGCTTCCGCCGTGTCATGCCCGACCGGCACGACGACCGGCAGCGCCATGCAGCGTTCGCCCGCCGAGCCGAAGGCGGCCCCCGCCAGATCGCGCACCACCGCATCGAGATCGGCATCGGGCATGATCACGGCATGGTTCTTGGCGCCGCCCATCGCCTGGACGCGCTTGCCGTTCGCCCAGCCACGCGACGAAATATAGTGCGCGACATCCGACGAGCCGACAAAGCTGATCGCGGCGATGTCGGGATGGTCGAGGATCGCATCGACCATTTCCTTGTCGCCGTTGACGACGTTGAAAATGCCATCGGGCAGCCCGGCCTTCTGGAACAGCGCCCCAAGCCGCACCGGCAGCGTCGGGTCGCGCTCGCTGGGTTTCAGGATGAAGGCGTTGCCGGTGGCGATGGCCACGCCGGCCATCCACATCGGGATCATCGCGGGGAAATTGAACGGCGTGATGCCGGCGCCGATGCCGATGGGCTGGCGATGCGCGAAAATGTCGATGCCGGGGCCCGCACCGTGCGTATATTCGCCCTTCAGCACATGCGGGATGCCGCAGCAGAATTCGATGACTTCAAGGCCGCGCTGGATATCGCCCTTCGAATCGGCGAGCACCTTGCCGTGCTCGGACGACAGGATGCGCGCCAGCTCGTCGATTTCGGCTTCGACGAGCTCCTTGAACTTGAACATCACCCGCGCCCGGCGTTGCGGGTTGGTTGCTGCCCAGGCCGGCTGGGCGCGCTTGGCGGCGGCCACCGCCGCGTCGAGCGTCGCTGCATCGCCCAGCGTCACCTGTGCTTGCACCTTGCCGGAATTGGGATCGAAAACATCGCTGTTGCGACTACCCGAGGAAACCGATTGGCCGGCGATGAAGTGATCGATGGTGCGCATGGCTTGCTTTACCGCCGGGCGCCGGGTGACGCTAGCCAGCAATAGATACAGCCTGTGGCGGCCGCTGTCGGATCACTTCGGTTCGGGTGAAACCACCGGCTTCGCGACCACGCTGTCCGGCGCCGACGATCGGCGATCACCCTGCGTGTAAACCGTCAGGCTCAGCCAGCCGATGGCCATGCCGATCAGCATCGAGGCGATCTTGACGTCGCGGGCGCTGCGCCGCAGGCACGGCTGGTGATCGGTCAGGTCCTCGACCAGTTTCTGGTTGCCACTGATCGCGGTGATCGCCGCCAGGCCAAAAAGGATTACTGACAACCAGATGTCATTGGGCGCGTTCTGCAGCACACTGCCGATCAAGGTCACCACCAGGCCGGCGCCGCCGATGCCGACGGTCGTCAGCTGGTCGAACATTTTCGATTGCAGTTCATAGGCCAGATCGGCCGACGTTTCCGCAACGCGCTCGTTCGAATCGATCTCGGCCCCGCTGCGGGCTCTGCGACGCAGAAACTGGCTCATTGTTGACCCCTTACGATGTCGCGCTTCAGGCACAGGCCACCGCCGCGCAATCTGCTGCCCCGGTTTCGATCTGTATCGTGGCATGGCCGATGCCGAAGCGATGTTCCAGATCATGCGCCAGCGCCGCCAGCGCCGCATCGCCGGGATGGCCCCCGGGCATCACCAGATGCACGGTCAGCGCGGTATCGGCGGTCCCCATCGGCCAGATGTGCAGGTCGTGGGCCTGGGTGACACCGGGCCGGCTTTTCAGGAAATCGGCAACCGCAACACTGTCTATGCCCGACGGCACTGCATCGAGCGCCATCGCGGTCGATTCGCGCAACAGCCCCCAGGTACCGCGCACGATGATCGCAACGACGACGAGACTCAGCGCCGGATCGATCCAGTCGAGCCCGGTCCTGAGCATGATGAAGCCCGACACCACCACCGCGGCCGAAATACCGGCATCGGCCATCATGTGCAGCCAGGCGCCGCGGATATTTATGTCGCCATCCTTGCCGCGCGCGAACAGCAAGGCCGTGCCGAGGTTGATGACGATGCCGACCGCCGCCACCGCCATCACCAGCCCGCCCGGCACCGGTTGCGGATCGGCGAGCCGGCGCAGCGCCTCCACCGTGATCGCCCCGCAGGCGATGAGCAGCAGCCCGGCATTGGCGAGCGCCGCCAGAATGCCGCTGCGCTTCAGGCCATAGGTAAAGCGCGCACTCGCCGGGCGTGCCGCCAGCCGCAGCCCGGCCCAGGCCACGGCAAGCCCGAGCACGTCCGACAGATTGTGCCCGGCATCGGCAAGCAGCGCCATCGAGCCGCTCGACAGCCCGGCGATCGCCTCGGCCGCGACATAGGCGAGGTTGAGCGCGATACCAAAGGCGAAGGCGCGGCCGAAGCTTGCCGGCGCATGGCTGTGGCCATGGCCATGATCGTGGTGATGGTGCCCGTGGTCGCTCACGCCGTCGCTTTATGCGTTGCGAGACGGCTCACGCCGTCGCTTTATGCGTTGCGAGACGGCTCATGCCGTCGCTTTATGCGTTGCGAGACGGCTCATGCCGTCGCTTTATGCGTTGCGAGACGGCTCATGCCGTCGCTTTATGCGTTGCGAGACGGCTCATGCCGTCGCTTTATGCGTTGCGAGACGGCTCACGCCGTCTCGTCGGTGAAGGTCAGGCCCGCATGCGTTTGCAACCGGTCGATCAGGCTCTGCCCGAGCGCTGCGCCCGCCACCCAGATGCCGCCCGCGACATCGGCGCGTTCGTGCACGAGGCAGATCGCGGTTTCGGCGATCAGCTTCGATGTCGAGGCATAGCCGGGGTCCTTGTCGCCATGCACGGCACCGCGCACCTGGCGGCCATCGGCGGCGATGCCGACGAAGACAAGGTCGTAATAGCCCGATTCGCGTTCTTCCTTCGACGGGCCTTCGCCGGGTTTCGGCACATTGTCACCGGTCAGCGCCGGGAATTCGGTCTGCGCGCCGGGCTGGATGATCGCCATCTCGTCATAGGTGAAGCCTTCGCCCCAGGGGTGGCCCTGGAGGAAGTTGGAACGATGGACATTCTTGGTGTTGATCGCCGCCATCATGAATGGCCCGACATCGACGCCGAGCGCTTCGTCATGGCGGACCTTGTCACCGCGCGGCTGGTCGGCGCCGGTGAAGCCGGGCGTCAGCGCGAAGGGGTTGAACATCACCGCGAGCAGTGACGGGTCTTTCTGGATGGCCTCCATCGTCGCGCGGCCGCTCGCGGCGGTGCCGCCCGAAAGCCCGCCGCGCATGTCGCGGACCCGGCCGCTGATGTGTGGCACTGCCGCGCCGAGGTGCTTTTGGGCGAGAAGCTGCGTGTAGCAGACGCCCAATTCGAAGGGGGTCGAATCGAAACCGGTGGAAAACAGGATGCGCGCGCCGCTGGCCTTGGCGGCCGCGTCATATTTGGGAATCATCGCCGCCATCCATGACGGCTCGCCCGACAGGTCGAGATAATCGGTGCCGCCGGCGGCGCAGGCGGCGAGGAGCGACTCGCCGTAAAGCTGATAGGGGCCGACGGTGGTGATGACGCATTGCGTGCGCGCGACCATCGCGGCGAGCGAGGCGGGGTCGGCGGCGTCGGCGGTGATCAGCGCGGCGTCGGTGCCGATTTCGGCGGCGACTTCTTGCAGTTTTGTTTGTGAGCGGCCCGACATTGCCCATTTGATGGCGCCGGTGGTGCCGTAGCGGGACTGGAGATGCTCGGCGACGAGGCGGCCGGTGAAGCCGGTGGCGCCGTGGACGATGATGTCGAATTCGGTGGGCATGTCGTGGTCCTTCGGCGGTGTCGGGAGGACTTATGCCGAAGCGAAGGAAGAAAGGAAGGGGAGCAAGGAAGGAAGGGCTTGGGCAAAGCCCAAGCTGACGTCAGACCGGTTCGCCGCACTGCGTGCGACGCCCGGCTGGCCGGCCTTGTGCGAGTCTGTCGCGAAGCGTTGCTTCGCTCCAGCCGCACTGCGGCTGGAGCGGGCGAAGGGATTCGAACCCTCGACTTCAACCTTGGCAAGGTTGCGCTCTACCCCTGAGCTACGCCCGCTCGACCACCGATTGCCATCGTGGCGAGCGGCGCGGTTACACGCCCCATTTTCGCAATGCAAGCAGATTCCGGTAAAATGCGCCAGCACGCTTCGGCTGTGGCATCGGCGACCTTGGCAAAATGCCGCCCGCGGCCCCATATGGCGCCGACACTGTTCCGCTTTCACAGATGAAGGGCATCACCTTGGCCAGCCTTGCCACCGCCGCCAGCGAAAAAGCCAGCATCGAGGCGTTTCGCCGTGATGTCATCGACGCGTCGAAGACGATGCTCGTGCTCGTCGATTTCTGGGCCGAATGGTGCGGCCCGTGCAAGACGCTGACGCCGCTGCTCGAACGCGCCGTCGCGGCACAGCCGGACAGGGTCAAGCTCGTCAAGATTGATGTCGACAAGAACCAGACGCTGGCCAGCCAGTTCCGCATCCAGTCGATCCCCACCGTCTATGCGTTCCTCGGCGGCCAGCCCGTCGACGGCTTCCAGGGGGCGCTCGGCGAACGCGAATTGAAGGCGTTCATCGATCGCTTGCTCGCCGGGGCGCCGCTGCCCGCCGGCGAAGCCGACGCCGAAGCCGAAATCACCGCGCTGCTCGAAGCCGCCGAACAGGCGAGCGCCGCCGGCGCGCATGAAGACGCCGCCGCCATGCTCGCCGCGCTCGCCCGCGAACTGCCCGAGCGCGAAAATATCGCCGGCAAGTTTGCACTGACCCTGCTCGCTCTTGGGCAGGCCGATGCAGCCGCCGAAGCGCTCGCCGCGGTGCCGGCCGAATCGAAGGATGGCGATGTCGTCCGCGCCCGCGCCGCCATCGCGCTCGCCGCCAAAGCCGTGCCGGTCGATGACCTGGCGGGGTTGATCGCCGACGTCGCGGCGCATCCCGACGACCATCAGAAACGCTTCGACCTGGCGGGCGCGCTCCTCGCCAAGGGCGATCGTGATGGTGCCGCCGATGCCCTGCTCGCCATCATCGCTGCCGACCGGCAATGGAACGAGGCAGCGGCGCGCACGACGTTGCTCAAGATGTTCGAGGCCACCGGGCTCGACGATCCGTGGAGCATCAAGACCCGCGCCCGGTTGCGATCGGTGCTGTTTTCATGAGCGGCGACGAACCGCTGCCCGCCGCCGTGCCGGTGTTCCCGCTGACCGGCGCGCTGCTGCTGCCGCGCGGCGTGCTGCCGCTCAACATTTTCGAGCCACGTTATCTCGCCATGGTGCGCGATGCGATGGCAGCGACGGGCGCGGCGAATCGCATCATCGGGATCATCCAGCCGCGCCGGAGCGGAGGCGACCCCGATAACATCGCGGGCGAGCCGCCGCCGCTTTACGAGGTCGGCTGCCTCGGCCGCATCAGCGACTATCGCGAGACCGAGGATGGCCGCATCCTCATTGCGCTGACCGGCGTGTCGCGCTTCCGTGTCCACGCCGAACTGGCGCGCACGACGCTGTATCGCCAGGTGATGGTCGATTATCTCGGCTTCGGCGATGATCGTGATGATCCCGATGCGCTCGCCGCCGCCGCGCGTGCCGGGCTCGAGGATGTGCTGCACGCCTATCTCGATGCCAAGGGGCTGTCGGCCGATTGGCAGGCGGTCAAGGACGCCGATGACGAAGCGCTGGTAACGACGCTGGCGAGCGTCTGCCCGTTCGATCCTGCCGAAAAACAGGCGCTGCTCGAAGCCGAAGATCTCGCCGACCGCGCCGCGACGCTGACGGCGCTGATGACCTTTGCACAGGGGCTTGGCGGCGCCGACGAGCGGCCGACGCTCCAGTGACGGGGGCAGTGACCGCGCCTGACCCCAAGCTGCTGGCGATCCTCGTCTGCCCGCTAACGCGGGTGCCGCTGCGTTATGATGCGGCAGCGCAGGAGCTGGTCGCGGATCGCGCCGGGCTGGCTTATCCGATTCGGGACGGGGTGCCGATTTTGCTCGCAGAAGAAGCGCGCGAGTTCGAAGTCAAGGACTGACCCCCCCTCTCCCGGTTGACGCGAAGGCGTTGCCTAACGGCTGCGGGAGAGGGGGCATCACTCACTTCGCGAAATAATGCTCATACGCCGGCACGGTCAGGAACGGCTCGAGATGGTCGGCGAGCGTCAGCGTGCGGAACACCTCCGCCGCTTCGGCATATTTGCCGCCGGCGAAGTAATTGTCGCCGACGACCGATTTCCACACCGCCAGTTGCTCGTCGGTGACCCGGTTGATCAGCGCTTCGTCAACGGCTTCGCCGCCATCGAGCACCACGTCCGACACGCGCCACTGCCAGATCTGGGTGCGGCTGATCTCGGCGGTCGCGGCATCTTCCATCAGATTGTGCAACGGCACGGCGCCCTGCCCGCGCAGCCAGGCGGCGATATAACCGATGCCGACATTGACGTTGTTGGTCAGTCCGGCGAGCGTCTTGGGGCCCGGCGGCGGCGTGGTCAGGTCGGCGGCGGTCGCCGTGCCCTGGGGGATGACGTGGAGCTGGTTCGGCGTTGGCATCAACCGGTCGAACACCTCCCGCGCAATGCCGACGAGCCCCGGATGCGCGACCCAGGTGCCATCGTGACCGAGCGTGGCTTCACGCTCCTTGTCGGCGCGCACCGCGGCAAAGGCCCTTTCGTTGGCGGCTTCATCGTCCTTGACCGGGATGAAGGCGCTCATCCCGCCCATCGCATGGGCGCCGCGCTTGTGGCAGGTGCGCACGACATGGGCGGCGTATTTCGCCATGAACGGCACCGTCATCGAAACGGCGGCGCGATCGGGCAGCACCTTGCCGGGATCGGCCTGGAACGTCTTGATATAGCTGAAGATATAATCCCAGCGGCCGCAGTTGAGCGCGGTGATATGGTCGCGCAGTTCGTAGAGGATTTCTTCGGCGTAAAAGGCGCCGGGCAGGGTTTCGATGAGCACGGTGGCGCGAATGGTGCCGAGCGGCAGGCCCATCAGCGATTGCGCCGTGGTGAAGATATTGTTCCACAGCCGCGCTTCGAGATAATGCTCGAGCTTGGGCAGATAGAAATAGGAGCCGCTGCCGCGCGCCAGCAACGCCTTGGCATTGTGGAAGAAATACAGGCCGAAATCGAAAATCGCGCCGGCGACGCGCTCGCCATCGACGAGCATATGGGCTTCATCGAGGTGCCAGCCGCGCGGCCGGGCGATCAGCGTCGCGGTCTTGGCGTTGAGGGTATAGCTCTTGCCCTTGTCTTCCAATGAAATCGTGCCGGCGGCGGCGTCGCGCAGATTGACCTGGCCCTGCACCATCACGTCCCAGGTCGGCGCGCTGGCGTCCTCAAGGCACGCCATGAAGCATTGCGCGCCCGAATTGAGCGCGTTGATGACCATCTTGCGGTCGCAGGGCCCGGTGATTTCGACGCGGCGGTCGGTCAGGTCGTGCGGCGCCGGGCGCACCTGCCAGAACGGATCGTCGCGCACCGAACTGGTTTCGCCGGCAAAATCGATGCCGTTGCCGGCGTTCCACCAGCGCTGGTGCTGCTGGCGCGCGCCGAGCAGCGACTGGCGGGTCGGTTCGTACATGTGGTGGAGCTGCGCCACGAACGCCAGCGCGGCATCGGTCAGGATGGTTTCATAGCCGGGCTGCATCGCGCCGGTGATCTGGATGCCGGTGGTGGGGGAAGTCGACACGAGAGGAAAACCTTTCATTCATCGGTAAAGCGGAACGGCGTCAGCCCGCGCTGGCGCTCGTCAAAGGCAAGACGCGCCCCTGCTGGCGGCAAACTGCGCTGACGGCAAGAGGCACGATGACAGGCGGCGCACCCCGGGCCGATCGGCACCGCCGGCCCGCCGAGGTCGATGCCCGCCGCCCAGGCCAGCGCGCCGGCGTGGCGGGCGTCGCAGCCGAGCCCGATGGCAAATTCGGCGCGCCCCGACCCCCAGGGGGCGGCCGTACCGCGCACAGTGCGCGACAGGGTCAGATAGCGCTGGCCATCCTCCATTTCGACGAGTTGCCGGCGCAGTTCTCCGGGGCGGTCGAAGGCGGCGTGGAGCGACCACAGCGCACACCCGCCACCGCCGATCGGGCTCGCGGGAATCGGCGACGGGCCGGGAGCAAAGGATTTGGAAATCGTACCGGCGCGGTCGACTCGCAGGATGAAGAAGGGGATACCACGCGCGCCCGGCCGGCCAAGGGTGACGAGGCGGTGGGCGATCTGTTCAAGCCCGCGGCCGAAGCGTGATTGCAACAGTTCGATATCGTACCCCGTCGTCTCGCAGGCGGCGAGAAAGCGCGTGTAGGGCATCAGGATCGCCCCGGCGGCGTATTTGCCCAGCGAGACGGTGCAGGCGCGCTGGTCGATCGGATCGGTGACGCCGGCAGTGGCGATGGTTTCGGCGATGACATCGGCGAGTTCGATCAGCGCGACCTGAACGGCGGCGGCAAAGCCCCGCGACGCGGCATCGAGCGCTTCGGAGAGTTGCAGCTGGCGGGCGTGGAGATCGAGCCGGCGCAGCGTGTTGGGCAGCACTTCGGCGGGCATGGTGCGCACCGTGATGGCGTGGCGGGTGCGCAGCCGGTCGACGACGGCGGCGTTGAGATCGGCGCCCGACAGGCGCAGATCGTCCGACAGCGCTTCGGCGGCGCTGTCGAGCGCGGTGAAATGATTGCCGGCGGCGTTGATCATGGCGATGACGGCATCGAGCGGGCTGGCCGGCGCTGCCAGCACCGGGCCGATGGGCGCACTGGCGTGCAGCCGCACCAGCGCCTGGGCAATGCCGGGGGACCGCATCGCCAGCTCGCGCAGTTCGGCGCGCGCTACATCGATGCCGGTCAGCCGCGGATCGGTGAACACCCGCACCAGTTCGTCACCAAGATCGCTGCCATCGGCGCCGGTCAGGCTTTTGAGATCGAGATCATAATGGCTGGCGAGTCGGAGCAGGAAGGTCGCCGACAAGGGGCGCTGGTCACGCTCGATCAGGTTGAGATAGCTGACCGAGACCCCGAGATCGCTCGCCATCCGGGTCTGGGTGAGGCCACGTGCCGCGCGGAGGCGCCGCACGCGCGCGCCGGCGAACAATTTTCGGCCGGTCGATTCGGGCGGGAGAGACTGATTTGTCAAAAGATTTACAACTTGACCGGCTGTCTTGGCGAAAAGGCGAAATTTCGACACGATTCTTTGACCGAAACGCGTTGACGCCGGCCTAGCCCAGCGGCAAAGCAAAGACAATTGGTCAAGCGACGCAGACGCTTGCATGACCAGAGGGGAGGATGTGGCGGAGGCAGCGACAAACGCGCCCCGCCACAGCCATTTTTACAAGATGACGTTGCCCCTCGCCCGCTTGCTGGGGAGGGGGGAACGTCCTTAATCTCCCGGCACCACCAGTTCCGGATCGGCAATTCCCTGCACCCGCAGCGCACCCCGCCTGGCAAAGCGCAGCGTCTCCGCCCGGCGACGCGCAGCATTGAGCGGCACCCAGGGCGCGGCGCGCAGTTCCTCGGCATCGAAACGATCGGCGATGATGAGGCCGGTGCGTTCAGGCCGGAAAGCCGTCGTGTCGAACAGCTTGAGCGAAAACCCCACCGGCACCGCCCAGAAAAAGCGATCGCAATATTCGAGATATTCGGGCCATTTGCGGTCACCGCGCAGATCGGCGAGCGACACCTTGATCTCGACGAGCGTCAGCCGCCCCTGCGCATCGATACCCAGTATGTCGGCACGGCGGCCGCCCCCCAGTGGCACTTCCGCAAGCGGCGCCACCCCGGCGCGCACCAACAGCCGGCAGGTGCCGCGCAGCACATCGCCGGCGATGATGCGTTCGGGAAGGCTGGTGTCGGAAAGGCCGGCGGTCATGCCGCCATTATGCGGAACAGACTGGGAACGGCAAGCGTCCTAGCGGTAAAAGACGTGATTGCCGATGGTGGCGACGCGGGTCTTGCCGGCCCAGTTGGGGGCGACGCGCGCGGCGTGGAAGGCGATGGCGCGCGGCACGACATCGCGCCACAGGTCGTTGGCGGCGATGCGGGCGATGGCCTGGGCGCGCTGCCAATCGGCACCGGGACGCGGAGCGCGGGTGCGATCGAAGCTGAACTGGCGCGGCTGGTTGACGACACCGCAGATGCTGTTGGCAAAACGCCCCGAATCGACGCGGTTGAGAATGGTCTGCGCCACCGCCAACTGGCCTTCGATCGGTTCGCCGCGCGATTCGAAATAGACCGCGGTGGCGAGGCAGGCGAGTTCATTATCGGCGGTGACGCCATCGGTATCGACCGCGGCAGCCAAGCCGGCGAGGCTGAGCGGCGGGCCGGCAAGAACGCTGTCGTCGGCAAGCAGGGTCGTCATGGCAAAATCGGCAGTGACGGGCGCGCTGCTGTCAACGGCAGGGACCGTGCGGCTGTCATCGGCGCGCGCCGTGCCGGCCATCGCCAGCAAGCCAAGCCCGATCAACCGGGTAACAAAAGTCATGTGCAATGCCATCACCGCCAGCAGGGCCCGACCGGCCGGCCCGGGTCAACCTTGGCCCAGCATTTCGGCGACGAGTCGTGCGGCGTCCGCGATGTCCAGTTCGATCACCCACAGGTCGGGGTCGCGGCGGCGGGCGCGTTCGATGCTGTCGGCGACCGCATCACCGCTGGCGATCGCCACCCATTCATAACCGCCGGTCATGGCAAACATCGGCGACAACAGGGTTTCGACGCCGGCCTCGCGGGTGACGATGGCGATGCTGCCGGCGGTGGCGTCGCCACGCGCCAGCACCGTGCCGAATCCGCCCAGCGCCGATACCTGGCGCAGCAGCGCCGCGACCTTGACGCTGCTGGCCAGGCGGACCGTCACTTCAGGCGGCGCGCTTATCGCTCAGTTGCGGCGCGCCGATGGCGGCGCGCAGTGCGGTGGCATCGGCCGCATCGCGCATTGCCGCCAGGACCGCGGGGTCGCGCAGGGTGCGGCTGATCCGCGCCAGCGCCTTCAGATGGTCGGCGCCGGCACCTTCGGGTGACAGCAGCAGCACGGCAAGATCGATCGGTTGCCCATCGAAGCTGCCATAGGCGATCGGCGCCGGCAGCCGCGCGACGACGGCCATGACGCGTTCCAGTCCCTCTATACGGGCATGCGGGATGGCGGCACCCTGGCCGAAACCAGTGGCGCCGAGCGCTTCACGCTGCAGCACGCGTTCGAGCACCAGCGTCGTCGGCAGATCCAGCGCCGCGGCGGCCATCGCCGACAACGTCGCCAGCAAGTCCGACTTGCTGGCGACGGGGCAGGAGGCTTCGATGCCGGTGTCGCCGACCAGGTCGGCAAAGCCAGGATTATTGGTCATTCGGCAGCGCGCGCGACTTGGCGGCGCGGCTCCACCCAACCGATGCTGCCGTCATCACGGCGATAGACCATGTTATGGTCGCCGCTCATGCTGTTGACGAACAACAGCGCATTGGTGTTGCGCAGGTCGAGCATCATCACCGCATCGCCGACGCTGGCGGTGGGGATGTCGACGCGGGTTTCGGCGATCACCAGCGGGTTGTCACCTTCGGGTTCGGCTTCATCGGCGGTGGCGGCGAAAACGACATAGCCGGCGTTATCGACCAGCGCGGCGCGTTCGGCGGCGCGATCGGCCCCCGGGCCGTGGCGATCCTTCAGCCGGCGCATGTAGCGGCGCAGCTGCTTGTCGATGCGATCGGCGGCGCCATCGAAGGCAATATTGGCTTCTGCAGCGCGGTTACTGCTTTTCAGGATGATGTCGGACATGACATGCATGACGATGTCGCACGAAAAATGGCCGTGCGGCGCGGGGCCGAGGGTGACATGCGCCGACAGGGCGCGCGGGAAGTATTTTTCGATCATGGCGGTCAATCGCTCGCGGACATGCGCTCCGAAAGCCGCGCCGGTGTCTGTCTGGTGACCCGAGATGCGAACGTCCATTGCACTGTCTCCTGCGTTGCGACCCATCGGATACGCGACGGGGCGGTCGCTCTATGCCCCGCCGTGCTTGTGGTCAATGACCAGCCTCATGCTGGGCACAAACCACGACTATTGCAACCAGACCGGGTCCTTCAGGCTGGCGATGAAGGCTTCATGCGCTTCCAGCTCCTCGGGCAACGCGACATGGTGGCGTATACCGAAGTTGACGCGCTCGACGGGCAATTGTTCCACGGCGGCGTCGCTGGCGAGGTCGAAACCGATCTGGCGGCCGCCGGTCAGCTCGACATAGACCCGCGCCAGCAGCTCGGCATCGACGAGCGCGCCATGCTTGCTGCGACCCGACAGATCGATGCCGTAGCGGTTGCACAGGGCATCGAGGGTATGCTTGGCGCCGGGGTTGATCTTGCGCGAGATTTCAAGGGTATCGATGGCGCGGCTGTGCGGGATGAGCGGCAGGCGGGCGCGTTTCAGCTCCCAGTTGAGGAATTCCATGTCGAAGGCGGCATTGTGCGCGACCAGCGGCGAATCCTCGATGAAGGCGAGAAAATCGTTGATGACCATTTCGAACACCGGTTGCCCGGTAAGGAAGGCGGTCGACAGGCCATGGACCGCCTGGGCGTCCTTGGGCATCGGCCGTTCCGGGTCGATATAGCTGTGAAAACTGCGTCCGGTGACGACGCGGTTGACCATTTCGACGGCACCGATCTCGACGATGCGGTGGCCATCCCCGGGCATGATGCCGGTGGTTTCGGTATCGAATACAATTTCGCGCATGAAGAGACTCTAGCGCGTTCGGCCGAGTCGGTGAAGTCCTCTCGACCGGGGGCAGCGCCGCCGGCCCTGCCCGCCGCAGGCTCTGTCCTAGCCTTTCGGAAGATTGCCGACGATTCGCCGCACGGCCAACAAGGTATGCCGCCGCCCGCGCCCCGTTTCGATCACGACATCGGCAAGCCGGCGTTTTTGCTTGTCGGGCATCTGCGACGTGAGGATGCCCGCGAGTTTTTCGGGCGTCATCCCCGGCCGTGCCAGCACGCGGGCGCGCTGGACGCGGTAGGGGGCCGACACGACGATGCTGAGATCGCAGCGCTTCCAGCCGCCCTTTTCGAACAACAACGGCACATCGAGCACCACGGCGTGCTTCAACCGGTGCGCGCCGAGGAACGCCGATTGCGCTTCGGCGACGAGCGGGTGGAGGATCGATTCGAGTTTGCGCAGCGCGACGCCATTGCCGAAGACGTGCGCTCCCAGTTTTTCGCGGTGCAGTCCGCCGGCGTGGGTGGTGCCGGGGAAGGCCGCTTCGATGGCGGCGAGCGCGCGGCCGCCGGGGCCTTGCAGCCGGCGGACCGCGGCATCGGCATCGAAGACCGGCAGGCCTTCGGCTTCGAACATCGCGGCGACGGTCGATTTGCCCATGCCGATCGAGCCGGTCAGGCCGATGATGATCATGCGGTCAGCAGCGCGCGCAATTCGGCGTCGTGCTCGCGCGGCGCCTGGGCGTGGAAGAACAGGTTGAAGGCGAGTTCGGCCTGGCCGATCAGCATGGTCAGGCCGTCGACCGGGCGGCGGCCCAGCGCTCGCGCGGCGGCGAGCAATTCGGTTTCGAGCGGCAGATAGACCATGTCGAAGACCAGCGCGTGCGGTGCGGTCTGGCCGAGCGCTTCGAGCATGGCGACCGGCATGCGCTGCTGCCCGGCCATGCCGAGCGGACTGGCGTTGATGATCGTGTCGGCGTCGGTAAAGGCGTCTGCGGCCTCGGCAAAGCGGTGGATGCGCGCCGTCATGCCGAAATCGGCAAGGAGCGCTTCGGCGCGTTCGGGACGGCGCACGAGAATGCGGATATCGCCGGCGCCGACGCTGTCGAGAACGTGCAGCGCGGCGCGCGCCGCACCGCCGGCGCCGATCAGGCAGGTGCTGCCGGGGTCACGCTCGCCCACCGGCATGTCGAGTGCTTCGCGAACGCCGTCGATGTCGCTGTTTTCGCCCGACAGGCCGTTGCGGTTGCGATAGACGCAATTGACCGCGCCGACACGCCGCGCCGTGGGCAGGGGGAAATCGATTTTTGCCACTATATCCTGCTTGTGCGGGATGGTGACGTTGCAGCCGCGCCAATCGGGATCGGCGCGGCGTTTTTCGAGATGGGCGGCAAGGCCGTCGGCGCGGACGCGGGTGGCGCGATATTCGGCGTTAAGCCCGAGTTTTTCGAGCCAGAAACCGTGGATCAAGGGCGATTTCGACTGATAAATCGGGTCACCGATGACTTCGGCATACGGCAGGGGCTCGTGAAACAGGTCTCCGATCGTCACGCGTCCAATTCTCCCCGAACGCGCAGATAATCGAGCACGGCCAGCAACGGCAAGCCACGGATGACGAATTGATCGCCATCGATGCGACTGAACAGCTGCGCCCCCAGGCCTTCGATGCGGTAACAGCCGACGCAGCCAAGCACGGCATCGCCTTCGGCATCGAGATAGCGCGCGATGAACGCGTCCGACAGCGCGCGCATCGTCAGCCGCGCGGCGCCGCCGGCGCGCCACACCGGGGTGCCGTTTTCGGCGATCACCGCAGCCGATACGAGGCGATGGGTGGTACCGGCGAGCTGGCGCAACTGCACCTCGGCGCGCGGCCGGGTTTCGGGCTTGGCGATCAGCGTGCCATCGGCGGTGACGACGACCGAATCGGCGCCGAGCACCAGCACGCCGGGCAGGCGCCGCGAGATCTTGACGGCCTTCAGTTCGGCGAGCGCGTCGGCGATCCGTTCGGGCGAAGCGCCTTCGGCCTGCAAGCCGGCGGTCACCGCGTCTTCATCGACATGCGCCGGCAGGGCATCATGGGCGACGCCGGCGGCGGTGAGCATGGCGCGGCGCGCCGCGCTCTGGCTGGCGAGAACGATCATGCGCGTTCGGCCGCGTCGCTGGCACGATCCTGCCGTGCCTGGACGAGATTGATGATTGCCGCCGCCGTCTCCTCGATCGAACGGCGGGTGACATCGATGACCGGGATATCATGATCGGCAAACAGCCGTCGGGCAAAGGCAACCTCGGATTCGACACGGGTGGTATCGACATAGTCGGTATCGGGCGCCTGGCCGAGCGAGAGCAGCCGGTTGCGGCGGATCAGCACCAGCCGATCGGGCGCGGTCGTCAGCCCGACGACCAGAGGACGCTCGAGGCCGAACAGGCTGATCGGCGGCGGTGATTGCGGCACGATCGGGATGTTCGCCGTCTTGTAGCCGCGGTTGGCGAGATAGATCGATGTCGGCGTCTTGGATGTGCGCGACACGCCGGCGAGGACGATATCGGCTTCTTCCCAATCATCATGGCCGGCACCATCATCATGGACCATCGTGTAGTTGATGGCATCGACGCGCTGGAAATAGGCCGCGTCCATGACGTGCTGGCGCCCCGGCCGCCGCGTCGCGACCTGGCCGAGCAGTTCCGACAGCGCGGCGATCGTCGGATCGAGCGGCGAAACCATCGGCAGGCCTAATGTGCGGCAGCGCAGTTCGAGGCGTTCACGCACGCCGCCATCGACAAGAGTGTAGATCACCAGCCCCGGGCGCCGGGCGATTTCCTCGATGACGCGGTCGAGATGACCCTCGGAGCGCACCATCGGCCAGAAATGCTTGATGGCATCCACGCCTTCGAAACGCGCCAGCCCGGCCTTGGCGACCGATTCGAGCGTTTCGCCGGTCGAATCGCTGACCAGATGCAGGTGAAGCTTGTTGCGGTCGGCGCTCATCGCGATTCCGCGCGCGGAATCGCGCCGACAGCGCTTTTTTCGACGGGGGCAAAGCTGGGGATAAACATCGGATGACCGGGTTAAGCCGGGGCGGCACGGCACGGCAAGCGGAAACCCGCAGAATTCCGCGCTGCTTCGCCCCACCCTGCCCCCGATTCGTCCGCGCTTCATCAACAGGGGAAAGACTCCACAGGCGAGGCTGTGGATAACGGGGACAGAATTTCCGACTCGCCCACTCTCAAGGTGATTCACCATGGCGCTTCTGTGGATAATTCGGCGGGTTCGCGATAATCCGCAAAAAACGCCGCCGTACTACAACCATCATCGATTCAAGATTCATTGAATGAAGGTTGTGGTGCGGCAATGCCCGAAACGCCCCTCTTGACCCGCGCCGTCGCCGCCGTGAAAGGGGGAAGCATGATCACGAACAAGACCCTTGCCGATCCACCGTTGCTCGCCGTCCTGAAGGGGGAGCGCCGTGACCCGCCGCCGGTGTGGTTGATGCGCCAGGCCGGGCGCTATCTTCCGGAATACCGCGCGCTGCGGGCCGAAAAGGGCGGTTTCCTGGCACTGGTCTATGACAGCGATGCCGCCGCCGAAATAACCCTGCAGCCGATCCGCCGCTTCGGCATGGACGGCGCCATCCTGTTTTCCGACATCCTGATCGTGCCGCACGCCATGGGGCAAGGCCTGACCTTCGGCCCCGGCGAAGGCCCGCAGCTGACCCCGCCGCTGTCGGACGCGCGCTTCGATGCGCTGGTGCCCAAGCCCGAATACCTGGCGAAAATCTACGAAACCGTCGCCAAGGTGAAGGCACAGCTTGATCCGCAGGTGACCATGCTGGGCTTTGCCGGCAGCCCGTGGACGGTTGCGACCTATATGGTCGCCGGCCATGGCAGCAAGGACCAGGGCGAAACGCGGCGGCTGGCCTATACCGATCCGCAGGGTTTCCAGGCGCTGATCGACCGCATCGTCGCGGTGACGGTCGATTATCTGTCGGGGCAGATCGAAGCCGGCGCGCAAGCAGTGCAATTGTTCGACAGCTGGGCGGGCACGCTGTCGCCGGCACAGTTCGAACGCTGGGTGATCGCGCCGACGGCGGATATCGTCGGCCGGCTGATGGTTCGCCATGGCGATGTGCCGATCATCGGCTTTCCCAAAGGCGCCGGCGCCAAGCTGGCCGCCTATGCCGCGGAGACTGGCGTCGATGCCATCGGGCTCGATGAGACGATCGATCCGGCCTGGGCCGATGCGATGCTGCCGCAGGGCATGCCGGTGCAGGGCAATCTCGATCCGCTGGCGCTGATCAGCGGCGGCGAAGCGCTGAAGACGGCGGTGGCGCGCATCCGCGCCGCGTTCGACAGCCGGCCGCATGTCTTCAACCTCGGCCATGGCATCCTGCCCGATGCGCCGATCGCGCATGTCGAGGAACTGCTCGAAATGTTGCGGAAACCGTTCTGATGGAGTTCGGCGTCGGCTGGCTCGGGGATGCGTATCTCTGGGTCAAGGCGGTGCACGTCATCTTCGTCATCTTCTGGATGGCGGGGATGTTCATGCTGCCGCGCTTCCTGGTCTATTGGCACCCGCTACCGGTCGACGCGCCGGAAAACCAGTTGTGGGCGGAACGTTGCAACCGGTTGAAGCGCATCATCATCAACCCGGGCATCACGGTCGTCTGGGTGCTGGGGATCGCGCTGGGGTTTCATCTCGGCTGGCCGTTGTGGCTGTGGGCCAAGCTGGTGTTCGTGCTCGGCCTGTCGGGGTTTCACGGCTGGATGATCGGCGCGATGCGGCAGTTTGCGGCCGGCGAGCGGCCCTATGCCGAAAAGACGTTGCGACTGGTCAACGAGATTCCGTCGCTGGTGACATTCTTCGTGGTCATCCTGGTGATCGTGAAGCCCTTTCAATAGGCGGACCGGGGCCTGAGGCCCCTGCCGCCGGAGGCTTCTACTTCCACCCGCACTGCTGCCCCTTGTTCTGCGTCTTCAACCAGCTTTGCAAAGGCGCGAAATAAGCGAGCATGGCCTTGCCCGACATCTTGCGCGTGCCGGTAAAGGCTTCGAGCGCGTCGGGCCAGGGTTTCGATGCGCCCATTTCGAGCATGGCGTTCAATTTGGCGCCCACCGCCTTGTCGCCATAGATCGAGCAACGGTGTAGCGGGCCCTTCCAGCCGGCTTGTTTGCAGGCGGCTTCGTAAAACTGGAACTGCAGGATGCGGGCGAGGAAATAGCGGGCATAGGGGGTGTTGCCGGGAATGTGGAACTTCGCCCCCGGGTCGAAATCGGCTTCGGTGCGTTCGACCGGCGGGATGATGCCCTGATATTGCAGGCGCAGATCGGTCCACGCCTTGTTGTAGCCGGTTGGCGGGGTGGCGCCCGAAAACACCCCCCATCGCCATTTGTCGACCAGCGCTGTCCACGGCATGCCGGGTACCTTTTCCATCGCCTGGCGCAGCAACAGACCGATATCCTTCGACGGATCGGGCACTTTTGCCGCATCGAGCAGGCCGATCTTCACCAGATAGTCGGGCGTCACCGACAGCGCGGCAAAATCACCAATGGCTTCGTGGAAACCGTCATTGGCGCTGTTGAGATAGAGCAAGGGCTGTTTGTTATAGGCGCGCTGGTAATAGTTGTGGCCGAGTTCGTGGTGGATGGTGACGAAATCCGACGAATTGACCTTGGTGCACATCTTGATGCGCAGGTCGTCCTTGTTATCGAGATCCCAGGCGCTGGCGTGGCAGACGACGTCGCGGTCGGCGGGCTTGGTGATCTGCGAACGCGTCCAGAACGTATCGGGCAGCGGTGCAAAGCCGAGCGATGAGTAGAAAGCCTCGCCGGCGCGCACCATTTTCACCGGGTCATAACCCTTGGCGGTGAGCAGCGCGCCGACATCATAACCGATATCGCCGGCGCCGGCCGGGGCAACGACGTCGTAGATGTCGCTCCAGTCCTGCGCCCACATGTTGCCGAGCAGATCGGCACGGATCGGGCCGGTCTTCGGCTGGACGGCGTCGCCATATTTCGCGTTGAGCTTGCTGCGGGTGTAGCAATGCAGGTCGGTATAGAGCGGCGTCACCTCGGCGAGCAGCGTGTCGATCATCCTGGCGAAATCATCGGCGGGCATGTCATATCCCGATCGCCACATGGCGCCGGTATCGGCGAAACCGAGTTCGCGGGCGCCGGCGTTGGCGATTTCGACCATGCGGACATAATCGGCGCGCATCGGCTGGCCGACCTTGTGCCAGCTTGCCCAGATTTCCTTGGTCAGTTCGGGGTCGCGAGTGGTGCCCATCAACGCTTCGAGATCGTTGCCGCCGGTGGCGACGCCCTTGAAGGTTCCCTTGCCCTTGCCGTAGGTGGATTGCAGCCGGGTGGTCAGCGTTGCCAGTTCATCGGCAGCGCCCGCGGTGTCGGGGGCGGGCAGGATGATGCCCTGCTTCAGAAAATCGAGCTTGCGGCGGACATCGTAGGACAAGCCGGGGGTGGCATTGAACTGTGCCGCCTGCTTGGCGAGCTTGACGGTGAGCAGTGTGCCTTCGGCGCCGGCCTTGGCATTCAGATAATCGGTATCGTCGGTGATATAGGTCGAATTCACCCAGGCGACGCGCTGGGCATAATCGCTGTAGGTCGACAGCTGGCTTTCGGCATCGGCGACAAAGGCAGCGGCGGCCGTAGCGCTGCTGTCGGCGGCGAGCGCGGGTGCGGCGAGGACGAACGACAGCGCGAGGACAGAAACGGGCGATGGCATCACGGATACTCCCAAGGCAGTTATTGCCATCGGGATGCGCGCGCCGCGCCGGGTCGTCAAGCGTCAGCGATGATGGTCGAGCCAGGCGGCAATAGCGGTGCCGAAATCGGGTTTGACGACGGCGCTCATGTGATTGCCGGGGATTTCGACATAGGCGGCATCGGGCAACGTCAGTGCCAGATCGGGTGCCGAGCCATTGTCCTGATCCTGCGCGCCGCAGACGACGAGCGTCGGGGTATCGAGGTCGCGCAGTGTCTCGACAGGCGTCGATTGCTGGCTGCGCAGGACGTGCGCGACGGCTTCGGCATCGATCGCGTTCTGCACCATGAAGCTGGCGGCGGCGTGTTCGGCACTGCCGGCGGGAAAATGCCCCGGCCCGCCGGCCTTGACCCCGGCGATGACGTTGAGGAACCAGGCGCCGCGTTCGCTGCCGCCGGTCAACCCGGCGAGCCCCATGCCGCCGAGAATGGCGCGGCGCGGCTTCATGCCGCGCGCCAGCAGCCGCACCGTCGTGCGCGCGCCGAGCGAATAGCCGCCGAGATCGAAATCGATGAGGCCGAGATGCTTGACCAGCGCTTCGATATCGAGCGCCAGCACGTCTTGCGGATAGGCGGCAGCCTCGTGCGGGGCGGCGCTGTCACCATGGGCGCGAAAATCGGGCATGATGACCTGGAAGCCGGCACCGGCAATCTCGGCCGCGGCGCCGAACTTGCGCCAGTTCATGGCACCCGAGCTGAACAGCCCGTGCAGCAGGATGATCGGCCGCCCCTGCCCGACACTGTGCCAGGCGATGCGCGCGCCATCGAAAGACAGGAAATCATCGCGCTGAACGGTCATCATGCGTCATTCTCCAACAGGCCGGCATAAACCAGCGCCGGCACCAGCGCCGCGACCAGCCATGCCACGGCTTCGAACAGTGCTGCCGCGACCGGGCCACCGTTGCCGCCAAAACCGAAGGCCAGCGCAGCGATCGGCGCCAGCGTCAGGCCGGTGAGCAGCGCCAGCGCCAGGATACGGTTGCGGCTGCCCAGCGTCAGCGCTGCCGCACGCCGCATCGCCGCGAGCGGTGACAGGGTTTCGACGACCGCCAGCGGCACCAGTGGCAACAGGATCGACGCGCCGAGCAGCGCCGCCGACAGCAGCAGCGAATCGAGCAGCCATCCTGCCACCGAGCCATGCCGGGCAAACAGGTGCAGTGTCATGCCGGCAACGACGAGCGCGCCGACAAGCAGTGCCGCCTGCACTCCGGGGGTCGCCCGGGCAAAGCCGGCGCGCCAACCGAGTTGGCGACCGCGGGCGCGTGCCACGACAATCGGCGCCGTGCCGGCGACATAGACCATGGCGAGCAGCGCACGCAGGATGACGAGGAGCGTGCCGGTTTCGCCGCCGCTATCGGCCAGCCGGGTCATGATGCCGGGGAGCAAGACCAGCAGCACCAGCCCGCCGAGCAACGGCACCGCGTCTGCCACCAGCGCCGGCACGATACGCCGCAGCACCAGGGCAACATCGAGCGGCGGTGCGTCGGTCCGCTGGCGCATGGCCATGGTCACCCGGCCTTGGCCTCACGCGTCGCGGCGACGGCTTCCTTCAGTTTGTCGTAGCCGACCGCGCCCGACAGGATGCGGTTGCCGACGACATAGCTTGGCGTGCCGGTCAGCCCGAGGGCGCGGCCGAGCTCGAGATTCTTCTTGATCTCGGCCTTGAGCGCCGGGGCGTTCATATCGCTGGCGGTGCGCAGTTCGTTGAGGCCGGCGCTGCGCACCATCGCGATGGTGCGTTCGTGCGCGACTTTGCCCGGCGTTTCGAACATGGCGTTATGGAATTGCTGGTAACGGCCCTGTTGCGCCGCCGACAGGCTGGCCATCGCGGCCTCGTCGCTGGCCGGGGACAGGACGGGGAAATCGCGATAGACGACGCGGATATTGCCATCTTCGGCGGCGAGTTTCTTCACATCGGCATGGCCCTGGCGGCAATAGGGGCAGGCATAATCGAAGAACACCACCACCGAGACATCGCCCTTGGGATTGCCTGCAACCGCGCCGGCGAAGGGGGTTTCGATCTCCTTGCGGTTCGTTGTGAGCAATTGCGTCACTTCGCGGTTCTGCAACCGCGTCATCGCTTCGGGAATGATCTCGGGATGGTTGAGAATATAGTCACGCACGATCTTTTCGATCGCCGCCTTGTCGGTGGCGCCCGCCGCCGTACCCGCCGCCAGCCCGGCGCCGGCCAGTCCGGCCGCCACGACGCCAACCACCAACCAGATTGCCCGCACGCGTGTCTCCATCATCTTTTGCAACCATGCCGGCATCAGCGCCGCCTTTTCTTGTTGCCGAGTTCATCGGCCGCGACGAGTGAAATATCTTCGGCGCGGATCCAGTCGGGCGTGCCCTTCGGCAATCCGGCGAGCGCCACCCGGGCATTGGCCGCCGCCCCCTTGGCATTGGATTCAAGGCTGTAGCGCTCGGCCGCCGCCAGCGCCGCGCGTGGCGCATCGCCCTTGCGATCATAGATCACCCCCAGCTGATACCAGGCGAAGGGGTTTTCGCGATCGCGGGCGATGGCCTTTTTCAGCAGCGGCTCGGCTTCGGCGAAATCGGCCTTGTCCTCGGTTGAAATCAGCGCATGGCCGAGCAGGGTCATGATCAGCGGTTCGTTCGGCGCGCGGGCAACGGCGGCGCGCAGTACCGGCACGGCATCGGCGATCCTGCCGTTTTCGAGCAGGATCTGGCCCTTCAATTCGAGGAAATACGGATCATCGGGGGCGGTGCGCAGCAAGGCATCGGCTTCGACCGCCGCCTGTTCGGCGTAGGCCGAGCGATGCCAGGCATAGGCGCGGGCATAATGAGCCGGCACACCCTGGTCGGTTGTGGGATAAAGCTGCAACACCCGTGCCGGCTCGGCGACGAAGCCGATGAGCTTGCCCTTGATGCGCAGGAAACGCGCGTTGAGCCGGGGCTCGGGCGGGCGGTTCCACGCCGGATCACGGACATAGACATTTTCCAGATTGGCGATGCGGGTGCCCGACAGCGGGTGGGTTCGGGCGTATTCATTCTCCTGCTTGATCGCGAGGCGGAATTCCTGGCCGAGCAGTTTCTGGAAAAAGGCGATCGAGCCCTTCCCCGACAGTCCGGCCTTGCTGAGATAGCCGGCGCCGGCCTGGTCGGCGCGGCTTTCCTGGTCGCGGGTGAAGCTGAGAAACTTGCCCTGTGCCGCCGCCGTACCCATGCCGAGCACGGCCAACCCGGCTTCACCGGCACCGGCGGCGATCAGCGCGGCGGCACCGACGAGCGAGAGCAGCGAGATGTTGGTCGCCGGGCCGGCGCCTTCGTTGAAACGGACATTGTGGCCGCCGGCGATATGGCCGATTTCATGGGCGATGACGCCCTGCAGTTCGTTGACATTGTCGGCCGCCGCAATCAGCCCCGAATGGATGAAGATGTTCTGGCCGCCGGTGACAAAGGCGTTGATCGACGGGTCACCGACCAGGATGATCTGGACATTTTTCGGGTCGAGCCCGGCGCCGATGATCATTTCTTTCGAAATGTCGCGGAAAAACGCCTCGGTCTCGGCATCGCGCAGCACCGATTGCGCCGCCACCGGAGCAGCGAGCGCGGCGGCGACGATAACGACAAGAAGGCGAAGCAGGCGCATGGACAGCCGATGTCCTAGCACGTCTGAACCCGTGGTGAAGCCGGAACATCGACTTCCGGCCCGGGGCGACGGTCAGGCCGCCGCCAGCAGCTTGGCACGGCGACGGGCGACGCTGCTGCCCAGCCCGAGCGCTTCACGATATTTGGCGACCGTGCGCCGGGCGATGTCGAAGCCTTCACGTTGCAATATCTCGACGAGTTTGTCGTCCGACAGCGTGTCGATGGTTTCGGCGGCGATCAACCGGGCGATACGGTCCTTGACGGTGTGCGCCGACGAGGCTTCGCCGCCTTCGGAGGAGCCGATGCCGCTGGTGAAGAAATAGCGCAGTTCGAACAGGCCGCGTTCGCACTGGATATATTTGTTCGAGGTGACGCGGCTGACGGTCGATTCGTGCATCTCGATCGCTTCGGCGATGGTGCGCAGCGTCAGCGGCTTGAGATGGCTGACGCCGTGATCGAAGAAACCGCGCTGTTGCTTGACCAGTTCGGTCGCGACCTTGACGATGGTGCGGGCGCGCTGGTCGAGCGCTTTCAGCAACCAGTTGGCGCTGTTGACGCATTCGTTGAGAAAGCTGTTGGTGGCCTTGGTCGCGCCGGCCTCGAGTACGGCGTGATAGTCGCGGTCGATCAGCAGTTTGGGCAGCGTTGCCTGGTTCAGCTCGACGATCCATTCGCCATCATCGCCGCGGCGCACGAAGATATCGGCGACCACGGGCGCGGCGCATTCGCCCCCGAAACGCAGGCCCGGCTTGGGTTCGTAGCAGCGCAACTCGCGGATCATGTCGGTCACGTCTTCGCGATCGACGCCGCAAACACGGATCAGGCCATTGATATCGCCGCGCGCCACCATTTCGAGATTGTCGAGCAGCGCCGCCATCGCCGGGTCGTAGCGATCGACTTCGCGCGCCTGGATGGCGAGGCATTCGGCGAGGCTGCGCGCGCCGACGCCGACGGGATCGAAGCCGTGGATGCGCGCCAGCACCGCGTCGACGGCTTCCAGGGTCACGCCGAGTCGTTCGGCGATGTCGTCGGTGCTTTCACCAAGATAGCCGGCTTCATCGATCAGATCGATGATGTGGCGCGCGATGATCAGGTCGGCGCCATCGAAAGCGGCGCTGGCCTGATTGCTCAGCACATCGGCGAGCGAGGCGTCGGCGGCGGCGAAACTGTCGAAATCGACATCATCGGCGCTGCCGCTGCTGGCGCTGGCGCCCCAATCGGCGCTGTCCCCCGGCGTATCGTGGTGAAAGGCCTCGCCGGTGTAATCGACATCGAGCGGGGCATCGCCGCCGCTGCCTTCGCCCGATTTGCCGAGCAGCGCGTCGAGCCCCTGGCGACTGGGGTCGATCGCGGCTTCGGGGGTGGCGGGCGCCTCCACCGTGTCGGCGCCATCACTGGTGCTGAGCAGCGGATTCTTGTCAAGCTCCTCGCCGATATAGGTTTCGAGCTCGACATTGGTCAGCGCCAGCAGCTTGATCGCAAGCTGCAGCTGCTGGGTCATCACCAGCTGCTGGGACTGCCGCAGTTCGAGGCGAGGCCCTAACCCCATGGCGCTATTGTTGCGGTGGGGGGCGCCGCCCCCGCCCCCCCCCCCCCCCGCGGCCAGCCAATGGGTGGGGTGGGGGCGGGGGGGGGGGCGGGGGGGGGCCGCAGCAATGAGGAGCGGATAA
>JANPKK010000066.1:0-93044 GCA_031426015.1 Alphaproteobacteria bacterium
ACGCTGTCGCGCAGCATGTCGATCGTTTCACCGTGATGGTAGCGGAGCTGGCTGTAAGTCATGCCCCGCTTCTAGGCCGCTTGTGCGACGCGGGAAAGGGCCTGGTTGACGCCGGCATATATTGTCTATAAACAACGAATCATGGTGAATGACAACCAATCAAGCGGCCTGCACAACCGGCTTGCGCTATTTCGTGTCGAGCGCGGCCTGTCGCGGGCGGCGCTGGCGGAGCTGGTGGCGGTCAATCCACAGACCATCGGCTTTCTCGAACGCGGCCATTATGGCCCCAGTCTCGAGCTTGGGCTGAAGCTGGCCGCAGTGTTTGGCGTGCCGGTCGAAACGCTGTTCTCGCTCACCCCCTTTGCGCCGCTGGCCAGCCAGTTGGCGCCGCAACCTGCAGGAGACGCCTGATGGACACTGCCTTCAACCCGCCATTGCGTCTCAAACTGCGTACCGCGCGTGCGCTGTCCTTGCTTGTGCTCGTCGCCATGCCGGCCGGCTATCTTGGCGGTGCGATCTGGCCGGAACGGCTCGATTGGGCTTGGCCGGTGTTTGCCATGATGCGGCTCATCGGGCTGTTTGCTGCGGTATTCCTGTTCGTCGACATCCGCAACCAGCGCGCCAATGCGCCGGATGCCATGCTGGATGAACGCGAGCGCGCCGAACGCGACAGCGCCTTTCGCGCCAGCCACTACGGCATCGTCGGCGCGCTGTTCCTCGCCTTTCTCTACACGATTCCGGCGCAACGGCTCGGCTGGTGGCTTCCGGACGGCGAGGGCGCCATCGACCTGTTGTCTGCATTTGGCATCATCAGCCTGGGCTTGCCCGGCATCATCCTGGCCTGGCGCGAACGCCCGGATGTCGATTGACCGAAACCCGCGCGCGGGTGGGGACGGGCCGGTGGCAGCAAAGCCCCTTGCCGTCGAACAATCCGGTTCGTCCCCTTACGCGGCTTCAACTGACGCGGTGCCAATCTCCACGAGCACCATGCCGTCCGCGACCTGATCGCCGATGGCGATATGGACGGCGCTAACAATGCCATCGGCGAGCGCGACGATGCGGTGTTCCATCTTCATCGCTTCGAGCACCAGCAGGCGGTCACCCGCCGCCACGCTCTGCCCGGCGGCGACATCGACGGCGAGCACCCGGCCCGGCATCGGCGCGCTGATACGGCCATCGCCGGCACCGGCGACCGCGTCCTTTTTCGGCGCGCGGGTGGCGAGGCGGAAGCTTTGCCCCGCCAGCCGCACCTCGACCGCGCCATCCGACTGCACGACATGGCCGTTCGCCATCTTCGCGCCCAGATCGGCGCTGATCGCCGTGCCCGGGCCGCGGGTGGCACCGATTTCGGCGATGCTGTCGAGCCCCGCCACACGCCAGCGCTCCCCACAGGGGCGCAGCGTCAGGCTGTGCAGCGTCTCGCCGTTCCACAGCCGGACATGGCGTTCCTCGGGCAGATTGAGCCGGAAGCCGCTGCGCGCAAAGGGCGAGGCGGCGTGCGGCTCGGCTGCCACCGGCATGGCGAGCGCCAGCGCGGCGAGCAGCAGCGCCGCTTCGGGCACTTCGCTAGCCGGCGCCAGCGCGTCGGCATGGCGGGCGATGAAGCCGGTATCGACCTCGCCGGCGCGAAACGCCGGATGGTCGGCGAGGCGGGCGAGAAAGGCGCGGTTGGATTTCAGCCCTTCGACAATGGTGCCGTCGAGCGCGCCGACGAGCCGGTCGATCGCGGTGGCGCGATCGGGGCCCCAGGCGATGACCTTGGCAATCATCGGGTCGAAATCGAGCCCGATGCGGCTGCCGGTTTCGACGCCGGTATCGATGCGGACGCCTTCACCGGACCCGAATTCAAGCCGCGACAGCGTGCCGGTGGAAGGCAGGAACCCGCCCTCGGCATCCTCGGCATAAAGCCGCGCCTCGACGGCATGGCCGGTGATGGTCAGCGCTTCCTGGTTGGCCGGCAGCATCTCGCCGCGCGCGACGCGCAGCTGCCATTCCACGAGATCATGGCCGGTGATCGCCTCGGTGACCGGGTGTTCGACCTGCAGCCGGGTGTTCATCTCCATGAAGTAGAAGGCCGGGTCACCCTCGGCATCGACCTGGTCGAGATCGAGGATGAACTCGACCGTACCGGCGCCCTGGTAATGGATGGCATGCGCCGCAGTGGCGGCCGCGATACCGAGCGTATGACGCAAACGCTCGGACAAGCCGGGGGCAGGGGCTTCCTCGATGACCTTCTGGTGGCGGCGTTGCAGCGAACAATCGCGCTCGAAGAGATGGACGACATTTCCCTGCGAGTCCGCGAAGACCTGCACCTCGACATGGCGCGGACGCTGGATGAGCTTTTCGAGTATGACGCTGGCATTGCCGAAGCTCGCCTGGCCTTCGCGCTGCGCCGCCATCAGCGCGTCCTGGAACTCGGACGGATCATGTACCGCGCGCATGCCCTTGCCGCCGCCGCCGGCGACTGCCTTGATGAGCAGCGGAAAGCCGACGCCTTCGGCGGCGCGTTGCAGGCGCACCAGCGACTGGTCATTGCCCTGATAGCCCGGGGTGATCGGCACGCCGGCCTTTTTCATCGCCGATTTGGCGCTGTCCTTCAGCGCCATGACCCGCATCGCCGCCTCGGGCGGGCCGACGAAGATCAACCCGGCCTTGCGCACCGCCTTGGCGAAATCGGCGTTTTCGGACAGGAAACCATAGCCCGGGTGGATGGCATCGGCCCCGGTGCGCTTGGCGGCGGCGATGATCTTGTCCCCATCGAGATAGGGCCGCGCCTCGGCCGGCCCGATGGCGATCGCCTGGCCGGCCTCGCGGACATAGGGGCTGGCAGCGTCGGCATCGGCATAGACCGCGACCGTGGCAATTCGCATCGCATCGGCGGTGCGGATGATGCGGCGGGCGATTTCACCGCGATTGGCAATCAGGAGCTTGTGCATCGCGTTGCTTTATCGGGAAGCCGTCGACTGGGGAACCTATTTCGGGCAGCCTTGCAGTTCGGCGGTCCAGGTCATGCTGGTGATGCGCCAGGCGCCATCGATGCGGGCGAGGCCGAGCGAATCGATCCCGCAATGCGAGCGTTTGCCATCCACGTCGAAGGTATAGGGCGCCCAGACATGCGCCAGATCATACCGGATCAGCAGCCGCGCATTGGTCATTTTTTCCGCCAGCATGCCCTTGGCGCCCAGCAGACCGGCCAGCCATTCATCGCGGGTGCGGACGGCGGTATTCACCGTGCCATCGGCGGCGTAACGCTGGCTCAGCAGCAGCGCCTGGGGCAGGATGAGCGCCTTCAGCGTCGCTTCGTCCTTGGTGCCGATGGCGGCCATCACGGCGTTGGCAGCGGCCATGGCACCAGCCGAGTCGGTGACCGATGCCGCGGGTTGCGCAGTTTGCGCCAAAACCGGGGTGGCGATCAACAGGCTGGCGGCGACGAGGTGTCGGATCATGCATTCCACTCCGGTTTGCGCTTGTCGAAAAAGGCGGCGAGCCCCTCGCGTCCCTCGGCAGACGCGCGGCGGGCGGCGATGCGTGCCGCGGTTTCGGCGCGCAGTTCGTCGCCGACAGGCCGGCCGGCGACATCGCGGATCAGCGCCTTGGCGTCGGCGACCGCGCCTGGGGCGGCGGCGGAAAGATGCGCCAGCCAGTTGGAGATCACCGCATCGGCGGCCGAGTCATCGATGGCGGTTTCATGGGTTAGCCCGATGCGCTGCGCCTCGGCAGCGCCGAAGCCTTCGGCGGTGAGGAACCAGCGCCGCGCCTCGCCGGCGCCGATCTTGCCGATGACGAAGGGCGAAATCGTTGCCGGGGTGAGCCCGAGCCGGACTTCGGAAAGCCGGAACTGCGCGCCCTCGATGGCGACCGCCATGTCGGCGCACGCCACCAGCCCGACCCCGCCGCCGGCGACGACACCATGGACGCGCGCGATCACCGGCTTGGGGCAGGTGTCGATGGCGGCGAGCATGTCCGACAGCTTCAGCGCATCGGCGCGGTTTTCCGCCTCGCTCCAGCCGGCGGCGCGGCGCATCCAGCCGATGTCGGCGCCGGCGCAAAAGGATTTGCCGTTGCCCGACAGGATGATGGCGCGCACCGCCGGGTCGCTGCCCAATGATTCGAAGGTCGTGGTCAGAGTCGCGATCAGCGCTTCGTCAAAGGCATTGTGGCGATCGGGGCGGTCGATCATCACCCGGGTGATGCCGGTGTCGTCGATCGAGGTCACCAACATGCACCATCACTCCGCCAGAACAGTGGTCGATTCATACGCGGCGGCGGGCCAAAGGCAATCCGCCCGGGCGTGACAATTGCAACCGACGCGGTTATCGACCGTACCCCCATGATGAAACCCGCACCCCCCCATATCCCGCCCAGCATATTTCCCACCGCCCGCGAGGAGGCGCAGGTCGCGAGCACGCCGACAAGCACGGCGCAGACCGAGCACGCCGCCTATGCGCTGGCCTTCCAGGACAATGAGTTCCTGTTGCGCGACGATCTGCGCCCGGTGCGTTTCCAGCTCGAACTGCTCAAGGCCGAACTGGCGCTTGCCGAAGCGGGGATCGATTCGACCTTTGTCTTCTACGGCTCGGCGCGCATCCCGTCGCCCGAAGCAGCCGCCGATGGGCTGGCGGCGGCCACCACCCCCCAAGCGCGCGCCGTCGCCGAACGGCTTGCCGCCAAGGCACGCTATTACACCGTGGCGCAGGAACTGGCGCAACTGGCGTCGGCGCCCGGCGCCGATGGTGCCCGCAGCTTCACCGTCTGTTCGGGCGGGGGCCCCTCGATCATGGAAGCTGCCAACCGCGGTGCCTATGATGCCGGGGCGCCTTCGGTCGGGCTCAATATCGTGCTGCCGTTCGAACAGGTGCCCAACCCCTATGTCACCCCGGGCCTGTCGTTCCAGTTCCACTATTTTGCGCTGCGCAAGATGCATTTCCTGATGCGCGCCAAGGCGGTGGCGGTGTTCCCCGGCGGCTTCGGCACCTTCGATGAATTTTTCGAGCTGCTGACGCTAGTGCAGACCGGCAAGGTCGCGGCGCTGCCGATTCTGCTTTACGGCAAGGATTTCTGGAATCGTGTCGTCGATTTCGAAGCGCTTGCCGATGAAGGCGTGATCGCCCACAGCGATCTCGATCTTTTCCACATCGTCGAAACCGCCGCCGAAGGCTGGGCGATCGTCACGGAACATTACACGCTGTAAGGCAGCATCGCCCCCGGGCTCGCCGGGGGCGGCGAGAGGGTCAGCGCGCCGGCGCGGCTTCGGCGGCGGGCGTTTCAGCAGGCGCAGCTTCGGCAGGCGCTGCTTCGGCGGGCGCCGCTGCTTCGGCAGGCACCGCCGGCATTGGCAGCGGGCTGTCGCTCTTGGCATTGAGATAGGCGATGACCGCGGCGCGATCCTCGGGCTTGCTGATCCCGGCAAAGCTCATCTTGTTGCCGGCGGCATAGGCCTTGGGGCTGGTCAGCCAGGCGTTGAGCTCGTCAAAGCTCCACGGCTTGCCCTTCATGGCGCTCAGCGCGTCCGAATAGCCAAAGCCCGGCATGGCGGCATGGCCGCGGCCGACGACACCATAAAGTGCCGGGCCGATGCCGGCGGCACCACCCTTTTCGGCATTATGGCAGGCGGCGCACTTCTTGAAGACCGCTTCACCCTTTTCGACGCTCGCCGAGGCAAGGTAGAAGGCGATCGGCTTGGCTTCCTCGGCCGGGGCGGCTTCGGTGGCGGCGACTTCGACGCCTTCGACGATATAGGACTGTTTTTCGAGCTTGGCCGGGCGATAGATGCTGTCGGTGGTGATGTTGATCGCCAGCAGCGCGACGGCACCCGCCAGCACGCCGCCGGCAATCTTGTTGAATTCGAAACTGTCCACGCCGTGGCTCCCGTGCATCGGGGCCGGCGGACTTTGCCCGCGCCCCACATTCCAGACCTTGTGGCGCTGCTATAGCAGCCGACTCCATGGGGGCAAGCCTTGGTTCGAGGGTTTGCGCATTCGTCGCGGCTCGCCTAACGGGCAGGGCATGAGCAGCTATCCCCCGCGGGCGCAGGCCCTTGTCGAAACCATGCTGGCCGCCGCCGCCGCCAGCCCCCAAACCGCGATCGCCTTTCAGGGCGCGCCGGGCGCCTATTCGCACCAGGCGGTGCGCGAATTGTTCCCCGCCGCCCCCGCGCTGCCCTGCGCCTCGTTCGAAGATGCGCTGGAGGCGGTGCAGGATGCCCGCGCGATCAATGCCGTCATCCCCATCGAAAATTCGCTGCACGGCCGGGTCGCCGACATGCATTTCCTGCTGCCCGAATCCGGGCTGTTCATCACGCACGAACATTTCGTGCGGGTGCGCCATTGCCTGCTCGGCATCGGCCGTCAGGGTGAACTGCGCCAGGTCATCAGCCACCCGCAGGCGCTCGGCCAGTGCCGCAACCGCACGCGCGGCTGGGGGCTGGAAGCGGTCGGCTATTTCGACACGGCGGCGGCGGCGGCGCAGGTGGCGGGCGGGGGCGACGCCACGGTGGCGGCGATCGCCTCGAAACTGGCGGCGGAGCTTTATAGCCTGACGATCTTTGCCGAAGGCATCGAGGATGCCGACCATAATACCACCCGCTTCGTCGTGCTGGCGCGCGAAGCGGGGGCGACCCCTGCGGCCGGCACGCCGACGATGACCAGCCTCAATTTCGAAGTCCGCAACGTGCCCGCGGCGCTGTTCAAGTCACTCGGCGGCTTTGCCACCAACGGCATCAACATCACCAAGCTGGAAAGCTATATCCGCGACGGCTCGTTCGCCGCGGCGGAATTCTATGCCGAAATTGTCGGGTCGCCCGATGATGCCGGAGTGCAGCTGGCGCTGGAAGAACTGCGCTTCCACACGAAATGGGTGAAGATAATCGGCAGCTATCCGCAAACGCGCAGCCGGACGAGTTAGGGGCAAAACTGGCGTTTGGTGTGCACGGCAGCCATGGCAGCTTTCGCCCAGTTGCAGACATTCAATAAACGATCCATTCGCCCGCAACATCGTCGGTGAAGACGATCAGGCCGCATTCCCACGGCCCCTCTTCCGTCCTGAGCCGCAACTGCTGCCCGCCTTCGAAACCAAGGGTCAGACAGAGAAGCTGTACTTCAATCATCGCGATCTTTTTCATGACGAGCCGATGGAGCAGGAGCGGTGGTCCTGTGAATGCCGCGCAGTCATAGAAGTGAGACGTGCCGCTCTCATCGATGTGCTCAAGCTTGTCGTTAACGGTGATCTGTCCACCATCCGACCATCGGAATTGCACTGAGTTCGGATCGAGCGCGATCTGGCAAAGCTCCTTGCCGACCAAGAACTGAAGTTTGGACGCATCGGGGAAAAGGTGCATGGTCCTTTTTGTCGCAACTTCGCGGCGGTCGCAATGACCGCTTCCCATCAACTCCCGTCATTCGCTGACCCATTGAGACGAGTCCCAGATGATGGAATGTCACGGCAACGTCCGCAACTGGACAGCGCCGGCCGCCCCTGCCATCCTTGTCGTTGACATATCGAGGGAAATACCAATGCGGACACTCGCGCTGGCGCTGATCGCCACTTGTCTAGCAACACCGGTGCTGGCAGCGGCGAAGCCGGCCACCCCACAGCGCCAGGCCATCGCCAGCGTGATCGCGACCCGTCACGACGCCACCGTCAAGATGCTGCAGGACTGGATCGCGCTGCCGACGATCGCCGCGATGGGCATGAACGTCGACAAGGGGCCGGAATACATGCGGCAACTGGCGCTCGATGCCGGGTTCCAGACCGCCAAGATCATTCCTTCGGGCGGCGTGCCGTCGGTGCTGGCGACGCTCGATGCCGGGGCGCCGGTCACGCTCGGGCTCTACATGATGTATGACGTCAAGCATTACGACCCGGCGGAATGGGCGTCGCCGCCGCTCGAAGGCAAGCTCGTCGAGCGGCCGGGGGTCGGCCAGGTCATCGTCGGGCGCGGCGCGGTCAACCAGAAGGGGCCACAGACGGCGCTTCTCGCGGCGCTGCACGCCTTCAAGGCGAGCGGGCGCAAGCTGCCGGTCAACCTCGTGCTGATCGCCGAAGGGGAGGAGGAGATCGCCTCGACGAATTTCCCTACGGTCATCGCCAATCCGGAGGTGGCGGCGGCGCTCGGCAAGACCGTCGGCGTCATCGGCGCGTCGGCGTTGCAGAGCGCGCAAGGCGTGGCGGGCATCAGCCTGGGTGCCAAGGGCGCGGTCGAATTCCAGTTGACCGTCGGCGGCGAAACCAGCGACCGCTACCCCAAGGCCGATGTCCATTCGAGCGTCCATGCCCGCGTCGAAAGCCCGGCGTGGCGGCTGGTCAAGGCGCTCGATACGCTCGTCGCCGATGACGGCCATACCCCGGCGATCGACGGCTGGTTCGAAAACGTGAAGCCGCTGACGGCGCGGCAGAAGGAAATCATCGCCAAGGGCCTGAAAAGCGCCAATGAGGCCGAAGCCAAGGCGCAGACCGGCGTCGGGCGCTGGATCGGCAACGAGGATTTCCAGACGAGTACCGAGCGCTTGCTGTCGCAGCCGACGGTCAACATCCAGGGGCTGGTCAGCGGTTACATGGGCCCCGGCGGCAAGACCGTGCTGCCGAGCCGTGCCGAGGCCAAGCTCGAGTTTCGGCTGGTGCCGAACATGACCCAGGCCGAAGCCGAGGCCAAGCTGAAGGCGCATCTGTTGAAGCGCGGGTTCGATGATGTGAAGGTGGTGTTCAGCGGCGGTTACGGCCCCAACCAGACCGATGAAAACGCGCCGCTCATCAAGGCGCAGCAGCGCACGCTCGACAAGGCGGGCATTCCGTATCGGCTGATCGTGCGCAACGCCGGCAGCTGGCCGGGTGTGGTGTTCAACGGGGCGCCTTTGAATTTGCCGACGGGCCAGTTCGGGTTGGGTCGCGGCAATGGTGCGCATGCGCCGAACGAATGGTATCTGATCCGCAGCGCTGACCCCAAGGTGGCGGGCATCGACGAGACGTCGCTGGCGTTTGTCGATCTGTTCTACGAACTGGCGGCGGCAGCGAAGGCGAAATAGGGGAACTCGCCTCCGGATACCCCGCTCACGCCGAGCGAAGCCGAGGCAGGCTTACAGGTGGCGGCGGGCCTCGGCTTCGCTCGGCCTGAGCGGTTGGGGGGTAGTTCAAAGCGGGTCCAGGGGCTCAGCCCCTGGCCGCCGGCGGCCCGTTTTTCTACCCGGTCGCGCGGAGCAGATGCAGCCGCGCCTTGCCATGATCGCGCACCGCCAGAACTTCGTGCGCGGTTTCCAGCACCTCCTTGCGGCTGGTCTCCACCGAAATCAGCGCATGTGGCGCGATCCAGCCGTTCGCCGCCAGCCGCGCCAGCGCAGGTTCGGCAAGGCCCGAGGCATAGGGCGGATCGAGCATGATGAGGTCGCACGGCGCCGGCGCGAGGCCAAGGCTCTCCATCGGCGCGGCGATGATCGTGGCGTTGAGCTTCATGCCCTCGACATTGCGGCGCAGCGCCTTGATCGCTTCGCTGTCGCGCTCGACGAACGTGCCGTGCGCCGCGCCGCGCGACAGTGCCTCGATGCCGAGTGCGCCGGTGCCGGCATAGCCGTCGAACACCCGCAACCCTTCGAAACTGCCGAGCCGGCTGGTCAGCATCGAGAACAGCGCCTCGCGGACCCGGTCGGCCGTGGGGCGGGTCGCGTCCCCCGCCGGGGCGATGAGGGCGCGGCCGCGCCAATGGCCTGAGATGATGCGCATTTTTTGCCTCCGGCGGCCGGGGCCTGAGGCCCCGGACCCCCAATTTATAACGCCTCCACAAATGGGGTCTGGAGCCTGAGGCCCCAGCCGCCGGAGGCAAAACCTACCCGCGCGCGAGTGACTTGCGCAGGCTGGCGACAACGCCATCGGGTACTTCATCGGCATCGCGTGCGCCAAGATCACCGAGTTCGATGGGACCATAGGCGACGCGGATCAGCCGCGAGACCTGCAAGCCGAGATGCTCCAGCACGCGGCGGATTTCGCGGTTCTTGCCTTCCGTAAGGGTCATCGTCAGCCACAGGTTGCGGCCGGTGCGGCGTTCGATTTCGGCGTCGATCGGGCCATAGCGCATACCGTCGATGGTCAGCCCTTCGATCAGGCTTTCGACCGCGGGTTGCGAGATCTCGCCATAGGCGCGGACGCGATAGGTGCGCGGCACGCCGCTGGTCGGCAGTTCGAGGGCGCGTTTGAGCGCGCCGTCGGTGGTCAGCAGCAACAGCCCTTCGGTGTTCATGTCGAGCCGGCCGACGGGAACGACGCGCGGCAGGCCGGGGGGCAGGATGTCCATGATCGTCGGGCGGCCTCCGGGGTCGCGCGCCGTGGTCAGGAAGCCCGCCGGCTTGTGGAAGCGGAACAGCCGCGAGGGTTCGAGCGCGGCAACGGGATTGCCTTCGAAGGTGATGCCGTCGAGCGTCGAGACGATGGTGGCGGGGGTGGTGACGACCTGGCCGTGGAGGGCGATCTTGCCTTCGGCGATATGGCGTTCGATGTCGCGGCGCGAACCGATACCGGCGCGGGCGAGCAATTTGGCGATGCGCTGCGGCTCGACCGGCACATTGCCGCCGCTGCGCTTTGCCTCGCGCTCGGCAACGCGCGCATCACCGCGCCCGCGCCGGCCGGTGGGGGCGGCGGGCAGGTCGCTGAACGGCGCCGGGTTGCGGCTCGGGCGGCCGGTGCGCGGCGGGCGGGCAAGATCCTTGGGGGCGCTGGTCGGCAGCTTGGGCAGCCGGCCGCCGGGAATGTGGCGGCGCCGGTCGGCTGCGGGTGCAGCGCGGTCCTGGGCTTCGGCATCGCGGCGCGAGGTGAACAGCGTTTCGTCCTGGGCGCGCGGCGGGCGGGCAGGGGCGGCGGCGGGTCTGGCACGCGGCGCCGGCGGGCGATCGGCAAAGGGCCGGTCGGGGCGGGCACGTTCGGGGCGGGGCTGATCGCTGTCGCCCTCGGCGCGCGGTGGGCGCGCGCGCGCGGCATCGCGGCCGCGCAGGGGCGGCGCGCCGGGCGGGCGGCGGTCATTGCCGCCGGTTTTACGGGGTGGTTTCATCGGCCTCACTTGGGGCTTGTTGCTGCGCAAGTCCAGTTTGTTCGGGCGGCGGCGGATAGCAAAAGGGGGCCAGCCTTGCGGTCAGCCCCCTCGATTGCGCTGTTATTGTCCGTAGGCGATCAGAACTTGACCGCGAAACCGCCGTAGAAGAAGCGGCCGACGTTGGTGTAGATCGCGCTGTCGCCAAGGCCGAGCAGATTGAGAGGCGGCAACTTGTCGAAGACGTTGTCGACGCCGACATAGAGGCGCTTGCCTTCGTCGATCTTATACTGGACGCGCAGGTCGGTATAGACGCGGTCATTGTAGAAGACCTGCGGGAAGGCATCGGCATTGGTCGGCGGGCGACCCTGAACGCTGTTCTGCTGTTCGAAGGTGCCGACTGTCATCTTGCCGATGTAACGGAAGTTGGCGCTGGCATCGATCGCTTTCCAGCCGAGGTTGACGCGCAACTGGCCCTGCCATTCCGGATCGCCCAGCGCAAACTTCTGCTGGGTGATACGGCCCGGTTCGACGATCGAGGTGAAGAAGTTGCGCTCGATCAGGTACGAAACAATGGCGCGGGTGTTGAAGCGCCAGTCGCTGCCGAAGGTCGTCGAATAGGTCAGGTCGAGATCGACGCCCGAGGTCTTCTGCTTGGCAAAATTGAACGGACCCTGGACGAACGACGACCCGTTGCCGGTGACCGGGAAATCGACTTGGCTACCAGCATGCAGCACGTTCTGCTGGCCGGCGAAGGTGCCGTTCGGGTTGCGGGTGATGGCGGCGCAGAACGGGTTGTTGATGCCATCCGGGCTGTCATAGCACTGGTTGATGACCGTCTGGGCGCCGACCGTGTTGATCGCGTTCTTCAGTTCGATGTTGTAGTAATCGACCGAAATGACCAGGCCCGGGATGAAGCGCGGGGTGAACACACCGCCGATGGTGTAGCTGTTCGAGACTTCTTCCTCGAGGCCGGGATTGCCGCCGTTCAGGCCCGAAATCCCCGATGCTGCCCGGTTGGTGAAGGGCTCGGTGACGCCGTTGAAGGTCTGGGTCGTCGGCACGCCGCCAGCGGCGCAGTTGGCGACGCGGAACGGATTGCCGTTGATGTTCTGCTGGCCGCAGGGATCGACCAAACCATTGAGGAAGGTCTGGCTTTGCGCCGCGAACAGGTTGCTTTGCGTCGGGGCGCGGACGGCGCGGCCGTAGCCGGCGCGGAAGCGCAGATCCTCGACCGGCGACCACACGACGTTGCCGTTCCAGGCAAAGGTCGAACCGGTGTTGCCGGTGTTGTAGTCCGAAATACGCGCGGCACCTTCAAGCGTCAGTTCCTTCAGCAGGAACACATCCTTGATCAGCGGCATCCGGATTTCGCCGAAAGCTTCCTTCACTTCGAGCGGCGGCGGGGTGAAGTTGGCGATCGAGTTCAGGAAGGTGCCACCACCGCGGGTGAAGGCATCGAACGCCGAAAAGCTGGTTTCACGCCGCCATTCGCCGCCAACCGAGAACGACACCGGGCCACCGGGCAGGCTGAACACCTTGGCCGAATCACCCGAGACGAAACCCATGATGTCATACTGGCTCGACGTTTGTTCGCGCGACGAGGTGAAGCCGAAATAGTTCAGCGCTGCCTGGCTCGGCGCGCCGAGGCCGAACAGGTTGACGGGAACGCAGGCGGCGTCGTCGTTTGTGGTGCTGGCATCGTTGTTGATCGAGCAGACGATGTTGCCGGCGGTGTTGCGCACCGCGTTCACCGAGTTGGTGAACTTGGCAAGGTTCACGTTGCCCCGGGTTTCGTACGACGTCTTCACATGGCCGTAGTTGAACGACAGCTCATACTTCCAGGTGTCGAGGAACGTGCCTTCGGCACCGAGGACGAAGCGATAGAGGTCGCGGCTGTGCTGTTCACCGCGACCAGCGAAATCGATGTTGAAACGCTGGATGGCAAAGCCCGTTGCGCCCGGCGCCAACAGTGTGACGAGCGTGTCACGCGCCTGGGTGGTGAGGAACGGGTTGTTGATGCTGAAGGTCGGGTTGAGCGCGCCCGACGAGAAGGTCGGCTGGCCTTCCTGCACGGATTCGGTCTTCACATATTTGGCTTCGGTAAAGATGTTGAGCGCTTCGCTGACTTCGTAGTGCGCCAGCAGGTTGAGCGCGTAGCGCGTCGTGCCGGTCTGGAGCTGGCCGACTTCCTGCAGGGTCGAACCGAGACCACCAAGGCTGTTACCCGAACCGAAGGGACGGAAATCGGTGGTCACGACGTTCTTGACCAGCGAGCCATCGGGCAGGAAGGCAAAGACGTTGCCGAGCTGCGCACCCGTCGAGGTGAATAGGCCCGAGCAGTTGAGCGCGACGCGCGCGGCGTTGGTCGGGGTCGGCGCCGGGCAGGTCGAAGTCAGCGCACCACCGGTCGTGATGCCGATGTTCTTGATGCCGCGCGTGAAGGTCGTGTCGAAAATGCCGTCACCCGCCGCCGGTTCCGGGGTCCGGTTAGGGCCCGACACCGACGTATCCTGAGTGAGCTGGAAGATCGAACGACCGCCGAGTGCGCCCGCGAAATCTTCACGCTGGCTGAAATACAGCGGGTTCGACTGCGAATATTCGGCGTTGACGGCGATGTTGCCGCGACCATCGCTGAAATTCTTGCCGATGGTGCCGGTCAGGAAATAGGTCGGGCGGTCGCCACGCGACGACAGGCCGGTCTGGCCATCGATGGCAATGCCTTCGAAATCCTTCTTCATGATGAAGTTGACGACCCCGGCGATGGCGTCCGAACCGTAAACGGCCGAATTGGCGCCGGTGACGACATCGACGCGCTCGACCAGCGCGTTGGGGATGGTGGCGGTGTCGACCGTGCTGGTGCCTGGCTGCGACGTCACGTGGCGGCGGCCGTTCTGCAGGACGAGCGTGCGGCCGGTGCCTTGCCCGCGCAGATCGAGGATGTTGAGACCGGCGGTGCCGATGGCGCCGCCCGAGTTCTGCGTGCCGAAGCTGACGCGGAACGACGGCAGCTGCGAGATCTGGTCACCGATGTTGACTTCACCGTTGATGGTCAGTTCGCTGCGCGACAGCGACGTGACCGGCACCGCCGAATCGAGCGTGGCACGTGCGATGCGCGAGCCTGTGACAATCATCATTTCGCCGTCATCTTCGGCGGCATCGGCAGCAGCGACCTTCGCGGCCGGTGCGGCAGCTTCGGTGGTCTGCGCGAAGGCAGGCATGGCAGTAAGTGCCAGCGCCGAAACGCCAGCCAGGATCGATGTACGCATTGAGTGCCCCTCGGTGCGATTGTGGATGCCTGCTCGTGAACTAAGATCGGCGACATCAAAAGAGCCATCCTGTCGCATCTGTCATATAACGGTCATAAAGTTGCCCGCTGTTGCAATCCTGCATCATACACTTGGCCGCCAGCAAGACGTTGAAACGCGCCGGGCAATGCGCTAACCGGTGCCGGCGTGCCCCTGTGGTGAAATGGTAGACGCGTCCGACTCAAAATCGGATGGAGAAATCCGTGCTGGTTCGAGTCCGGCCAGGGGCACCAGAAATCCATCTCCCGACATAGCTAAGAGTGTTGCCTAAACAGCCGAATTCTGCTACATTTCAGCACGTTATGTCGCGGAGTGCGTCTCGATGTGTCTGGGTGATCCAACGATTCTGTGTATTGAATTGTGTATATACCAGCCGGTAGGGCTGCCTTTATATACACACTCGGCCACGCGGGGAGACTCGCTGTGGCTTTGAACGATGCTGCCATCCGGGCTTTGAAGCCCAAGGACCGGGTCTTTGCCGTTGCGGATGACGGGGGGCTGTCAATCGGCGTTCAAACGGGACCCACTTTGGAGGCATATCGGCGTGCAAAAGGGGACCACTCGCGGCTCGGCGGTGGAGCTTGCGCGACAATCAGGATGAGAAGCGCTTGTCGGGCTTGCGGCGGAGGTCGGGCGTAGCCCGGCCGGAGGCGCAAGCCCGATAAGTTCGTTCTTTTCTGGTAAGCCCCAGGGGCATCAGCTTCGATTTTTGAACCGCCAGCTATCATTGCCGGTCTTGACGATATCGCAATGATGGGTGATGCGGTCGAGCAACGCGGTGGTCATCTTGGGATCGCTGAACACGGTGGGCCATTCGCCGAACGTCAGGTTGGTGGTGATGATCACCGATGTGCGTTCGTAAAGCTTGCTGATCAGGTGGAACAGCAACTGGCCGCCGGATCGGGCAAGCGGCAGATAGCCAAGTTCATCGAGGACGACGAGGTCGAGGCGGGCGAGCTGGCCTGCCAGCGCGCCGGCCTTGCCGATACGGGTCTCTTCCTCGAGGCGGGTGACCAGGTCGAGGGTGTTGAAGTAGCGGCCGCGGGCACCGGCGCGGATGACGCTGGCGGTGATGGCGATCGCCAGATGGGTCTTGCCGGTGCCGGTGCCGCCGACCAGGACGATATTGCGCTGTGCCGGGAGGAACGAACCGGCGTGGAGCGAGCGCACCAGGCCTTCATTGACCGGAGTCCTATCGAACACGAAAGCGTCGATATCCTTGGCGACCGGCAGCTTGGCGGCCGACATCCGGTAGCGGATCGAGGCGGTATGCCGGTGGGTCGCCTCGGCACGCAACAGATCTGTCAGGATCTCCATCATGGTGCGCTGGCGTTGCAGACCGGTGGTAACCGCCTCATCGAACGCGCCGGCCATACCCTTGAGGCCAAGGCTGCGCATCGCGGCGATCATCTCATGCCGCTGCACGGGTATCTCGCAGGCTGTCGTAGCGGGCACAGTTGGCGACCGGTGGGTGCACCAGCGCCAGATCCTCGGCCGTGATGATGGTGGGCGGCCGGGGTGGCTCGCGGCGGCGGGCGAGGATGTTCAGGATAACCTCATCGCTGGGGGCACCCGCTTCCAGCGCTTCGCGTATCGCGTCCTCGACCGCATCCAGACCATCGGACATGACTGCTGCCAGCACGCGCACGAACCGCCGGTCGGCTTCGTCACCGGTGCCCAGCTTGCGCCGCAGGCGGGTCAACGCCGGCGGCAACTCCCAACCCTGGAACGGCGCGCCATTGCGAAGCGCGCCCGGCTTGCGCGCCAGCACCGGCAGGTAATGCCAGGGATCGTAGATCGTCCGGTTGCGCCCGAAGTGCCGGGGATGTTCGGCGACGACGGCGTCGCCGCAGCGAACGACGATCCGGTCGGCATAGGCACGGACCTGGACCGGACGCCGCGCTGCCTTGGCCATCACCGAGTAGCGGTTCCGGTCAAAGCTGATCAGGCAGGTGCCGGTGACCGCGTGCTCGGTCTCGTGGAACCCGTCGAACGGCGCCAGCATCAGTTGCAGCGCAGGCCGCTCCATCTTCAGAGCCTGGGCGACGGTGATATCCTTATCCTCGGGATGCGGTTGCATTGCAGCCCAGCGCCGGCACTCAGCCTCCAGCCACCCGTTCATCTCCTCGAGGCTGGCGAACTTCAACCGAGGCTGGAAGAACCGCCCCCGGATCGTCTGGACCTGGTTCTCGACCGGCCCCTTCTCCCACCCCGCCGCCGGCGAGCAAGCGGTCGGCTCGACCATGTAATGGTCGGCCATGATCAGGAAGCGGCGGTTGAACACCCGTTCCTTGCCGGTGAACACCGTCGTCACCGCCGTCTTCATGTTGTCGTAGATGCCGCGCAGCGGCACGCCGCCGAAGAACACGAAGCCCCGCGCATGCGCGTCGAACACCATCTCCTGCGTCTCGCGCGGATAGGCCCTGACATAGACCGCCCGCGACGCACTCAGGCGCATGTGTGCCACCTTCACCCGCACGGACGCGCCAGCGATCTCGACATCCTCGTGGCTCCAGTCGAACTGGTAAGCTTCGCCGGGCTGGAACAGCAGCGGGATGAACGCCAGCGCACCCCCCACGATATTGGCGCCAGCATCCTTGCGCCGCGTCGCCGTCCAGCGTGACGCATAACGGCGCACAGCATCATAAGAGCCTTCAAAGCCCTCGCGCTGCAGAAGATCGTGGATCCGCGTCATCCGCAGGCGATCGCGCCGCGGCAGGCCTTCGTTCTCTGTCAGCAGCGCGTCGAGCCGTTCCTGGAAAGGCCCAATCCGCGGCAACGGCTGCACCGCCCGGTGATAGGTGAAAGCACCCTCCGGTGCGCCGATCGCCTTGCGCACAGCCTTGCGTGACAACCGAAGGTCACGCGCAATCGCCCGCATGGACTTGCCGCCAGCGTGTTCCCGCCAGATCCGTACAACCGTCTCCACAACCAACATCCCGATCTCGCCACCTGGAAAACCAGGCCGCTGTCTAAACTATCGGAATGGTGGTTCCTTTTTGGACGCCGATCACCCCGCTAACAGGGTCCCTTTTGCACGCCGATCCACAATCTGGATGTCGCCATCATAAGCCGCTGTTATTGCGTCCATCAGTCGGTCCCAAACACCGGCTTTGCGCCACCTGGTGAAGCGATTGTAGCAGGTGGTGCGTGGGCCATAGCGTTCGGGCAGGTCTCGCCAAGGTGCACCAGACCGCAACACCCAGAAAATGCCGTTCAGCACACGACGGTCGTCGACGCGCGGCACACCTCTCGGCTTGTTGGGTAACAGCGGCTCCATCACGCGCCATTCAAAGTCGGTCAGATCGTATCGGCTCATCCCGTTCCTGAATCAGAAACGCGTGCTCTTGGGAATCCCGTTTATGGGTTCACAACCTAGTACATCGAGCCTTTGCATGGATAATTTATCCAGGCCAAGGAAAGTTCCTAAACACGAACTGATAACGACTCTGACGGAGCACGTATCGAGAAGGGGAAGCTATGCCAAGGCTGCGATTGGAAATTAATCCGACCAGTGTCACCGACGGCCCACACGCCTACACGAAGGACAAAGAGTTCGATTGGAAAGGCAACATCGGTGAAGCATTTGTTCCAGCTTCGGACGACATTCAATCCATCATGATGATTTTAAGCGCTAACGTGCTTAACGCCAAAGTGGATTACGAGCTGTACGATGATAACTCTTTCAAGAAAAAGGGTACTGCTAAAATGTACCAACTACCTACTGGGGCCTTGGAGATTCGCTTCTTTCTAAAAACGAGTAAAAAGTGACCGGGCTCACCGTACAGGTTTCTCGGTTCATCGCTTTAGCATGTCTTTATCCGGGTAATGCGGCCTCCGCGCAGTCAGACATGTCCTCAGCCGTCGCAGAACTTAGACAAGAAAACCAGCGCCTCGCGGCGAGGATTGATGCGCTCGAGCAGGAACTGAAACGGCCAAAAACCATAGGCACGTCTCAGGAGGCGCGCCGGCCGGTAGAGAACCAGTCAGTCGTGGCCAGCGAGCCGGGTGTGGCAGGATCCGCGCCCGTCGGAGAGACTTCGCTCACGCGCACGGTGGAAGTTGTCCTACCACCCGCACCGTCAGACCGGCCGGTGCAGGGCGCAGGAATAGGCCTCCAGCTCAATGCGCGAAACAGCGGTGGACAAGTTTCAGTCACTGTTGCCCAGTCCCTCCGGGCGGCTGACGTTGCTCCAACGCAGGTAAACGCCACGACTACAGCCTGGTCGATCACCGCCGCGGCGCCGGTCGCCAAGTCTGGAGACACGGCCCCGGCTACGCTCGACTCTTTTGCCGATTCTGCAACGCTCAAAGTACGGGTGAGCCGCCTGCACCTAACAACTCTAAATCTGCTGACGAGCCCTGAGTATACCGGCCTCCGGGATGCCGCCAGCAGCCCGGCAACAGGCCATGCTCGACCAGTTCGCGCTGGGCGTGCCGCTGGGCCGGGTCGGTGACCCCGACGAGATCGCGCGCGCCGTGCTGTTCCTGGCTTCGAGCGATGCGAGTTTCATGACCGGCTCGGAACTGTTCGTCGATGGTGGCGAGGGCCATGGTTGACGACCGCGTTCAGACCGTCCCGGCGCTACAGAGATGCGTCGAAGACTGGACCGGACCGCTCCACGTCCCGGTCAACTACACCCGCATCATGGCTGCTCCGGAACGCGCGCCGACGCTCGGGCTGCACCGCGCGCTCGCGAACAGCGCGCGTGTCGTTTCGGTGGGTCCGAGCGGACATTTAACTCCATCGTCGCGGTCCGAACCGGCCTCATCCGGCCAGACCCGTCAGATCAAGCCCGGCAAAGCGCAATCGCGCCGCTTCGATGAACGCCCTGACATTGACCGAGGCGCGCCGATTGGCCTGATAGACGAGGTGGACCGGTACCGGTGGCGGTGCATCGTCATCAAGCAAGGTCACGACCTGACCGGCGGTCAGCGCCGCAATCGCCTGGTAGGACAGCACCCTGGCAATGCCGATGCCGGAAGCCGCAGCGGCGATCGCCGCGTCCGCAGTGTTCACCGTCAGCCGCGGGTCGATCCGGATCGCAGGCTTTCCGGCCGGACCAAAGCGCCAGTCATGGGGGTGGTCGAGTTCGCTGAAGGATATCAGCGCGTGGTGGTAAAGCGCCGCGACGTTCGCCGGCCGGCCGCGCGCTGCCAGATAGTCCGGGCTCGCCACCAGGATGCGGCGCACCTCGGCAACCTTCAGCGCATGCAACGAACTGTCCGACAGGTCGCCGATCCTGACGATGCCAGGGCCGATGCCGCTTTGGTTTTCGGGCGCAAAGTGCTCGAAACCCGCGGCCATGTCAGCGATGCCGATCTCGCCGCCGTCCGCCTCGCCGGCTTTTCCGAGGCCCAGGTGATCGAGATCGTGGCGAATGTCGCGGTCAATGTGCTCACCAACTATATCAACAATGTCGCTGAAACCGACATCGGCTTCCCCGTTGTCCGGGCGGCCGAAGCCGCCTGAGGCAAGCCGCCGGCGCGCTTCCCCCCGCGCGCCGGCGGTCCCGTGTGCATATGGAGACGCGCAATGGCCTATGGATTTCTCGATATCGCCACGACCCGGAGCGTCCGCGACGCGCAGGCCGCCAACGGCAGCGCCGGATTGTACGACAAGGTTGGCGGCAGCCGCCGCTTCGACCGCTTGACCGAAGCCGAGGCCGAATTCATCGGGGCGCGCGACAGCTTCTACTTGGCCAGCGTCTCGGAAACCGGTTGGCCCTATGTCCAGCACCGCGGCGGGCCAGCGGGATTTCTAATGGTGGTCGACGCAAAGACGCTGGCCTTCGCAGAGTTTCGCGGCAATCGACAGTATATCACCCTTGGCAACACCAATGCCGACAACCGCGTCGCGCTGATCCTGATGGATTATCCCAATCGCCGCCGCCTCAAGATCTATGCCCGGATCGAAGTCCGTGAACGCAGCGATGACCCCGAAACCGCAGCTGCTATGGCAGTGCCGGGCTATCGCGCCGTGGTCGAGCGCGTCTTCTTCCTCCACCTCGAAGCGTTCGACTGGAATTGCCCACAGCACATCACGCCGCGTTTCACCGAGGCCGAGGTCACCGCGGCGACCGCGCCGCTGACCACGCGCCTTGCCGAGCTGGAAGCCGAAAACGCCGCGCTGCGCGAAGCGCTCGCCAACCGGGAGACCAGGACATGACTGCAATCGAAATCCCGCGTGCGCCCTTGCCGCCCTTCACCCGGGAAACCGCCGTCCAGAAGGTGCGCGCAGCCGAAGACGCCTGGAACAGCCGCGATCCGGCGCGCGTCGCGCTCGCCTATACGATCGACAGCGAGTGGCGGAACTGCGACCAATTCCTGACAGGCAGGGCCGCCATCATCGCGCTGCTCACCGAAAAATGGCGGCGTGAAACCGAATATCGCCTGGTCAAGGACCTCTGGGCGTTCAGCGACAACCGCATCGCCGTGCGCTTTCAATATGAATGCCTGACCGATGAGCAATGGTATCGTGGCTATGGGAATTAACAATGGGAATTTGCCGACAACGGTCTGATGCGGCGGCGTGAGGCGTCGGTAAACGATGTCGCGATCAGCGAGGCACAGCGGCGATTTCGCTGGAACGCGCCGGCGCCGCGGCCGGCCGGCCACCCCGGGCTGACCGGGCCTGGCGGATGACCAGACCGCCCATCGATCGACGGAAAAATCCGGATATTGCTGTTCTTGGTATCGTGTCAGGGAGCCGTGGGTCGAGCCGATTGCGGCCTGGCGTCGAAAGCGGGAGCGGCCAGGTCGTCGGCGGCTAATCTCCTGTCAGCCGCGCTGCGTAAAGCCCCATCCGGTTCCGCACTGGTGTTTCATCGCCCCCATTGGCCGGCAGACCCAGCAACGGCAGTGTTTCCCGGGCGGCAACACTGCCGGCGGCGGGGTCGGCGGCGATGGCGGCGAGGATGGCGGCGCGCTGATCGGCGGGCAGGCGCGCTTTCAGCTCGGCCGCGACCAGCCGTGGCACGTGGGATTGCAGCGGTTCGGTGTCGTAAAGATCGGCGACGGCGGCGATCAGCAGCAGGTTGCGCGCCCGCTGCACCAGGTCTGCTTCGGTCGCAGCAGGCCATTTATCGAGTTGGCGCTGGATACGGGCGAGCGCGCTGGCGGTCGCCGCATCGGGCCGTGTGATGGCGATGGGGGCGATCGACCCGGCCGGTGCGGCAGCGATGGCCAGATCGGCGCGGGGCACCGGCGGCCCGGGCCGGTGCCAGACAAGCGCGGACAGGGCGAGCCACGCCGTGAACATCAGCGCATAGGGCCAGCGGCGTGGCCACAGCCGGGCCACCAGCAGCGTCACCGCCGCAGTGCCGGCAAGCGCGAGCAAGGCCGAGCTTGCGGCGCGGGTACCGGTCCCCGTCAGCGCCGTCTGGATCGCGGTGCTGGCCCATTGCGCGGGCAACAACACCAACAGCCAATCCGGCAACGCGCCCGGCATGGCCGAGGCTGTCGACAGCATCGCTGCCTCGCCGGCGACCACGAAAACAGCGATCCACCAGCCCTTTTCGCCGGCGGAGCGGGCAAACAGGGCGCCCCGCGCCGCAAAGCTGACGCTGGCGATGATGACGGCCAGCCCGGTCGAGAACGGGTGGGGCAGGGCCGGCATGCCGAGTGCACGCGCCCCCATCATAAGGCCAGCCCCGATCAGCAGGGCAAGCATCACGCCGATCCACAGGCGCCCGGCAGCCGCCGCCGCGATCATGCCGACGCCCATCAGGCCAACCGCCAGTATCGGGCCGCCAACGAGGGCCAGCGGTGCCGGCGCCGGCGCATCCACAAGCATCAGCATGGCCATGGCAGGTGCCACCACCCCGGCCAGCGCCACCGCCAACCAGGCCAGAACCGACCCAGGCCAAGGCTGAGCGTGCGACAAGGATTTCATGGGATCATCTCTGTGCGAAGCGCCGGCTGTTGTCGAGCAGGGACCATTGCCGGCGCCCTGGTTCGGTAAGCGTCGATGAAGATCCGGCTGGTCAGCCGGTTGGCTCGTCGACAAGCCCGCTTTCATCCCGTCCGGGACAGCGATATCGAACCGCACGGCGTTCGCGCGCCGGCTGTAGCCATTTTCAACCCGGCAGGGTTCCGGTTTGGCGCAGCGCCTCTCCGAGCGCGAGAGCGGCGGTTGTGGCGAGGTTCATCGATCGCACCTGGGGCTGCATCGGAATACAGATGCGGGCATCGCAGGCAACCGCGACGGCATCGGGTACGCCGGCGCTTTCCTTGCCGAACAGCAGGACATCATCGGCCGTGAAGCGAAAATCATAGGCCGATTGTCGGCTTTTGGTGGTCAGCAGTATCAACCGCTGCGGCGCGATGCTGGCGCGGAATTGGTCGAAGCCGGCGTGGCGCGCGATGCTGACGTGATCGATGTAATCCATCGCGGTGCGGCGCACCCGGCGATCATCCCAGGCAAAGCCCAGCGGCTCGACAAGATCGACAGCAACGCCGAAGCAGGCGCCGAGCCGCAGGACGGCGCCGACATTGCCCGCGATCTCGGGTTCGAAAAGGGCGATGCGCATCCTGTTGCATTGGCGCTGCGCGTCGGACCTTGCAAGCCCGCCCGGCAACGTCGTCGCGCTGATCGGCATCTCGAATGCGGCGAAACGGGATTCCTGTGGGAACATGCAGCGCGGACGCTGGTTGGGGAGGAGCAAGCGGCGGCCAATGCCGTCACCCGTCTTTGAAATTCAGGATCCAGCGCATGATCAGGACCGTCGGCTATGCCGCCCGCAACGCCTATAGCCGCCTCAAGCCGCTGGAGTTCGAGCGCGCGGCGGCGGGTGTGAACGAAATCGAGATCGAAATCCTGTTCTGCGGGGTCTGCCATTCCGACATCCACCAGGCCCGCAACGAATGGTCGAACACCGTCTACCCGTGCATGCCCGGCCATGAGATCGTCGGGCGGGTGACGGCACGGGGCAGCGGCGCCACCCGGCACGCGATCGGTGATATTGTCGGCATCGGCTGCATGATCGACAGCTGCCGAACCTGCGAGCCCTGCCGGACGGGCGAGGAAAACTACTGCGAAGGCCCCAATTCGTGGCTGTCGACCTACAATGGCCCGATGGTGCCGGCGGCCAAGGCGCCCGGCGGCACCAACAGCTATGGCCGCGACAACAGTTTCGGCGGCTATTCGTCGGTGATCGTCGTGCGCGAGGATTTCGCGCTGAAGATCCCCGCCGCGCTGACTCCGGCGCAGGCCGCACCGATCCTGTGTGCCGGGGTGACGACCTATTCGCCGCTGAATCATTGGGGGGTGAAAGTGGGTGACAAGGTCGGTATCATCGGCTTTGGTGGATTGGGCGACATGGCGGTCAAGATCGCCAGGGCCATGGGTGCCGAGGTGACGGTATTCACGCGCACTGCCGAAAAACTGGCGGAAGCGAACAGGCTGGGTATCACCGGCGTGCTTGAAAGCGACAAGGACGCGATGGCGGCGTTGGCCAACCATTTCGACTTCATGCTGTCGACCGTGCCCGAAAAGCACGACATCAACCCGTTCATCGCGCTGTTGAAGCGTGATCGCACGATCGTCATCTGCGGCGCGCTCGAGCCGCTGGCACCGGTCGACAACAGCCAGGTCGCCTTTCACCGCAAGCGCGTCGCCGGGTCCTTGATCGGCAGCCTGGCGGATACCCAGGAGGTGCTCGACTTCTGCGCCGCCCATGACATCGCGCCGACGATCGAGTTGATCCCGATCTCGCAGATCAATGACGCCTACAAGGCGATCATCAAGGGCGATGTACGCTTTCGCTACGTCATCGACATGGTGTCGTTGCGGGACGAAATGGCGGACTGATCGGACAGCGACTTCCCATTGGCGCGAAGGGCGCTAAACCGCATCGTCCACGCGCAACTGGTCGCGCAATTCGCGCTTGAGGAACTTGCCGCTGGCGTTGCGCGGCAGCGGTTCGGCCTGGAACCACAGGTAGCGCGGCACCTTGTAGCCGGCGATCAATTCGGCGCAGTGGGCGCGCAGGTCGGCGGGCGTTATCTGCACATCGGGCTTGAGCAGCAGCGCGGCGCCGACTTCTTCGCCAAGCCGTTCGTCGGCCACCCCGAAGACGCTGCATTCGGCGACCGCCGGGTGCCGGTAGAGCGCCGCTTCGACTTCGGCGCAATAGACGTTTTCACCGCCGCGCAGCACCATGTCCTTCTTGCGATCGACGATATAGACAAAGCCGTCGCTGTCGATCCGCGCGATGTCGCCGGTGTGCAGCCAGCCATCGGTTATCGCTGCCGCCGTGGCATCGGGGCGGTTTATATAGCCCTTGATGACCGCGGCGCCGCGGACCCACAGTTCGCCGGTTTCGCCCGGCGCGACCGTGTTGCCGGCATCATCGACGCATTTCGCCTCGAAGCTCGGCATGTACGGCCCGGCGCTTTCGGGCTTGCCGACGAAGAAATCGCCCGAATTGGAGGTGATGATGCCGCACACCTCGGTCATGCCATAGCCGGTGTTGGGCCGCGCCTGCGCTACCTTGCTGTCGATCTTGTGGACAAGATCGGGCGGCACCTGCGCGCCGCCGCCGCCGAGCGAGATCAGGCTCGACGTGTCGGCGGTGGCGAAATCGGGGTGGCTGATGACTTCGCGGGCCATCACCGGCACGCCGCTCATCGCCGTTACGCGCTCGCGTTCGATCAGGCGCAGCGCCTCGCCGGCATCCCAGCGGTACATCAGCACCATCGTGCCGCCGGCGGCGGTGGTGGCAAAGGCGCCGCAGTTGTTGGCGGTGACATGGAACAGCGGCGTGGTGATCAGCGCGACCGGCGGCGGTGCGACCGGCGGCACGATGCCCTTGGCCTTGTGCATCGCCAGCGCGGTGGAAGCACCGGCATACATCATGTTGTAGAGGTTGGTGATGCAGCCGCGATGGGTCAGTTGCGCGCCCTTGGGGTGGCCGGTGGTGCCCGAGGTGTAGAAGATGCAGGCATCGTCATCGGGGTCGATCGCGACATCGGGCAGGCTGCCGCCATTCGCTATGACATCGGCGAAATCGACGACACCTGTTGCCGGCGTCGGCAGCCGCACGCCGATCAGCAGCATGTTCGCCGCCATCTCGGGGCGTGCCGCGACCCGCGCCAGTCGTTCGGCATCGAGAAATAGCGCCCGCGGCGCCGAATCGCCGAGCGCATAGGCCATTTCTTCGGGCGTCCACCAGGCGTTCATGCCGACGACGGCAAGGCCCGAGGCAGTGCAGGCCCAATAGATCAGCATCCATTCGGGGTAGTTGCGCATGGCGATGGCGACGCGGTCGCCGGCTACGAGGCCTTGGGCTGCCAGCCAGGCGGCGATCGCGCCGACGTGGGCATGCGCTTCGGCATAGCTCAGCCGTTCATGGTCATAGACGAGGTAGGTCCGATCGGCGAAGGCGGCGGTGGCAAGCCAGAGCGCGCGGATATCGGGCAGGGCGGTCTTGAACGCCCTCACGCGCTGGCCGCGCAATTCGATTTCGGCAATCTCGAAGGTGCCGCCGGGCGCGGTCAATTCGGCGCGCGCGGCGGTCAATTCGGCGTAATGCATCGCTCTCCCCAATCTTGTTTTGTCCTTGCATACGCTGCTTCGACAGCGCGGCAAATCGGCTATAGCGGGTTGGTCTTCCGTCCACCGCAAAGGCCTCACCCATGCTCCTGCCCCGGGTCAAACCCGTTACGGTCGCCATCGCCGGCAGCGACGCGCGCTTCCCGGTGCGGCGAATCTTTTGCGTCGGGCAGAATTATGCCGATCATGTCCGTGAAATGGGCGGGGACCCGACCCGGCCGGCGCCGTTCTTCTTCACCAAGCCGGCCGATGCCGTGGTTGCGAGCGGTGCTGTGCTGGCGTTCCCGTCGCAGACCGCCGACCTGCATCACGAGGTCGAGCTCGTCGTCGCGCTGGGCCGTGGCGGTGAGAACATCAGCGTTGCCGATGCACCGGCGCTGGTTTTCGGCCATGCCGTCGGGCTCGACCTGACGCGGCGCGACTTGCAGGCGGCTGCAAAACAGGCGGGCCGGCCGTGGGACATGGCCAAGGGGTTCGACCAATCGGCGCCGCTGGGCGCGCTCACCCCCGGCCTGCCGCCGGCTGCCGGCGTGATCACGCTGTCGGTCAACGGCGAACAGCGCCAGGCGGGGGATCTGGGGCAGATGATCTGGAATGTCGCCGAAATCATTGCCGTGCTGTCGACTTATGTGACGCTGGCCGGCGGTGACCTGATCTTTACCGGCACCCCGGCGGGAGTCGGGCCGATCCTTCCGGGAGACCGACTGCAGGCAACACTGGCCGGTGCGCCTGCCCTCGAAATAGAATTTCGCGCCTGAATAATATTGTTGCGGTGATTACCGTATGACCATGCTGTCATTGAATTGACCGGAAGCGGCGCGTACACCAGCAAGGCACGCCGGAAACGATGCCCCGGTGGTTTTGTTCAGACATGACCCGATCGCGTCGCACGGAGCGACAGCGTGCCGACGGCTTGACGCAGATCAATGCCATTCGGTTCCATCAAGGCCATGCCATTTTGCGACGCCTCGATCGGAAGAGCCATGCAAGCTACATTTTTCAAATCCTCAGGCTGGTTTCTGGCCGTGCTGCTGATGCTGGCGGCGGCCGCGATGGCGGTCGATGCGGCCTTTGCCGTGCATATGTCGATCCTGGCGGCGGCATCGGCGATCATGCTGGTGGTGACGCTGCGCCGCGCCGGCCGCCCGGCTGTCGTGGCCGACCCCACCCAATATGATGACGAGGTCATCCGCTGGGGGGTGATCGCCACGGTCTTCTGGGGGATCGTCGGCCTGCTCGTCGGGGTGACGATCGCCAGCCAGCTGACCTGGCCGCTGCTCAATTTCAATTCCGAATTCACCACCTTCGGGCGGTTGCGGCCATTGCATACCTCGGCAGTGATCTTCGCCTTTGGTGGGAACGCGCTGATCGCGACGAGCTTTTACATCGTCCAGCGTACCTGCCGGGCGCGGCTGGCGTTCCCCACACTCGCGCGCTTCGTGTTCTGGGGCTACCAGCTGTTCATCGTGCTCGCCGCCACCGGCTATGTCATGGGCGTCACGGAGGCGCGCGAATATGCCGAGCCGGAATGGTATGTCGATATCTGGCTGACCATCGTCTGGGTCAGCTATCTCGCGGTCTATGTCGGCACCATCGTGCGCCGCAGCGAACCGCACATCTATGTCGCCAACTGGTTCTACCTCGCCTTCATCATCACCGTGGCGATGCTGCACCTGGTCAACAACCTGTCGATGCCGGTCAGCCTGCTCGGCTCCAAATCCTATGCCGCCTTTGCCGGTGTGCAGGATGCGTTGCTGCAATGGTGGTACGGCCACAACGCCGTCGGCTTCTTCCTAACCGCCGGCTTCCTCGGCATGATGTATTACTTCGTGCCGAAACAGGCCGAGCGCCCGGTCTACAGCTATCGCCTGTCGATCCTGCACTTCTGGTCGCTGATCTTCCTCTATATCTGGGCGGGTCCGCACCACCTTCATTACACCGCGCTGCCCGATTGGGCCGGCACGCTGGGCATGGTGTTCTCGATCATGCTGTGGATGCCGAGCTGGGGCGGGATGATCAACGGCCTGATGACGCTGAATGGCGCCTGGGACAAGATCCGCACCGATCCGATCATCCGCATGATGGTGCTGGCGCTGGCCTTCTACGGCATGTCGACCTTCGAAGGCCCGATGATGTCGATCAAGTCGGTCAATTCGCTCAGCCACTACACCAACTGGACGGTCGGCCATGTCCATTCGGGCGCGCTCGGCTGGAACGGCATGATCACTTTCTCGGCGCTGTATTTCATGACGCCGCGGCTGTGGAACCGCACCCGCCTCTACTCGCTGCGGCTGGTGAATTGGCACTTCTGGCTCGCGACGCTGGGTATCGTGCTCTACACCGCTTCGATGTGGGTGGCGGGCATCACCCAGGGCCTGATGTGGCGCGAATATGGCAAGGACGGTTACCTCGTCTACGCCTTCGTCGAAGTCGTCGCCGCCATGCACCCCTATTACATGATGCGTGTTGCCGGTGGCCTGCTCTACCTCGCCGGATCGCTCGTCATGGCCTGGAACATCGGCATGACCATCGCCGGCAGGCTGCGGGTCGAAGCCCCGATGTCGAGCCCGGCCTATGATCCGGCGCGTGACCGCCCCCTCGTTCCTGCGCTCGCAGAATAAGGCCTTATCGATGTCCAATATCCTCAACCGCCACAAGACCATCGAGCGCAACGTCACGCTGCTCGCCGTGCTTACCCTGGTCACTGTCGTCATCGGCGGCATCGTCGAGATCGCGCCGTTGTTCTGGATCGATTCGACGGTGACCAAGGTGGAGGGCGTGCGGCCCTACACCCCGCTCGAACTCGTCGGCCGCAACATCTACATGCGCGAGGGCTGCTACAACTGCCACAGCCAGATGATCCGGCCGTTCCGCGACGAAACCGAACGCTATGGCCATTATAGCCTCGCCGCCGAAAGCATGTACGACCATCCGTTCCAATGGGGATCGGCGCGCACCGGCCCCGATCTGGCGCGCGTCGGCGGTCGCTATTCGGATGACTGGCACGTCCAGCACATGACCGATCCGCGCGCCGTGGTGCCCGAATCGATCATGCCTCCCTATGCCTTTCTGGCGAAACGCGAGTTGAAGACCGATGCCATCGGCGGGCATCTGACCGCGTTGCGCCGTGTCGGCGTGCCCTACAGCGATGTCGATGTCGCCAAGGCCAGCGCCGATCTCGTGCTGCAGGGCGATGCCGAGGCCGACAGCACCGATTTCGTCGCGCGCTATCCCAAGGCGCAGGTGCGCGATTTTGATGGTGATCCCAAGCGGCTGACCGAGCTTGATGCCATCATCGCCTATCTCCAGTCGCTCGGCACCGCGGTCGATTTCAACGCCGCCGCCGGCAAAGAGGAACCGAAATGAGCAGCCGAAATGAGCTATGATGCGCTCCGCCACGCTGCCGACAGCTGGGGCCTTGTCTTCCTGGGTGTGGTCTTCCTGATCCTGATCGGCTGGACCTTCCGCCGCGGCGCCAGCGAAGTGCACGCCCGCGCCAAGACCATGATTTTCGAACCAATTGATTTCAAGCCAAATGACTTCAAGGACGACCAGCATGGCTGATGATCTGAAACCCACCGGCACGCCTGGTTCCCATGCACCCGGCCCGCGCGTCGATGCGCCCACCGGCACCTCGACCGTTGGCCACCAATGGGATGGTATCGAGGAACTCGATACGCCGATGCCGCGCTGGTGGCTGTTGACCTTCTATGCCTGTATCGTCTTTGCCATCGGCTATGCCATTGCCTATCCGGCGATCCCGCTCGCCAACAGCGCGACCAAGGGCTTGCTCGGCTGGTCGAGCCAGGGGGACCTCGCCAAGGAACTCGCCGCCGAAGCGACGCGGCAGGCGCCGATCAAGCTCGCGCTGGCGCAACTGCCTCTCGAGCAACTGCCCGGCAATCCGCAATTGCTGCGTGCCGCCGAACGCGGCGGCAAATCGGCGTTCAAGGTGCATTGCGTGCAATGCCACGGCGCCGGGGCCGCTGGGTCCAAGGGCTATCCCAACCTCAACGACGATGACTGGTTGTGGGGCGGCGATCTTGCCACCATCCAGACGACGCTGATCAACGGCATCCGCCATCCGGGCAATGACGAGACCCGCGTTTCGCAGATGCCGGCGTTCGGGCGTGATGAAATCCTGCAAAAGAACGAAATCAGTGATGTCGTCGCGCATGTGCGCGTCATTTCGGGCCAGGAAAAGCCCAGCGCCGCTGCGGCCCGCGGGGCTGCCCTGTTCGAAGCCAATTGCGCCGTCTGCCATGGCGCTGCCGGCAAGGGCAGTCGCGAGCTGGGCGCGCCGAACCTGTCCGATGCCATCTGGCTGTATGGCGGTGATCGCGCCGCGCTGACGACGACCATCGTCAATGCGCGCGGCGGTGTCATGCCGGCCTGGGGTACGCGCCTCGACCCGGTGACGATCAAGATGCTGGCGGCCTATGTCCATTCCCTCGGTGGCGGCGAAGCGACGCCTGTCGTCGAAGTCGCCGCAGCAGAACCTGAAGTGACCAGTCAGTGAACAGTGCCGACCCCGCCAGTGACCAGAACTTCTTCGTCGCCCGGCGCAGTGTTTTCCCCAAGGCCGTCAATGGCCCGTTCCGGCGCTTCAAATGGCTGGTGATGGCTGTCACGCTGGCGATCTATTACATCACGCCGTGGCTGCGCTGGGACCGGGGGCCCTATGCCCCCGACCAGGCGGTGTTGATCGACATGGCGAACCGGCGTTTCTACATGTTCCAGATCGAAATCTGGCCGCATGAATTCTATTATGTCGCCGGCATGCTGGTCATGGCCGGCATCGGTCTGTTCCTGGTGACCTCGGCGGTCGGCCGCGCCTGGTGCGGTTATGCCTGCCCGCAGACGGTGTGGACCGACCTGTTCGTCCATGTCGAACGCGCCATCGATGGCGATCGCAATGCGCAATTGAAGCTGCAGGCAGCGCCGTGGAACTCCGGCAAGGTGGCGAAGCGCGTCGCCAAGCATGGTATCTGGCTGATCATCGCCGTGCTGACCGGCGGCGCCTGGATTTTCTATTTCGCCGATGCACCGACGCTGGCCGGGCAATTGTTCAGCGGCACGGCGCCGAGCGTCGCACTCGCGACGATCTTCGTGCTGACGCTGACGACCTATATCTTCGGCGGGCTGATGCGCGAGCAGGTGTGCATCTACATGTGCCCGTGGCCGCGCATCCAGAGCGCCATGCTCGATGAAAAATCGCTAATGGTCACCTACAAGGCCTGGCGCGGCGAACCGCGCAGCAAGGGGCTGAAGCGCCAGGCGGTCGAAGCACCGGCGCAATTTGCCGACATGACGCCGCCGAACGCGCTGGTGCCGGCCGGCGATTGCATCGATTGCAACGCCTGTGTCGCCGTCTGCCCGACCGGCATCGACATTCGCGAAGGCCCGCAGATCGGCTGCATCACCTGCGGGCTGTGCATCGATGCCTGTGACAAGGTGATGGCGCAGGTCCACCGCCCGGCGAAGCTGATCGGCTATACCTCGGTCGCCGATACGCAGATAGCCATGGCGGGGGGCACGCCGCCATCGCCGCTCAAGCGCCTGATGCGCCCGCGCACGCTCGCCTATGGTTTGATCTGGGGTAGCATCGGGCTGGCCATGCTGTTCTCGCTCGGCACCCGCACCCGGCTCGACCTGTCGGTGCAGCCCGATCGCAACCCGCAATGGGTGCAACTTGCCGATGGTGCCATCCGCAACGCCTATACCGTCAAGCTGCGCAACATGGAGAGCCGTCCGCGTACCGTCGAAGTCGGCATTGCCGGCATCGATGGCGCCCGGCTGTGGAGCGAAACCGGCAATCGCGACGCTGCCGGCACGACGATCAGGCTGCTGCTGGCACCCGACCAGGTCGCCGAAGCCCGGCTGTTCGTCGCCGCGTCGGCCAAGGGGCCCGAACACGCCGATATCGATTTCAGCGTGCGCGGGCTCGATGCCGAAGCAGGCGGCGCCACCACCAGCAGCCGCTTCGAACGCCCGGACAGCCCCGATGACGACGGCGAGGGAGACGATTGATGGCACGCGCCTTTACCGGTTGGCACATGACCGCGATCATCGGCAGCTTCTTCGGCGTCGTCGTCGCGGTCAACCTGACCATGGCGACGCTCGCCAGCCGCACCTTTGGCGGCACTGTCGTCGATAATTCCTATGTCGCCAGCCAGAAATTCAACGGCTGGATCGCTGCTGGCCGGGCGCAAAAGGCACTGGGCTGGCAGGTCGCGGTGGTGCTTGATGACGCCCGCCACGTCCGGGTGACCGGCAAGGTGCCGGCCGGGGCCGTGGTCACCGCCACCGCCACCCATGTGCTGGGGCGGGTGCCTGAGCAGAAACTGCGGTTCACCGCGCTGGGGCAGGGGATTTGGCGGTCGTCCACCGCGGTTCCCGCCGGGCGCTTCCACGTCCATGTCCAGGTGCGCGCCGACGGCAATACCGGTGATTTTACCGACGAGGTGCCGGCATGACCGTGGCGACCAGCGTTTTTGCGGTCGAAGGGCTGCGCTGCGCGGGGTGCATTTCAAAGCTCGAAGGCGGGCTCGCGGTGGTGCCGGGGGTGGCATCGGCGCGGGTCAATTTCACGACACGGCGCGTCAGCATCGCGCATGATCCGGCATTGGATGATGACAGCCTGAAACAGGCGGTCGAACGGCTGGGCTTTGTCGCCGAGGTCTTTCGCGGCGATCTCGCACCGGCCGAAGATGCCGAAACGCGGCGATTGCTGAAGGCGCTGGGCGTCGCCGGCTTTGCCGCGATGAACATCATGCTGTTGTCGGTGTCGGTCTGGTCGGGGGCCGAAGGCGCGACGCGCACGCTGTTCCACTGGTTGTCGGCGCTGATCGCGCTGCCCGCGGTCGCCTATGCCGGGCGGCCGTTCTTCACGAGCGCCTGGGCGGCGTTGCGCCATGGCCGCACCAACATGGACGTGCCGATCTCGATCGGCGTGGTGCTCACCGTCGCGGTCAGCCTGTTCGAAACCATGGTCGGCGGCGAACATGCCTATTTCGACGGCGCCACCATGCTGCTGTTCTTTTTGCTCGCCGGGCGCTTTCTCGACAGCGCGATGCGCGCGCGCGCCAGCGACAGCGTGGCTGCGCTGTTGCGCCAGAGCGCGCCGGGCGGCCATGTCATCGGAAAGGACGGCGCAACGCAATGGCGCGCGGCCGCCGAACTGGCGCCGGGCATGCGCCTGCTGGTGGCGGCGGGGGAACGCTTTGCCGCCGATGCCGTGGTCGAACAGGGCCAGAGCAACGTCGATCGCGCGCTGATCACCGGGGAAAATGTCCCGGTGCCGGTCGCCCCCGGCGGCACGGTGCTGGCGGGCACGATCAATCTCGATGCGCCGTTGACAGTAAAGGTGACGGCGGCGGTTGCCGACAGCGTCATCGCCGATATCGCGCGGATGATGGCGACCGCGACGCAATCGAAATCGCTCTATGTCCGCATCGCCGATCGCGCCGCGCGGCTCTATGCACCGGCGGTGCACAGCCTGGCGGCGCTCAGCTTCATCGGCTGGATGCTCGCCGGTGCCGGCTGGCACGAGGCGCTGCTCATCGCGGTTGCCGTGCTGATCATCACCTGCCCGTGCGCGCTCGGGTTGGCGGTGCCGATCGCCCAGGTCGTCGCCAGTGGTGCACTGATGCGCCAGGGGGTGCTGATCAAGGACGGCTCGGCGCTGGAACGGCTGGCGGCGGTGGACATGGTGCTCGTCGACAAGACTGGCACGGTGACCCTCGGCCGGCCGGTGCCGGCAGCAGCGCTGCCGCTTTCGGACGCCGAAACGCCCGTGGCGCTGGCACTGGCGCAGGCGAGTCGCCACCCGCTGGCGCGCGCGCTGGTGACGGCGCTGACAGCGCAAGGCGTACAGCCGGCGGCGGTCAGCGATGTTTTCGAAGCCCCCGGCCTCGGCGTCTGGGGGGTAGTCGATGGCATGCCGGTGCGGCTCGGGCGCCCCGATTGGGTGGGCGGCGAAGCATCGGGCAATACGTTGCTCACGGCATTCCGGCTTGGCGAAGGACCGTTGCGGCTGCTGGCATTCCATGATGGCCTGCGCCCCGATGCAGCAGCGGCGCTGTCACGGCTTGCAGCGCTCGGCCTGCCGGTCAAGATGATCTCGGGCGATCGCCCCGAAGCAGTGGCAGCCGTGGCCGGGCCGCTGGGGCTGGCGGCGGAAAGCGAGCTGCAGCCCGGGGACAAATTGGCGCGGATCGAGGCGTTGCAGGCGCAAGGCCATCATGTGCTGATGGTCGGCGACGGGCTGAACGATGGCCCGGCGCTCAAGGCGGCGCATGTTTCGATGGCGCCGGCGTCGGCCAGCGATGTCGGCAAGACCGCGGCCGATCTGGTGTTCCTGGGGGATCGCTTGCTGCCGGTGGCGCAGGCCGTCACGGCAGCGCGGCGAACGATGGCGGTGGTCAGGCAGAACTTCGTCCTCGCCATCGGCTATAATGTTCTTGCCGTACCGCTGGCGATTGCCGGGCAGGTGACGCCCTTGGTGGCCGCCATCGCCATGTCGGGGTCGTCGCTGATCGTTGTCGCCAATGCGCTGCGCCTGCGGAGCGCGGCGCGATGATCGGTCTCGCTATCCTCATTCCCGTTGCGCTGCTGCTCGGCCTGGCCGGGTTGGTGGCGTTCTTCTGGGCGGTTCGGACGCGCCAGTTCGAAGATCTCGATGGCGCGGCGCTGCGCATTCTCAACGACGAAGGCCCAAAGGAGCCCCCCGCACCGTAAAACGCCACCCCGAAAGGTGGCGTCTTCAGCGTGTCCCTGCCCAGCGCGGGGAGGGATAGTCTTGTCAGAAGCGGAAACCGAGGCCGATGCCGGCGACGATCGGGTTGATGTCGACGTTGACCGTCTGCACGCCGATCGCGGTGGTTGTCAGCGTCGCCTTGGTGCTCATGTCGATATATTTGATGTCGAAGTTGAGGAAGATTTTCGGCGTCAGGTCGATGTCGGCGCCCGCCTGGACAGCCCAACCGAAGCTGTCGGTCATCTGGATGCGGGTCGGGCCGACGGCGGTTTCGAGTCCGGCCGAGGCATTTTCGTTCCAGAAGATCGTGTAGTTGACGCCCGCGCCGACATAGGGGCGGAATTTGGCCTTCGGCATGAAGTGATATTGCGCCGTCAGCGTCGGCGGCAGCACCCAGGTCGACCCCAGCTTGCCGATGCCGCCGGTCACGCCGCTCTTGCCCTGCAGGCCGTGCTTGGTTGTCGCCAGCACCAGTTCGAAACCGATGTTGTCGGTGGCCATATAGGTGAAATCAAGCTCCGGCATGAAGCTGTTGCCGACGCCGACCTGTTCGGTGGGCAGGGCCGGCAGAATGCCGCCCGAGCTTTCGTTCGGCGCCACCAGAATGGCGCGCACCCGCATCAGCACATCACCCTGGGCAGCCGCAGCCGGAGCGGCGACCAACAGGCCAAGGGCAGCGAGGGGGAGCAGGCGAGACATGTTAAGGTCCTTTCGGGGTTGATGGCGTCGGCATAGGCGCGCCATCGGCTTTCACATTGATCTGGAACAAATTTTCCGTTGATCTGGATCAACGACCATGCGCCCGCTGCCGGGCTATTTCGGGTGCATGACCTATCACCCCGCTCTCCTCGCCACGCCGGTGCCGCGCTATACCAGCTACCCCACGGCGGCCGATTTTCATGATCGCATCGGCTCGGCCGACATGGCGGTGGCGCTGGCCTCGGTGGCAAAGGACGCGCCGATTTCGCTGTACGTCCACATCCCGTTTTGCCGGCAGATCTGCTGGTACTGCGGTTGCAACACCGGCAATGTGGGGCGCGGTGATCGGCTTGCTGCTTATCTCGACCGCCTGCGCGCCGAAATCGCCGTGGTTGCGGCGCATCTCGGCGGTCGCGGCCGGGCGACGCGTATCGCCTTTGGCGGCGGCAGCCCCAATGCCGTCGCGGCGGCCGATTTCGCCGCGCTGCTCGGCGTCCTGCGCCGCAGTTTTGCTGCCGATGAGGCGCTGGTTTCCGTCGAAATCGACCCGCGCGCCTTCGACGCCGAATGGGCGGCGATGCTCGGCGACAATGGATTCACCCGGGCCAGCCTGGGGGTGCAGACGCTGGCCCCCGCCATCCAGGCCGCGATCGGCCGGGTGCAGCCGCGGGCGATGATCGAAAACGCCGTGGCGCTGTTGCGCGATGCCGGGGTGACGTCGCTGAATTTTGACCTTATGTACGGCCTGCCCGGGCAAGGCGCTGCCGATCTGGCCGAAACCATCGACGACGCGCTGACGATGACGCCCGATCGGCTGGCGGTGTTCGGCTATGCCCATGTGCCGCAGATGATCAGCCGCCAGCGCCGCATCGATGCCAGCGACCTGCCCGATTCGGAACAGCGTTTCGAACAGGCAGCGCTCGCCGACCGTATGCTTTGCGATGCCGGCTACCAGGCGGTGGGCTTCGATCATTTTGCGCTGCCGGGTGACCCGCTGGCGGTGGCGGCACGCAAGGGTCGGCTGCATCGCAATTTCCAGGGCTTTACCGATGATGATGCGGTGGCAACGATCGGGTTGGGGGTAAGCGCGATCAGTGCCTTTCCCGACCGGCTGATCCAGAACGACAAGCATAATGGCCGCTATCACGCCGCGCTCGATGCCGGGCTGTTCCCGGCGGCGCTGGGCTGCCATCGTGATGATGACGACCGGTTTCGCGGCGCCCTGATCACCAGCATCCTGGGGCAGGGCCATGGCGATGCCGGGCTGCTCGCGGCCGATCCGGAAGTGCGGCAGCGGCTGGCGCCGTTCGAAGCGCGGGGCCTGCTGCGCTGGCGGGGCAGTCGCGTCGAACTTGCGGCGACGGCAATGCCTTATGCGCGTTCGGTGGCGGCGGCGTTCGATCGCTATCGCGGCGCTTCATCGGCGAGTTTCAGCCGTGCGGTCTGAACCCGGCCCGCTGGCGCTGTTCGCCGCGCTGGTGGCGGTGTTCGGTTTCGCGACACCGCCGGCAGTGGTGCAGGCCAGCGGCGTGCTGACGCTGTGCAGCGGCGGCCGCGTGCCGGTGAAACCGGGTGAGCGGCCGACGCCGATGGACCCTGCGGCGTGTCATGCGCTGTGTTCATCGCGCAAGGGCGAAGAAGATCGCTAGGCTATTTCCGCGTGTAGCGCACCACCGCGCGTTCCTTGACCTTGCCACCATAGATAACCCCGGCCTTGTCGACCCAGATGCCTTCGGCGCCGCTCGTCGAACCGGCGTCGGGGTTGGGCTCGGCATCGGGGATGAAGGCGGTGACCTTGCCATCCTTGACGCTGCCGATGCGGATGCCGCGCTGCCAGCCGGGGTTATAGCCATAGCCGACGGGGTTGCGGCTTTCGGAATCGGCCGAATAGAGAATGTCGTTGCGGTCGATATACAGCCCGCTCGGCCGGCCGAACTGCTGCCAGCTGCCGAGCAATTTGCCATCCTGGTCATAGATCTGGACGCGGTTGTTCCAGCGGTCGGCGATGAACAACCGGCCCAAGCTGTCGATGGCCAGCGCGTGCGGCGCGGTGATCTGGCCCTGCGCCGGGCCGGGTTCGCCCCAGGTCTTCAATAGCTTGCCGCTAGCGCTGAACTTCATGATCCGCGAGTTGCCGCGCCCGGCGTCATGGCCGTCGTTGACGAAAATCACCCCTTTCCGGGTGACGGCGACTGCGCTGGGTTCGGTGAATTCGTCGGGTCCCGGCCCGGTGATGCCGGGCTTGCCGAGCGCCAGCAACACCTTGCCCTCGGGGCTGAACTTGATGACCTGCGCGCCCAGGGCCTTCCGGGTCGCGGTGGCGGGCGCGGTGCGAGCGTCGGTCAGCCAGACATTGTCCTTGGCATCGATGAAGAAGCCATGCGGGAAAACGAACATGCCGGCGCCGAACGCCTTGATGAAATTGCCCTGCGCGTCGAATTCCATGATCGGATCGAGCGGGCTGTCGAGGCAGCTATTGGCGCCGCAGCGATCGGCGACCCAGATATGGCCCTTGCTGTCCACGGCGACTGCGCTCGTCGACCCCATGGTGCGGCCGGGGGGCAATTTCAGGAAATCGGCTTCGGCGACATAGGGGTTAGGCTGGCGGTTGGTCGCGGCATCCACCGGCGCCGGGGCAGGCAGGTTTTCCAGCGTCCAGCGCTGTTGCTGGGCCAGTATCGGCGCGGCGAGCAACGTCGCCAGCAACAACAGACGTTTCATTTGCCGCCTCCTTCGGGTTTCTGGGCGGTGATGCTGATCAGCGCGAGGACTTCGCTGCGCCGGTCGAGGGGCTTGGTGCCTTCCGGAAAGCCGTTGTATTTCAGCATATAGGCCAGCACATCGGCATATTCGTCGCGCGTCAGCGTCTGCGGCGCGTTCTGCGGCATGGTGGTGCGGACGCGGTCGAACAGGTCACCGACCGTTAGCGTGTCCCAATGGCTGACGAACTCGCCGCCGACCAGCCCGGGGGCCTCGCCGGTGCCGTTCAAGGACACGCCATGGCAGGCGGCACAGCGCGCCGCATAGACCGTAGCGCCCCGATCCGCCTGTTCGGCGGTGTAGACGCCTTGCCAGATCGAGCGGCCGGCCATCTGGGCGCTCGCCCCGCCGGCCGCGGCGATCGCCGCCAGCCCGATAACCCAGTTGCGCATCGACAGCTCCCTAGCGCCGGTCCGGCAACGCGTAGGCGATATATTCGCCCGACGCGCTGCCGCCGCTCGTCGCTACCACGATATACTGTTTGTCGCCGACCATATAGGTCATCGGCGACCCCGATTGCGGCGCCGGCATGAACACCGCGCCGACTTCCTTGCCATTGGTCTTGTCATAGGCGCGCAGCATGGCGCCGCGCGGATGGTCTTCGGTGGTGGTGAACTGGTTTTCGCCGGCGATGACCAAGGATTTCGTCACCAACGTGCCGATCTGATAGGTCGCCTGGCCGGTGCGCGGGATGGTGATGCCCTTCAGAGCCGGGCTGTTGCGCACGAAATCGGGCGTTTCACCATGGGCGATCTGCCATTTGATCTCGCCCTTGTTGATGTCGATGGCGCTGAGCGTGCCATAGGGCGGCTTCATCAGTGGCAGGCCGTCGACCGCCAGCCGCGGTGCACCGCTGCCGCCGGCCGGTGGTGGCGGGGCGGGGCTGTCGGCGCCGGCGCCTTCGCCCGGCCCCTTGATCATCTGCACCGGCACGCCATCGACGCCGACCACCCATTTGATGTTGGTCATGCCCTGCGGCCCGGGTTGCAGCCCGGTCGTCGAAATACAGGTGCCGCAGGCATAGACATAGGCGATGCCGGTTTCGGGATCGAACGAACCGCCCGGCCAGTTGGTGCCACCCTGCGCCCAATTGTTGATGACGCCGAGCTTGTCCTTGGTCGAGATGATCGGCGGGGTATAGACCGCGCCAAGTTCGTAGCGCTTGACCAGTTCGATCGCCTTGGCCTTCAGTTCGGGCGTGAAATCGATGAGGTCGGACTCGAGATAGCCATTGCGGCCATAAGCGGCGGGCTTGGTCGGCATCGGTTGCGTGGGGGAGTACCATTCACCCGGCACCGTGCCGGCGGGCACCTTCACTTCCTTGATCGGCCAGACCGGCTTGCCGGTGGCGCGATCGAGGACATAGAAAAAGCCCTGTTTCGACGGGATGCCGACGACCTTCTTCGGCTTGCCATCGACCGTCACGTTCATGAGCAGCGGCGCCGAGCTGTTGTCGAGATCCCAGATTTCGTGGTGGATCAACTGGTAATGCCATTTGCGCGCGCCGGTGGTCAGGTCGACGGCAACGATGCTGTTGCCGTACAAGCCGGGACCCGGACGATGCCCGCCGTAAAAGTCGCTCGTCGGTGATTCGACGTTGAGATACGCGAGGTTGAGATCGGGATCGATCGAGATCTGCGTCCACACACCGGCGTTGCCGGTCGTGTCGGCGCTCTTGTCGTACCAGGTCTCGTAGCCGAACTCGCCGGGCTTGGGGATGGTGTGGAAGGTCCACAGTCGCTTGCCGGTGCGCACGTCGAAGGCGCGGACATAGCCCTTGGTATTGTTCTTGTTTTTCGGCGTGAAGCCTTCGCGAAAGGCCGCGCCGATGATGATGGTGTTGCCTGAAATCGCCGGCGCCGAATGCGCACCGGCCTCGCCGGTCTCGGGATCGAGCGCTTCCTGATCCCAATCCTTCTTCAGGTCGACCATGCCCTTTTCGCCGAAATCGGGGTCGGGCTGGCCGGTATCGGCATCGAGGCTTATCAGCCGATAGCCGATGGTGGTGTAGAGGATCCGGCGCTTGGTGCCATCGGTCCAGTAGGACAGGCCGCGGCCCGAAAGCGCGCGCGGGCTTTCGGCGCTGCGCTTGCCTTCGTGGAGGCTGTACGACCACAAGAGTTCGCCAGTGACGGCGTTGAGCGCCACGACGGCGCGGCGGGTGCCGGCGGTGGTATAAAGCACGCCATCGACCGCCAGCGGCGTGCCTTCGAGCTTGTATTCGGGCCGGCTGCCGAACATGTCGGTCTTGAAGCGCCAGGCGATTTCCAGGTCCTTGAAATTGCCGGCGTCGATCTGGGCGAGCGGTAAATAGCGGCTGCCCGCCAGATCGGCGTTGTAGGTCGGCCAGTTGACCGATTTGTCCTTGCGGGCGGCCGGCGCGCCGTTGACCTGGGCAGTTGCCGGGGCGGCGGCGAGCAGCAGAACGGCGAGCGTAAGGGCGGGGGTGATGGTGCGGATCGTCATGGTCTTCCCCCTCAAGCGGCGTTGACGCGGGCGAGCGCCGCCTTGATCGAAACGCGCTGCGCATCGGTCAATTGCGGCATCGGCGTGCGCGCGTACATTTCCGGCCCGCCCATTTCGAGCGACAGGATGTATTTCATGACGGCATAGGTGTTGCCGCCCATCGCCGCCTCGCGCATCGTGCGCTGCGCCGTGCGCAGTTTCGCCAGTTCGGCCTGCCAGTCGCCACCGGCATGATAGGCCTTGAAGATCGCGGCGCATTTGGCGCTGAACTGGTTGCCATCGGCGAGGATGGTGCCCATGCCGTTCTTCAGCGCGACTTCGAGATTATTGTTGGTACCGCAGCGCATGTTGAGCGCCGGGAACGCCTCGACGAACTTGCCATAACCTTCGACCGAGCCCGACGAATCCTTGATGCCCGCGAGATGGTCATAGCCCGACAGCGCTTTCAGCAGGTCGAGCGTGATCGAAACCTCGCTGGTACCCGGGATGTGATAGAGGTTCATCGGCAGGCCGCAGGCATCGAACAGCTGCTTGTAATAACCGGTCAGGCCATCGAGTGGCGGTTCGTTGAAATAAAACGGCGGGATGACCAGCAGGCCATCGGCGCCATTGCTTTCGGCGTGTTTGGCGAGCTCGATCGTATCGGCAAGGTTGGTCGTGCCCGGCCCGACGATGACGTTGAGTCCGTTGCGGTGCTTGAGCACGGTTTCGGTGACGTTGCGGCGTTCCTTGACGGTGAACGACGGAAATTCGCCCGAGGTGCCGAGCACCACCACGCCATCGGCGCCGCATTTCTTGTGCCACTGCATGACCGCCGCCATGGCGCCGGCATCGAAATTGCCGCGCTTGTCGCACGGCGTGACGGTGGCGACCCAATACAGCGTCTTCTTCGCGCTGCCGAGTTTGGGCGCGGCCTGTGCGGCACCGCCCATCATCGTTGCAGCGGCCAGGCCACCCATCATCGCAAGCGTTTGCCGCCGGCTCGTCTGCATCGTCCGTCCTCCCCCATGGCCGCCGCCCCTTGCTGGGATGGTCGACCGTTCAACGCCGCGATTTGTGGCCCAAGGGGAAGCGGTTGGCAATCGGCGAAGACTGGATTTTCCTTATCGGACGCATGGCTTAGAGATATGCATTCGCCAATGCCCACGCTCAGGAGCCTGATTCCCGCCTTGCCGATGCCACCCTGCCTTGCTCGCCCGGCGTAGCCTGCTCACCGGCCTGGCCGCCGGCCTGACCTTGTCGGCCTGTGGGCCAAGCTGGCCGCGCGGCGCCAATGGTGAGGAGAGTCGCGTCAATTTCTACAATTGGGACACCTATATCGGCGACACGACGCTGGCCGATTTCAAGGCGGCGACCGGCATCGACGTGCAGATGAGCCTGTTTGGCAATACCGATGAATTGTTCGCACGGATGAAGGCGGGAAATCCGGGGTTCGACGTCATCGTGCCGGCCAATGAATTCGTCACACGGTTGCGAATTTCCGACCTGTTGCAACCGCTCGATCATCGCCGGCTCCCCAATTTGCGCAACCTGTTGCCCGCATTCGTCGACGTGCCTTACGATCCCGGGCGGCGCTTTTCGGTGCCCTATACCTGGCTGGTGCTCGGTATCGGCTACCGCAAATCACGGGTCGATGGCGTGCCCGACAGCTGGAAATGGGTTTTCGATTCCGATCGCTATTCGGGGCGTATCGGGCTGTTTGCCGAAAGCGACGACATCATCCGCGTCGGCGCCAAATATCTCGGTGGTTCGGTGCGCGGTGTGTCGCCTGAAATGACCCGTCGCGTGGTCGACCTGATGATCCGGCAGAAGCCGCATATCAAGGTTTTCCATCACGACGAAGGCCAGGACCTGCTCGCGGCCGGCGATGTCGATATCGTTGCCGAATATAATGGCGATATCGCGCAGGTGATGGCCGATGACGCGGATATCGGCTTCGTCGTGCCGCGCGAAGGGTCGCTTCTGGCGTCGGACTGCCTGTGCATTCCCAAGGGCGCGCCGCGGCCCGATAACGCCCATCGCTTCATCAATTATCTGCTCGATGCAAAGGTATCAGCGGCGATTTCGAGAACAATCCGCTACCCCAGCCCCAATGGTGCCGCGCTGGCGCTGATGCCCGATGACTATCGCCGCAATCCGGTGATCTTCCCGCCGCCCGCGGTGCTGGCCCAATGCGAATATGGTGATTTCGAAGGCATCGCCCGGGCGCGGGCGGTCGATGAAGCGATGACGGAGATCTTGGCGGCATGAGCGCCGCGGACTCTCAAAGCTGGCGCACCGCGCGCGGCGTCTTCGCGCTACTGCTCTCGGCGCCGTTGCTCTGGCTGTTCGGCTTCTTCCTCGCGCCGCTGGCGATCATCTGGGGCTATAGTTTCGGCGAAAATATCTCGCTCACCGAAATCGCCATCACCGGCGGGTTCGGCAATTATGCCCGGGCGCTGAAGCCGCTCTATCTCGCCATTATCGGCAAATCGCTGGGGGTGGCGGCGCTGACCACCTTGCTCTGCCTTGTCATCGGCTTTCCGGTCGCGGTCGCCATCACCTTTGCCAGCCCGCGTATGCGCGTCTGGCTATTACTGCTCGTCATGCTGCCATTCTGGACCAATCTGCTCATCCGCACTTATGCGCTGATGGCGGTGCTGCGGACCGAGGGCAGCATCAATACCGCGCTCGGCTGGCTGGGCCTGGGGCCGTTCGACCTGCTCCACAACAGCTTCGCCGTGGTCTTCGGGCTGGTCTATGTGCATCTGCCCTTCATGGTGCTGCCACTTTATGCCGCGTTCGACCGGCTCGATCGCTCGCTGATCGAGGCGAGCCTCGATCTCGGCGCCGGGCACATCGCGACCTTTGCCCGCATCGTCGTGCCGCTGGCGTTGCCCGGCATCGTGTCGGGCATCATCATCACCTTCATCCCGGCATTGGGGGCCTATCTCACCCCCGATCTGCTCGGCGGCACCAACAGCCTGATGATCGCCAACATCATCGAGCGCCAGTTCAAATCGGCGAATGACTGGCCGTTCGGTGCGGCGCTGTCGTTCCTGCTGATGTACCTGACCTTTGCCGCCATCGCGCTGCAAGCGCTGGTGGCGCGGGGGCGGCGATGACGGGGCCGCTCGATTATCTCGGGCGCTGGCCGCTGCGGCTGTGGCTCGCCGGGGTCGGGCTGTTCCTCTATGCGCCGCTGGCGATCCTGATGCTGTTCAGCGTCAACGATTCCAGGCGCACGATCGTCTGGCGCGGTTTCACGACGCGTTGGTATGGGGCGCTGTTTCAGGATGCCGAACTGCTGCAGGCGTTCGGCAATTCGCTGGTCATCGCGCTGGCATCGAGCGCAATCAGCCTGGTTCTCGGCATGCTCGTCGCGCTGGCGCTGTGGCGCTTTCGCTTTCCGGGCAAGGCCGGGCTGGAAGGGTTGTTGGCGCTGCCGCTGGTGGTACCCGAAATCTGCCTCGGCGTGGCGTTCCTGGTGTTCTTTTCCACCGTGCTGCCCTGGCCGACCGGGCTGGCCTGGCCATTCAACCTTGGTGCCATCATCATTGCGCATGTCAGTTTTTCGTTCAGCTTCGTCGCGCTCGTTGTCCGTGCCCGGCTGGCGAGTTTCGATCGCGATCTCGAGGAAGCAGCGCGGGATCTCGGCGCTTCGGATTGGCAGATCCTGCGCGATATCCTGCTGCCGCATCTGCGCCCCGGGCTGATTGCCGGCGCGCTGCTCGCCTTCACTCTCAGCCTCGATGATTTCGTCATCACCTTCTTCACTTCTGGCCCCGATACGGTGACCTTTCCGGTGAAAATCTACGCCATGGTGCGCTTTTCGGTGACCCCCGAAGTCAACGCCGCCTCCACGTTGCTGATCGTCATCACTGCCGGCCTGACCGCGCTGGCGCTGCGGCTGCAGGGCACCGAAATCGCCAAGCAGGCCGCATGAACAAGCCACCGATCATTCGCTTCGAAAAGGTCAGCAAGCGCTTCGGCCAGGTCGTCGCGGTCGATGACGTGACGCTCGATATTGCCGAGGGCGAGTTCTTTGCGCTGCTCGGGCCATCGGGGTGCGGAAAGACGACCTTGCTGCGCATGCTGGCCGGTTTCGAAACCCCCAGCGAAGGCCGCATCCTCATCGATGGTGTCGATGTCAGCCGCGTGCCGCCCAACCGGCGCCCGGTCAACATGGTGTTCCAGAACTATGCCGTGTTTCCGCACATGAACGTTGCGGACAATGTCGGCTACGGCCTGAAAGTCGATGGTGTGGCGGCAGCGGAACGCGCCGCGCGGGTCGCCGAAGCGCTGGCGCTGGTCAAGCTCGACGGGCTCGGCGATCGCATGCCTGACCAGTTGTCGGGCGGACAGCGGCAGCGGGTGGCGCTGGCACGCGCGCTGGTCAAGCGGCCGCGGGTGCTGCTGCTCGATGAACCGCTGTCGGCGCTCGATGCCAAGCTGCGCGATGCGATGCGGGCGGAATTGACCCAGTTACAGGAAAAGCTCGGCATTACTTTTGTCATGGTCACCCATGACCAGGATGAAGCGCTGGCGATGGCGTGCCGCTGCGCCGTGATGAATCTCGGACTTTTGCAGCAGGTGGCAACGCCATCGGACCTCTATGAATTCCCGACCTCGCGCTTCGTCGCCGATTTCATCGGGCAGGTGAATTTGTTCGAAGGCCGGCTGATCATCGATGCGCCTGATCATGCCGTGGTGACGGCGCCCGATCTGGCGCTGCCGGTCTGGCTCGATCATGGCGTGACCGGTGGGCAGGGGACGACATTGTGGCTGGCGCTGCGACCCGAAAAGATCGAGATCCACAAACGCGGCGAAGCAGCATCGTTGGCGCCGCTCGACGACGCCCCGGCCGGGCACAACCATGCCGCCGGTATCATTCGCCATATCCACTATCTTGGATCGGAATCGACATATGATGTCGAACTTTCCGGCGGCGGCTCTGTAAAGGCGCTGCGGTCGAACCTGACGCGTTGGGACCAGGAGGATTTTGCCATCGGCGAGCCGGTGTGGCTGGCGTGGCACGCCTGTTCGCCGGCGGTGCTGTTGTCGTGAACTGGCCGGTTCCGGCAATCTCCCATCGACGCGGCACCTCGGGATGGAGCAGGCTCGGGTGATGATCAAACCGGAAATCGCCGGCGTGCCGTCGCCGTTCAACAGGGTTGGTGCCGATTGATCTGCGTCAATGACGGGTCGCTCCGTCATGCCGACACTGGCAGGGTCGGGCGCGGACCCGGCAGGCCCGTTGTCAGGGAGTATGGCGATGAAGCTTGGATTTATAGTCTGCTGCCTGCTTGCCGCGGCAAGTCCGGCGCTTGCCGTCGAAAAAGTGCCAATGCCTTTTGGCGCGACCGACATCGATTTCGTCTTCAACCCCGGTGACTGCGCGCTGATCCGGATAAAAGCCTATGGCGGGGTGGGTACGACCAGCACCTCAAACGTCGAAGCCTGTCCGAACGACACGCTTCGGATCGATTTCAGTTTCACCGGTAGCCCGGCTGATGGCTTTTACCTGTTTTCGGTCTTCAACGCCGATGCGCCAGAGACGGTTGGCCGCAAGACCATCGTCATCAAGGACGCTTACTGGACACAAGGTGGCGGTTTCTATGAACCGGTCTGGACCGATGGCATTTCGCGGGTTGCCGTGGTGCCGGAACCCGGCATCTGGGGCTTGCTGATCGCCGGATTTGGCGTGGTCGGCGCACGATTGCGGCGGCGCCGGCTTGGCCCGACGGCGGCCTGATCCGTTATCGATCTGATCGGTGTCAGGCTCGCCGGCACCGCCTCGATCAATGATAGCGGCGCAACAATCCGGCCAACTTGCCCTGCACCTGGACCCGCTGCGCCTCGTACCGCTGCGGCTGATAGGCGGCATTGGCCGGATCGAGCCGGACGAACTGCTTTTCGCGGTGCAGATATTTCAACGTCGCTTCGGCGCCATCGATCAGCGCGACGACGATATCGCCGTCACGGGCATCGTCGCAGCGCTTGATCAGCGCATAGTCGCCATCGAAAATCCCCGCCTCGATCATCGAATCGCCCGATACTTCGAGCGCATAATGATCGCCCGGGCCGAGGAGCGCCGCGGGCACCGCCATCGATCGATCGCTTTCCAGCGCTTCGACCGGCAGGCCGGCGGCGATGCGTCCGTGCAGCGGCACGACGATCGTATCATTGGCGGCGATCATTGCCTGGACATGGGGGCGCGGCGCAGGCAAAGGCGGCACCAGCTTCAGCGCCGGCTTCACGGCACGCAACGCCTCGGGCATCTGCAGCACTTCGAGTGCGCGGGCCCTGTTGGGCAGACGGCGAATGAAGCGGCGTTCCTCGAGCGCGTTGATCAGGCGATGGACACCCGATTTGGAGCGCAGCTGCAGCGCGTCCTTCATTTCCTCGAACGACGGCGACACCCCATCGGCGCGTAGCCGATCGTCGATAAAACTTAGCAGTTCCTGTTGCTTGCGTGTCAGCATCGCACCCTCCCTTGGGGAACACATGCGGAACGTTTAGGAAACATCCCCGATACTGTCAAGCAGGATGCAATCGACCATTTCGCCTGTTGTGGCAGGCCCGGCGCCCGGCTCGCGGACCACCAGGCAGTCGGCCGCCGCCAACCGTCCAAGCAGCGCCGAATCCTGTGCCGTGAACACCGCCACGCCTGCTGTGGTGCGTTGTGCACGAAGATGGTCGCGCCGCACCCCATTGGGCCCCAGCGGCGCGGCAAGCGGCAAGCGTTCGACGCGCAGCGCCGCCTGGCGCCCGCCGAGCCGCGCCAATAGCGGCAGCACGAACAGCAGCGCACCGACATAAGCCGAAACCGGATTGCCCGGCAGCCCGATGATCCGGCGGCCGTGCAGGCTGCCGGCGAGCATCGGTTTGCCCGGCCGCATGGCGATCTTCCAGAAGTCCATCTCCGCGCCCAGGTCGCGCAGCACCGGAACGACCAGATCATGATCCCCTACCGACGCGCCGCCGATGGTGATGATGAGGTCGCCATCGGCCGCGAGCAACGCCGCCGCCAGCGCTTCGCGGCGATCGGGAATTATGCCTGGGTCGGCAGTCGTCGCGCCCACGGCTTCGCAAAGCGCGGCGATCATGATGTTGTTGGAACTGACGATCTGGTTCGGCCCGGGCAGGGTACCCGGCGATACCAGTTCATCGCCGGTAGTGATCAACGTGACGCGCGGCCGACGCACGACATCGACCTCGCCATGGCCGGCGGCGGCGAGCAGGCCAAGACGCGCCGGCGTGAGCCGGTCGCCCGGCAGTGCGATCGCCGCGCCGGCCGTAAAATCCTGCCCGGCCTTGCGGATGTGGGCGCCGGTGCGCGGCGGGCCTTCACCCGAAAGGGTGGCGATGTCGTCTGCGCGCGCAATTTCTTCCTGCACCACGATGGTATCGGCGCCAGCGGGGAGCGGTGCGCCGGTGAAGATGCGCGCGGCTTCGCCCGGCCCCACGCTGCCGCCAAAGCCATGGCCGGCGGCGCTTTCGCCGATGATCCGCCATGGTCCGGCGCGATCGGTCCAACGGATGGCGTAGCCGTCCATCGCCGCGGCATCGAAGGGCGGCTGGGTGAGTTTGGCTGCAACGTCCTCGGCGAGAATGCGCCCGCGTGCGGCAGCAAGCGGCACGGTTTCAGCCGGCAGCGGCCCGACTCCCGCCAGTAGCCGGTCGAGCGCTTCGGCGACCGGCAGCAGCGCCATCAGGCGGCCGTCCACTCGCCCGAACGCCCGCCGGCTTTTTTCCGCAGCCGCACGCCCGAGATCGTCATGCCGCGGTCCATTGCCTTGGCCATGTCATAGATTGTCAGCAAAGCCACCGAAACCGCTGTCATAGCTTCCATTTCCACGCCGGTGCCATGGGTGGTGATGACGGTCGCAGTGGCGCGCACGCCATCGACTTCGATGACCAGATCGAGCGTCACGGCATCGAGCGGCAACGGGTGGCAGAGCGGAATGAGATCGGCGGTGCGCTTGGCCGCCATGATGCCGGCGATGCGCGCGACAGCGAGGACATCGCCCTTGGCGACCGCCTGGTCCCGAATGGCGGTGAGCGCCGCGGCATTGATGGCGATATGCCCCTCCGCCACCGCTTCACGCCGCGTCGCCGGCTTGGCCGAGACGTCGACCATGCGCGCGGCGCCCTTGGCATCGAGATGAGTCAGCGTCATGCGGCGAGCCCGAGCAGGCTGCGGGTGGCGGCGGTGACATCGGCCTGGCGCATCAGCGATTCCCCGACGAGAAAGGTATTGATGCCGACGGCTTGCAACGCGATCAGGTCGGAAGGGCCGGAAAGGCCGCTTTCGGCAACGAGCGTGCGGCCAGGGGTGGTTGAAAGTTCGAACGATGTCGCAAGATCGACTGATAATGTCTTGAGATTACGATTGTTGATCCCGAGCAGCGGCGTCTTCAGCAGCAGCGCCCGGTCGCGTTCGGCGGCGTCATGCACTTCGACCAGCACATCGAGTTTGTGCGCAATGGCGACGGCTTCCAATTCGGCAGCCTGGGCATCCGACAGCGCTGCCATGATGAGCAGCACGGCATCGGCGCCGATGGCGCGGGCTTCGATCACCTGCCAGGGGTCGATGATGAAATCCTTGCGGATGACCGGCAGGGTGCAGGCGGCGCGGGCGGCGACCAGATAGGCATCACCGCCGAGGAACCAGCGGTCCTCGGTCAGCACCGACAGGCAGGTCGCGCCACCGGCCTGATAGGCGGCGGCAAGCGCGGCGGGGTCGAAATCGGCGCGGATCAAGCCCTTGCTGGGGCTGGCCTTCTTCACTTCGGCGATCAACGCGGTGCGGCCATCGGCGTGCGCGGCATGGATGGCGCCGATAAAGCCGCGCACCGGGTCGGCAGCCGCAGCGGCGGTTTCGAGATCGGCGAGGCTGCCCGTCGCGCGCGCGGCGGCGACCAGGCTGCGCTTGTGATCGCAGATCATCGCCAAGGTGTCGGTCATCGAAAGGCGCTCCAGCGGGCAAGGGTATCGGCGGCAGCGCCCGAGGCGAGCGACTCGCGGGCGATGCGGGCAAAGTTGGCGGTGCTTATCAGTTCGTTGCTGGCGGTTGCCAGCGCTGCGGCGGCGTTGAGCACGACGATGTCGTGATAGGCGCCCTGTTCCCCGGCAAGCAGGCTCCGTAATCTGGCAGCATTTTGCACCGGGTTACCGCCGGCGAGCGCCGCTTCGGAGTGGCGACCGACACCGGCGTCTTCAGGCGAGACAGTCAGGAAGCCGAATGATCCAACCCCTTCAAAACCATAACGAACGACCTTGCTGTCACCGGTCACGGTCAGTTCGTCATAGCCTTGACCATGGACGATGATGGCACGATCCGAGCCGAGCGCCTGCAACGCCATCGCCATGTCGAGCGCCCGTGCCGGATCATAAACCCCGACCAGTTGCCGTTTCACCCCGGCCGGATTGGCGAGCGGGCCGAGCAGGTTGAAGATCGTTCGCCGGCCGAGTGCACGGCGCACCGGGGCGACGCGCGCCATGGCGGGGTGGTGGCGGGCGGCGTGGAGGAAGGTGATGCCGACGCTTTCGAGGCAAGGCCCCAGCCTGTCGAAGGGCAGTTCCGGAATGCCGAGTTCGGCGAGCACATCGGCGGCGCCGCTGCTCGATGAAGCAGCGCGATTGCCGTGCTTGGCGACCTTTACCCCGCAGGCGGCAACGACGATGGCAACGGCGGTCGAGACGTTGAGGCTGTGCTTACCATCACCACCGGTGCCGCAAACATCAATGGCATCAGGATAATGCAGCGGGTTGCTGACGCGCTCTCTCAGCATTGATGCGGCCGCAACGATCTCGTCGACTGTCTCGCCGCGATCGGCAAGCGCGACGAGGAAAGTCGCCACCGCCTTGTCATCTGCCATGCCATCGAAGATCCGGGCAAAGGCATCGGCGGCGACATCGGGCGGCAGTTCGGCCCCACCATCGGGCAGCGGCCGGCTCACGCTGCGCGCGCCAGCGGTTGCGGCTGCATCCCGGCGAGCGTCATGAAATTGGCGAGCATGGCGTGGCCATGTTCGGTGGCGATGCTTTCGGGGTGAAACTGGACGCCGTGCAGCGGCAATTCCTTGTGACGCATGCCCATGATGATGCCATCGGGGCTGCGCGCATTGATGGCGAAGCAATCGGGCAGATCATCTTCACGCACGATCAGCGAATGATAGCGGGTTGCTTCGAACGGGTTCGGCAGGCCGGCGAAGATGCCGGTGCCATCGTGGGTCATCGCACTGGTCTTGCCGTGCATGACCTGCGGCGCGCGCACCACCGTTCCGCCAAAGGCCTGGCCGAGCGACTGGTGGCCGAGGCAGACGCCAAGCAGCGGCAGGCGTACCGCGGCGGCCGCGGCGATGAGATCAAGACAGACGCCGGCTTCATTGGGCGTGCACGGTCCGGGCGACAACAGTACCGCCTGGGGTTGCAGGGCAATCGCTTCGGCGGCGGTGATCGCGTCGTTGCGGATGACCCGCGTTTCGGCGCCCAACTCGAGCAGGTAATGCACGAGATTGAAGGTGAAGCTGTCGTAATTGTCGATGACAAGGATCATGGTGACAGGCTTTAGCTGACGCTTGGGATGGCGTCATCTGTTTGTGGCGACGGGTGGGTTATCCCGTGTCTGGCCTGACCGCGAAAATCAGCCGACCTTGACGCCCTTCCAGAACGCCAGCCGGCCCTTGATCTCGGCGGCGGCCGGCTTGGGGTCGGCATAGTACCAGACCGCGTCCTTGTTTTCGGCGCCGCCGGCGACAAGCGTCCAGTAATTGGCGGTGCCTTTCCAGCCGCAGACGGTCGTCGTCGCGCTCGGCTTGAGCATTGCGGGATCGACCGCATCGATGCGGAAATAATAATTGCCTTCGACAACCACGGTATCGTCGCTGTCGGCAATGGTGACGCCGTTCCAGAGGGCCTTGGGCATGCGAAACACTCCTGTTTGGATCACCGCGATAGCCGCTGCCGGCGCGGGTGGCGAGGCCGTGCGGCCTATTGTCCGAAACCGGGCGCTGCGGCGGCTTGCAGGGCTTCGCGTGCCGCGGCCATCAGCGCGCCGGCCTTGGCTTCGCATTCGCGCTGTTCATATTCGGCGACGCTGTCGGCAACAATTCCGGCACCGGCCTGGACGTGCATGACGCCGTCCTTGACCACCGCGGTGCGCAGCACGATGCACGAATCCATCGAGCCATCGGGGCTGAAATAGCCGACGCCGCCGGCGTAGGCGCCGCGCGCTTCGGGCTCGAGTTCGGCGATAACCTGCATGGCGCGGACCTTGGGCGCCCCCGAAACGGTGCCAGCCGGAAAGCCCGCGAGCAGCGCGTCGATGGCATCATGTTTCGGATCGAGCCGGCCGCGCACGTTCGAGACGATGTGCATGACATGGCTGTAGAATTCCACGCCGGCGCGATCGGTCACCGTCACCGTGCCGGGCAGCGAGACGCGCCCCGTATCGTGCCGCCCGAGATCGAGCAGCATCAGATGTTCGGCCTGTTCCTTGGCATCGGCGAGCAGGCTGGCCTTGTTTTCGGCATCCTCCACGGCGTCGCGGCCCCTTGGCCTGGTGCCGGCGATCGGCCGGATGGTGACATCGCCATCGCGCACGCGGACGAGGATTTCGGGTGACGAGCCGACCAGCGCGAAATCGGGCAGATCGAGGAAATACAGGAAGGGCGACGGGTTGATGCGCCGCAGCGCGCGATAGAGATCGAGTGGCGGCAGCGGAAAATCGACGCTGAAACGCTGCGCCAGCACGACCTGGAAGACATCGCCGGCAAAGATATATTCCTTGGCGCGCGCCACCATCTCGGCATAGCGCTCGGAACCAACGATCGGGGTCGCGCTGCCATCGGGCAGGGTGGTCAACGCGGCGGTACGCGGCGGCTGGGCGCGGGCGAGGCGCGCCTGCGCTGCTTCGATGCGCTCGACGGCATCGGCATAGGCGGCGCCCGGATCGGCAGCGGCAAAGATCGGCGCCACGATGAAGAGTTCGTCCTTCAGCCGGTCGAAGACCAACAGCAGCGTCGGCCGCACGAACAACATGTCGGGCAGGCCGAGTGGCGAGGGGGCATTGCCCGGCACGCTCGGCTCGACGAGCCGAACCGCTTCATAACCGATATAGCCGACCAGGCAGGCCAGCGCCGGCGGCAGCGCTGGGGGCACATCGGCGCGGGCTTCGGCGACCAGCCCGCGCAGCGCCGCCAGCGCCCCGCCGGGGACAGCCACGAACGCGCTGCGGTCGGTACGCCAGTCGCGGTTGATTTCCGACGTGTCGCCGGTGGCGCGCCAGACCAGGTCGGGATCGAGCCCGAGCAGCGAATAGCGCCCGCGCACCTGGCCGCCTTCGACCGATTCGAGCAGAAAGCTGCCGCTCTGGGCTGCACCAAGCTTGAGCATCGCCGAAACGGGCGTTTCGGTATCGGCGACGATGCGCGTCCACACCAGCTGTGCCCGGCCGTGGCCAAGCGCTGTCACGACACTATCCCGATCGGGGGCGATGCGGCCGAAATCGCCCAAGTTACGGCGTGCCGGTATCGAGACCCGACAGTCGGCGGGTGATGGCGGTGATGGTCTTTGCGTTGCGGGTCGTGCCGAGTGCGCGTTCCGAAGCCAGCGCAAAGGCCGCCGCGAATTCTTCGGGCACTTGCGCCGCGATGTCACGGCGGCCGGCTTCGAGCAGGCCGGGCACGGCGTCGATCTTGCCGGGCTCGATGGCGCTGGTGTGGATCAGCACCCAGCCCTGGCCGCCCGGCAACACCTGCACGGTGCCCTTGGGGGTTTCAAGGAAGGCCTGGACAATCGGCGGCACCTGCTGTTGTTGGGCAACATCGAGGCGGCGGCCGGCGAGTGGCTGCGCCGGCGGCAGGCCCTGCGCGGCCAGCGCAGTATCGAAGGCCATGCCCTTGCGCACCGCGGCGACGACCGCATCGGCCTTGCCGCGTGCCGCTGCCATCGCCTTGGCCTGCGCTGCACCGGCTATCGCCACGGCGCGAACCTCGGCGAGCGGCTGCGGTGCTGCGGGTGACACAGCCATGGTTTCGATGACGACCAGCTTGCCGCCGCCCAGATCTTCGACCGCGGCGCCGTCGCCGGGTTCGTGGCGAAAGGCCTTGGCGGCAATGGCGACCGCTTCACCGGTCAGCGGCGCGGCGCCGGGAGCGGTGCCTTCCCTGGTCACCGGTGTTTGCGCCAGGATGGTCAGCTTCTGGTCCTTGGCGATGTCGGCAAAGCTCTTGCCGGCTTCGACCCCGTCATCGATGGCGGCCACCAGATCACCGAGCTCGGCGCTGCCGGCAGTCTTCTTCAGGTCGGCCTCGACGGCGGCGCGCGCCTGCGCCAGCGATTTGCCGGCGGCACCCAAAGCGGCGACGCGTACGACGTGCCAGCCATAGGCGGTCTTGATCGGCGCGGTGATGCCACCGACGCTGGCGGCAAAGGCGGCATCCGCAACGGCCGGGCTGGTCGCCTTGCCAAAGGCTTCGCGCGATTGTTCGCCAAGGTCGATATCGGCGGCACCGAAGCCGGCAAGCCGCTGGGCAGCCTTGCCGAAGCCTTCGCTGGCAGCGGCGGCAGCAATGGCGCGCGCCTTGGCTTCATCGGGGACGACGACCTGTTCGAGGCGGCGGGTGGCAGCGGCGCCATAGCGCGCCGGATCCTTGGCAAAGGCGGCGGCGATCTGTGCCTCGGTGACCGTGGCGGCGGCCGTGATGCCGGCGCTGTCGATCATGGCATAACGATAGGACCGACGCTCGGGCACGGTGAAGCGCGCCTTGTTATCGGCATAGAATTTGGCGATTTCGGCTTCGGTGGGGGCGGCGGTCGCTGCCACCGGCACCAGCGCGACACCGCCGCGATGGGTATCGACCAGCATCTGGGCATAGGGCCGCGCCATGTCGGCCGGCACGCCGAGCGCGGCGGTGACGGGGGTAAGCAATTGCTTCCTGACCAGATCGCCCCCGATACCCTGGTGGAGTTCGGCCTCGGTCAGCTGCTGACCGGCGATGACGCGGCGATAGGTGGCTTCATCGAACTTGCCACCGCTCTGGAAAGCCGGAATGCCGGCAATGACGGCGCCGATGGCGCGGTCCGAAGCGGCGATCCCGGCGTTCGCCGCCAGCGTTTCCACCGCGGTCTGGCCGATCAACTGATCGGCAGCGATGGTGACGGCGCCTTGCTTGGCGAATTCGGTCTGGGTGACGCCCGGGTTCGTCTGGCGGGCGTTGCGCACCATGCGATCGAAGGCCTTGAGCAGGTCTGGCTCGCTGATCACCTTGTCGCCGACCTTGGCGACCGAACCGACCGGGCCGCCACCGGCGAAGGGATCGCCGATGCCGGTTACGGCAAAGGCGACAAGCACCAGCGCCAGCAGCAGCAGCACGGGCCAGCTGGTCAACCAGCGACGAATGAAGGTGATCATGGGACTATCGATACCAGTTGCGCAGTGGCGGCGGGTTGTAACGAGCGCGGCGGCTTGCCACAAGACGCGCCGCAACCGGACAGGGAATGAAGCGCAATGGCGTTGATCGTAGGCAACTGGAAGATGAACGGCCTGGGCGAATCGATCACCGAGATCGCCGCGATGGCCGTCGCGCGCAGCGACCTGTGGGTGGCGCCGCCCTTCACGCTGATCGATCGCGCCGTCATCGTCGCCGCCGGTGCCGTGCGGATCGGTGGGCAGGATTGCCATGCCAAGGCCTCGGGGGCGCACACCGGCTGTGTTTCGGCCGGGATGCTCGCCGATCTGGGGGCGCAATTCGTCATCGTCGGGCACAGCGAGCGCCGTACGGACAACGACGAAACCGACGCCGAGGTCCGCGTGAAGGCGATTGCGGCACGCGATGCGGGGCTGCAGGTCATCCTGTGCATCGGCGAAACCGAAGGCCAGCGCGATGCCGGGCAGGCCGAAGCGGTGGTCGCGGCGCAACTGGCGGGGTCATTGCCCGACAGCGCCGATGGGCTGATCATCGCCTATGAACCCGTCTGGGCGATCGGCACCGGGCGGACACCGACGCCGGGCGATGTTGCCGCGATCCACGGGTTTATCCGCGAGCGGTTGGTCGAACGCTTCGGGTCGGCGGGGCAGGGCCTGCGCATTCTCTATGGCGGCTCGGTGAAGCCCGAAAACGCCGCGTTGCTCCTCGGCCAGCCGAATGTCGGCGGCGCGCTCGTCGGCGGCGCAAGCCTGACGGCGGCAAGCCTGGTGGCGATCGCCGAGGCGGCGCAATAGCACCGACCTTGCCCAAAGGCGGCGGCATCGCTACATCGCGCGCTTGCATCGTCGCCCGAAAGATAATCTGACGTGATCACCTTCCTGCTTGTCGTCCACACCCTCATCGCCATCGGCCTGGTGGGCGTGATCCTGTTGCAGCGTTCGGAAGGCGGCGGGTTGGGCATCGGCGGCGGTACCGGCGGCGGGCTGATGTCGGCGCGCGGTGCGGCCAATCTGCTGACCCGGTCGACGACGGTGCTGGCGGTGCTGTTCATCGTATCGTCGATCGTCCTTGCCGTGCTTGCGGCCGGCACCAACAAGCCCAAGAAGATCGATACCAGCCTGGCAGCGCAGACCAGCGCGCCGGCACCCGCCGCGCCTGCGCTGCCCGGCGCGGCACCCGCGCCGACCCCCGCGCCCGCAACCGGCGTTCCGCTCGTCAACTGATGGACGAACCCGCGTCGACCGCATCGGCGCAGCCGACCAAACATACGGCGCAGCCGACCAAACATACGGCGCGGCCGATTTCGCAGGCCCGCCAGATTTTCGGCGGCTCGGCGGGCAACCTTGTCGAATGGTATGACTGGTACGCCTATTCGGCGTTCGCGCTGTATTTTGCCCCCAGTTTCTTTCCCAAGGGCGATGCGCTGGCGCAGGCGCTCAACACCGCGGCGGTGTTCGCCGTCGGTTTCCTGATGCGGCCGATCGGCGGCTGGATCCTGGGGGTCTATGCCGATCGCAAAGGGCGAAAGGCAGCACTTACGCTGTCGGTGGCGATGATGTGCGCCGGCTCTCTGCTCATCGCGATTTCGCCGACCTATGACCAGGTCGGGCTGTTCGCGCCGTTCCTGCTGCTGTTCGCGCGGTTGGTGCAGGGGCTGTCGGTCGGCGGCGAATATGGCGCGTCTGCTACCTTCATGTCCGAAGTCGCCGATGAACGCCGGCGCGGCTTTCTCGCGAGTTTCCAGTATGTGACGCTGATCGGGGGGCAGTTGCTGGCGCTAGGCCTGCTCGTGGCCTTGCAGGCGCTGCTGACCGAGGCCGAACTCGAAGCCTGGGGGTGGCGCATTCCCTTTGTTTTCGGCGCCGCCTGTGCCGTGCTGGTGTTCTTCTTGCGCCGCGGGCTGGTGGAAACCGAAGCCTTCAAGAGCGTCAAGCCGGGCAGCCAGCAAAGCCTGGTGCGCCAGTTGCTCGCCCACCCGCGCGCGCTGGCAACGGTGCTGGCGCTGACTGCCGGCGGTAGCCTCGCCTTTTATACGTTCACGACCTACATGCAAAAATATCTGGTGCTCAGCGCCGGCTGGTCTAAGCCCCAGGCGACGAGCGTGTCGGCGCTGGCGCTGGTCGGCTACATGCTGCTGCAGCCGGTGATCGGAGCGCTTTCCGACCGGATCGGGCGGCGGCCCCTGCTGATCACCTTCGGCGCGCTCGGCACGCTGCTCACCATCCCGGCGATGACCGCGATCGGCCGGGTCAGCGATCCGCTGTCGGGCTTCATTCTCATCATGGCGGCGCTGACGGTGCTGAGCTGCTACACGGCGATTTCGGGGGTGGTGAAGGCCGAAATGTTCCCCGCCGCCATCCGTGCGCTCGGCGTCGGCCTGCCCTATGGCATCGGCGTGGCGGTGTTCGGCGGCTCGGCCGAATATGTCGCACTGGCGTTCAAATCTGCGGGCTATGAATCGGGCTTTTTCTGGTACGTTGCCGGCATGTGCGCAATCGCGCTGGTTGCCGCGATCCGCCTGCCCGACACCAAGGCCAATTCGCGGATCGAAACACGCTGAATTTCGTTATGCTACAGCCGCCGAGGCTCTAGGATGCCACTATGTCGCGCCAGTTTCTTTACATCACCGCCAGCCTGGCCGCGCTGACCTTGCTCAATGCGTGTGGCGGCGGCGGTGGCGGCGTCAACCCGGTCCCGACGCCAACGCCCAGCCCCGCACCGGCACCAACGCCGACACCAACGCCAGCGCCTGCACCTACACCCACCCCGACGATCAATTTCGATACCGCCGAATTTCGCCGCTCGAACGCTGTCACGGCCTCGCTGGCGATCGGCGCCTATAACGCCGGGGCAACCGGCGCGGGCGTGACCGTGGCCGTCATCGACAGCGGCGTCGATCCGACCAGCCTCGAATTTGCCGGGCGCATCTCGCCGCTCAGCCGCGATGCCGCCGGCTCGCGCGGGGTCGGCGATGACGATGGCCATGGCACCGAAGTGTCGGGCATCCTGCTCGCGGCAAAGAACAACAGCGGCATCCATGGCGTCGCCTTTGCGGCAACCTTGCTGTCGATCCGCGCCGACCGGCCGGGCAGCTGCGTCAGCACCGAAGGTTGCGCCTATCTCAGCTCGGCGATCGCATCCGGCCTCGATACGGCCGCCACTGCCGGTGCGCGCGTCGTCAACCTGTCGCTCGGTGGGCCAGCGGTCGGCTTTTCGGTCGGCTCGTCGCTGGCGCGCGCCACCGGCAGCGGCGCTGTTGTCGTCATCGCCGCCGGCAATGAAGGCAACCCCGAGGTCGACCCGTTCGCGTCATCGGGCATTGCCGCGGCGGCGCCCGGCACGGTCATCGTTGCCGGCGCCATCGATGATCTGCAGATGATCGCCGATTTCAGCAATCGCGCCGGCGCCGTGGCAAACAACTATCTGGTAACGCTCGGCGTGCGGGTGCGCAGCTTCGATGAAACCGGCGCTGCCTTTCTCTACAGCGGCACCTCGGAGGCCGCGCCGATCATCTCCGGTGCGGCCGCGCTGCTCGCCGGCGCCTTTCCGACGCTGAGCAATGTCCAGATCGTCGATATCCTGCTGCGCACCGCCGATGATCTGGGCGCGCCGGGCACCGATGCCGTCTATGGCCGCGGTGCGCTCAACATCACCCGGGCGTTCCAGCCCGTCGGCGGCCTGTCGGTGGCGCAGGTGGCGCTGCCGCTGAACGGCATCACCGGCGCGCTGGGGGCGCCATTCGGCGACGCCGGGGCGACCGGGGCAGCGCTGTCGCGGGTGGTGGCGCGCGATGATTATGATCGGCGCTATGCCGTGAATGTCGCGGCGGCGCTGCGGCGCGACAATGCCGGGCGGCTCGCCAACAGTCTGCTCGGCGACGAGCTGCGCAGCACCGGCGCCCGGCTTGGCGCGGCGATGCTCAGCTTCGGGGTGCGCGGCGATGCGCCGCTCGTCTGGCACGATGCCGGCTGGCGCGGCGCGGTGCTGGCGGCCGGCAATCCGGTGGCCGACCGGCGCGGGCAGCTCGTTTCGGGCCGGGCGCTGCTGGCGCTTGCCGGCGGGCGGACGGCGGCGCTGAGCTTCGGTACCGGGCTCGCCGGGCTCGTCGCCGATGCCGCGGGCGTCGCAGGCGCGCCGGACACGCTGGTCGCCGGGCAGATCGACCGTTTCGGTGTAGCCAGCCGCGATGTAGCCGGCGCCGCCGTGGCGCAACGCTTCGGCGGCTGGACGGCGAGTGTCGCGGTGGGTGAAACACGGGCAGGGCAGGGCAGCGACGCCCGCGCCAGCCGTGCGCTGGTGCGGATCGACCGGCGCTTCGGCGCGCTGGCGCTCGGTGTTGCCGGCGAACGCATGGCCGAACGTGGCGCGCTGTTCGGATCACGACTGGCGGCACCCTTCGGCATTTCCGGCGGCACATCGACCAGCGCGGTGCTGGATGTGACGCTGCCGTTGGGCGCCTGGGCGCTTGGCGGCGAGGCCCGCTTCGGCACGACTCGCGCCGATCTTACGGGCAATGGCCTCGTCCAGCGCCTGTCGGGGCTGACCAGCACGGCGGCGCGGCTCAGCCTGACGCGCTTCGGCGTGCTGGGGGACGACAGCCTCAGCCTGACCGTCGCGCAGCCCCTGCGTGCCAGCGGCGCAGCGCTGCTGGCGCTGGGCGGCGACACGCCGGAAACCGCGCGCCTTGCCCCCAGTGGCCGCGAGATCGCCACCGAAATCGGCTATACCTGCGCGCTCGGCCCGGGGTGGTTGCGCCTGGGGCTGTTCTGGCGTGACCAGCCCGGCCATATCGCCAGCGCCGCGCCCGATGCCGGGGCGGCGCTACGCTTCCGGCTGGGGCTGTAGCGCTTATCCACAAACAAGTTTGTCGCCCCCACTGGCGCCGGGGCCCCGATCCGGGCTAGGACTTTTCTCCCATGACCCGGTTTATTTTCATCACCGGCGGCGTGGTCTCTTCGCTTGGCAAGGGCCTGATGGCCGCCTCGCTGGCTGCGCTGCTCCAGGCGCGTGGCTATTCGGTCCGCATCCGCAAATTCGATCCGTACCTCAATGTCGATCCCGGCACGATGTCGCCGTATCAGCACGGCGAAGTCTATGTGACCGATGATGGCGCCGAGACCGATCTCGATCTCGGCCATTACGAACGCTTCACCGGCGTTGCGTCGCGGCAGACCGACAACATCACCTCGGGGCGGGTGTATCAGGATATCATCGCCCGGGAACGCAAGGGCCTGTTCCTCGGCGCGACGGTGCAGGTCATCCCGCACGTAACCGATGCCATCAAGGCCTTTGCCCTGGCCGAAACCGATGGCCTCGATTTCGTGCTTTGCGAGATCGGCGGCACCGTCGGCGACATTGAATCGCTGCCGTTCCTCGAAGCGATTCGCCAGCTTTCGGCCGATGTCGGCCGCGCCAACGCGGTCTACATCCACTGCACGCTGGTGCCGTACCTTGCAGCAGCGGGCGAACTGAAGACCAAGCCGACCCAGCACAGCGTCGCCGAATTGCGCGGCATCGGCATCCAGCCGCATGTTCTTGTCTGCCGCTCCGAACACCCGTTGCCCGACAGCGATCGTGCCAAGATCGCGCTGTTCTGCAATGTCGCCAAGGAAGCCGTCATCGCCGCACTGGATGCGCCGAGCATCTATGATGTGCCGCTGCAATATCATGCCGAAGGTCTTGATGATCAGGTTCTCGCGGCGTTCGGCATCACCGACGCGCCGCCGCCGCTGCTGACGCGCTGGTCGACGATTACCGATGCGTTGCACAACCCCGAAGGCGAAGTCACCATCGGTGTCGTCGGCAAGTACACGGGGATGAAGGACGCCTACAAATCCCTCACCGAAGCGCTGGTGCATGGCGGCATCGCCAACCGGGTAAAGGTGAATATCCAGTGGCTCGATGCCGAGGAATTCGAGCGCGAGGATGTCGCGGCGCGGCTGGAGCCGATGCACGGCATCCTCGTCCCCGGTGGCTTCGGCGAGCGCGGCAGCGAGGGCAAGATCGCCAGCGTGCGCTTCGCCCGCGAGCGCGACGTGCCGTTTTTCGGGATCTGCCTCGGCATGCAGATGGCGTGCATCGAAGCGGCGCGCCACCAGGCCGGCGTTACCGGCGCCAGTACCACCGAATTCGGCCCGACCGATGAACCTGTGGTGGGCATGATCACCGAATGGATGAGCGCCGATGGCCTGCAAGTGCGTGAAGCCGGCGGTGACATGGGCGGCACGATGCGGCTCGGCGCCTATGAAGCGCGGCTGGCGGGCAACAGCGTCGCCGCGTCGATCTACGACAGCGCCGTCATCAGCGAGCGCCACCGCCATCGCTATGAAGTCAATGTCGGCTATCGGGAACGGCTCGAGGCGCAGGGGTTGATGTTTTCGGGCATGTCGCCCGATGGCCTGCTCCCCGAAATCGTCGAGCGCCCCGATCATCCCTGGTTCGTCGGCGTCCAGTTCCACCCGGAATTGAAGTCAAAGCCGTTCGATCCGCATCCGTTGTTCGCCGGGTTCATCGCCGCCGCGGTACGCCAGAGCCGGCTCGTCTAACGCTGTGGCGCGGCCGGGCGGCTGATCGCCGCTCGCGCACGTCTTGCCGATGGGCACCGTCGCCCATGCTTTGCCCTGCGCAAAAGGCCTGCTATGGCAACCGCCACTCGTGCCGGTAGCGGCCAATTCCAGCAGGTTGGATGTAGATGAGCGTAATCCTGGGGCTGAACGCCTTTCACCCCGATTCGGCCGCGTGCCTGCTAATCGATGGCAAACTGGTCGGTGCGGTGGCCGAAGAACGGCTGGGCGAACGCTTCAAGCATTCGCCCGAATTCCCCGAACACGCGGTGCGCTGGCTGCTCGCCGACAATGGGCTGAAGCTGGCCGATGTCACCCATGTGACGATGGCGCGCGATCCCAAGGCCAACCTTGCCGCCAAGGCGAAATGGACCTTGAGCCAGGGCGCTTTCGGCACGGCGGTCGAGCATCTGACCCGGCGCGGCAAGACCAAGTCGATGATCGATCGCCTCGCCGAATTCTGCGGCGAGGACCCGGCGGCGCAGAAGTTCGAAACGATCCCCGTCGAACATCATCTGGCGCACATCGCCAGTGCCTATTATCTGTCGCCGTTCGAAAGCCTGAGCGCCGGTTTTTCCTATGACGCATCAGGCGATTTCGCGTCTGCCATGGCGGCGCGCTGCGAAGGCACCAGCATCACGCCCGTCGGCAAGGTGACGCTGCCGGATAGTCTTGGTTTCTTCTACACCGCCATCTGCCAGTTCATCGGCTTCGATCGCTTCGGCGAGGAATACAAGGTGATGGGCCTCGCTCCCTATGGCGAAGACAAATACGGCGATGTCATGAAGCGCATGGTCGAACTGACCCGCGATGGCTGGTTCCGGCTCGGCAAGGGCTATTTCGGCATGCACGAAAAGCGGACCGGCGATGCGCGTGACCGGCTGCACGTCGATACGCTGTTCGGCGATCGCATGGTGGCCGAGCTTGGCCCCGCCCGTCGCCGCGACGACCCGCTGACCCAGCGCGAGATGGACATTGCCCGATCGGCCCAGGTGCGTTTCGAGGAAGCCATCGTGCATTGCCTCAAGCATCTCCACGCCGAAGTGCCGACCGGGCAGCTCGTCATGGCCGGCGGCTGCGCGCTTAACGGCGTCGCGAACGCCCGCATCCTGCGCGAAACCCCGTTCACCACGCCCTATCTCCAGGCTGCGGCGTCGGACGATGGCGCCTGCATGGGGGCCGCCTACCATGTCTGGCACCAGGTGCTTGGCCGCAAGGAACGTTTCCACATGGAACACGCCGCCTGGGGTCCCGGCTATTCCGATGACCGGATGCGCAAGGTTGCCGAAGAATCGGGCTTTACCGTGACGTCCTGCGCCGATGAGGACGAGCTGGTCGAGATCGCCTCGGGGCTGATTGCCGATGGCTTGGTCATGGGCTGGTACCAGGGTCGCAGCGAATGGGGGCCGCGCGCGCTCGGCAACCGCTCGATTCTCGCCAACCCGGCGATCCTGACGATGAAGGACACGATCAACGCCAAGATCAAGCGGCGCGAAGGCTTCCGGCCGTTCGCGCCCTCGGTGCTGCGCGAGATGGTGCCGGTGTATTTCGAACAGGACGTCTACAGCCCGTTCATGATGCACGTGGTGAAGCTGAAGCCCGAATGGCATGAGCGGCTGCCGGCGATCACCCATGTCGATGGTACCGGGCGCCTGCAGAGCGTCGATCCGGCGTCGAACGCGCTTTACCACAAGCTGATTTCGGCTTTTCATCGTCGTACCGGCATCGGCATGGTGCTCAATACCAGCTTCAACGAGAACGAGCCGGTGGTCGATACCCCCGAACAGGCGCTTGCCTGTTTTGCCCGCACCGAGATGGATGCGCTGTGCCTTGGCCGGCATATCCTGCGCAAGGCGCTCTAAGCGCAGCGGTATCCCTGGGTGACCCGGTAATTTACAGATTTTTTTTCAAGGAAGGGCTGCGCAGGCATCGCGACGAATTGACACAGGCATGTGTCAGGCTAAAGTGTCACATGCATGAGAAGCGCGGCGGGGGGCGGATCCGGTGGATCAAACGTTCATGACGCAAGGATCATGTACCGACAGGTGGTTGCCCTAACGGCATTTCATCTGGCCGGGTCGACGGTGGTAACGCCGGAGACTGGGCACATAGCGAAGTCATGAAGGGAGTCGCCACGATGGCAGATGATAATGAACGGGTTTACCCGACGGGGCTGACCCTGAAGGAAGCCGAGGAAATCCAGAACGGCCTGATGTGGGGCACCCGCATTTATGCCGCGATCGCGATCCTGGCCCACATCCTGGCGTACATGCTTACGCCTTGGCTCAAGTAAGGGAGACCGACCATGAATGAAGGAAGAATTTGGCTCTACGTCCAGCCGACCATCGGTATTCCGTTGTTCTTTCTGGCATTTGTGCTGGCTTCACTGCTGGTCCATGCCTCGATCCTGACCAACACGACCTGGTTCCCGGCTTTCTGGGAAGGCGGCGCCGCCGCCGCTGCTCCCGCCGCTCCTGCCGCTGCAGAAGCTCCGGCTGCTGCCCCGGCTGCGATGGAAGCCGCGCCTGCTGAAGCGCCTGCCGCTCAGTAAGCCAACGCGCCCCGGGCAACCGGTGCCAAAACAATGAGCCGGGGTCGCGAGACCCCGGCTTTTTTGTGTCCTTTGAGTTGGGGTAAAGTCGACTCTCTCCCCGCTGACGCGAAGGCGTCGCTTACGGGTGTGGAGAGGGCGACTCGCGCACTTGCGCGAGCGGGGTGGGGGTCACTCGCGAGCACACGTGAACCGCCACCTCGCTCGCTTCGCGAATTGCCATTCCTTCAGGGGGGAGGAAGGAGCAAGACTCAGACGGCAGCGAATTCCTGCTTACGCCCAAGCAGCGGCAGCATCGCCACCACCGTCGCCGCGAGCAGCGCGATCTCGAGCACATAGACCCACACATAGCCATTCGCGACCGGCGGCCAGCCGCGCGCCAGCGGCAGCCCGGCAAACGCATCACGCATACCGCCGCCCAACGCCGCGCCGAGTCCCGCCGCGGTCGCCTGCACCGCCCCCCAGGCGCCCAGCGCCATGCCGACCTTGTCGCGCGGCGCATAATTCATCGTCGCGGTCAGCGTGCCATGGCCGAACAGCCCGGCGCCAAAGCCGATCAGCATGACGCCGGCGGTAAACATCGGCACCGACAACGTCTGCGCTGAAACGATCACCATCATGAACGCCGGCAGGCCGACCAGTGCGCCGGCGCTCGCCATGCGGAAGGGGTCGGCACCGCGGCTGAGCACCTTCGATGCCAGCGCGAAACCGATCAGGCTGCCGCCGGCAAAGGCCGCGGTCAGCTTGGTGGTCGCGCCGACGCCCAGGCCCAGCACTTGCCCGCCATAGGGTTCGAGCAGCACATCTTCCATGGTGAAGGCGAGCGTGCCGAGCCCGACCGCGACCAGCCGGCGCATCGCCTGCGCCTGCACGATGAAGGCATCCCAACTTTCCTTGAAGGTCGGCTCGACCGGCGGCGGCCCGGTGCGCAGATGCGCCGGCTTTCGGGCTTCCTGTTTCCAGGTCGCGACAAGGTTGAGCAGCACGGTGATAACGGCAGAGGCCTGAATGACCTGGATCAGCCGGCCGGGAGTGAAATCGACCAGAAACGCCCCGAAAAGCAGCGCGCTGACGATCGATCCGAACAGCAGCATGACATACATCAGCCCGACGACATTGGGCTGGTCCTTTTCCGGCGCGAGGTCGGTGGCCAGCGCCAGCCCGACCGTCTGGGTGATGTGGATACCGGCGCCAACAAGCAGGATGGCGAGCCCGGCGCTCAACCGCCCTACCCATTCGGGCGCCATATTGGCCTGCATCGACCCGGCGAGCACCAGCAGCGCGAACGGCATCACTGCCAGCCCGCCGAACTGCACCATCGTGCCGCGATAGATATAGGGCACCCGCCGCCAGCCGAGTGCAGATTGATGAGTATCGGACTTGTGGCCGATCAGCGCGCGCAGCGGCGCAAACAGCAGCGGCAACGACAGCATGATGCCGACCAGCGTCGAGGGCACCCGCAATTCGACGATCATGACGCGGTTGAGCGTGCCGACCAGCAGCGTCAGAGACATGCCCACCGACACCTGGATCAGCGACAGCCGCAACAGCCGGCGCAGCGGCAGTTCGGCGCTGGCGGCATCGGCAAAGGGCAACACCTTGCTGCCCCATCCCATCCAGATCCGCATGATGCGCCGGTTCATCGGGCTCATCGACTTTCCAGTCGTGCTGCCCTGATCAGCCTCCGCCAAAACCCGTCCTCCCCCGGCGCCGCATTGTTCAAGGCGCGTCGCAAACTGGACTGGCACCCCGGTTTTTACAAGCCGCGGCACGCTTCGAACCGTCGCAAATCATGGGATAAACACTATTGTCACCATTCAAGGCAGATCTTGCCGAAATGCGCGGCTGCCGCCTGGTGGCGGAAGGCATCGGCTATGGCTTCGAGCCCGAAACTGCGGTCGATCACCGGCTTGATACCATTGGCATCGATCGCGCGGATCATGGCCTGCTGCTGTTCGCGGCTGCCCACCGTCAGCCCGTTGATCCGGACATTGCCCGCCATGATCGCGGCGGTCGCCACCGGCCCGGCAAAGCCCGCCAGCACGCCGATCAACGCGATATTGCCGCGCAGCCGCGTCGCCGCGATCGACTGCGCCAGCGTGCCGGCGCCGCCGATTTCGACGACATGGTCGACGCCGCGGCCGCCGGTCAGCCTGCGTGCGGTTTCGCCCCAGCTTTCATCGCTCTTGTAATTGATGAGATGATCGGCCCCCAGCGCCGCCAGCCGGTCGAGCTTGGCGGCCGACGATGACGTGGCGATCACCGTCGCGCCCGCCGCCTTGGCGAATTGCAGCGCGAAGATCGACACGCCGCCCGTGCCCTGCACCAGCACGGTTTCGCCGGCCATCAGGGTCGCTTCGCAATAAAGCGCGCGCCAGGCGGTAAGCGCCGCGCAGGTGAGCGTTGCGGCCTGGGCGTGGCCATAGCCCCTGGGGACATGCGTGAACGCTGTGGCGGGCGCGACGACTTCGTCGCGAGCATAGCCATCGCAGCGGTCGCCGGGGACCTTCGCCAGCTTTTCGAGCGTCATGTCGCTGCCGATCCAGTCGGGAAAGAAGGTGCTGACCACCGCGTCGCCGACCTTGAACTCGGTAACGCCGGCGCCGACCTCGGTGACCACGCCGGCACCGTCCGACATCGGGATGCGCCCCGCCGGCGTCGGGATGCCGCCGAGGCAGACGATATAGTCATGATAGTTCAAGGAGCTGGCGTGCAGCTTCACGCGAATGTCGCCCGGGCCCACCGCCTCGGCGTCGGCGGTTGCCATGGTGAGATTGTCGAGCCCGGCGGCCATCAGTCGTATTGCGCGCATGTCATTCCCCCTGTTGTGTGCCGATGACGGCTTCGCCCGCCACCGTCGTGCGGTGCATCACCCGCAAATGCCCGTCATAGCCGCCCTCGGCGAAGTGCAGCGTCACCCGATTGTCCCACATCAGCAGCGTGTCGGGCGCCCAGTGGTGGCGGAACTGGAACTGTGGCTGGATGATATGCTGGAACAGATGGCCCAGAATCGCATAGCCTTCGTCGCGGGTCATGCCCTCCAGCCCGATGGTATAGACCGGCGAACAGTAAAGCGCGCGGCGGCCGCTGACCGGGTGGACACGCACCAGCGGATGCGCCTGGACCGCCTCGGCCGCTTCGCCGGTGACGATCTGCATCGTGCGTTTCGCGGTTTCGTGCGCATAAACGCCGTCGCGGCCATAAGGCAGGCGCGCCGAATGCAGCGCGGTCAGCCCGTCGCACAGGTTCCGAAAGGCCGGCGACAGCGCGTCATAGGCAGCGGAACAATCGGCAAACAACGTATCGCCACCGACCGGCGGGATCACCTTGCCGTGGAGGATCGTTGCCGCCGGCGGGTGAGCCTGGAAACTCCAGTCGCTGTGCCAGCCGGCGCCGAAATTGGGGGCTTTCTCATCGGCCTCGCGGCGCAATTCGAGGATATGCGGCCGACCAGGCAGCGGCTTGATGAACGGGTCCTCGCCGTAAGCACCGAACTGCCGGGTAAAGGCTTCCTGGCCGTCAAGATCGAGCGGCTGGCCTGGAAAGGACAGCACGGCATGGGCGGCAAAGGCGGCCTTGACCGCCGCCAGCGTGTCGGCGGGCAGGGGACGCGCGAGGTCGACCCCGGTGACGCTGGCACCGAAGCCCGACGCTTGCGGAGTGACCGTGACGCTCATGCGCAGCGGGCCGTCGCCCGGGCGTGCCAGTCACGCATCGCCGTCTGCTCGTCGGTGGCGGCAATGCCGATCCACTGCCCGAAATCGACGATCGACAGCAAGGCGATATCGGCCATGGTGAAGCGATCGCCGGCCAGCCAGGCCTTGCAGGCCAACTGGCCATCGAACCAGCCGAGCGCCAACGCCGCCTGCACCCGTGCCGCCGCGCCCATCGCCGGAATCTGCTGCACCAGCGCCGCAGTCAGCGGGTGGTCATGCTGCCACGCCAGCCCGACCGGCGTGCCGAGCAGGGTTTCGGCGCGGCGGATCCACATGTCGGTTTCGGCGCGTTCGAAGGCATCGCTGCCGAACAGCGGCGGTTCGGGGTGCAGCTCGTCGAGATAGCGGCAGATACTGATGGTTTCGGCAATGACGCGGCCATCGTCGAGCTCGAGAAACGGCACCTGGCCGCGCGGGTTCTTCGCCAGTACTTCGGGGGATTTGTGCTCGCGCTTGAACAGCGACAGCGGCGTTTCGGGGATGGCCAGCCCCTTGACGCGCAGGAACGCCGAAACCCGCCGCGGGTTGGGCGCCGGATCGGGCGCGGTGAAAAGCTGCATCTGGCATCTCCCCTGTTGGTCGCTCTGTGGCGACCTTGTCTCGTCCCTCCTTGCCGTCTTGCGGCCTTGCTGGCAATCGCGCTGCAAACTGGCATAACAGCCAGCGGGAGGCCGGATGACACGAAAATTGCTGCCGCTGCTGCTGGCGCCCCTCGCCGCTTGCGGCAGTGCCTCGAACCAGCCGCCGCCGCGCGAAGTGACGCCGCTCGCCGTCCCGTCGCAGGCCTCGGCGGTCGCGGTGCCGATCAGCGCGCCGCTGGCAGAGCTTGAGAAGATCGCCAACCGCGTCGTGCCGGCAACACTCGCCAGCATCGACAAGCAGGAGCCGGCGTGCCTGAAAATCAAGGTTGTCGGCAAGGTCAGCTGCCACATCCTCGGCACGGTGACGCGCGGATCGATCACCGTAGGGGGGCAGGGCGACGAACTGCAACTCGTCATGCCGGTTACCGCCGAAGTGCATGTCGAGCGCGTCGCCCATGTCATCAAGGAAACCGCGACCGCCGCTGCGATGGTCACCGCGACGATCAAGCTCGACAGTATCGACAATTGGCAACCAAAGCCGCGTGTGCAGATCGCGTACCGCTGGACCGACAAGCCGGGGATCGATTTCCTGGGGCAACGGATCACCTTTGCCGACAAGGCCGATCCGGCGCTGCGCAAGCTGATCGAACGACTGGAAACCGAATTGCCGCGTGAAATCGGTAAGTTGCACCCGCAGGAGAAACTCGCCGGCGCCTGGGCCAAGGCCTTCACCTCGCTGTCGATCAACCGCCGGAACCCGCCGGTCTGGCTGCGCCTGACTCCGCAGGCCTTGCGCTTTCGGCGCTATCACATCGAAAACGACATGCTGACGCTCGAACTCGGCGCGACGGCCCTGACCGAAACCTTTGTCGGCCACCGCCCCGATGATCCGGCACCTACGCCGCTGCCGCCGCCGGCCCCGCGTGAAATCGCCCCCGCTACCGGCTTTCGCTTCTATCTGCCGGTCATCGCCGATTATGCCGAGCTCGAACCCGTGTTGAAAAAAGCACTGAAAAAACTCGAGAAAAAGCCGATGGACCTGCCCGGCATCGGCCCGGTCAAGCCCGATTTCGGCCGGGTGACGCTCTACCCCACCGGCGATGGCCGGCTGGCGATCGGCCTGGCCATGGCGGTGGCGACGCCGGGGCGCTGGATCGATGCACGCGGCACGATCTGGGCGACCGCCAAGCCGTTCAACCATCCCGGCTCGCAACGAGTCGAAGTCCATGATCTACAGATCGCCGGCAATGGTACGGGCGCCGGGTTCCAGCTACTGCTTGCCGTCGCCCAGGCGCCGGCGGTGCAGGCCGAAATCGGCAAGGCGCTGTCGCAGAATTTCGCTCGGGATTACAACAAGCTGCTTGGTAAGGCCGGAGCGGCGATCGCCGAAAAGCGGCTCGGTGATTTCGTGCTGACTGCGCATATCGACCGGGTGCACAATGGCATCGTCTATCCCGCCGGCCAAGGCCTGTTCATGCCGGTGGCGGCACAGGGCACAGCGGCATTGCGCTATGCGCCGAAAAGATGAAATCTGATGCAGGAAGTCCGATGATCGAAACCGCCGCCACTGCCGACAGCATCGCGATGATCGAAAAGCTCGATGACCGGCTGCGCTGGCTGTCGGCGTGGACGATCCACCACGCCAATCACCTGCGCCCCAGCCGGGACGGTATCAAGGTCGGCGGGCATCAGGCGAGCTGCGCGTCGATGTCGACGATCATGGCGAGCCTGTATTTTGCCGCGCTCGGCCCCAACGACCGGGTGGCGGTCAAGCCGCACGCCGGGCCGTTGCTGCACGCCATCCATTATTTGCTCGGCAGCCAGAGCCGCGAACAGCTGATGGCGTTTCGCGGGCTGAAGGGCGCGCAAAGCTACCCGAGCCGTACCAAGGATGTGATTCCGGTCGATTTTTCCACCGGCTCGGTCGGGCTGGGCGTCGCCGTCACTGCTTTTGCGTCGTTGGTGCAGGATTATCTCGTTGCGCACGGCGGGCTCGCCGAGGCCGATACCGGGCGGATGATCGCGCTGATGGGCGATGCCGAATTGGACGAGGGCAATATCTATGAATGCCTGATCGAAGGCTATAAACACGATATCCGCAACTGCTGGTGGATCGTCGATTACAACCGCCAGAGCCTCGACCATACCACCGCCGATCGCATGTTCCGGCGCTTCGACGACATCTTCGAAACCTGTGGCTGGCGGGTGATCACCGTCAAGCACGGCCGCCGCCAGAAAGCCGCCTTTGCCGAACCCGGCGGCGCCGCGCTCGAAGCCTGGATCGACAATTGCCCCAATGTCGAATTTGCCGCGCTGACCTATCAGGGTGGCGCCGCGTGGCGGGCGCGGCTGACCGCCGATATCGGCGGAAAGCGCGGGGTGGCGGCGTTGCTGGCGCGGCGTGATGACGATGAACTGGCGCGGTTGATGACCGATCTCGGCGGGCATTGTGTCGAATCGCTGCTCGCTGCCTATGCCGAGGCGGCAAGCAGCGACCGGCCGGCGCTGATCATCGCCTATACCGTCAAGGGCAAGGGCCTGCCGCTGGCGGGGCACAAGGACAATCACGCCGGCCAGATGAACGCGCCGCAGATGGCGACGCTGCGCGATACGCTGGGCATTGCCGAAGGCGAGGAATGGGAACCCTGGGCCGGGTTGGGCGACAACCAGCGCCGGGCGTTGCAAGCCTTTGTCGCGGCCTCGCCGGCGGCGCGGCTGGCGCGCGACAAGGCGTTCGAGGCGGTGCCGGTGCCGGCGATTCCGGCACCCGACGGGGAGGAGCAATCAACCCAGGCGGCGTTCGGCCGCATCCTGCTCGAGCTATCGAAAGCCGGCGGGCCGATTGCCGACCGCATCGTCACCACCTCGCCCGATGTCACCGTGTCGACCAACCTCGGCCCCTGGGTGAATGCGCGTGGGCTGTTCCGGCGCGGCGAGCTTGCCGATGTGTTCCGCGCCGCCAAAATCCCGTCGCCGCAGAAATGGAGCGGCCACAGCGCCGGGCAGCATCTCGAACTCGGCATCGCCGAGAATAATCTGTTTCTGATGCTGGCGGCGGCCGGGCTGTCGGCGCCGCTGTTCGGTACGCGGTTGCTGCCGATCGGGACGGTTTATGATCCCTTCATTGCGCGCGGGCTCGATGCGTTGAATTATGGTTGTTATCAGGATGCGCGCTTCCTGCTGGTGGCGACGCCTTCGGGCCTGACGCTGGCGCCCGAGGGCGGCGCCCACCAGAGCATCAACCCGCCGCTGATCGCCATGGGCCAGCCCGGGCTGACGATGTTCGAACCCGCCTATGCCGATGAACTGGCGGTGCTGATGCACTGGTCGTTCGGGCACATGCAGGCCGATGACGGCGGCAGCGTCTATCTGCGGCTGACGACGCGCAATCTGGTGCAGCCGGTGCGCAGCGACGATGGCTGGCGGACGGGGACGATCGCCGGCGGTTACTGGTTGAAGCCGCCGGGGGCAGGGGCCGAGGCGGCGATTGTCGCCATGGGCCCGCTGCTGCCCGAAGCGCTGGCGGCGTGGGAAGCGCTGGCCAATGATGTGCCGGGGCTGGGGCTGCTCGTCGTCACCTCGCCCGACCTGCTCCACCGCGGCTGGAGCGCGGCCGGGGCGGCGCGCTGGACCGGTGGGGCGAAGCCATCGCATGTCGAAACATTGCTCGGCGCACTGCCGGCGGGGGCGCGGCTGGTGACCTTGCTCGATGGTTCACCAGCGGCCCTGTCATGGCTCGGCGGGGTGCACGGGCAGCGGGTGGTGCCGCTGGGGGTCGATCGCTTCGGGCAAACGGGGGATTTGCCCGATCTTTATCGCGAATATCGGCTGGATTGCGATGCGATCGTGGCGGCGATGGCAGATGCGCTGATCTGACAGGCCCCTCTCCCGGTTGCGGGAGAGGGGGGATTAGCCCCGGTAAGCCCGGTTCAACTTGCGCATCCCGCCGATCCAGCGATCATAATCCGCCGTCTTGCGGCGCATGTAATCAAGCACTTCGGCATGCGGCAAAATCAGGAATGTTTCCTCCGCCAGCGCCTTGACGCAGCATTCGGCAAGCACTTCGGGTTCCATCATGCCGTTGATGCTGGCAACGCCATCGGGGTTGCCCGCCGTCATCGCGGTGCGCACCGCCTGGGGGCAGAGCACCGAGACCTTGATGCCATCGTCGCCATGCGTCAGCGCCAGCCATTCAGCGAGGCCGACCGCGGCATGCTTGGTGACGGCATAGGGTGCCGAGCCGATCTGCGACAACAGCCCGGCGGCGCTGGCGGTATTCATCAGATAGCCGCCGCCGCGCGTCACCATGCGCGGCACGAGATGGCGGGCGGCCCAGACATGCGCCATGACATTGATGTCCCATATCTTCTGCCACCCCTCGTTGCTCGCCTCCGCCCCGCCGGCGATGCCGATGCCGGCGTTGGAACAGAAGAGATCGATCGGGCCATGGTCGGCCTCCACGGTTTCGATCAGGTGCTGGATGTCGGCTTCCTGCGAGACATCGGTGCGGAACGAGACGCCGCCGACCGCCGCCGCCGTCGCCGCGGCGCCGTCGCCATCGATATCGGCACAGACGATCAGCTTGGCGCCTTCGGCGGCAAAACGCCGGGCGAGCGCGGCGCCGATGCCGCTGGCAGCGCCGGTGATGACGATGATCTTGTCGGTCAGTTGCATGGTCCGGTGGTTCCCCTGCCCAAATATCGGGTAGCGCTTGCCGCGCGTTCGGTGCAGCCTGTGGGGTGTCGCCTCTCGATGCAACAGGAAACCTTGATGACGGTCCATGTTCTGCCCACCACCAGCCCGGAAACCGAAGCCGCGCTCAACCAGCTCGCCATGTCGCGCGAATCGCAGCCGCTTTTCGAAGCGGTGAAGCGCCATATCGCCGACAATGTCGAACCGATCGCCGAGGAATTCTATCGTCTCGGCGAAGGCCGCGCCGAGCGCTGGAGCTGGGCGCCGGGTCAGCTGGAGCTGCTCGAAAACGCCAAGAACAAGGCCAAGGCATCGGGGCTGTGGAACTTCTTCCTGCCCGATTCGGAGATCGGCCGCGGGCTGACCAATCTCGATTATGCCTATATCGCCGCCGAATTGGGCAAGCAGCCGCTGGCATCAGAAACGCTCAACTGTTCGGCGCCCGATACCGGCAACATGGAAGTGCTCGAACGCGTCGGCACGGCGGCGCAAAAGGAACGCTGGCTCAAGCCGCTGCTCAACGGCGAAATCCGGTCTTGCTATGCGATGACCGAGCCCAATGTCGCGTCATCGGATGCCAAGAACATCAGCACCCGCGCCGAGCTGGTGAAGGGCGAATGGGTCATCAACGGCGAGAAATATTATATTTCGGGCGCCGGCGACCCGCGCTGCAAGATCATGATCTGCATGGTCAAGACCGACCCCGACGGCCCGGCGTCGGGCCAGCAGTCGCAGATCCTGGTGCCGATGGACACGCCGGGGGTGCAGGTATTGGGGCCGATGACGGTGTTCGGCCATGACCATGCGCCGCGCGGCCACATGCATATCAAGCTCGAGAACGTCCGGGTGCCCGAGGAGAATATCCTGCTCGGTGTCGGCCGCGGGTTCGAGATTTCGCAGTTGCGGCTCGGGCCGGGGCGCATCCACCATTGCATGCGCGCCATCGGCCAGGCCGAAAAGGCGCTCGATCTGATGGTCAAGCGCGCGACGTCGCGGGTTGCTTTCGGCAAGCCGATCATCCAGCTCGGCAAGAACCTCGAAACCGTGGCGCGGGCGCGGATCGAGATCGAGGCGATGCGGTTGATGGTGCTCAAGGCGGCGCGCGCGATGGACGTGCTCGGCAACCGCGAGGCGCGGGTGTGGGTGAGCATGGTCAAGGCGATGGTGCCCGAGCGCGTCGCGACGATCATCGACCAGGCGATGCAGATCCATGGCGCGACCGGCGTATCGCAATGGAGCCCGCTGTCGCAGATGTACACCGATGTGCGGCACCTGCGCTTTGCCGATGGCCCGGATGAGGTGCACCACATGGTGGTGGGCCGCGCGGAATTGGGACGGCACTAGGACCAACTCCCTCCCCACAGGGGAGGGAGTTGGCTTCAGCCTCTGACCAGCGTCAGCGCGTGGTTCCGGTCTTTCCGAACGACCACCGCCGCACCCTCGCGCGCCCCGCTGATATGCTCCCGCAAATTCGGCAGATTGATATTTCCCCAGACATTGCGCGCAAAAACAGCGGCCGCATCGGGCGTCAGGTCGCGAAAGCGCGTGTAGAAGGACGAAGGATCGTCGGCCGCGGCGTGCCACAGCCCCATGAAGCGCGCGACGAACCAGGCTTCGAGATCGGCTTCATCGGCATCGAGATAGACGAGCAGGTCGAGCGCCGCCGCCGGGTCGCCGCCGGCATGCGGGGCAAGGCCCAGGCCTTCGACGAGGATGATGTCGGCGGGGCCAACCAGCCGGGTCAGCGCCGGGTCGACATCATAGCTGACATGCGAATAGGCCGGCACCGGCGCGGGGCCAATGCGCAGCGCGGCGAGGGCGGCGGCGAGCGCTTCGCTGTCATAGCTTTCGGGAAAGCCCTTGCGCAGGGTCAGGCCCGCGGCATCGAGATCGGCATTGCGGCGCAGGAAGCCATCGGTCGCGACCGTCGCGACCCGCAGATCGGTCAATGCGTCCACCAGTTGCGCCGCCAGGGTCGATTTGCCGACGGCGACCGAGCCGGTAATGCCGATGAGCAGCGGAGCGTCGGGCACGCGGCGCGCGGCGAGGTGATGTGCCAGGCGCGAGGCATCGATCGGGGCGGGCAGGCGCATAGGCGGTGGCACTCGCAGGGCAGGGCCCGACAGCATAGGCCCGCGCCCCGCGTCGGCAAGAGCCGGTCAATCCCGCGTGATCAGCACCTTGCCGAGATGCGCGCCTGATTTGAGATAGGCATAGGCCGCCGGCGCGTCATCGAAAGCGAACGTCTTGTCGACGACGGGTTCGAGCCCATTGGCGGCAATGGCGCCGACCAGCCGCGCGAGCATGGCGCGGCTGCCCTCGGCGATCCCGCGCAGCGTCAGGTTCTTGCCGATGATGGCGCCATAATTGGGCAGGCCAGTCCCCGTCGGCCCGGCGAGCGCGCCGATGATGACGATACGGGCATTGGGCGCCGCGGCGTTGATCGATTGCACCAGCGTGGCCTGGCCGCCGGTTTCGACGATGATGTCGGCACCGCGCCCGCCGTTTGCCGCCGCCAGCGCCGCCGCCCAGTCGGGGGTCGTGGCATAGTTGATGGTGATGTCCGCCCCGAGCGCGCGCGCCTGTGCGAGCTTGGCATCGCTCGACGAGGTGATCGCCACGCGCGCGCCGCACATCTTGGCGATCTGCAGCGCAAAGATCGACACCCCGCCGGTGCCGAGCGCCAAAACGAGATCGCCCGCCTTGATGCCACCGACCTCGACGAGCGCGTGCCAGGCGGTCAGCGCCGATGACGCCAGCGGTGCCGCCTGCCGGGTGCTCACGGCATCGGGCAGCACGATCAGCGCGGCGGCCGGCATGACGATCTGTTCGGCGAGCCAGCCATCATGGGTGATGCCGTAATCGCTGGCGAAGGCGGCGGGCGAGAAATCGCCGTCGAGCCAGGTGACGAAATGCGGCGCGACGACCCGGTCGCCGGGCTTGACGCTCATCACTCCCGGCCCGACCGACAGCACCTCGCCGACGCCTTCCGACACCGGCACGCGGGTCGGCGGGCGCAGCGCGCCGTAGCGGCCTTCGAGCACCAGCATGTCGCGATGGTTGAGGCAGACCTCGAGCACCTTGATGACCGTTTCGCCAGGGCCCGCGACAGGTTCGGGCCGCGTCGCCGCCGTCAGGCTGTCGAGCCCGGTCTGCGGGCCGATTTCATAGGCCTTCATGGGATGATCGGCGCGCTATGGTCGGTCCAGTTCTGCCAGTCTCGCGTGATGAAGCGCTCGTCGATCAGGGTGCGCTGGAAGCAGATGCCGTCGCGGAACCATTGCCAGGTGCGAGCGCGATTCTTGCGGTCGTCGCTGTTCTGGATCATCTCGTAAAGATAGATGCCCGGCTCGTTGTGGCGGGTCCAGTTGAGGCAGGTCGAGCGGTTGAAATCGTCAGGCTGCATATGCGCCGCCCAGCCCTTGATCAGGTCGTTATCCCACCAGATGCGGCCATCCTTGTATTCGGCCGGAAATTCGCGGATCTCGTGGCGGCCATCCGCCCAGTAATAATGGTTGGTCTGGTAATAGCGTTCGCTGTCACCTTCATCGACCAGCCGGCAGAGCAGCCGCGACTTGTGTTCGTCCGTCATCTGGCCGGTCTTGGCGTCGTAATAGCGGTAGATGCCTTCCCACACGCCCTCGTTGCTCGCCAGGATCGGCATTACCTCGCGCACGCCGCGCTTCTGGGCTGTATCCGTCATCACTTACTCCCCATCGCCTGCACAGATTTCGACCATGACCTTGCCCATCGACTGTCCCGACAGCAAGCGTTCGACCGCGTCATAAACCCCTTCGAGCCCGGTGAAGCGCGCCGCATCGGCGGTGACCGCAAGGTGGCCAGACCGGTAGAGGTCGAACACCCGCGTCCGCGCCGCGGGCCACTGTTCGGTGAGCAGGCCGTTCATGAAGCCGCGCACCGAAACACCCTTGTAATAGATGCTGTGGACGATGCGCGGGGCCGTCACCTGTTCGGGCTTGCCGTCGAGATCGGTCGCAGCGCCGGCGAGGACGAGGCGGCCGTGGCGCGCCATGTTGGCGAGGAAGGCATCGAAGATCGCGCCGCTGACGCTGTCGATGGCGACATCGATGCCGGCGGGAAACTCGGCTGGCAGAACGGCGCCCACGTCCTCGCTGCGGTAATCGATGACGCGGTGGGCGCCGAGCCCGCGCACGAATGCGGCTTTCTCTGGCCCGCCGCACACCGCAATGACTTTGCAGCCGCGCGCCAGAGCGATTTGCACGAGGAAATGCCCGAGGCCCCCGGCGGCGGCCGAGATCGCGACGGTCTCGCCATCGCGCACCGCGCCGATATGTTCGAGCGCCAGCAGCGCCGACACGCCGGTCGACGCGAGCGCCAGCCAGTCGCGCGTCGCGGCCGGCACGCGCGCGAAGTTTTCGGCAGGCCCGACATTGGCTTCACGATAGCCGCCGGGAAAACGCACCGTTACGGCGGCATCGCCGACGGCGAAATCGGTCACCCCGGCGCCGACCACATCGACAACGCCGATGGCTTCGACCCCGGTGAAGCTCGGCGGTTTCACCGGCACATAATCGACGGCGTTGCGGGCGATCTGGGTATCGAAGATGCCGTTGACGCCGCACAGCCGGTTGCGCACGCGGATCTCGCCCGGGCCGGGAAGGGGCAACGGCACCGCGACGATATCGGCGGCGGCGCGAAAGCTCTGCGCGAAGCGTTCGAGCCGGATTGCCCGATAGGTTTCGCTCATTGCGGGAAGCCGAGGCCCCCGGGGTTGAGCTGGCCATCCTGGTCGGCAAAGCCCTTGACGACATCGAGCAGCGCCTGCGACGCGGCATCGCGGCTGGCGCGATAGGGGTAGGCGCGGCCGATCTGGAAATGCCCGCCGCCAAAGCCGGCGACGATCTCGATCACCCTTTTGCGGGCGCGCGCCACCACCGCGGTGGCGGCCGGATTGTCGGGCAGTTGCGGCAGGCCGGCGAGATGCGCCGGCTCGATCATCGCGGCATGGACCGGGCGATAGCCGCTCGGCCAATAGAAGACCGGCTCGATGATGATGGCGTTGGTCGAAACCGAGGTGAACAGATAGCCGGTGTAGATGCCGTGCGCGGTGAATTCATCGGCCATTTCGGCGAACATCGCGTCGATGGCGGCGTGCAGGGCAGGGGCATTCGACAGCGAGATGAGCCCGTGCACCGGCGCCCAGCTTTCGCCCTCTGGCCCCAGCATCGAATTGGGCGGCGGGAAGGGCATGGCGCGGATGACCTTGGCGATGCTGTTCTCGATCTCGCTGCCGTCGAAACGTTTCGCGATTGCGCGGGCGGCGTCGATATCCTCGGCGACCCCGGCGGCCGAGCGGCCCTCGGCGATGACATGGAGCGGATAATCGGTCGGTTCGATGAAGTTGCGGCCGCCGAGCGCGATCTTCGCCGCCGCCATCAGGCCCTTGCCGACCGATTTCTCCTTGCCGATGACGGCGCCGAGCGTCTTGACGTCGCTCATCAGCGACATCCGCTTCATGCGGACCTTGGTGAGCCCGGGGTCGAAGGCGCACATTTCGCACGCGATACCGGCGCGCGCCATCTCGGCCATGGCGAGCAACAGGTCGCGCCCCGATTTGAACGAAAAGGACGCGCAGCCCTCGTGCGCCGGCGCTCGCATCAGCCGCAGGGTGATTTCAGCCTTGATACCCAATGTGCCGCAATCGCCGCAAAACAGCCCGGCGAGGTCTGGGCCGAAATGGCGGTAGAAGGGTGTGTCGCCATCGGGGCCACGCGCCCCGGTGCGCAGCACGCGGCCATCGGCGAGCACGACCGTCAGCGCAATGACACTTTCGCTCGACGTGCCGTGATGGCCGGCGCCGAACATGGCGTTCAACTGCGAAACGCCGCCGCCGATGGTCGAGTAAATGCCCGACATCGGCCCCCAGAACGGCGTGCGCAGGCCCTGTGCGGCGAGCGCGGCGTGCAGCGCCGCCCAGGTGCAGCCGGCCTCCACCGTCACCGTCATGTCGTCGGCGCTGACGGCGAGTATGCGGTCCATCGCGCTCAGGTCGAGGCTGATGCTGTGGTCGGAGGCGGGCAGATAGCCGCCGGTATAGCTCATCCCCGCGCCGCGCGGCGCGACCGATACGCCGGCGGCTTGGGCGGCGGCCATCACCTCGGCGAGCTTCTGCGTCGATTGCGGCGCGACGACGAGCGCGACCTTGTGCGGGCTGGCGGCGAAGACGTCTTCGCTGTGGAGCGCCCGGGTTGCGTCATCGGTGCGGACATGCTCGGCGCCGACGATGGCGGCAAGCTGCGCGGCGAGGCCGCCCGTGTCGCTATTCGATGGCCAGTTGGTCTGTGTCGCCATGCCTGATCCTTTCGCGCTCGATACGTCCGCGCTGCCGCTTCTGAGCGCCACAAACGCGATGCGATTGCCGAATGTTCCCGCCACTTGTCCATCAAGCGGATAGGCGGCGCAAGATCGGGCGATGGCCGCCGACAATAGGGTCCAACCATGGCGAGGCATTGGCAAGGGACAGGCATGGCAGAGCGTTCGGAATTCGCCCGCGGCTGGAAACCCCTGCTTGCCGGGCTGGTCGGCGTCACCTGCGGGTCGTCGCCGCTGCCGTTCAACGTGCTGCCGGTGGTCATCGGGCCGATCCATGATGAATTCGGCTGGTCGTTCGTCGCCATCAGCCTCGGGATCACGCTTTATGGCATCACCGGCGCGTTGCTGGCGCCGGTATTCGGCGGGTTCGCGGATCGTTACGGCGTGCGGCGAGTGGCAATTTCGTCGCTGGCGGCGTTCGGGCTGAGCTTCGCGCTGCTGTTCTTCATTCCCGACTGGCTGCCGGGTTTCTACGCGCTGTGGCTGCTCGTCGGGCTGGTCGGTATCGGCTCGACACCCGTCACCTGGAGCCGCGCGATCAACATGTGGTTCTATCGCCACCGCGGCCTGGCGCTCGGCATCCTGCTGCTCGGCACCAGCATCGCCGGGCTTATCGTGCCGCAACTGAGCAACCTCATCGAAAGCCGGCTCGGCTGGCGCTATGTCTTCCCGCTCATCGCGCTGTTGCCGTTGCTGGTGGCGCTGCCGATCACGCTGGCGGCGCTTCGCGAACCGAGCGCCGCCGAACGCCCGGCGCAGATCGCCGATGCCAGCGGCGCGCTAACGGGCATGACGCTCGGGGAGGCGATGCATGGCTATCGCTTCTGGGTACTGTTCGCCTCGATCGCGCTGGTCGCGCTCGCCTATGGCGGGGCGCATATCCATATGGTGCAGATCGTCATGCTGAAGGGCTTTCCGCAAGGAACCGCGGTGTCGGTGATGAGCGTCGTCGCCCTCGGCATCCTGTCCGGCCGGGTGATCATCGGGTTGTTGTTCGATCGTTTCTGGGCGCCGGGGATCGCCTTTCCAGTGCTCGCCATGCCGATCGCCGCCGCCGCGATCCTGCTGACGAGCGGCACGACGTTGGGGCTGGTGATGGTCGCCGGCTTCCTGCTCGGCTTTGCGGCGGGCGCTGAATCCGATGTCGTCGCCTATCTCGCCTCGCGCTATTTCGGCATGAAGCAATATGGCCGCATCTATGGCTGGCTCTACATGCCGTTCGGGATTTTCTCGGCGCTGTCGCCGGTGCTCTATGGCGCCATCCGCGATGCGACCGGCAGCTATGACCTGATGCTCAAGCTGGCGATGGGGTTGTTCGGGCTCGGTGCCGCGCTGTTGCTGACGCTCGGACGCTATCCTGACTGGCAGGTGAAACATGGCTGATGACGAAGCCGCGGTCGCAGCGGCGCTGACGGCCTATGCCGATGCCTGGCTGCGCAACCGCGCCGATGCGCTGCCGGGGCACTGGGACGCGGCGCATTTCGCCTTCTACAAGGCCGAGGAAGTGCGCGAATTCTATACCGAATTTGCCCGGGTGACGGCTTATTGGCTGCAGAATGAAGCCCTGCACGATGCCATCCGGCTGCGGCTCGGCGCCATTCAGCACATCGCGATCGCGCCCGATCTGCGTATGGCCATCTTCCCGATGGCCTGGGATATCCGCTTTGCCACCGATGCCCGGCTGGCGAACGGCATGGATTTCCACCATCGCGGCAAGGCAATGGGCGGCAGCAACCATGTCCTCGCCATGCTGCGCCGGACCGGCGAGGGCTGGAAGCTCACCGGCTGGAGCGAGACTCCCGACGCAGCGATCACCTATCTGACCCAGCTATATTATCAGAGCGCCGCCGCCGACTTCCGCCCTGCGTGACGACTGTTCAGGGTTTCGCAGGTTTCGGCTTGTTTTCCAGCTTGTAGACTTCAAAACTGGTGACATTGGGGGCGACCCATTTTTCGGGCGCTGACATGTAAATCGGGAAATTCTTTTCGGTATAGGCGCGGATATCGCGGGGCAGTTCGTCGACCGACGCCAGTACCTTGGTGTGGCTGCGATAGAAAAGATGCCCCGGCCGGTTGCCCATCAGCATCCACGGCAGCCAGGTGCCGAGCCGTTGCCAGGCGCCGTGCGTCGGGATGCGGTCGAGCGTGCGCCAGTTTTCCAGATCGGCGCGCTGTGCATAGAATTGCAGATATTCGGAAACGCGCACATATTCCTGGCCCGAACTCTCCCGCGGCCAGTCCTTGGGATCGAGCACGTTTTTCCAGCGGGTGTTGACGTCGAAACTCGTCATCGCGAGATCGCCCACCATCGTCCAGGGCAGGGCGAGCGGGAATTTCGTCATCATGCCGTCGCCCAGCTTGGCCTCGATCGTCGGGCCGATGACCGAATTCACCGGGTCATTATGGATGTGTGAAACCTTGACCGTCTCGTCGATGAACGGATTTTTCCAGCTTTCCAGAATCGCGCCGGTGCGCAGATCCTTGTAATAACCAACTTCGCGATGCAGGCTTTGATAGCGGGCATCGCCTAATGAAACCATGTGGTTGGCACCAAAACCTTCCAGATCGAAGAGCGGCTGGATGACTTGTTCATCGCCGAACACCGCGAATACCCGGCCCTTGAACCAGCCATAATTGGTACCCGGACCGATCCCGAGGTTCATCCGAGCCAGCACTTCGGCATTCTGCATCGGATCGGCGGGGTTGAAGCCGCCGCCCATGGCGCCCGCCATCGGGGCCGCCAGCGCGCCTTGGGAAGCCGACAACATCGGCAGGACGGACCCCAGCCCGACAAGGCCTGCGCCTCCGGTCAACATCTGGCGTCTGTGCATGGTGTGCTCCTCATGACTGGCGACATAAAGCTAAGGCCGTGCCGCTGAAACGACCGCAATTGCTGGCCAGTAACCGTCAAGTGGATAGCGTTGCTGCCAACATACCGCGACTGCGGGGTTGTGCTCCCCCGCCGCTTGGCCTAGTGGCAGGGCCGGTTCGGGGAGTGGCGCAGCCTGGTAGCGCATCTGGTTTGGGACCAGAGGGTCGCAAGTTCGAATCTTGTCTCCCCGACCAAGAATACATCAGGAACCGAACCTCGCAGGCGCGCATTTTTCGGCGCGTGGTTGTCGCGCGCGACACCGTGGGCGGGTGGCTTGCGACATCGCGGGGACGGAACTTGCAGGGCCGGTTTTCGTTCTGGCTTGCGTAGCGCAAATGCTGCAGCAGCGCAGGAGCATGTAAATGTCCGCACCCGAAAACCTCAACGATCTCTACACTGGCGAACTGCAAGACCTGTGGTCGGCGAACGACCAGATGACCAAGGTCGTCAAGAAGATGGTCACCAAGGCCAGCGACCCGGCCTTGAAGGAACTGTTCACCAGATCGCTCGATGGCATCGCGCGGCACACCGATGTCGTGAAGGAATTGCTCGTCGCCTCGGGCGAAAAGGCGCGCAAGGAGCATTGCAAGGGCATGGAAGGCCTGGTTGCCGAAGCGACCAAGCACATGACCGAGGAAGCCCCCGAAAAAGGCCCGGTCTTGGATGCCCTGATGATCGCGCAATATCAGCGCATGGCGCATTATGGCATCGCCGGCTTCGGCACGTCGGCGGCCTATGCCAGCGCGCTCGGCCTGAAGCCGGCGGTCAAGGCGCTCGATCTTGCCACCAAGGAAATCTATGGCGGCGACGAATATTCGACCCGATTGGCCGAAACGACGGTCAATATCGACGCCAAGGACGGTTGATCGTCCCATGCCCATCCCTTCGGGGGTGGGCATTTTCCTTCCGGCGCGGTGCTGCCCGTCGGTGAAGCTGCGGCCGTGACAAAGCCGTCACGACACGTTTGCCGGGTCTCGCATGGCCGCGCGCGGCGGTGCATTGGAGCGGTCGCTTCGCCTGCAGCATGATCGCCGGGGCCGCTTGTGCCGCCGGAACGAAGCCCGGTGTGTGACGTTGAAATACCCTGCGCCGGCCGTTTCATGCTGCGTTCTTCAAGGTTGCCTGATTATGTCGATGTCGATCCCGATGGTTGCTGAATCCGAAATCCCCGCCGTGCTGATCACCGGCGGTGCGGGTTATATCGGCAGCCATGCGGCGCTCGCCCTGCTCGATCGCGGCATTCGCGTCGTCATTCTCGATGATCTGTCGACGGGATCGTCGCTGCTGGTGCCGCCAGGAGCGCGGTTCGTGCGCGGCCGGGTGGGAGACAAGGCACTGTTGGCGCGCGTCTTTGCCGCCGAAAAGATCGGCGCCGTCATGCATTTCGCCGCCAGCATCAGTGTCGGCGATTCGGTCACCGATCCGGCGCTCTATTATCGCAACAACCTTGTCGAAACGCTCGATCTTGCCGAAGCCATCGTCGCGGCCGGCATTGGGGCGCTGGTGTTTTCATCGACGGCGGCGGTCTATGCCGAAAACGACGGGCAACCGCTCGACGAACAGGCCAGGATGGCGCCGATCAATCCTTACGGTTGGTCGAAGGCGATGGCCGAACAACTGCTCGCCGATGTTGCCGCGGCGTCGCCGAACGGCTTGTCGCTGGGTATCCTGCGCTATTTCAACGTCGCGGGGGCCGATGCCGCCGGCCGGTCGGGGCAGAACAGCGCGCATCCGCACCATCTCATCGAAATTGCCACCCATGTGGCGACCGGGCAGCGCGCCAGCATCACCGTGCTCGGCGATGATTATCCGACCCCCGATGGCACCGGCGTGCGCGATTACGTCCATGTCAGCGATGTCGCCGATGCCCATGTCCTGATGCTGCGCGCCTGCCTCGCCGCGCGTGGCCAGAAGCACATCGCCAATCTCGGCTATGGTCATGGCTCGAGTGTTTTCGAAGTCCTGGCGGCGCTGTCGCGGGTCTGCGGTGAAGATGTGCCGCATGTCATCGGGCCGCGCCGCGCCGGTGATCCGGCACAACTGGTGGCGGCGTCCAATGCAGTCGAGACCCTGGGCTGGCAGCCGCGCTTCGATGATATCGACACGATCGTCGGCGATGCGCTGGCGTGGGAAAGGCGCCGGCTCGCACAGGTCAAGGCCGTGCCGGTGCAACTCGACATGCTCGACATGGTGACGAGCGGGGAGCGGGTAACCGCCTGAGTTCACGCCGGGCGTCCGGACCGTATGCACCGGTGTGGCGGCCTGCGCCGCCGCTGTTGCAACGGCTCCAAACTGCGCGGTGTAGCTATGCGCGCCGCCCGAACAGGTGTGTGTAATCCTAGCAATGTGATGAACATTGCAAGCAGTTTTATTCATCGTTTGCGGAACTTTCAACGATTTCAAGCATTCTTTCTACATAGCGGAGCGTTTAACCGGCGGTAAATGTGTTGGAAAGGGATATCAGTCATGTATTTAAATGAAAAATCCGCAACGATTGTCCCCGCCAAGCCGGTCATCATCGTTCTTTCACATTTGCGCTGGGATTTTGTGTTTCAGCGGCCGCAGCATCTGTTGACCCGCGCCGCGCAAGATTTCAGCGTGTTTTTCATCGAGGAACCGGTTTTCGAAGGCGAAATCGCCACGCAACGCCGCCTGATGCGCGACGCCGGTGTTTGCGTGATCCAGCCGATTCTGCCGCCTGGCGCCCGTGAAGCCGATGTGGTCGCGCACCAGCGCAGCATCGCGCAGGCTGTGGCAACCGCCGCCGGCAGCGCGCCGATCGTGCTGTGGTACTACACGCCGATGGCGCTGGCGTTCGGCCAGCATATTGCTGCCGATGTCGTTGTCTTCGACAAGATGGACGAGCTTTCGGCCTTTGCCTTCGCGCCGCCGGAATTGCGTTTCCGCGAAGCCTCGCTGATGGGCAATGCCGACCTGGTGTTCACCGGCGGCGCCGCGCTCCATGCCGCAGCGGTCGGGCGCAACCCCGATATCTATTGCTTCCCGTCGAGCATCGATGCCGCGCATTTTGCGGCGGCGCGGAGCGCGGCCGAAATCGAACCGCACGACCAGTTCGACATTCCCTATCCGCGGGTCGGTTTCTTCGGTGTCATCGATGAACGTATCGATCTCGACCTCATTGCCGAAACCGCGGCGCTGCGCCCGGATTGGCAGTTCGTCATGGTCGGGCCGACCGCCAAGATCGATCCGGCAACGCTGCCGCAGGCCGCCAATATCCATTGGCTCGGCGCCAAGGCCTATGCCGAGCTGCCCGCGTATATGGCGCACTGGAACTTGGGCTGGATGCCGTTTGCGATAAACGATTCCACTCGCTTCATCTCGCCGACCAAGACGCCGGAATTTCTCGCCGCCGGGTTGCCGCTGCTGTCCACCGCGATCGCCGATGTCGTCGAACCTTATGGTCGCCTGGGGCTGGTCGAGATCGCTGCTACTGCCGAAGCGATGGTGATCGCTGGCGAGCGCCTGCTCGTCGCCGCCGACACGCCCGAAAAGGTCGCCAGCCGCCTTGCCGCGGTCGATCGCCAGCTTGCCGGCAACAGCTGGGATGCGACGTGGAACGCGATGCATGCCCTGATCCTCGATACATTGGTCGTTCCCGCAGCCATGGAGGCGCACCTTGTTTGACTGGATGATCGTCGGGGCCGGCTTTGCCGGTTCCGTGCTGGCCGAACGGCTGGCCTCGCAGCGCGGTGAACGCGTGCTGGTCGTCGACCGGCGCCACCACATCGCCGGCAACGCCTATGATCGCTACAATGATGACGGTCTGCTGATCCACAAATACGGCCCGCACATCTTCCACACCAATTCGGAAGCAATTCTCGATTATCTGTCGCAGTTCACGACCTGGCGGCCTTACGAACATCGCGTCGTCGGCCGGGTCGATGGCATGCTGGTGCCGATCCCGATCAACCTCGATACGATCAACACGCTGTACGGGCTCAACCTGACCAGCGAGGAATTGACCGCCTGGTTCGCCGAGCGCGCCGAAAGGGTCGAGATCATCTCGACGTCGGAAGATGTCGTCGTCTCGGTCGTCGGTCGCGAGCTGTATGAAAAATTCTTCCAGGGCTATACGCGCAAGCAATGGGGCCTCGACCCGTCGCAGCTCGACAAATCGATTACGGCGCGCGTGCCGATCCGCACCAACCGCGACGATCGCTATTTCACCGATACGCACCAGTGCATGCCGCAGCATGGCTATACCCGCATGTTCGAAAAGATGCTCGATCACCCGAATATCTCGGTGATGCTCGGCACCGATTATCGCGATATCGCCGCCGCCATTCCGCACAAGCGGGTGATCTACACCGGCCCGATCGACGAATATTTCGATTTCCGCTTCGGCAAGCTGCCGTATCGGTCGCTGCGCTTCGATCATGAAACACTCGATCAGGAATGGGCGCTGCCGACCGGAACGACCAATTATCCGCAAACCGAGGATTTTACCCGAATCAGCGAATACAAGCACATGACCGGGCAGGTTCACCCGAAAACCGCGATCACCCGCGAATTTCCATCGGCGGAGGGTGACCCCTATTACCCGATCCTGCATCCCGAAAGCGCCGCGATGTTCAAGCGATACGAGGCGTTGGCAATGGCGACTCCCGATGTCTGGTTCGTCGGGCGGCTTGCGACTTTTCGCTATTACAACATGGACCAGGTCACCGGCCAGGCGCTGGCGACCTTCCGGCGCATCGACGAAGCGCTGCCGGCGCGGCAATCGCCGCTGCTGCACCAGGCGGCTGAATGACACCATTGTTCGGCTCGATGCTGATGGGCGGGTTCGAATGTGCGGCCCACAAGCTCGTCAGCGGCAAAAGGCTCGATATCACTGCTTCGAGCGGACATGATCTGGCGGCGGCCGATGATTATCGGCTGCTGCAGGATCATGGCATGGGTGCGGCGCGCGATGGCCTGCGCTGGCACCTGATCGAGCGCCGGCCCGGCGTTTACGACTGGAGCAGTTTCCTGCCGATGCTGCGCGCGGCGCGCGACACCGGCATGCCGGTGATCTGGGACCTGTTGCATTACGGCGTGCCCAACGGCGTCGATATCTTTTCGCCACGCTTCGTTGATCGTTTCGCCGCGTTTGCCCGTGCGGCGGCTGTTGTCATCGCCGGAGAAACCGAGGCGCCGCCGGTTTTCACGCCGATCAACGAAATCAGCTTCTGGGCCTTTGCAGGCGGCGAGGTCGGCGGGCTCAATCCGTTCGCGCGCGGCCGCGGCGATGCGGTGAAACGCCAGTTGGTGCGCGCGACCCTCGCTGCTGCCGATGCCGTGCGCAGTGTCGACCGCCGGGCCCGCATCGCCTGTGCCGAACCGCTCATCCATATCCTGCCGCGCGATCCGACACCGGCGGCGGTGCGCGACGCGGCGATGCACAACGAAAGCCAGTTCGAAGCCGTCGACATGCTGCTGGGCCGCATCGCGCCCGAACTCGGCGGCAGCCCCGATACGCTCGATGTCATCGGGGTCAATTACTACTACAACAACCAATGGGTTGATGGTGTCGGCACCGTCTATCTGGGTGATTTCCGCCATCAGCCGCTGCACAGGCTGCTCGCCACGGTGACGGCACGTTATGACCAACCGGTCTATATCGCCGAAACCGGCACCGAGGGCGTTTTCCGGCCGCACTGGCTCGATTATGTCTGCGACGAAGTCGTCGAAGCAGCGGCGCAGGGCACGCAGATCGGCGGCATCTGCCTCTATCCGATCATCAGCCATCTGGGCTGGGACGATGATCGCCACTGCCAGAATGGCCTGTTCGACGGCCATCATATCGGCGCGCCGCGCCATGCCTATGCCCCGCTGGGACGCGCCATCCGCGCCCAGGCGGCACGTTTTGCCGCTGCATGACGCGGCTGCCGGTGGTTGTCGCCATCCCGGCGCGTAACGAGGCCGATAACATTGCGGCGTGTCTTGCGGCGATCGCGGCGCAACCCGGCGCCGGGTCGCGGATCGCCGGAGTCACGGTCTTTGCCAATAATTGCACCGATGATACCGTGGCGGTGGCGGCGCGCACGGCCCTGCCATTCCCCGTCGCGGTCAGCGCTGCCGACCTTCCGCCCGATACCGCCCATATCGGCCATGCCCGGCGCGCCGCGCATGATGCGGCGCTGGCCTTCATGGCCGCCAATGATATTGGCGACGCGATCATCGCCAGCACCGATGCCGACAGCCGCGTCGCACCGGATTGGCTGGCGAACCTGACGGGCGCTTTCACCGGCAATGTCGATGCGGTGTGCGGCGCCATCGAAATCGACGGCCCGGTGTCGCCGGCACTGGCGCGCGCCCGCGCCGACGAAGCCGCCCATGCCGATGCGGCGGCGCGCATCGCCGCCTGGCTAGATCCGCGCCCGCACAATCCCGCGCCGAACCACATCTGGTGCTGGGGCGCGAATTTTTCGGTCCGCGCGGCGGTGCTGAAGGCAGTGGGCGGCTCGCCGATCGTCAACCTTGCCGAGGATCGGGCGCTGCACGCGGCCTTGCTGCGCCACGATGCCCAGGTCTGCCATGCCCGCAACGTCTGCGTGCTGACGTCGGCGCGCACCCATGGCCGCGCGCCGGGGGGCTTTGCTGATCTGTTGACGCGTTACGCCAGCGACACGTCCGCGCTTGCCGATTTCTGGCTGGAGCCCGCCGCGCTGACCTGGAACCGCGCGGCGCGGCGGGGGGCGGCGCGCCGTTCCTGGCAGGCGACATCGGGGAGTGAACGCGGCTTCGGCGCCTACTGGGCCATGGTCGAAGCGACTGATCCGGCGCTGGCCGCCCAGCCGGTGGCGCTCGCCGATCTGCCCGCCGAAACGGCGAAGCTCGATCGCTGGCTTAAAGTTGCAGCAAGTCGATGCGATATTCAGCCGCGCGCTGTTGCCGAATGGGCGGCACAGCCAGCGTCGTGATGAAGGCGTCGGCGGCTTCGTCGCCGGTCAGTGGATAATCGGGCGTGGGCCCCAGCCAGTGGACAAGCAGCACATGCGCCCCCGGCACGACCAGCGCCCTGACCTGTTCGGCCGCCGTCACCAGCGCCGGCCGATCGAGATAATAAAGCACCTCTGACAACAGGACGAGATCGAACCCCGCCCGGGGCAGCGGATCGGGAAAACGATGGCAGGCAAAACGGACATGCGGATGACCGGCGTTGCGGGCGCGCGCCTTTTCCAGCGCCGCTTCGGCAACATCGGTGGCAAGCAGCGCTGTGCAGCGCGGCGCCAGCGCCGCCGTCAACACGCCGATCGAACAGCCCACTTCAAGCGCCGAAGTGTAATGCGCGCGGGGCAGGGCGGCGAGGGTGGCGGCATATTTGCCGGCTTCATAGTCGCTGGTCTCGAACCGCCACGGATCGGCGTCGCGATCATAAAGCGCGTCGAAATAGGCAGGGGGCAGGCTGGCCACTACAGGGCTCCGATATCGGCATGCGGCGGTCGCGTCGCAAGCGCCCAGCCGGCGCCTGCCGCCAGCGCTGCATCGGGGAAGGGCTGGCGCAGATAGGTGGTCAGGTCGCGGACGATGCGTTCGATGGGGTTGGGGCGCAGCATGGCGGACAGGCCGATGCCGCGCTCGACGCGCTCGATGATCGCCAGCGCCGTGCGTTCGAATTCATGGCGGGCGAAATTGACCAGCGCGTCGACTGTGGCCGGGTCCTGTGTCTCGTCCTCGGCGATATCGGCGGCGCGGGCCGTCCACAGCCGGCAGGTTTCCAGCCGCGCTACGGCTTCGCCGAAACGCGCCAGCTGGATCGGATCACCCTCGCGGCCGCGCGCCAGCAACTGGTCGCGATACAGCGCCAGCAATTGTTCAAGCCCGCCGAGCTGCACCGCCAGCACCCGCCAGGCGCCGCCAGCAAACAGCGGCGCGCGGTAATAATCGCCCGGTGCGCCGATGATGTCCGCAGGCGTCACCGCCAGTCCGGTGAAATCGGCACAGCCGGTCAACGAGGCGCGCATGCCGAGCGGAGTCCAGCCCGACAGGTCGCCGCGGGCGCTGCCGATATCGGGCATGATCATCATGACCTCGTCGCCGCGCCGCGCGGTGAGCACCGGCCGCAGCACGATGCCCAGCCCCGACGTGTGGATCTTGCCGCCGACCAGCGTTTCGCCTTCCAGTCGCAGGCCGGCGCCGGTTTCGGCATTCCACACCGCCGACAATCGACCGGCCGATGACTCGCTGCCGAGCCGGCGCAGATGCCGTTCGCTACCATGGCCCACGACCAGCCGCACGGCGTTGACATGGCCTTCATACAGCCGGCCGAGCGGCAACGACGCACCCCCGATGATGCGCAGCACGTCGCGCAGCAGCGCTGCATTGGCCCGGCCAAGGCCCAGCGCGATGCCGCCCCATGCCGCCGGCAAGGGGGCATGCAACAGGCCGGTCTGCGCCAGCGCGGCAATTTCGGTGTCGGGAACGCTGCCATGCCGGTCGCGACGTTCGGCGCAGGCGGCCGCCACCAGCGCAACTTCCTGCGCTGCAGCGATCGGGTCGCGCCGATCGATCGGAACCTTGCTGGCATGGGACAGGTTGGGCATGGATGGTCAACGTTCGCCCCGCCGGGTTGTTCCTTGCTGCGCCGCGCGATGATCGGCTGTCGAACTGGCACGCCGCGGCGCGCAGCGTGACGACCGCCGACCTGTTCGGCACGGCCCGAAGCCTGGGCGTGATCATCCCCCATACCGATGATGAAACGCTGGGCTGCGGCGGCCTGATCGCGGCCGCGAACGCACGCGGCGTCGCGGTCACGGTGACCGTGCTGACCGATGGCGCCGCCTCGCATCCGGGCGCGCGCGCCTGGCCACCGGCGCGGTTGGCGCGACGCCGCCGACGAGAGCTGGGGGCGGCGCTGGCGGTGCTCGGCGGGGCGGCGCTGGTGTTCGGCACCGCGCCCGATGGCGGCTTGGCCGAACATACGGTCGATCCGGCGCTGGTGCCGTGCGCCGATCTGTACGTTACCTGCTGGCAGGGTGATCCCCATGTCGATCACCGCGCTGCCTATGCCATCGCGCTGGCGGTGGCGCGGCGCTGGTCGGCGCCATTGCTGGCGTTCCCGCTATGGACGCTGACAACGGACGATCCGCTGCCGGCGCTGCCGCTGTTGCGGATCGATGTGTCGGCATTTCTGGCGCGCAAGCGGGCGGCGCTGGCGTGTCATCGCAGCCAGCTCGGCATCGTGGTTCGAGATGAAACCGGCTTTGTGCTCGATGCCGGGCTGCAAGGCCTGTTCGTGCGCGCCGACGAACTGTTCCTGCGCTGCCCGATCGATTGACCGGCAATTTCGCCGGCCGCGTGGAGCGCTTCTGCCGCCGGGTGCGTTGTCCTGTCATCGCCCCAGCAAAGAGAGTTTTCCGATGCCGAGCAAAGACAAGCAGACCGCCGCACCCGCCGCAACCGTCACCGGCATCGGTGGCGAACTTCACCAGGTCGCTGGCCCGGGCCAGCCGGTGCTGACCACCAACCATGGCATGCCGATCAGCGACGATCACAACAGCCTGCGTGCCGGCCCGCGTGGTTCTCTGCTGCTCGAAGACATGGTGCTGCGCGAAAAGATCTTCCATTTCGATCACGAACGCATCCCCGAACGCGTCGTCCATGCCCGCGGCCTCGCCGCCCATGGCTATTTCGAGTTGACCGACAGCCTGTCCGACCTGACCACGGCGCTGGTGCTCGGTGAAACCGGCGAAAAAACGCCGGTGTTCGTGCGTTTTTCGACCGTCGCCGGCAACCGCGGCTCGGCCGATCTGGCGCGCGATGTTCGCGGCTTTGCGGTGAAATTCTATACGAAACAGGGCAATTGGGATCTCGTTGGCAACAATATCCCGGTGTTCTTCATCCAGGATGCGATGAAGTTCCCCGATCTAGCGCACGCCGTGAAGGAAGAACCCGATCGCGGTTTCCCCCAGGCGGCGTCGGCGCACGATACATTCTGGGACTGGATCGCCATGACCCCCGAAGCGATGCACATGGTGATGTGGCAGATGTCCGATCGCACCATCCCGCGTTCGATGCGGATGATGCAGGGCTTCGGCGTCCACAGCTTCCGCCTCGTCGATGCCGCCGGCAAATCGACCTTCGTCAAGTTCCACTGGACACCCAAGCTCGGCCTGCAATCGGTGGTCTGGGACGAAGCCGTCAAGATCAACGGCGCCGACCCCGATTTTCACCGCCGCGACCTGTATAACGCCATCGAAATGGGCGATTTCCCCGAATGGGAACTCGGCGTGCAGCTGTTCTCCCAGGAAGAGGCCGACAGCTTCGATTTCGACCATCTCGATGCGACCAAGCTGATCCCCGAGGAAATCGTGCCGCTGCGCACGATCGGCCGGCTGGTGCTCGATCGCAACCCGGCCAATGTCCATGCCGAAACCGAGCAGGTGGCGTTCTGCACCCAGAACCTGGTGCCGGGCATCGATTTCTCGGACGATCCGCTGCTCCACGGCCGCAATTTCTCCTATCTCGATACCCAGTTGAGCCGGCTTGGCTCGACCAATTTCAACCAGATCCCGATCAACGCGCCGAAATGCCCTTTCGCCAACATGCAGCGCGATGGCCATATGCAGACGCTGGTGCAACCGCAGCGGGTCACCTACACCCCCAGCCTGCTCGATCCGTCGGGGCCGCGCGAAAGCCACACGCAGGGTTTCCGCAGCTTTCCGACGCCGCTCGCCGGCAACAAGCAGCGCGATCGTTCGCCCAGCTTTGCCGACCATTACAGTCAGGCGCGGCAGTTCTTC
>JANPKK010000067.1:0-19329 GCA_031426015.1 Alphaproteobacteria bacterium
GGCCATGCCGTCCAGCCGGTCACTGCCGTCGGGGCGAGCATCGGCTGCGTGCAGCACGGCGAAGATCTTGCCCTTGGCCAGTGCCTCGCGCACGCGGTCCCCGCCGAGGATCAGCGTTCCCGACCGCTTTTCCAGCCCGAGCCGGTTGAGTAGGCGCTGTTGCAGCCCAGTCGTTATCCGATCGCCGAGATCATCGGCCAGCGTGAAACTGCCGTCCTTGAAGGCGCGCGCCAACGCACCGCGCAACCGGCCGCGCGCTGACACCGAATCAAACAGGCTGCGATCGGCACTGATCCACGCGCCGCGGCCGGGGAGGCGTTCCGACCAATCGGCCGCAACTTGCCCATCCGGCCCCAACGCCAGCCGGATCAGGCCGGTGCGCGGGGCAGATTCGCCCGACAGGATGCAGAGGCGCTCGGGGTTACCCTTGGCGCAGTCCTCTATGGCGCTGTCCTGCGCGGTGGCCGGGGGTTCCCGGGTCAGGCGATCATTGGGGTCCATCCGCAGCCGCGTCCTCCCCAACGTTTGAGACGCCTTCTGCGGGTTCATCCGCAAACCCCGAAGCCGCAGGCGTTTCTTCTGCGAACCAGTGCGCGCGCGCCGCCATGATGATGCGGTTGCCATCATCATCCGACAGGCCGAATTCCTTCAGCACGCCTGATCGGCCGACGAGTTCATCGGTGGCCAGATCGCCAAGGTCATCAAGGGTGAGCACCGCCTTCTTGCCGAGCACGACCAGCATGGCTTCGGTCAGGCCCTGGATGCCGGCAAGATCGTCCGAAACGCCCAGCGCTCGGCGCTCGTCACGGGCGGCGGCTTCGCGGCGCTCCAGCGCTTCGACAGCGCGGTTCTGCAGTTCGGTGGCCAGATCGTCGTCGAAGCCTTCGATGCTGGCGACTTCGGACAGATCGACGTAGGCAACTTCTTCGAGTTCCGAGAAGCCTTCAGCCACCAGCAGCTGCGCCAGCGTTTCATCAACGTCCAGTTCGGTCTGGAACAGTTCGGATTTCTCGACGAATTCCTTCTGCCGGCGCTCGCTTTCGTCAGCTTCGGTCATGATGTCGATCTGCTTGCCGGTGAGGGCAGAGGCCAGGCGCACATTCTGGCCGCGGCGGCCGATGGCCAGGCTGAGCTGATCGTCGGGCACCACCACATCGATGCGGCCCTCTTCCTCATCGAGCACCACCTTGCTGACTTCGGCAGGCTGCAATGCGTTGACCACAAAGGTCGCGGTGTCGGGTGACCACGGAATGATGTCGATCTTTTCGCCCTGCAGTTCCTGCACCACGGCCTGCACGCGGCTGCCCTTCATGCCGACGCAGGCGCCAACCGGATCGATCGAGCTGTCGCGGCTGATCACGCCGATCTTGGCGCGGCTGCCCGGATCGCGGGCCACGGCCTTGATCTCGATGATGCCGTCATAGATTTCGGGCACTTCCTGGGCGAACAGCTTCTTCATGAAGTCACCGGCCGAGCGCGACAGGAAAATCTGCGGCCCGCGGGCTTCGCGGCGCACGCTGGCGATCAGCGCACGAACGCGATCACCGGGCTTGAGCACTTCGCGCGGGATCTGCTGGTCGCGGCGGATAACGCCTTCGGCCTTGCCAAGATCAACGACGACGTGCCCGAATTCGGCGCGCTTGACCAGGCCGGTGATGATCTCGCCGGCGCGGTCCTTGAATTCTTCATACTGGCGATCGCGCTCGGCATCGCGGACCTTCTGGACGATAACCTGCTTGGCGGCCTGGGCGGCGATGCGGCCGAATTCCACCGGCGGCAGCGGATCGACGATGAAATCGCCGAGCGCGGCGTTCTTGTCCTTCTTCAGCGCGCCCTTGAGGTCGATCTGCTTGAAGAAATCCTCGGGCTCCTCGACGACTTCAAGGACGCGCCACAGCCGGGTTTCGCCACCCTTGGGGTCGATCTTGGCGCGGATGTCGTTCTCGGCGCCGTAACGCGCGCGGGCGGCGCGCTGGATGGCGTCTTCCATCGCTTCGATGACGATGGTCCGGTCGATCGACTTTTCGCGCGCCACGGCATCGGCGATGGCGATCAGTTCGGCGCGGTTGGCAGTGATGGCAGTGGCCATGGTGTCAATCCTCAGTCGTGTCGTTATCGTTATCGGCGGAGTCGAGATTGCCGGACTCGTCGGCAATCTCGGGCAGTTCGATGACTTCATCGGCGCCGCTGGCATCGAGCGGACGGGTCGCGTTGATCAGCCTGGGCGTCAGCACCAGCTTGGCGGCGCTGATCGCGGCGAACGGCAGGACCACAGGCCCGATGCTCTTCACGTCAATCGTCACCAGATCATCGGCGATGCCGCCGATCACGCCATGGGCGCGCGCGCGGCCATCGACCGGCGGATCGAGCTTCAGCCGCACTTCGTGGCCGGCCCATTTTTCCCAGTCGCTGCGCCGGGTCAACGGCCGGTCGATGCCGGGTGACGATACCTCCAGCGCATATTCGGATTCGATGGGATCGGCTTCCTCGAGCGGCAGGTCGAGCGCGCGGCTGATCTCGGCGCACTGGCCGAGCGTCAACTGCCCGGTGGCGCGATCTTCGGCCATCACCTGCAACGTCATGTCGCCCGGCTTGCCCGACAGCTGGACGCGCACAAGGTCATAGCCCAGGTCGGCGACCACGGGGGCAATGATGGCGTCGAGCGTCACGGCGAGGTCGGCAGCGGTCAAACGAGTTCCTGAATTGCAAAGCACCTCGGGCGGCGGGCGGGGCAACCCCGACCGACCTCCATGCGGTTACCCATGTAGAGATGACGTCGCTATAGTCCTTGCCGCCGGGTGGGGCAAGCACCGATAAGATGCGCAGGCAATGCGGGCTGGTTGCGCGCTCAACGGCGGGGCCGTAGGTTGGCGATGGGGGCCATCAGTGAAAGACCGGCGATGAACGAGACGATGACGATGATGCGTACCCTCAAGCTGGCGCTGCTGCTCGGGCTGGCCGCGCCGGTGCTGGCCCAGCCGGCGATCGAAAAGTCTGACGAAAAAGTCAGCGACATGGACAAGGTGGGCAACACCGCCGAAAACATCGCGACCAAGCCGCTGAAGGATCTCAACCTGATGAAGGACGAGATTCCGCCCGAAGTGCTGGCGGTGATGAAGGAGCCCTATTCGTTGAAGGGCATCAAGGGCTGCAAGCAGTACAAGGCGAAGATCGTCCGGCTGACCGAATTGCTCGGTCCCGATGTCGATTCGGGCATCAAGAAAAAGGGCCAGAACGCCGGCGAATTCGCGCTGAGCGCCGCCGAATCGGTGGCTGGCAGCCTGATCCCGGGCGCCGGGCTCATCCGCAAGATCTCGGGTGCCGAAGCGGCACAGAAAAAGGCGCGGGCCGCGGTGCTCGCCGGGCAATTGCGCCGCGCCTATCTGAAAGGCACGGCGCGCGCCAAGGGTTGCAAGGTTTAGGACTTCGAATCGCCGAGCGGATGGCGGGCGTTGACGAGTTCGACGAGCGCCCGCGACGCGACATGGGTATAGATCTGCGTCGTCGCGATATCGGCGTGGCCAAGCAGCGTCTGCACGGTTCGCAGATCGGCGCCGCCTTCGAGCAGATGGGTGGCAAAGGCATGGCGCAGCACATGCGGGCTGACGCGGTCGGGCGGGATGCCGGCGGCCGCCGCCAGCCCCTTGACCAGTTGGTAGAGCCGCAGCCGCGTCAGGTGCGTGTCGCCGCGTGACGCGAACAGGTAGCGCGCTGCCACCGGCACCTGTTCGGCATGCGCTGCCACCGCTGCATCGGCGCGCGCGCCGATCGGCACCAGCCGCTCCTTGCCGCCCTTGCCGGCCAGGATGATGAAGCCGCGTCCCGGCCGTACGGCGTGGCGCGGCAGCGAGACAAGCTCGGTGGCGCGCAGCCCCGAGCCGTAGAGGAGTTCAATCAGCGCGGTCAGCCGCAGCACGCGGGGGTTGGCCGGATCGGCCGCCTGTTGTTCGGCGAGCGCTGCGAACAGCCGGTCGACGTCGCGCGAATCGAGCGTCTTGGGCAGCGGCCGCGCCGCCACCGGCCGCGCCAGGTCACGCCCGGGATTGTCGGGGCGCAGGCCTTCGCTGGCCAGAAACCCCAGGAACTGCCGCACCGCCGAGGCCTTGCGCGCCGCCGATGCCCGCGCCAGTCTGGCCCAGTGCCCCGACAATTGCGCCAGCCCATCGGCATCGGCGAGGCCCAGCCGGCCGCCGAGCCAGCCGCTCGCCTGTTCGAGGTCGCGGCCATAGGCGAGCAGGGTGTTTTTTGCCGCGCCGCGCTCGGCGGCAAGCATGTCGAGGAACAGCGCGATCAGCCGCTGGTCCCCGGTCGCGGTCATCCCCGCGTTGCCGCTTCGGCAGCGATCAGCCGCGCTTCGGCGGCGTGGCCGGTGCGCACCAGCGCCGCGACGATATGATAGAGATGCAGCGGCGGCAGGTCGGTCAGCGCACCCTGTGCGCCCGACGCCGCGAGCACCGCGACTTCGCCGCTGCGCCCGGCGGTGGCGGCAGCGGTGATGGCGCGGGTCCAGCTGTTGGCGGTGCGCGGCAGCAATTCGTCGCGCAGGCCGGCCCAGCCGCCGCCCTGTGCCTGGCCCTGCCCGGCAAGCGCTGCCAGCAACAGCGCCGCCTTGCGATCATCGGCGCCGGTTTGCGTCCGCCAGGTCTTGAATTCGTCGCTGTCCATCGGCACCCCGCCGGCCCCGACCGCGAGCAGTGCCCAGGCGGTGGCACGCACCTTGCCGCCCGCCGTGTCGGCGATCGGCCACCAGCGCCGCGCCGCATCGACCTGGCCGACGGCGAGCAGCGCTGCAATGATATCGGCGCTGGCATCGGCGGCGGCGGCACCGATCGGCAGGCGCGCGGCGGCATTGCCCGATTCAATGAGCGCGCCATAGCGGTCACCCTCGCCACCGCTCGCCCATATCGCTTTCATCGCCGCCATTCGGTCGGCAAGGCTTGCCCCGGCAAAGGCGGTGCGCAGCCGCCCCGCCGGCGTATCGGCGGCGTCGTCGCCCGCCGACAGCGCCGTGATGCCGCTGACCAGTTCATCGGCCGACACGCTGCCCAGCGCCGCGGCGGCGCGCAGGCTGGCAAGCCGCACCTCGGGCGCCACGCCGGGGGATCGCACCAGCCAGCCGAAGCGCGCCGCGCCCAGCGCCGGCAACAGGTCGGCAGGCACCGGCACCCCGGCGGCGGCGGCGAGGCCATAGCGGAACAGGTTGAGCCCCGGCGCTTCACTCCATTCGATGTTCGACGCGCGGCCGGCGCCGCCGGCCAGCGTCGCGACGCGCTCGCCCAGTCGCACATCGAAGGGCTCGGCCGCCCTGGTATCGGCGCGCAGATCGTCGAAAATGCGCGCCGCGGTGATGTCGTCACCCTGCAGCGCCGCGCACATGCCGACCGCCATCTGCCACATAACATCGGCAAACAGCGATCGCCCGGTCACCGCGATCGGGCACAAGCCGCCCAGATCGCCCGCCGCCAGCGCCACCTGCGCCGCAACCTGATACAGCCCGCGGCTGTAGCGATCGACGGCGATGCCATCGACCATCGCCTTTGCGCCATCGACTTCGCCACTGCGCAGCAGCAGCGAAGCGCGCGCCGCCACCCAATCGCCCGGCACGATATCGGCGGGCGTGGCGCTCCGGCTCATCAGCGCGCGGCGCAGGGTGATCGCCAGCCAGCGTGATCCGATCGGCGCCGTCATCCGCCGCGCCAGCCCGGCGACGAACATGCCCCGGGAACCGGCAAAGGCAGCCGGACCGAAGCCGCCGTTTTCGAGCGTCAACGGGCCATAGGCATTGCCATCGGGGCGCGATGCCAGCGCGAACGGGTCGGGCGCCGGCGCGACCCCGGCCAATGCAGGCCCGGTTTCGGCGGGCAGCACGCCGGCGAGCGGGGCCTGGGGCGCGACGTCGGTGCCGGGCAGGGGGGCCGCCGGCGCCGGGCCAGGGTTGGAGTCGATCGCCGGGCCGTCGAAAACATCGGGCAGCAGCGATTTGGGGGCGGAAGATGGCGCAGCAGGCGGCGTTTCGGCAGGCGGCGCCGGTTGCGCGGCGAGCGGCGCAGCCAGCACCGCCGCCAGCCACACTGTTGCCACGCACCTGTACACCCCGGGGATGCCGCGCCTTGCGCCTTGAGCCTGCTTCATCCCTGCCTGTCCGATTACGCCACTGGCGCCCCGGCTTTGCCAAGCGCGCGTCTGGTGTATAGCGAGGGGCGACATGGAGTGCGACGCCAAAATCCCCGATCCGGAGCCACCGGAGAATCAGCCGCCCCTGCGCACCGCCGATCTGCGGCTGGCGGCGGCGCGACCGGTGACGCTGGTCGGTCTGATGGGGGCGGGCAAGACGACCGTAGGCCGGCGGCTGGCAGCGCGGCTGCGGCTGCCCTTCGTCGATGCCGATGCCGAGATCGAGACCGCCAGCGGCATGACGATTTCCGAAATTTTTGCCAAATTCGGCGAAGCGCATTTTCGCGATGGCGAACGCCGCGTCATCGCGCGGTTGATCGATGGCGCGCCCAAGGTGATTGCCACCGGTGGCGGTGCCTTCATCCAGGACGATACCCGCGCGCTTATCCTGGCACGCACGCTGGCGGTGTGGCTCGATGCCGATATTCCGACGCTGGTCGAGCGCGTGCGCCGCCGTAACAACCGGCCGTTGTTGACCGGGCGTGACCCCGGCACGGTGCTCGCCGATCTCGCCGCGGTGCGCAACCCGATCTATGCGCAGGCGCCGATCCGCATTCCGAGCAAATCCACCCCGCATGGCGATACCGTGGCCGCGATCATCACCGCGCTGATCGCTGCCAACCGCCCGCCCGAAAGCCCTGTTGCATGATCGTCACCGTTCCGCTCGAGGCCCGCGCCTATCCGATCCATATCGCGCCGGGGCTGCTGGCGAGTGCCGCGCCGTTGCTCGGGCCGCTGGCGCCGCGCGGCCGGCTGGCGCTGGTCACCGATGCGAATGTCGCGGCGCTGCACCTGCCGGCGTTCGTGGCCGGGCTGGGCGCGGCAGGGATCGCGGTCGACGAGATCATCCTGCCACCCGGCGAAGCGACCAAGGACTGGGCGACACTGGCGCAGGTCACCGAACGCTTGCTGCAATTGGGCGTCGAGCGCGGCGATGCCGTGGTGGCGCTCGGTGGCGGGGTGGTCGGTGACCTGACCGGCTTTGCCGCCAGCATCCTGCGGCGCGGCTGCAAGTTCGTGCAGGTGCCGACGACGCTGCTGGCGCAGGTCGATTCGTCGGTGGGCGGCAAGACCGCAATCAATGCTGCGGCGGGCAAGAACCTCGTCGGCGCCTTTCACCAGCCGGCCTTGGTGCTGATCGACCCGCAGGTGCTGCAGACGCTGCCGCTGCGCGACCTGCGCGCCGGCTATGCCGAGGTGGTGAAATACGGCCTGATCGGCGACGCCGGCTTCTTCGACTGGTGCGAGGCCAATGCGGCGGCGCTGCTGGCGGGTGATGCCGCGGCGCAGGCCGAAGCGATAGCGGTGTCGTGCCGCGCCAAGGCGGCGGTGGTGGCGGCCGATGAACGCGAAACCGGCGATATCCGCGCGCTGCTCAACCTCGGCCATACGTTCGGGCACGCTTTCGAAGCCGAAGCCGGCTTTTCGGACCGGTTGCTCCACGGCGAGGGCGTGGCGCTCGGCATGGCGCTGGCCTTCGACCTGTCGACGGCGCGCGGCCTGTGCCCGGCGGCCGATGCGGCGCGGGTGCGGGCGCATCTGCTGGCCTGCGGGTTCACGTTGTCGCCCAAGGCGCTCGGGCTCGATGCGCCGGCGGCGGTGCTGTTGCATCACATGCGGCAGGACAAGAAGATGAAGGCGGGGACGCTGCCGTTCATCCTGGCGCGTGGCATCGGGCAGGCATTCGTGGCGCGCGACGTGCCGCTGGCGGAGGTGGAGGCCTTTCTGGCCGGGGTTGTTGCGGGCTGAGACTTACTTCGCCTCGAACCGATCCCCCGCTGCCAGCAGCGGCGTGACCCCCGACGCCAGCAGCGCCGCATCGCCCGTATCCCCGAACAACACCATCCCCCAGAAGGCCGTTGTCAGCCGTGCCGTCACCGTCTGGATATGGCGGTCCGGCCCCACCGGCGCGCCGCGCAGATTGCCGGCGAAGACCATATGGTCGCCATCCTGGAAGACGATGAGGTATTTCCGCCCTGGCGCCATGCCGGTGTAGGGGCCGGTGCGCTGCGCCTGTTGTTCGATCTGCGCGGTCGATGGCACCGCGTCGCGGACGAGCTTCGACATGCCATCGGCGGTGCCGGTGACCGACAGGAAGGGAATGGTGATGCCGCCGAAGGCTTCGCTCACCCCGCCGGTGGTCAGTGTCGACGGGCTGAGCGCGATCGCGGCAACGATGCGCGGGTCGCGAAAGGCAGCGGCGCCGAAATAGCGTTGCCCGGCCACCGCCTGTGCCGTCCACGCCCCCATGCTGTGCCCGGCCACGCCGATGCGCGCCAGGTCGAGCCGTGACAGGTCGCAGGCGCCCTCGCGCGGTCGCCGCGCCAGTTCGTCGAGGATGAAGCTGACATCGCCGACGCGGGCCTGCAATTGCGCGCCCGTAGCGGCGGCACGCACCCGGGCCTTCAGGTCGGCGGCATCGGCGGCGCCGGCATAGACGCTGGCATCGCTGCCGGGGTGTTCGAGATGGATGACGGCGATGCCGCGCGCCGCCCAGGCCGTTCCCCACAACGTGCCGCCGACGATGCCGCCGCCCAGCCCGGGGCTGAACAGCACCACCGGCACCTTGGCATTGCCATCGGGTATTCGGATGCGCACCGGCAGATCGCGCCCGCGCGCCGTGTCGCGCCACACCGCGTCGCAGACCGGCCCGGCCAGTGCCGGGGCGGCAATCGACAAGGCGACAAGGAGGATCAGCCGACGCACCATCACCAGCATGGTGGCGATACGCCCGCGCTGCGGCAAGCCCCCCTCAGACCAGCGCCATCTTGCGGGCGCCGCGCTTTACCGTTGCGGCCTGGCCGGCGCCGGTGGCGAGCGAGCGATCGCGGATGCCTGCCATGAAGACATAGTCGGTGCGCACCGCTTCCGGCGTGAAGGCGACGGTCAGGTAGCCGCGGCGGCTGGTGTCGCACCACGTCATCTCGGGATTGCCCGCCACCAGCCCGGCGGCGATGGTACGCGGATCGGCGGCGAGCGCGGATTCATAGCCCGGTGAGGTCACCGATTGCCCGGCGAATTCGACCCCGGCGGGCTTGCCGCCTTCGGCGAGGTTGAACGCCCAGGCGTTGTGGCTGTCCCCCGAAATGACCACCATGTCCGAATCGGCGGCCTGTGCCGCCTTGAGCAGGCGCTGCCTCGCCTGCGGGTACCCGCTCCACATGTCCATGCTGCCCGGGATGCCGACCGCGGCGGCGGCGAGCCCGCCCTGGATATAGCCCTGCGCGCGTTTGCCGGCATCGGGGCCGAGCCATTCCATGGCGTTCCTGGGCGTATAGACATTGCCCATGATGACCTGCTGGGCGACGAGCTGCCACTTCTGCCCGGCCTTGACCGAGGCCTTCATCGTGTCGGCGAACCAGCTTTCCTGTTCCATCCCCAACAGCGTGCGATCCTTGGCATTCCACTGCTTGTCGCGGAAATCGAGCAGCGCGGCGCCGCCTTCCTTCGCAGCCTGGCCGAGGTTGAGCTGCTGGTCGCGGCCTTCGGCGCGGGTATCGAGGGTGATCAGGCTGACGAGGTTTCCGATGTCATAGCGCTGCCAGATGCGATCGGGGCCGGGCAGCCATTCGCCATGGACCTGGCGTGCGGTCGCCTTGCGCGCCTGCCAGTCGCCTTCGTCGGGCTGGTGGTTTTCGGCGCCGTTCTTCCAGGTGTCGTTGGCGAATTCATGGTCGTCCCAGATGCTGACCATCGGGAACAGGCGGTGGAGTTCCTGCAGCGCCGGGTCGACGCGATAGCTGGCATAACGCTGGCGATAATCGTCGAGGCGGACCATTTCGTTCGCCGGCTCGATCTCGCGGCCCGGCATGGTTTCGCCGGCCGACGGGTAGATGCCGCGGGCATATTCATAAAGATAATCGCCAAGGTGGACGACCAGATCGATATCGTTGCGCGCCGCGGCATGGGCATAGGCGTTGAACCAGCCGAACGGTTTGTTGGCGCAGGAAAACACCGCGACGTTGAAACGCGCCAGCGGCCCGACCGGCAAGGTGCGGGTGCGGCCGATGTCGGACTGGCGGCCATCGGGGGCGGTGAAGCGGTAGAACACCCAGCCGCCCGGCGGCAGATCGTCGATGCGCACCTGCGCGGATCCCCAGGTGGCGGGGCCGGCGGTGGCTTCGGCGCGCTTGAGGATGTTGGTCATGCCGGCGTCGCTGGCAACCTCGACCTTGAGCACCGCGTCGCGGCCATCGCCGCTGGCATAGCGCGTCCACAGCTTGATCGAGGTCGGCCCCGGATCACCCGAGGCGACGCCATGGGTAAAGCCCTTGTCGGCCCAGAGGCCCGCGAGCGCCGGGCGCGCCGGCAGCAACAGGCCGGCAGCACTCGCCGACAGGAAGGCGCGACGATCGACAGCAGGACGCATGGTGATTCCCCCAATAGAAAGATGACGCTGTCTAGGCAGCGATTATGACAATGCGAGGACGCTAGACCGTGCCGAAGATGCGCCGCAAGGGTGATTTGCCGACCAAGGACTGCATTACCTGCGGGCGGCCGTTCGCCTGGCGCAAGAAATGGGAACGCGACTGGGACAATATCCGCCACTGCTCCGATGCCTGCCGCACCGGCGCCTATTCCCGCGCGAAGCAAAAGCAGGCAAAGTAGCCGCAACCAAGGGAGTCGCACGATGGCAACGCAGTTGAAGGTCGCATCCGCAGGCAATGGCGATGTCAAATCGCACGTGTCGGCGGAGGAATGGGCGATCCGCGTCGATCTGGCGGCGGCCTATCGCCTCGTCGCGCTCTATGGCTGGGACGACATCATCTTCACGCATTTGTCGGCACGGATTCCCGGGCCGGAACATCATTTCCTCATCAACCCCTACAATCTGATGTTCGAGGAAATCACTGCCTCGTCGCTGGTCAAGATCGATGTCGAGGGGCATCCGGTGATGGAAACCCCGTACCTGACCAACCCCGCGGGCTTCACCATCCATTCGGCGATCCACATGGCGCGCGACGATGCCCATGCTGTCATGCATGTCCACACCAAGGCCGGGCAGGCGGTCAGCGCGCAAGCCGAAGGGCTGATGCCGATCACCCAGACCGCCATGCTGATCCGCGATGAGGTGACCTATCACGAGTATGAAGGCGTCGCGACCGACCTGGAAGAACGCGAGCGGCTCGTCGCCGACCTCGGCCCGACCAAGACCGCGATGATCCTGCGCAACCATGGCACGCTCGCCGTCGGCAAGACCGTCGGCGAATGCTTCATCGGCCTTTATTTCCTCGAACGCGCCTGCGAAGCCCAGGTGATGGCGCTGTCGGCCGGGCCGGGCGGGCTCTACAACCCGCCGCAGGGCACGCCCGAAAAAGCGGCGGGGCAGGGCAAGGCCGGGCTCGGTATCGTCGCCAACATGCTGGCCTGGCCGGCGCTGCTGCGCAAGCTCGACCGGATCGACCCGAGTTTCCGGGATTAAGCAAACTCCCTCCCCCTTGTGGGGAGGGCGAGAGACGGCGAAGCCGGCCCGGGGTGGGGGTCGCGCGTGCGGTGACAAAAGGCACAACCCCCACCCCGCTCGGCTGCGCCGAGTCGCCCTCCCCGCAGGGGGGGAGGGAGCTGCGAATTTAATCCCTCAGCTTGTCGCCCGCCAGCGCGACAACGAAAATCCAGAACCAGCCGAACATCATCAGCGAGCCGCCGATCGGCGCCAGCGCCGCGATCCAGCGCGGCGCCCCCAGCGCCAGTGCATCGAGATCGCTGGCAAAGATCAGGCTGCCGACACTCACGGCCCAGGCGCCGGCGCGGACATAGCGGGTGTTGCGCCAGGCGAGCAGCCCGAACACCGCGGCGACATGCGGCAGCTGAAACATCACCCCGGTCATGATCCAGTCACGCGCCTGCGGGTCCTTGATGCCGTGCGCGGCAAAGGTCCCGAAGGTAAGCGCCAGAATCGCATTGGCGGCGGCAAAGGCGGGGAGATAGCGGGGCGTATCCATGCTTTCTTATGACGCGCCGCGCGCCGGGCCGGAAGGCCATGGGTGAATTTACCGCGCGGTTGAACTTTTTTCGAGCGCCGCCGTATTTTCCTGAACATCGTTCAGCCCCCGTCAATGTGGGCGGCGGCATAACGTGTGGGCGGGTGACAGCCGCTGCCGGAGTTTGCCCCCTGTTATCCGGCGGCGCCAAGGCTGACCCCGTTGCGTGACGAGCGCAAAAAGGCCCCTGCTCCATGCCCCCGGAGCAGGGGCCAATTTTGTTTATGGGGCGCGTGACGTCGGCCCCACCTTCGCCTACATCGGCATCATGACGCTGCGCATCGCCACCTGGAATATCAATTCGGTCCGGTTCCGGCTCGATATCGTCGAGCGCTTCCTGCGCGATCATGCCCCCGATGTGCTGTGCCTGCAGGAAACCAAGGTCGTCGACGGCGATTTCCCGCACGAAATGTTCGAATCGCTGGGTTATCGCCACCGCTTGCTCAACGGCCAGAAGATGCACCATGGCGTCGCCACCTTGTCGCGGGTGCCGCTGGTCGAGGATCGCCGCCATGACTGGCAGGACAATGGCGAGGCCCGCCATATCGGCGCGCGGCTTCCCTCCGGCGTGCTCATCGAGAATGTCTATGTGCCCGCCGGTGGTGACACGCCCGACCCGCTGCTCAATCCGAAATTCGCGCAGAAACTCGCCTTTGTCGATCGCATGACCCACTGGTCGGCATCCTTGCGCGAATCGACCGTCATCGTCGGCGATTTCAACATTGCGCCGCTGGAAAGTGACGTCTGGAGCCACAAGGCGCTGCTCGATGTCGTCAGCCACACGCCCATTGAAGTCGCAGCGCTCGCTGCCTTGCAGCAGAGCCACGACTGGGTCGATCTCGGCCGCCACTTCATCCCGCCGCCCGAACGGCTGTTCACCTGGTGGTCGTACCGCGCCGCCGACTGGAAGGCATCCGACCGCGGCCGCCGGCTCGACCATATCTGGGCGTCGCCCGAAGTCGCCCGCGCCGCGACGCGCTTCGAAGTCGTCGAGGATGCCCGCAACTGGGGCAAGCCGTCGGACCATGTCCCGCAGATCGTGACGCTCGAGTTGTGAGCCCCAGCGCAGCCTATTCCGCCATCGCCGCATCGGATGCATTGCGGCGCGGGCAGATTATCGGCGTCGGCGGGCTGGCGATTCTGTCGGCCGAACTCGCCGATGCGGCAACGCTGGCAGCGCTTGAGGCGCAGGTGCGCGCCGGTATCATCATCACCGCCCGCCGCGCCGCGGTGCTCAATCTCGCCAACCAGCTCGCCGCCGCCGCTGCCGACCCTGAACCGGTGTGGATCGAACGCCCGGCCTGGCTCGATCTCGCCGCCAGTCGCGCGGTGGCCGACCCGGTGCTCGATCTGGCGACCCCGCTGAAGGGCCCGTTCACCAGCCGCGCGCTCGGCGGTGATGCCGATTCGGCGCGCGCCGCGATCGCGCTCGCCAAGCATGCGGCGCTGCTGCCGGCCGTCTATGCCGTGCCGATCGGCAATGCCGCGCCGGTGCTGGTCACCGATGCCGCGACCGCGCTGGCGCTGCCGGCCGCCGCCGCCGATGTCCGCATTTCGTCGCGCGCCCGCTTGCCACTGGCGCTCGCGGAGAACACCGAAGTTGTCGCGTTCCGCCCCGCCGACGGCGGCCCTGAACATCTGGCGCTGGTGATTGCCGACCCGTCACGCGCCGGGCCAGTGATGGTCCGCCTGCATTCGGCGTGCCTGACCGGCGATGTGCTCGGCAGCCTGAAATGCGACTGCGGCCCGCAGCTGCACGCGGCACTGGCGGCGATCAACGCCAACCCGGGCGGCGGCATCCTGCTCTATCTGCAACAGGAAGGCCGCGGCATCGGCCTGCTCAACAAGCTGCGTGCCTATGCGCTGCAGGATCAGGGCTTCGATACCGTCGATGCCAATACGCGGCTGGGCTTCGAGCCCGACGAGCGCGATTTCAGCCTGGCGGCGGCGATGCTCAAGGCGCTCGGCGTCGGCGCAGTGACGCTGCTGACCAACAACCCCGGCAAGGTTTCCGGGCTGGCGGCGCATGGCCTCGCCGTGACGCGGGTCGAGCACAGCATGGCGCCCAATCCGCACAACCACGCCTATCTCGATACCAAGCGCGATCGGCAGGGGCATCTGCTGTGATCCTGGCGTCGATTTCCGCCGGCACCGTATCGGCGTTCGGCGAAACCATTCCCGCCGTGTTCGGCAAAGGTGGCGCGATTGCCGCGAGCGACAAGCGCGAAGGCGATGGCGCGACGCCGCTGGGGGTGTGGCCGATCCGCGCCGCGCTGTTGCGCCCCGACCGGGTGGCAGCACCGGCGACGCGGTTGCCGTGGCGCTGGCTGCGCCCCGACGATGGGTGGTCGGATGGAATCGATGACCCGGCGTATAATCGCCCGGTGCGACTGCCGCACCCGCACAGCGCCGAAAGTCTGTGGCGCGACGACAATGTCTATGACCTGATCGTCGTTCTCGGCCACAACGACACCCCGCCGCTAGCGCCGCTGGGCAGTGCCATTTTCTGGCATTGCACGCGCGCGGATTCGGGGGCGGACCGGCGGCCGACCGAAGGCTGTGTCGCCATCGATCGGCCGGTGCTGGTGCGCTGGCTCGGCCTGCTGGCCGCCGGCGACACCATTACCATTACCGGTTGAGCAAACCGCTTCAGAAGCGGTAGTTGAGCCCCGCCGTGACGGCGTGACGGTTGAACTTCACATCGGCGGTATCGACGCCGATGCCGGTCGCGACATCGGGCAGGTCTTCGCTGCCGAAGCCCGAATAGGCATATTCGAGGCGCGCCGAGACGTTGCTGCCCAGCATGCGTTCATAGCCGACGCCGGCGGTGAAGCCGTCGCGGTTGCCCGAGGTGGCGCCGAAACCATCATCGACGGTGAAACGCGTGTTGGCATAACCGCCGCGGACATAGAGGAGGCCCTGCGGATCGAGGAGATAGCCGAGGCGAGCCGTCGCGGCGATGGTGCGGCCCTGCGAGATATCGACCGAGCCGGTACCGTCGCTCAACGTGCCGGTGCCGGTGCGGCCGGTCACGGCGACTTCACCGCCGAGCACGGTGCCGGGCGACAGGCGCAGGTCGTAACCGATCTGGCCGCCATAGGCGAAGCCGCTGTTGCGGTTGGTGGCGCGCGCGGTGACGCCATTGTCGGTCAGGCGCAGCGTCTGGCGATCCTGCTGCCAGCCGCCCTGGACACCGACATACGGGCCATTGAAAGGTTCGGCGGCAAGTGTCGGTACAGCGGCGAGGGCAAGGGCGCTGGCAAATACGAATTTCAACATGAATAACTCCACTGATAACCCGGTTGCCTGGCAACCGGAGGCGGGAGTTAGGTCATCATCTTTCGCTTTACAATGCCTGTCGCTATGAAAATTCGTTCGATCGTTGAAACTCGGCGGCAGAAGCATTTGTCGTGGCAAGACAACGCAATATTTCAAATGCGATTACTTCATAACCACTATGGATAGTTTGAACACGCGCTGAACGGCGATGAAATTTTTGCGGATAACGGCCGCCGATGCGCGTCGGTGCTTAGGCCGCCCGCCATTCCCAGCGCCATACCGGCCCTTCATCGGGGTCGATCGCTTCGCCGGCGCGAACGAAGCCGTTGCGCAGCAGGGCCCGGCCCGAGGCGTTGAGCACCGGCAAGGTGTCGGCGATCACGATCGCTTGCCCTGCCGCGGCCGCGATCGCCACCAGCGCCCCGGCCATCGCCGTGGCGACGCCGCTGCCCTCGGCGCGCGGGAAAGTCATATACCCGATTTCGGGTGGCTCGCCCGGCGCCGGGATGTTCTTGAAACCGCAGCAGCCCACGGCAACGCCATCGCGCCAGGCGAGGAAATTGCCCCAGGGGTAGGGGCGCATTTCGGCGCGCATCGCCTCGAGCCCTTCGGCAAGCATTGCCACCGACTCGGGCTCGAGCGGCGGCACGATGTCCGCCAGCACATCGGCGATCGCCCGATCGTGCGGCAGAAAGCGCAGCGCGAAGCTCATGCCTTCTTCAGGTGGCGCCGCCCGAGCAGTTCGGCGATCTGCACCGCGTTGAGCGCGGCACCCTTGCGGAGATTGTCCGACACGCACCACAGCACCAGACCGTTGTCGACGGTCGGATCCTTGCGGACGCGGCTGACATAGGTGGCATATTCGCCGACGCATTCGATGGGGGTGATGTAGCCGCCGTCCTCGCGCTTGTCGAAGAGCATGATGCCGGGGGCCTCGCGCAGGATGGACTGGGCTTCCTTGACCGAGATCGGCCGTTCGAATTCGATGTTGATCGCTTCCGAATGGCCGACGAACACCGGCACTCGCACACAGGTGGCGGTGACGAGGATGTCGGGGGACAGGATCTTGTTGGTCTCCTGCGCCATCTTCAGCTCTTCCTTGGTATAGCCGTCATAGCCCGAATCCGGCCCGACGAAGCTGTCGATGTGCGGGATGACGTTGAAGGCGATCTGCTTGGTGAACTTGCGCGGCGCCAGCGCGTCGCCGACGAATATGGCGCGGCTCTCCTCGAACAGTTCGTCCATGCCTTCCTTGCCGGCGCCGCTGACCGATTGGTAGGTTGACACGACGACGCGGCGGATGCCGGCGGCATCGTGGAGCGGCTTCAGCGCCACGACCATCTGCGCCGTCGAGCAATTGGGGTTGGCAATGATGTTGCGCTTTTTATAGCGGTCGATCGCCTCGGGGTTCACCTCGGGCACGATCAGCGGCACATCGGGTTCCATGCGGAACAGGCTGGAGTTGTCGATGACGACGCAGCCGGCCGCCGCCGCCTTGGGGGCGTAGATTTTCGCCGGGCCGGAGCCGGCGGCGAACAGCGCGATATCCCAGCCCGAAAAATCGAAATGTTCGATATTATGGACCTTCAATTCGCGGCCGGTATCGCCGAAATCGATGATGTCACCGGTCGAACGCGGGCTGGCGACCGCGGCGATGTCGGCCAGCGGGAATTCGCGCTCCGCAAGGATGTTGAGCATTTCGCGCCCGACATTGCCGGTCGCGCCGACGACGACGACTTTGTAACCCATGATATTCTCCTGTCGGGCGCTAGTTAGCGGCTGGGCCCGAGGAGTCCAGTCTTTCGCGCTTGCCGACGATCGCCGTCACGGCGAGGTCGGCGGTGACATTGCCCAGCGTGCGGAACACATCGGGCACCAGTTCGACGGCGAGCAGCACCGGCAGCACACCGATCGGCACACCCATGGCATTGGCGATCGGCACACACGCGGCAAGGAAGGTAATCGACCCGGGCAGGCCGCCAGTCGACACGGCCGCCACCAGCGCCGCCAGAAGCGCGCCCAGGAACGCCAACGCGCTGTGCTCCATGCCGTACAAATGCCCGACATAAAGCACGACCGCGATGTTGGCGCAGGGGCTGGTGATGCGGAAGATGCTCACCGCCAGCGGCAGCACGACTCGGCTGGTAGCTTCGGGCAGGCCCAGCCGGGCAGCGCCGTCGAAGATGGCGGGCAGGCTGGCAATGCTGCTTTGCGTCGAAACCGCCACCGCCTGCGCCGGCAGCGCGGCACGGGCAAAGGCCAGCGGGCCGACCCGGCCGAACACCACCGCCAGCGGATAGACAAGGATGATCAGCCCGACCTGCACCGCCACCAGCACGACGATATAATGGCCGAGCAGGCCAAAGGCGCCCAGCCCGGCCTTGATGCCCACCCCCATGGCGAGGGCGAACACACCCAGCGGCGCCACCACGAAAATCCAGCCGACGAGCACCAGCATGGCATCCTTGATGGCATCGAACAGCCCGACCAGCAGCCGGCGCCGATCATCATCGAGTCGGGTTGCGGCGAGCGCGAACACCGCGACGAACGTCACCACCGGCAGCATGTCGCCCTTGGCCAGCGCATCGAAGACATTGGCCGGCACCAGCCCGAGCAGCCATTTGCCGAGATCCAGCTTGATCGCTTCCTGGCTGGCCGCGACATCGGCACCGGCGGCGAATTCGGCGCTGCTGGTGATGATGCTCGCCGCGGCCGCCGCGGGCGCCGGCCACCATTCGAGCAGCAGCGGCACGAAGATCATCGACCAGACGGCCGAAAACACCAGCAGCGCAAGGAACGCCAACAGCGCCCGGCCGGCCACCTTGCCGCCGCCGGCCTGCCCCGCCGCCTGGGCGATGCCGGTGAACAACAGCCCGGCGATCAGCGGGATGATCGTCATCTGCAGCGCTTGCAGCCACAGATTGCCGATGGCATCGCTGATCGGCAGCACCTGCTTGCCGATATCGGCGGGCAGCAGCGCGCCGACGGCAAGCCCGGCGAGCAGCGCGACGAAGATGCGGAGCGTCAGGCTCATTTCGCCCCCTGCGGACCAAGGCTGCCCATCGTGACGTACAGTTTGGCGAGATCATCGACCCCCATGGTCGGCACGCGCTTTACCCGGTCGGGTTCGATGAACAGCATGGCGCCGCCCACCGGCACCGGCGCGGTGGGGATCAGCACCAGCAGCCGCGGCCCCTGGCCGAAATCATGCAGGCGCGGGCTGGTCAGCAGCGCCAGCGCCTCGACACTATCGCCGAAGCTGACCGACACCACCGCCATGCCGCTCATCTCGTTGCCGGGCGCATTGCCCATCATGCGCACGAACTGCGCCAGCGGGCGATACAGCGGGCCGATGACGGGGATCCGGCTGATCAGGCCGTCGAGCCCACCTTCGAGCCGTTCGCGCGCCTGGGTCTGTACGGCCAGCCCGATCGCCCAGATGACCAGCGCCGCCAGCAGCCAACCGAGCCAGAAGGCGAGCAGCGGGCTCGGCGTGAAGAACATGCCACCCTTGGCCAGCGCCGCCCCGATCGGCGTCGCCGGCCCCAGCGCCGCGATCAGATAGCCCGACAACCAATTGAGGATGACAACGGTCAGCAGCACCGGCGCCAGGAACACCAGCCCGGTGACAAAAGGCGACAAAAAGCGCCGCATCAAGTGCGCAGCCCCGTCACAGCCCGGCCAATATGGCGTCGCCCATGGCGGTCGTTGTCATGGTGCCGCCAAGGTCAGCCGTGCGCGCACCCTTGTCGAGCGCCGCCTCGACCGCTGCCTCGACCTTGTCCGCCAGCGCCGGCGCATCAAGGCTGTAGCGCAGCGCCATGGCCAGGCTGAGGATACTGGCGCAAGGGTTGGCGACGCCCCGCCCGGCGATATCGGGCGCCGAGCCGTGAAT
>JANPKK010000068.1:0-24411 GCA_031426015.1 Alphaproteobacteria bacterium
GCCGCAGGCCCCAAACCCCATTCCACAAGCACCTAAAAAACCACATCCAGTGCCATGCGCCAAACGAGCACAAGGGGTCTGGGGCCGAGGCCCCAGCCGCCGGAGGCTCTTCATAGCCGCCGCCGGAGGCCCTTTATAACCGCCGCCGGAGGCCCTTTATAACCGCCGCCGGAGGCTCTTCAAACCAGCCGCGGCCAACGCACCGCCGCCGGCGCCGGCCAGCCGACCGGGCGCAACACGAACTGCAGCGCCTTGACCGGATATTTCGCCCAGACCAGCGGCGCCAGGCTGAGCAGCCGGTGGCGCGCCAGCGTCGCCAGCGCTTCGCGGCTGATCGCCTTGCGGCTGGCGAGGCCCTGGTTCGACAGCCCGCCCTCGCGCAGCGTCACCAGCGTTTCGGGGATCGGCTGGGCGCGGCGGCGCTGGGCCACGAAAAACCGCACCATCCAGTCGAAATCGGCGCCGATGCGGATGGCGGGATCGAAAGCGCCGATCTGCGCCATCGCGGCGCGGCGGGTGTAGAAGCCCGGGTGTGGCGGCATGTGCGCCAACCGCAGCATCCAGGGCGCAAAGGGCGTCGGCGGATAGGCGCGGGTCAGCCGCGTCGCATCATCGGCAGCAACAATGGCGACCGCGCCCGAGATGGCATCGGCCGCCGGATCGGCCTGCGCGGCGGCGGCCACCAGCGCCAGTGCATCGGTGCGGCAGAAGAAATCATCGGCGTTGAGAAAGCCGATCAGGTCACCGCTTGCCCGCGCGACGCCCTTGTTCATCGCGTCGTACAGCCCCTTGTCGGGTTCGGAGACGAGGATATGCCCGGGCCGCGCCAGCGCCGTCACGATCGCCTGGGTGCCATCGGTCGAGCCGCCGTCGATGATGATATGTTCGACCTCGACCCCCGTCTGCGCCGCCACCGAGGCGCAGGTATCGGCGATCGTCGCCGCCGCGTTCCACGCCACGGTGATAACGCTGATCTTCATGCGGTGAAGCGCTGCCGGTCGCTTTCGATGAAATGGCGATGGGCATCGGCGAGGCCGTCGGACAGACTGATCCGCGGCGCCCAACCCATGGCGAGCAGCCGCTGCGAATCCATCAGCTTGCGCGGCGTGCCATCGGGGCGCGACGTGTCGAACACCAGCGTGCCGGTAAAGCCCACCGTGTCGGCGATCGTCTGTGCGACTTGTGCAATCGTCACTTCCTGGCCGGTGCCGACGTTGATGTGATCATGGCCCGAATAGTTCTGCAACAGGAAGACCAGCGCATCGGCGAGATCATCGACGTGCATGAATTCGCGCAAGGGGGTGCCGCTACCCCATACCGTCATCGTTTCGGCACCCGCATCGCGCGCCTCGATCGCCTTGCGCAGCAGCGCCGGGATGACATGGCTCGATTCGAGATCGTAATTGTCGCCAGGGCCATAGAGATTGGTCGGCATCGCGCTGATGAAATCGAGGTCCATTTGCTGGCGATAGGCCTGCGCCAGCTTGATGCCGGCGATCTTGGCGATGGCATACCATTGGTTGGTTTCTTCCAATGGCCCGGTCAGCAGCGCGTCCTCGGCCATAGGCTGCGGCGCCATGCGCGGATAGATGCACGACGAACCGAGGAACAGCAGCTTGGCTACGCCGGTATCGGCGGCGGCGCGCATGATATTGGCCTCGATCATCAGATTGTCGTGGAGGAAATCCACCGGCCGTGCCGCGTTGGCGGCAATGCCGCCGACCCGCGCCGCCGCGACGATCACCACATCGGGGCGGTTGGCGGCCACCCAATCCTCGACCTGCGCCTGGCGCATCAGGTCGAGCGTGTCGCGGCCCGCGGTGATGACGTTATGGCCATCGCGCTGCAACCGGCGGACGAGCGCCGCGCCGACCATGCCGCGATGGCCGGCGACCCAGATCGACTTGCCCGACAGGTCGAACATCAGCGCGCGCTGGCGGCTTCGGCGCGATCGGCGGCGACCATTTCACGGACCAGGTCTTCCATCGTCGAGGTATGTTCCCAGCCCAGCTTGGCCTTGGCCTTGGCCGGATCACCGAGCAGCAGGTCGACTTCGGTCGGACGGAAATAGCGCGGATCGATGGCGACGAGCACATCACCCGACGCGGCGCAGCAGCCGACCTCATCGACGCCGCTGCCCGACCACGCGATGCTGCGGCCGATTTCGGCAAAGGCGAGTTCGACGAACGTCCGCACGGTCGTCGTCGTGCCGGTGGCGAGCACCCAGTCTTCAGCGGTTTCGTGCTGGACGATCCGCCACATGCCTTCGACATAGTCCTTGGCATGGCCCCAGTCGCGCTTGGCATCGAGATTGCCGAGATAAAGCTGTTTCTGGCGGCCGAGTTCGATGGCGGCAACCGCGCGGGTGATCTTGCGGGTGACGAAGGTCTCGCCGCGCAACGGGCTTTCATGGTTGAAGAGGATGCCGTTCGACGCATGGATGCCATAGGCTTCGCGGTAATTGACCGTGATCCAATAGGCATAAAGCTTGGCGGCGGCATAAGGCGAGCGCGGGTAGAAGGGCGTCGTCTCGCGCTGCGGTACTTCCTGCACCAGGCCGTAAAGTTCCGACGTCGAGGCCTGGTAGAAACGCGTCTTCTGTTCCAGCTTCAGGATGCGGATCGCTTCAAGCAGGCGCAGCGTGCCCAGTCCATCGGCGTTGGCGGTATATTCGGGGGTTTCGAAACTGACCTGGACATGGCTTTGCGCCGCGAGATTGTAGATCTCGTCGGGCTGGGTTTCCTGCACCAGCCGGATCAGGTTGGTGGCGTCGGTCAGGTCGCCGTGATGCAGGAAGAAATTGGTGTGGCCCTCGTGCGGGTCCTTGTACAGATGGTCGATGCGGCCGGTGTTGAACGACGATGACCGCCGCTTGACGCCGTGCACGACATAGCCCTTTTCGAGCAACAATTCGGACAGATAGGCCCCGTCCTGACCGGTAACCCCGGTAATCAGCGCGACTTTAGACATGGAACTCCAGTTTTCGCAGGCGACCGTGGCCGCTTCTTCGTGCCGCGCGTCTAGCTTGCCGAGGCGATGTTTGTCGATTCTTATCGCGGCACGTGGTGCCGGGGGTCTAATCGCGCCCGGTCTTATCGCGGCAACCGGCGCAACAGCGGCAGCAACAGCAGCACCGTCAGCCCGGCACCGAGCAGCACGACCGGCACACCGGCGCCGCGGTTGATCGCAGCACCGATGGCGAGCACCCCGCCGACCTGAAACGCCGAATTGACGATATTGTTGGCAGCGATCGCGCGCGCCCGGCCGGCGCCGTTGGTAGCGGTCTGCAGGACGCCATAAAGCGGCACCGAGAAAATACCGCCGGCAATCGACAGCAGCGCGAGGTCGGCGAGCACGCGCCAGCCGCGCGGATCGGCGAGGAAACCGGCCACATCGCCCGCCGTGCCGGCAAAGGCCGCAACCGAGAAATACAGGTCCACCCCCGCCACAGCCATCGCCAGCCCGGCAAAAGGCGCCAGCCGGGTGGAGATATGCCCGCCGGTCAGGCGGCTGACGCCGGCAGAACCAAGCGCGATGCCGATCGAAAAGGCGGCGAGGAACAAGGTCGCCACGCCTTCGGTGCCCCCCAGGTCATTTTTGGCGAGCGGTACGAACTGTGTCGTGTAGATGGCGCCGAGCGCCCAAAACCAGCTGATGCAGATCGTCGCGATGCGCAATTCGCTGTTGGCAAAAGCTTCGCCGAGCGCGCGCCGGGTCGAGGAAAGCGGGTTCCAGTCGATCGGCAGCGTGCTGAGCGGCGGCGCCGGCGGAATGAAACGCGACGCAAGCCAGCCGAGCGCTGCCACCGCCACCGCCACCGGCCCCGCCCAGGTCGCCGGCAGCAGCCCGCCCGACACCTGGCCAAGCAGGATCGCCACGAAGGTGGCGCCCTCGACGAGCCCGGTGCCGAGCAGCAATTCCGTTTCGCGCAAATGTTGCGGCAGGATGGCGTATTTCACCGGCCCGAAGACGGTGGAATGTACGCCCATCAGGAAGATCACCACCAGCGCCAGCGGCACCGATTGCAGGACCATCGCCACGGCTCCCAGCGCCATGAAGACGATTTCGGCAAGCTTTACCCCTTGCGCGATCCACGCCTTGTCGCGGGCATCGGCGATTTCGCCGGCCAGCCCGGAAAACAGCATGAAGGGCAGGATGAAGACGCCGGTCGCCACCGTTGCCAGCGTCGCGGCGCCAGCGGGATCATCGGCCTTCAGATGAAAGGCGACGAGGAAGATGAACGCCGTCTTGAACAGATTGTCGTTGAAGGCGCCCAGGAACTGGGTGACGAACAACGGCCCGAAACGGCGCGAGAAGACAAGGCCCAGCATCAGTCGCTACTGTTCTCCATCGCGGCGCGACAGTCCACCGCAACCACGCGTAAAGCTATGGCCGCGGCGCGATTCCATGGTTAAATGCAAGGTTCCGGGCACATGGCGTGGCCGGCCGAACGAGAGACAGCATGGTGCGTTCAGGCCGCAAGGACGATTGGGGGTTTCCGCGCTGGCGGCCCTACGGCAGCGGCGGCGCCGCGGTCGAAGTGCGGCTGTGCGATCGCCACGGCTGTACCAACGCCGGCAACTGCCCTGCCCCCAAGGTCGCCAACCGCCCCGAACGCTGGTATTTCTGCCAGCAGCATGCCGCCGAATATAACGCCGGCTGGGATTATTTCGCCGGCCTGACGCCGGAGGAAGCCACCGCCCGCGAAGCCAGCGAGGAAGCCCAGCGCACCTACAAGCGCGCCGCGCATTGGGAATGGGGCGGCACCGGCGATGGCAGCCGCAGCCGCGCCGAACTCGATGCGCTCGCCGTGCTCGGGCTCGAATCGGATGCCGACATGGACGCCATCAAGGCCGCCTGGCGCACCGCTGCCAAGACGAGCCACCCCGATGTCGCCGGCACCGGCGCCGAAGCCGCCGAACGCTTCCGCGCCGTCCAGGCGGCGTGGCAGGTGTTGAGCGATGCCGATGCGGTACGGGTGAAGGCGGCGCGGTAGTTTCGACCGCCTGCGCAGCGGCCACGGCTGGCCTTCCGGCAGCGACATTGACGATAGCCCTCAATCGATGATCTGCAGCCATGGCCAGCGCTGCTGATAGCTTTCAGCTTTCGCGTGAAACTTGGCCGGCTGCGGGTAGCGGTCGTTGATCTTCAATACCCCGTCGGCGAGATCATCAAGACCGTTCGGCGCGTACAGCACGCGCGTTTTTGTTTCGATACCGACACAGGTGCAGGCGACCAGATAAAGATCGATGCCGGCCCGCGCCGATCCGAGCACCGGATAATCGCCGCCGAAGCGATCCTCGTACCATAAATGGACGCGGGCCTGGTTCCTGACCTCGACTACAACCGGAAGATCGGCTGTTGCGGCCGCGACGCGCTGGATGATCCGGTCTTCGGCAGCCCATCCAAGATCTCGATCATCGAAGTAGAAGACATCATGGTCCTTGATGCCCCATTCGGGCGCTTGATCGGACATCCGGTTCCAGACGGTCTGGAACAGGCACCCTGCTGTCAGATGGCACTGCGGGAGGTCAAACGTCGCGAGACGGTCGAGCAAAATCTCGTTGAACGGGTTCGTCAACACCGCGGCGCAGAAATCTGAGTCGGTCATGCAATCAGCCCTACCGCTGCAAGATCACATGCTACGTTGGGCAGTCCAGCGCGCGGCTAAACCCCGGCCCGGCGCGCCTTGCCTACCGGTTCCGCCGCACCCAGCCTCACCGGCAGCCCGCGCGCAGCCACGGTCGCCGGCTTGGCGGGCTTGCGGTGCGGCGAGGTGCCGATATCACCGCCCTGACCGCCTTCGCCATAATGGAAGCCATGGCAGGTGTTGCAGGTTGCCGCGACATTGGTGGCGACGTTCGATGAACCATGGCAATCGCGGCACTGGGTGATGCTCGGCAACAGCACTTCGGTCGACACCTTCGAGGTCATCACACCCTTGTGACAGGTGACGCAGGCGGCATCGCCGGTCTTGCGGTCATAGGTCTTGTGCTGGTCATGCGGAAAGCGGCCCTTGGGCAGGTAGTGGCTGGCCAGCGTAACGGGCGCGATGGTGAAGCGTTCGGCGGCGTTGGGAGCGCCGGTATTGTTGACGATATGGCAGTCGGAACACAGCCCGCCGGCCTTGCCATTGGCGCCGAAGATCTGCGCAATGGCGGCGTCGCCGCGGGCACGCGCTTCGCCGACGCTGGTGATGCGCAGGTCGGCGGCTTCGAGCTCGGCCATCTTGCCCGGCGCCCGGCGTTCGAAGGCAAGCCGCTGCACCCCGGCACGCGGGTTGAGCGCCTGGCCGAGATAGAAATCGCGGATGATGCCGGCCACCTGTTCGGGCTTGCCATGCGGCAGGGTGCGGACGACCCCGCCATCCTTGGCAAAGGCGAGATCGTGGCAGGCGCCACAGTTCTTTTCCATCTCGATCGGCTTGAAGCGCACGCCGTCGCTATCGGGCGTATGGCAGTAATTGCATGCCAGCGCGCCGTTCGGACCGGCGGCAAGTCCTTGTTTCTGCACCATGTTGCCGACACTGTTGGTCGCCGACTGGTGAATGTCGTGCGGGTAGACCAGGCCCGAGCGTTCGACCGGCTTGTCCCCCAACGATACACGTTCGAACTTGGGCGCGGTCAGCGAGGCCATCGACACCAATGTCGGCTTGAACTGCGGATGGTCATCCCAGTTCGGTACATTGGCGATTTTCGTGTCCTTCAGGCGTCCCGACAAGCCAGTATGGCAATCGGTGCAGAAGCTGGCGGCGACCATGAGCGCGCCGCGCGGGCCTTCATGTTCCTTGTGGCACGAGGCGCAGCGGCCTTCGGGCAGGTTCAGCCCCTTGTGGATGCCGGCTTCGAAACCGCCGGCGGGCAAGCGGCCGGTTGCCATGCGATCGGCGCTGGCGTGGTCCGGCACGGCATCGGGCTTGTGGCACGCAACGCAGGCGCTATCGGTCACCGAAACGAACGGCTGGCTATGGCAGGCGCCGCACTTGTTCGAAAGGCCGGCATGCGCGGTCGACAACGGACCCGAGGTCCACACCATGTCGGCGCTGTAGCCGGTCTTCTTTATGTCCTCACCGCCGAGCGCGGGTTGCAACCGCGCGGCGCCATCGCCGGTCGGGCGTGACGCGGCGGCAACCATGTCGGCGGGCAGATCACTGCCGCCCATCATGAACAGGGGCAGCGCCAGGCCGATGATCAGCACGAGCCCGGCGAGCACCCAGGCGAGGCCGCGCTTTGACGGCATGGTTTCGCGCAGCGAGAAAATGCCGGTTTCGGAGGCAGCATCGGCGGCATCGGTGGCCGCGATGACGCGTTCGGCAGTGATCGCGATGGCCCCCGGCGTCTCGCCCTTCGACAGGGTGAGGCGATGGCTGGCGATGTTGATGATGGGATTGTCGGCCACCGACAGATCGGCACGGCTGACGAATTTTCCATCGATTTCAAGCGGAATGCCACCCGTCGATTGGATCGCGACCGTGCCATCCGACAATTGCAGCAACCGGGCATGGCGCAGCATGACGCCCAGGTCGGCAAGCTGGATATCGCAATCGGTACCACGACCGACGGTGATTTCGGCGATATCGAGCGTGCGGGTGCGGATTATGTCACCCCCATCGGCACGTTTCGCAATCTGGCGGACGACAAAGCTCATGACATCACCAGTAGAGGAAGACGCTGAGGATATGGGCGATCAGCGCGGCAAGCAGCGCAAAGGTCGCCGGCACGTGCAGGTAGAGCCAGATTTCAAGCTGGGTCTTCATGCGGATATGACGACGCGCCTGGGCGAGCGCCGCATCCTTGCGTTCGAGCAGAAACAGGATCTGGGTCAGGCGCTGGTCGGGCTTGCCGGTGCGCATCTGCAGATTGACCAGTGCCTGGATGGCATCGCGCGCCCGCGCCGTGCCGCAATTGGGCTGGCGGCCGGTCAGCCGCTGCCACAGATTGCCGCCAATATTGGTCTCTTCAAGGCTGAGCCGGACAATATCGGCTTCTTCCTTGCCGAGCGGCTGCGCCGCGGTATCGAGCTGGCGATCGAGCGCGCGGATCGCTTCGAGCATCTGCGGCTGGGTCGCTTCATGCCGGTTAGCGCTCAGTTGTTCGGGCAGGCGGGCATAGGCGATGATGCCGTAGATGCCGGAGATGATGACGAACATCATCAGCACATACGCCGCACTGTGCACGTTCCAGCCGAGCTGGAAGCCCGTGTGCAGCGTGCCGATGACGATCAGCGACAGGCCGAGATAGACATGTGCCGAGGTCCAGCCCTTCAACGAATAGGGCTTGGTGGTGATGATGCGCTTGCGCAGGCCGATCAGGCTGAGCCAGATGATCAGCAGCGCGCCAAGGGTACCGAGCGCATAGCCGGCCGCGGAACCACCATTCGCCCGCGGCTGCGGATCGGTCAGCACATAGATGGCAATCGAAAGCGCCGACAGGAACAGCGCGATCTTCAGCCAGCGGTTGCGCTTGTGGGTGAGGAAACCTTCGTGCGTGGTCTCGCGCGGCGCCCTCGCAACGGCCTTGCCGCTCGCCTTTCCGGCTGCCCGGCTCGCCATTATTCGCCCCCCCGGTCAAGCAGCGCGACCGACAGGAACTGTTCGGGCGAAACGCGAATTGCCGCCCCGGTCGGGCAGGCCCGCACGCAGGCCGGACCACCCGATTGCCCGGTGCACATGTCGCACTTGATCGCCTTTTTGGGGGCCTCGACACCCTTTTTGGCGTGCTTGTAGCTCCATTTCTTGTCGGGCTCACCCGGGCCCGGACCCTGTCCGAAGAGCAACCAGTTGAGTAGCCACGGCTTCTTGGGCGGCACCTTGTCCATGCGGATGACGCCATAGGGGCAGTTGCGCTGGCAATTGCCGCAGCCGATGCAGGTGTCGTCGATATAGACTTCGCCGGTCGGGCCGCGGTGGATGGCGTTGGGCGGGCAATCGGCCATGCAATGCGGATGCTCGCAGTGCCGGCACGAGGTCGGCACATGGAGGTGCGCATAGGTGCGCCCGGCTTCGCGGTCGAGCCGCGACAGGCCATCGTGCGAATCAGCACAGGCCTTTTCGCAATTGTCGCAACCGACGCAGAGTTTTTCGTCGATGAGCAGCACGTCGGTCGCTTCGCCGACACCGTTGTCGACGAGGAAATTGGCGATACCCGAGTACATTTCGACGACGCCGCCGAAACTGTCTTTCTTCGATTCGATGAAGGTGTTGAGCTGCGTCCGGCTTGCCATGTCGTTGCGCAGCCGCGACATCAGTTCGGGCTTGGCGGCGAGCAGGCTGCGAAAGCTTGCGCCCTCGAGCTTGATGACATCGGACTTGACCGCGGCGCGCACCGTTGCCGAGCGCGGGTCGCCATCGATGACCGCCATCTCGCCGACATAGGAGCCGGCGGGGACATAGGACAGGAACACCGGTTTGCCGCCGATGGTCTTTTCCACGATCATCGAGCCCGAGCGGATGATGTAGATATCGTCGCCGACATCACCTTCCTTGATGATCGCCTGGCCGGCGCGAATCGTCTCGACCTTGGCCGAAGCGACGACATCGGTCAGATCATCGGCGTTGAGCCCCGATTTGAAGATTTGCAACAGGCTGCGCAGTGTGGTGATGCGGGTGACTTCGCGACTGGCCGCCGGCACCGCCGACATCAGCTTCAAGGCCGCACTACGCGAGATTTCGACGAGCACACAATCGGTACCGGCGCGTACGGTGGCGCCGCGGCGGCGACCCGAGATCAGGCCGACTTCACCGAAAATCTCGCCCTTGCCGATCGGCACGGTGATCGACGGGTCATTGGGGTTGATCTCGACGCGAACCTGGCCGTCGGCGATGCCGAACAACGACGATCCCGGGGCGTTGCGTTCGAAGATGACTTCGCCGGCGCGATAGGCGCGGGCTTCGGAATCGAGCATGAACTCGCGCATCTGCAGCACGCTCATCCCCTCGAGGATGCCGACGTTGCTGCGCAGATATTCCAGCCATTCGGCCACCGACTTGCCGCCGGGCAGGCCGCGGAACTTGGCCTCGAGAATAGGTTCGTCGGCGGGCTTGAGATCGGTATTGCCGTTGATGAACTCGACGACGTCATGCCCCTGGTTCATGCAGTGCTTGATCAGCGGATAACCGGCGAGCGCACCAACGACGAAAATCCCCGGCGCGGTCGATTCGAACACCGCCGACAATTTCGGGAAGGCCAACCGGTCGGCCGAAGCGAATTCGACCCCGCAGGCTTCGACAAAACCGCGCGGCGGTGCCGAACCGATTCGGGCGATCAGGCGATCGCACTGGGCGCGGACTTCGCCATCGCGGGTGTCGAGCACCACCCATTTGTTCTCGATGGCGCGCGGCGATGTTTCGGTCATGATGCTGATTCGACCGGCATCGCGCGCGGCGAACAGCGCCTTCACGTTGGCATCCTTGGCGGTGTTGAACTCGGCGCCGCGGTTCATCAACGTGACGATGTTGCCTTGCGCTGCATCCGCCGCCAGGCCGAGCGCGTTCTCGATGCCGGCATCGCCGCCGCCATAAACGAAGATATGTTCGTCATTATACGCGGCCGGATCGTCGAGCTGATACTGGATATGCGGCTTTTCCGCGCCCGGGCAGGTCAGCAGATTGGGATTGCCCTGGGTGCCGATGGCAAGGATGACCGTATCGGCGATGATCTCCTCGCCACTCGTCGTCACCAGCTTGTAGGGCGGAGAAAGACGCTGCAACTCATTGATATCGGTAGTGCCGTCCCGCTTGCGCACGGCGATTTTCTGGATGCTGCCGGGGATCGGATCGCCCGTCCCGGTGATCGACTTGATTTCGGCGTTGAGCTTTACGTTGACCTTGCCGGCCGCGGTCATTTCATCCCAGATGCCGAGGATGGTTTCGCGCTTGCCTGCTTCGAACTGCAGACCGCCGCCGGCGCGCAGGACGAGTTGTGACGGCGTCGCCATCACATGCTTGCCCTTCTGGTATTTGTAGATCGTGTCGGACAGATGCCCGGTCTTTTCGAGCAGCACATGGCTGATCCCGAGCTTGGCTGCATGGGCAGCCGCGCTCAGGCCTGCCGGTCCCGAACCGACGATCGCAATACGGTAGCGCTCGCTCACCCCTTGTTTGCCCCCCAGCAATCACGGCCGGTTTCCCTGCGACCAACTCCACTCTACCATCCTGCGCGCGGTCGGCTAGAGTGTCTTTGCGCAAAAGCTGTTTTTTCGCTTTGCCAGCCAGAGGTCGCCGTTAACGATGTATGCCGAAATCGGGCATTTCGCCCTTATCCTCGCACTGTTGACCGCTTTTTCACAGGCGGTGCTGCCCATGGTCGGCGCCGTGCGCGGCGACCCGGCGCTGATGGCGTTCGGCCGTTCGGCGGCGCAATTGCAGGCCGTGCTCATCATTCTTGCTTTCGGGCTGCTGATGCTGTGTTTCGGCCTTGCCGATTTTTCGGTCGAACTTGTCGCCGAACATTCAGCGCTCACCCAGCCCCTGGCCTATCGGCTCGCGGCGACCTGGGGCAACCACGAAGGCTCGATGCTGCTCTGGGTGCTGATCCTCGCGCTGTTCGGTGCCGGCATCGGCCGCTTCGGGGACAATCTGCCGCCCAGCCTGCAGGCGCGGGTGCTGTCGATCCAGGCGATGATCAGCGTCGCCTTCCTGGCGTTTTCGCTGTTCACGTCGAACCCCTTCGCCCGGCTCGATCCGGCGCCGCTCGATGGTGCCGAACTCAACCCGCTTTTGCAGGACCCCGGCCTCGTCTTCCATCCGCCACTGCTTTACCTCGGCTATGTTGGCTTTTCGGTAACCTTCAGCTTCGCGGTTGCCGCCCTGCTCGAAGGCCGTGCCGATGCCGCCTGGGCACGCTGGATGCGGCCCTGGGTGCTTGCCGCGTGGATACCGCTCACCTGCGGCATCGCACTCGGCAGTTTCTGGGCCTATTACGAACTTGGCTGGGGCGGCTGGTGGTTCTGGGATCCGGTCGAGAATGCGTCGCTGATGCCCTGGTTGCTCGGCACCGCGCTACTGCATTCGGCGATCGTCACCGAAAAGCGCCAGGCGCTCGCCGGCTGGACGATCCTGCTCGCCATCCTCGCCTTCTCGCTCAGCCTTATCGGCACCTTCCTCGTCCGCTCGGGCATCCTCACCTCGGTGCACGCCTTTGCCGTCGATCCCGAACGCGGCGTCTTCATCCTCGCCATGATCATCGGATCGACCGGCGCGGCGCTGGCGCTGTTTGCCTGGCGCGCGCCGATGCTCAAATCGGGGGCATTGTTTTCGGGGGTCAGCCGCGAAGCCGGGCTGACGCTCAATAATCTGTTCCTGATGGCGGTGACCGCGGTGGTCTTCCTTGGCACCTTCTATCCGGTCATCATGGAAGCGGTGTCACCGGCCGACAAGATTTCGGTCGGTCCGCCCTATTACAATCTCGTCTTCGTGCCGCTGTCGATACCGTTGCTGCTGCTCGTTACCGTCGGGCCGATGCTGGCGTGGAAGCGCGATGGCCTTGGCCGGGTCGGCACCAAGCTGAAATGGCCGCTGCTGGCGACGCTGGCGCTGGCCGCCGGGCTGGTGGCGTTGTTCGGGCTGGGCAACACTGTGGCGGCGCTGGGGCTGGCGCTGGGCTTCTGGCTCATCCTTGGCGGTGCGCTGGTGCTGGCGCGGCGTTGGCAGGGCGGCGGCGGCTTTTCGCTGCGGCTGGTGCGCACGACCCCTGCCGCGGTCATCGGCATGGCGCTGGCGCACGCCGGCCTGGGTGTCACCGTCGCCGGCATTTCGGCGATGAGCGGCTTTGCCGAATCGAAGATCCTCGTCATGCGCGAGGGCGAAGCCGCCACGGTCGGCGCCATGCAGGTAACGCTTGATCGCGTCGGCGAAGCGCAAGGGCCGAATTACCAGGCCTTCCAGGCGCATTTCACCGTGCGCGAAAAATCGCTGTTCGGCAGCGACAGAGTGCGCGACCTTTCCAGCGAGCGCCGGCTCTATCCGGTCAGCCGCAACCAGACGACCGAAGCCGGCATCGGCACTTCGCTGCTCGGCAACAGCTATATCGCCATCGGTGACCAGCAGAACGGCCCGCGCGGCCCCGGGGTGGTCGTCCGCATCTACCACCACCCGCTCGTCGGCTGGATCTGGTTCGGCGGGCTGATGATGGCGATGGGCGGGGCTGCCAGCCTTGCCGACCGGCGCTTCCGCATCGGGGCACCGTTGCGTATGCCGACCCGCATCGCCGGGCCGGCGCTGGCGCCGGCGGAATAGGGAGACATCGATTCCATGAACCGCATTGTCTTCATCATGCCTGTCATCGCCTTCATCGCGCTCGTCGGCTTTTTCGGCATCGGCCTGACCAAGGATCCCAAGGTATTGCCCTCGCAATTGATCGACCGGCCGCTGCCGGCGTTCGATCTGCCGGGCATCGCCGAAGCGCCGGGCGGCGGCCCCGGGCTCGCCAGTGTGGCGCTGAAGGGCGAACCGGCGCTGCTCAACATCTTTGCGAGCTGGTGCGCCGCCTGCCCGCAGGAACATCCGGTGCTGACCCGCATCTCGGCCGAAGGCTTCCCGGTCTATGGCATCGCCTGGAAAGACAAACCGCAGGATTCGCGCGACTGGCTGGCGAAATGGGGCAACCCCTATCGCGCCACCGCGGCAGACGAAAACGGCCGTACCGCCATCGACCTCGGCGTCACCGGCGTCCCCGAAACCTTCATCGTCGACAAGGCCGGGCGCGTCCGTTTCAAGCAGATCGGCCCGATCAGCCCCGAACAATGGGAAGGCACCATCAAGCCGCTGATGGCCAAGTTGAGGGCCGAAGCATGAGGGCCGTTTTTGCCGCGCTGATGCTGCTGGCGGCTGTACCCGCGCATGCCGTCCTTCCCGATGAAATGCTCGCCGATCCGGCGCTCGAAGCGCGGGCGCGCAACCTTTCCAAGGATCTGCGCTGTGTCGTCTGCCAGAACCAGTCGATCGACGATAGCGATGCGCCGCTGGCGCGTGATTTGCGGCTGGTGGTGCGCGAGCAGTTGACCATGGGCAAGTCCGATGCCGAAACCCTGGATTATCTCGTCACGCGCTATGGCAATTTCGTGCTGTTGAAGCCGCCGGTCGAGCCCGCGACCTGGGCGCTGTGGTTGGGGCCGTTTGCTGTTCTGATCGGGGGCGGCGCCGCGCTGTTCGCCTGGAGCCGCCGTCGCACCGCCCTGCCCGCCGATACGCCGCTGTCGGAAAGCGAGCTTGCCCAAGTCGCTGCGCTGTCGCAGGACGAAACGCTGCGCTGAACCTGCCAAAAGATTGCGAAGAAAGCTGCGATGACCCTCTGGATCATTCTTACCCTGATGGTAGCGATTGCCGCCACCGTGCTGACGATACCGCTCGTGCGCCGCCACGAGGCCCGCGCCGACGCACGCACCGCGACGCTCGCCGTGCTGCGTGACCAGCTCGTCGATGTCGATGTCCAGCTCGCGGCGGGCGCGATCCCGCCCGCCGATGCCGAAGGATTGCGCGTCGAAATCAAGCGCCGCATGCTCGCCGCCGGGCATATCCCCGAAGAAGCGCGGGCGGCACTCGCGTCGCGCACTCTGTCGGGCATGGCGATCGGGTTGGCGGCACTGGTCGCGCTCGCCGGTGGCGCCCTTTATGCCACGATGGGCAAACCGGGCCTCGCCGGGACATCTGTGCCGATTGCACCCGGCGCCGCACCGCCGGCGGGCGGCGCCCCCGCCGATGCGCAAGGCGCGGGTGAAATCGCCGCGCTGGTTGCCGGGCTGGAAAAGAAGGTTGCCGCCAATGCCGATGATCCCGAAGGCTGGCGCATGCTCGGCTGGTCGTATTTCCAGATGCAGCGCTTCGATGATTCGGCGCGCGCCTATGGCAAGGCTGTGGCGCTCGACCCCGATGGCACCGGCTTCCAATCGGCTTATGGCGAAGCGCTCGTCCAGGCTGCCAACGGCAGTGTGACCCCCGCCGCTGCTGAAGCCTTTGCCAAGGCCAAGGCGCAGGATGGTGCCGATGCGCGCGCCCGCTATTTCCTCGGCGTCAAGAAGCAGCAGGATGGCGATGCCAAAGGCGCGCTCGATGACTGGATCACCCTGCTCGGCGAATCGGCGACCGATGCGCCCTGGGTGCCGCAGTTGCGCGGTGTCATCGAACAGACCGCGCTCGAGGCCAAGATCGACGTGTCGGCGCGCCTCGCCGCGCTGCGCCCGCCCACCAGCGGCGGGGCAAGCGTGGCCGCACCCCCGATGCCGGGTCTTGCGGGAGCCGCCGCCAGCGCGCCCGCCGGCGTCATGCCCGGCCCGTCGTCGGAACAGGTCGCCAATGCCGCGGCGATGACAGCAGGCGACCGGCAGGCGATGATCCGCGGCATGGTCGACGGCCTGGCAAAGAAGCTGCAGGCCAATCCGCGCGATGAAGCCGGCTGGTTGCGACTGATGCGGGCACGTTCGGTGCTGGGCGACAATGCCGCCGCTACCAAGGCGCGCAACGATGCGCTGGCGGCGTTTGCCGGCGACGGCGCGGCACAATCGCGAATCCGCGCCGCAGCCACCGAAATCGGCATTGCCGGTTAGGTCAGGCGGGGTTTGGAAGTAATTTTCGTTGCGAACGAGCCTGTTCTACCTGACACTGTTAAGGCTTGATTGATCGTGTATTGACGACATCGGGCGGGGGCCACGGATGGAAGATCGCGTTGCCAGATTATACTACAGGTTCGATGGCGCTGATCACGCCGTCGCGCTTCCGCCTGGCAGTTATTGCGACATCGGTCGCGATGCCGGCAGCAAGCTGCGGATCGACCCGAGCGACATGACGGCGTCGCGGCGCCATGCGATCATCCGCGCCGACAAGAATGGCGGCTGTGCGCTGCTGCCGGTCAGCAAGACCACGGTCACGCTGCGCAATGGCCGCCCGATTTCGGGTGAAACCGTGCTGGTCGATGGCGATCGGATCGGCATCGGCCGAACGATCCTGCGCTTCGATGCCCCCCCCGCAACGGCAGGGGCAAATGCCGGTTCGCCGGTCGGGGAAACCGTGGTTCCGCTCGAGGACAGCCTGGTGACCATCCTCGTCGTCGACATCCGGGGATACTCGGTTCTCGCCCAGGAAATCGGCGAAGCCGCGATCGGCAAGTTAATGCGGCGGTTCAATGCCGAAGCCGGCGCGATCCTCGAAGGGTTCGGCGCCTTCCAGCCGCGCTATATCGGCGATGCCATCATGGTGCCCTGGCATCACGGGGCTGCCAACCGGGTGGCTTCGATCGATCTTGCCGATCTCGGTCGCGCGGTATCGGCCTATATCGCGCTGTCGGCGATGACGAACCGGATCAACGCCGACATGGACTTGCCGCGCCCCTTGTCGATCGGCGGCGGCATCAACACCGGCCATGCCGTGGTCGGCAATCTCGGCAATGCCGGTAAGGCCGATTTCAACACCTTGGGCGAAGCGGTCAACCGCGCCTTCCGGCTGGAAGCCGCAACCCGGACGCACGATGCCGACCTGGTCATCGGCCGCGCCTGCCTCGATTTTCTGGGTGGCCCGTTTCCGTTCCGTGCCGAATATCCGCTCAGCAAGGTCGCGCTGAAAGGCTATGCCATGCTGCAGGATGCGATCGTGTTGAAGGGCGATGCCGTGACGCGGCTTGCCGGGCAATTGCCGCACTGAAGCGGCAGCAGCGCGATCACTCCCGAATTTCGAGCCAGCCAGCCGCGACATGGCAAGTCCCGGGCCGGCAATATTTGTCGATCCACGCAAACGCTTCGGCTTCGGATTGTGCTGTCTCCTCTGCCGGCTCTTGGGCCGCAGGATCATTAGTCACGATCAACACAACCAGCATCAGGTCGGCAAAACGCTCGAAAGTAGCCACCTTTGCTGATTCGCGCGGCTTTAGAAATGATGCCAGACGGGCTGTGACCGGCCCCCGAGGCCCATACGCCATTGCAAGGACAGGACCAGTCGTTTCAGGCAAGTCTGCGTTCAGGACAAATTGCACACCTTGGCTGACCCCTTCCCCATCGGTTGTTTTGAGATCGCGATAGCCCGGCATCGCGACATCGGGGGCCTTCAGCTCAGTTGCTTCGAGCACGCGCGCCAGGAAGGCGCAGGTCGCGGCATTGGCTTCGGCAATGCTGCGCACGCCGCGCCGGTCGACATTTTCGCCGGTCAAGGAATCGGGCCACGGGCTGCTTTCGGCTTTCCAGCCGTCGAGCCGGTAGATGCCATCGTTCGATTGCGCACGGATGCTGCTGCACGGCACCGCCGCTGCCGTCGCAACGATATCGCCCGCGCCGGCAATAGCCGTCACCGCTCCGAAGGGTTTCAGCATCGAAGGGCCGAAAAAGGCACCGATCGCGATCGCGGCAATACCGGCGGCGATCAGCCCCGGCACCTGCCAGCTGCGCTTGCGGCGGGGACGTTTCTTGTCGGCCACCGTCGGCGGCGTTGCCTTTTCGGCCTGCGCAATGCCGTCGAGCACCTGTTGCATCGATTGCATGCGCTTGTTCGGATCGGGCTGCAGCATCTCGGTAAACAAAGGCCGCAGCGATTCATCGAGAAAGCTGAGGTCGGGGACATCGCGTCGCGCCTCGTTGGCGGTGAACTTGTCGTGGCCCATGTCGAGCGGGCGGCCCTTGGCCATCGCGAGCACGGTCAGCGCGAGGCTGTAGACGTCCGACCATTCACCGATCCGGCGGCCATAGCGGCCAAAGACTTCCGGCGCCTGATAGCCGTATTTGCCGGTAAAGGCGGTGGCAACATCCGAATCGCTGCCATCACCGAGCTTGCGGGCGATGCCGAAATCGATGATCTTTGCCTGTTCGACCCAGGCATCGGGCAACAGGATATTGTCGGGCGACAGGTCGAGATGGACGATGCCCTTGGCATGTGCCGCCTGCATGCCTTCGGCAAGGCGCCGCAAGATGCGGATCAGCGATGCCGTCTGCACCGGCTTGCCATCGAGGATCTTCATCACCGAAGGCCCATCGATATATTCGAACGCGAGGAAATGCAGGTCGAGCGCCGGATCGAAACCGATCTGGAAATATCGCACCACCGCATCGTGGTTCAGGTAGTGCAGTTTTTCGGCTTCACGCGTGAAAAGGTTGAGGAATTCGGGATCGGCAGCCAGTTGCGGCTTGATGACCTTGATGGCGACGGCATGCTTGCCGTGGATATTGACGCCTTTGTAGACGACCCCCATGCCACCACGACCGATAAGCTTGTCGATGCGATAGGTTTCGTTGAGCTTCTGCCCCTGCAGGCCCTCGAGCGCTACCGTGGGTTCCGGCTCAAGGCCGGCCAGTTCGCTCTCCAGCGGCGGCCGGGTAGCATCGGGATCGGTCGGGTCAGTCACGGGCGCTCGTTTCCTTCGATCGCGATGACGATAACCGACACATTGTCGGGTGCGCCGGCGGCAAGTGCCGCATCGATCAGCGCCGTCGCCATGGCTTCGGCATCATTTCCGGCAAGTAGATTGCCTATTTTTTCCGGATCGACAACCCGGGTAAGCCCGTCCGAACATAACAGCAGCCGGTCACCTGGTCGCAGGGCCTCGCAAACATGATCGGCGATGGCTTCTGGCGCGATGCCGATCGCGCGAACCAGCACATGGCCGAGCGGGTGATCGGCCTGATCGGCCGGATCGAGCGACCCCCGATCGATCATCGCCTGCACCATCGAATGATCGCGGCTGAGCAGTTCGAGCCCCGACGCGCGCCAGCGGTACAAGCGGCTGTCGCCGACCCAAACGCCGTGCACCCGATCATCGGCAAGGCAAACGGCGACCAGGGTCGTACCGGTGCGTTGCCCGCTGTCCCGACCATGGCTGTGGACGATGCTGTTGGCACGGACCAGCCGTTCCGCCAGCGCCGCCGCGATTGCCGTGCCGCCAGCAGGAAAAGGCTTGTCCCCCAGCAACTTCACCACTTCGGCGGCGGCCCAGGCGCCATCCTGCAAACCGCCCATGCCATCTGCCAAGGCAAAAAAGCGGCCATCCGCGCCGGAAAAAATCGCATCCTGGTTGACCGCGCGGGTCAAGCCCACGTCACTGCGCATGGCGCTGCTGATCCGCAATTCCGGCATCGTGCTGCTCGCGCTGCGTCTGGCCCAAAACCGCCACCTCATTAGCGCTTCACGGCGCCCGGGTCAGCAACTGTTTCTGGCCATCCCCGATGATGAAGAAGGCGCCCCACCAATAAGGATGCGACGTGGCCTTGCTCATTATCAGGCTGGTCTGCGCTGTCCGCAAGGCGTCCGACATGCTGCGTGTGCGCGCCGTGGCGACAAAGCCGTTGGTCAGCGGTTGCGCGGTTGCCTCGGGGATCGGCCAGTGCGTCGCCACGACGCTGCGCGCGCCGGCGTTGAGGAAGGCGCGAATCAGCCCGTTGAAGGTGGCGCCGCGCCCGGCCCGGCCAAGATCGACGAAGCCCTGGCTATCGGTGGTGCTGGCTGCCGTGCTGCATGCCGACAGGATGACGACATTGGCGTCGAACTGCAGCCCGGCAATCTCGCTCATGCTCAACAGGCCGTCCGAATCGGGCTCGGCCGCGACGCTGGTCAACAGGGCGGGGGCGCTGTTGCAGCCGATATCGCCTTCCGCGAGACCATGGGTGGCGAACTGGACCACGGCATAGTCACCAAGGTCCTTGCGCACCGCCATGGCGGTATCGGAAAATTCGGCGCCCTTGATGACGACACCGCCGCCCAGCGTCTGCGCGGCCGCATCGAGTTCGACGGCGCTGATCGGCTTCGTGACCTGGAACTTTGAACGCAAGGTTGCGTCTTCCGCCGGGCACCGCCCCTTGAAGACGCGCCGCGGCAGATCCTGCAACCTGTCGGCAGCCGGAATGGTGGTTTCACCGAAGCCGATGAAATTGTTGCGGGCACGCGAGGCCGGTTGTGAGCGCGCGATAGCGAATGACCGTGGCGAAATGGTCGAGGCCAACCCGACCTCGCGCGCCAGGAAATTGATCTGCGACATGTCGGCCTTGTCGCGCTGCGCGGCAAAGCGCTTGTCGCTGGCGTCGTCGGTAACAAGCACGCCATAGGGCAGCTGGCTCATCGCGCCGGTCGCTTCGGCGAACAACAGGTTCACGCCGCGCAGTTCGTCGCGCGCCGGTCCGAGCAGCGCTTCGTGCAAGCGGCGTGCATCGGCGGCACGATAGGCGACGAGTTGCTTCGTCTTGGTCGGCTGGGTCGATCGACGGATGAGCGCAGCAAGCGATTCGAGCGACTTGCTCGATCCCGCGATGCGATAAAGCCGGGCGCCGGTGTTGCGCACCACCATGCCATAGCTGACCGATGGCAGTGCCAGCAGTTTGAAATAGGCTTCGTCGGGTCGCAGCAGCGCCTGGATTTCGGCCAGGGTGGCGGCACTGTCGTTGACCTGCAGGAATTGCTGGTCACTGGCCAGTTCACCGAGCAGGCGCGCCCGGTCCTGGGTGGCGATCTGCAGTTCGACGGTCACGCGCTGGCGGTCGGCCGCGGCTGCGGCGCCGATCGGCAGGCTGGACAGCGAATTTGCCTTGCTCTGGATTTCGCGATCAAGATCGTTGAGCGTCTTGCGGCGCACCGCGCTGGCGCTGTCGCCGCCTTCATAGACCTTTTGCAGCAAGGCGATCTGCGCGGCGACTGCGGGCGGGTTGATGAATTGGGCTGCCAGGAAGAAGTCCGCCCTGGCCTGTTCGGCCGCCGGGCCCTCGCCCTGCGCGGCTTCGGCAAGCAACGCGAAATACGGGCCAAGGCTGGCAATGCCCGAGGCAAAGCCCGGGCCACCAACCTTGAGCACGGCAATCGCCGCCGCATAGCCGCTCAAGGCACTGTCGCGATCGCCGTGCCGCAGTCGATAGCCGGCGCGATCGATCTGGCGCTGCGCCATCAGCGGCGATCCATCATAAACCGCGCTGTCGGCGAGTGCCGAAACAGCCGTGTCGAAATAGCCGGCCGCTGCGGCATCACCGAGCTTTTCGGCCGTGCGGCCCTGTTCGACCGCGATGGCGCTGCGCAGCCACTGCAGATTGGGCGCTGCGAGCTGCGCGCCCGGGAAGGCGGCGGCCAACTGGCCATTGGCGAGTGCCAGCGTGGCGGCGGCGGTTGCGGCGGCGGTTGCATCGCCGCTGGCGTTGGCTTGCGCCGCGCCGCGCACATACAGCGCCTGCGCCTGCAGGATGGCGCGACTGACATCGGCATCGGCGCGCGAATTGCGCGCATTGATCTGGCGAATGACCGTCGGATCGGCAAGGACGTCGACCGATGTCGCCCCTGTCTGTATTGCCGGGCTGGCGACAGCATCGAGCCGCTGCAACGCGGCATCGCTGAGGCGGCTGGCTTCCGCATATTGGCGGCGGTTCAAGGCATCGAGGGCCCGATACACGCCGAGTTTGATGCGCAGGGTTTCGCCCGTGGTGCCGCCCGGGGCATCGGACGCCTCGAGCGCGGCGGTGACCGCGGCGAATTCCGCCAGTGCCGCTACACGCGAATCGAGGTTGGAGGCGCCCAGCGCGGATTCGAGCCGGAAGGCGATCTGCTGCGCCGGCGGTGCATCGCTGGCGAGCACCGTCCCCGTCGCGACCTCGCGCGCTTCGCCATGGCGGCCACGCACGCTGTAGTTGAGCACTTCCTCGCGGCGGGCATCGAGCAACGATGTCTCGATACTGGCTTCGATCGCCGCCATCGCTTCCAGCTTGGGCGCCGAATCGAGCGCCAGGCTCGCATCCTTGGGCATGGTGGTGCCGGCGATCTGGTAAAGCCCCTTCAGGACGACCGGCGAGAACTGCACCAGGCCATCGGCGCCAAAAACATGGGGGCCCTTGCGCACATTGACGGCAAAGGCATCCAGCCCGGTCTGCCGGTCGGCGCAGCGGAACAGGGTTGCCGGTCCCAGGCCGGCAATGGCGGTTTCGACGCCGGCACCGCAGGTCAGCCGCTGCTTGCGCGCTGCGTCGAAATTGGCGGCTGCCGCCACTTCGCCGCGAATACGGCCGACATGGCCAACACCATAGGTGCGGGTCCAACCGAGACAGCGCAAGGCAAAGTCGCGCGCCACGCCGTATCGCTTGCTGAGCTGCTGCGTGCCCGGCCAATCGGCTTCGGCGCGGCAGATTTCGCCCGAAGGCCCGGCCCCGAGCGGAAACCTGTCGGCTTCACCCGCGGGGGCGGCGAGCGCCGGAACGGCGAGGCAAAGTGTGCTGGCAGTGGCAAGCAGCGCCAGCGCGCGACCGGACAAGTTGTGGCGCGTCATGGCTTGATCTCCTTGACCGGTGCCGCCGGCAGCGACAGGTCCTCATCCTCGTCGTCATCGCTCCACAGCGCTTCGTTGCCGGCGCCGGTAACCAGCGGCAACGCCACATCGAGCGCCGGCGCATCGCCGACCTGGAGGATGCGGCTCGGATCGGTCACGCCGATCGTCGACAGGTTGAGCGTGGTGACGATGCAGCTTGCCGTCGATAGCGCGGTACAGCCGTTGATGCGGACATTGTTGGGGTTGATGCCGTTCAGATCGCCGACCACGACGTTGACCGGCGCGACAACGCCGTTGCGACCACCGATCGAACCGAAGACACCCACCAGCGGTCCTTCCGTAGGCGAGCCCGCCGACTTGGTAACGATCAGGCGGCTGATGTTAAGCCCGCCGCCGGGCTGACCGGTGCGATCGGTGTTCTGAATCAACGCCCAGTTGGTCGGCGACAGCAAAAGCGTAGTCGCCGTGACGATCGCCGGGCTGCCGCCCGTGGTCGTCACACCATAAACCGGCAGTGGCTGATACAGTGTCGATTGCGGGTTATTGAGGTATTTCAAGCGAATATCTTCGTTGGTGACGAGCGCGCCGGTGCTGTCGAGCAATGCCGTCAGAAAGGGCTGGCCATTGGCCACCGGCTCGAGACCGAGCGCCACAAAATCCCCGCGCAGGCGTACCGTGGTGCCGGGGGCGTAGATGCTGCCCTGCTCGGTAACTGGCGTGCCATTGGGTGACGAGATCGGCGTCGTCAGCGTGACGAGTTGCACCGAACGCGCCACGTCCGTTTGCACCGAACGCGTCAAATCCGTGTTGCTTTTCTCCAGGTCGAGTCGCCCACCCAAGGTCAGCGTTGCCTGTGGAAGTTCGGCCGACAGCGGCGACCCTGCCGGCACATCCTTGGCAGTTTCGGGACCGCGCACCATCTGGATGGCGCCAGAGACAATGATGTCCCCCGATGCCCGCACCGCGAAGCGCTGGACCGGCGTCGCAATGGTGGTGGCGCCGATCAGCACGTTGCGTGACTTGACGTTGGTCGGCAGCAGGCGATCGGCAAAGATCTCCACGTTGGTGGCGCGGATGGTACCGAACTCGCCGTCGCTCAATTGCCAGCCGGCGGTGGCGGGGGCCGCAAAACCCGGCCGCGTCGTGAAATCGGCAGTGCCGGTATCCGCCGTGCCGACATTGCGGGCCCGCCCGCTGCCAAGCGCCGGGTTGGTCGTTGCCCCGGTCACGTCGATCTGGAACCGCGCAGCGTCGCTGGTGTCGGTAACCACCAGGCGCCCGCCGGCATTGAGATCGAGATTGCTCGACGCGACGGTGAACACCGACCGGGTCCGCATGGTGACCAGTGTCGCGGGATCGGCCGTTTCGGCCAGCGGCGTTTCGCCGGCGAACTGCAGCAAGCGGATGACACCGGTGGCGCCAAAGGCTTCGATGGTCGTGTTGCGCCCGGCATCGGTCGAGCCGCCGACGATGATGCTGTTCGGCGCATTGATACCGATATCACCCGTCGTGGCGACAACCAGCGTTTCGGCAAGCGGGCGGCGCGGTGCACCCGAAAGCGCATTATTGGCGATCTCGGCGGTCGCGCCGGCGCGGATCGAAACGTCGCGAGCCGCTTTGGCACTGTCGATTCGGGTTGCGGTGGACGATGCCGTGCGGATGTTGCTGCCCGCCAGTGTCGTCGTGGCGAAGCGCACGGCGGTCGAGGGCTCGCTGCCGGCGCGGGTCGGATCTTCCACCAGCGTGATCCCATCGGCAAGGCGGGTCTGCGTGGTTTCGCTGCCGACTTCGCTGTCGGAACCGCTGCCGCTCGTCATGAGCGCGGTGGCATCGATGGCACCGCGGCTGGCGACAAGCACGATGTCATCGCCGACGGAACCGCTGCCGATGGTCAGGTTGCCGGCTTCGCGCGCGCCGGCGATGGCGACAAGGTCGCGCCCCGCAGTGGCCGAGCCGATCGTCAGGGTGCGTCCCGCTTCGATACGGACGTCGCGCGCGGCGCTGGCGACAAGGCTGGCGCCGCTGCCGATGACATCGCGGCGTGCCGCGAGTGTCAGGTTGCTGCCGACCAGGCCAGCGAGCGCCGTGCTGCCGAAGCTGCTGGCGGCGTCGCCGGTCAGCGGCTCGACAATGGCGATACGGTTGGCCAGCACGGCAGCGGTCGCATCGGCGCTATCATTATTGACGCCGGCGCCCGTCGTGGTGAGCG
>JANPKK010000069.1:0-106178 GCA_031426015.1 Alphaproteobacteria bacterium
GATCAGCGACAGCGTCCACACGAACACCGGCTTCATCGCGATGATGCGGCGATAGGCAGCGGCCATCAGCAGCGTCAGCGAAAAGCCCGTCGCCGTGACGATCACCGCGGGCAGGATGAAGGCGACGCCCATCGAATTGGCCAGCCCCGACAGTGCGCGCAGCAGCAGATAGGCCCCCCAGCCGCCGCCCTGGAGGATCCAGAAGGCACGGTTCTTGTCGTGAAAAAAACTGGTGCGGCGCAGATCATCGAGCATCATCGCGGCGCTTATAGCCGATTCCGGCTGTTACCCGATACCCCGGGGGTTGTTGGAAACGGAGCGCTGCCGCTACAACGCCTGCATGTCGCTCACCGCCGAACAATTGCGTCATTCGCTCGACCGGGTCGCCGGGCTCGAACCGCGTGTCGCCGCGGCGCTGGCGCACGCCGGCTATCCCGAACCGCGCGGCCGGGCCCGCGGCGCCGGCACGATGATGCGCGCCATTGTCGGGCAACAGGTCAGCGTCAAGGCGGCAGCGAGCATCTGGAACAAGCTCGAGATCGCCTGTGGCGGCGATATGGACGATCACGCCCGCATCGCCGAAACGCCTGTCGACATCCTGCGCGCCGCCGGCCTGTCGGGCCAGAAGGCCAGCTATGTCCAGGGGCTCGCGCAGACCATCGCTACCGGCGGGATCGATTTCCACAACTTGCCCGCCGATGATGAGGAAGCCATCGTCGCGCTGACCAGCATCAAGGGCATCGGCCGCTGGTCGGCGGAAATCTACCTGCTGTTCGCCGAAGGCCGGCCCGATGTCTTTCCGGCCGGCGACCTCGCCGTGCAGATCGAACTCGGCAAGATCCTCGGCCTCGAAAAGCGCCCGACCGAAAAGGCGACGCGCCTGCTCGCCGAACCGTGGCGGCCGCACCGCGGCGCGCTCGCAGTGTTCCTGTGGCATCACTACAGCATCGTCGCGCTTTGATTACCGAGATCACCAGCCCGGCCAATGCGGTGTTCAAATCGCTGAAGGCGCTGACCGAAAAAAAGGGCCGGCGCGAGCAGGGGCTGTTCCTTGCCGAAGGGCTGCGCGTCTGCACCGAAGCGCTCGAAACCGGGCATGTGCCGCGCTATCTGATCTTCGCCGCCGACGCCGAGAGCCACCCGTTGACCCAGGCGCTGATCGCCGCGGTCGAGGCGGAGCGCGGCATGGCGATCCGCAGCACGCGCGACCTGCTGCATCGCCTGACCGGCAAGGACAATCCGGGGGCGGTGGCGGCGGCCTATGAGATTCCCGACACGTCGCTGTCACGCATCGACCGCAGCACCGCGCCGCTGTGGGTCGTCGCCGAAAATGTCCGCGATCCCGGCAATCTCGGCACCATGTTGCGCACCTGTGACGCGACCGGTGCTGGCGGCGTCATCCTCGTCGACCAATGCTGCGACCCGTTCAGCCTCGAAGCCGTGCGTGCCTCGATGGGGGCGCTGTTCACCCGGGCAATCGCCCAGGCGAGTGGCCCCGAATTCTTCCGCTGGCTGCGCGACGGGCCGGGCGAGGTCATTGGTGCGACGCTTGACGCTACCAGCATCGATTATCGCGCCCACCGCTATGCCGCGCCGTGTTTCCTGCTGATGGGCAACGAACAGGCCGGGCTGCCGGCGGCCTATACGGCGCAATGCGATGCGCTGGTGAAGATGCCGATGAAGGGCACCGCCGACAGCCTTAACGTCGCGGTGGCAGCGGCAGTGCTGCTCTACGAGGCGCTCGGGCAGTTGGAGCCGGTCTAGGCTCGATTGCCGTTTGACAGAATCGCCGCTCTCTCGCCTGCGGGGGCGGAGCGTTTCGACACTTTTGCACGTGACCCTGGACATTTATCACCAAATAGGTTATCACGCAGCGTATTTCGCTCTTTGACATCGTGAGAACCCGCCGCAGCCGCGGTATAAAGATATATCTTGGCTGCTAAAAACGGCATTTGGCGTTACTTTCGTGACTTTCTTAATATTTGGAAAATTTGCGCGGCGAGCAACGGCCGTCGGCCGCGATCGCACTTGAATTGCATCGACCCACTGATCCCGTTCAGCGCTTCAACCACATAGCAATCGAGACTAGTTCGGCGGGGCTTCAGCGCCGCTCGCCACATCGATGACCGTGCCGCGATCATAGGCGAGTACGCCGGGAATCGGCGCCAGCCGGTTGATCAGCATGGTGTTGACCTCAACAAAAGGCCCGACGGCGTGCAGGCGCGCCGGCAGTACGCTGACGCCCGGCGGCACCATATCGCCGACGCGCGCCGGCCGCAGCGCCACGGCAAACAGCATATAGTCCATCGACGCACTCGGCCCCAGGTCAACTTCGCCGGCGAGTTCGGTAATCGGCGACGGTGCGGAGGCCTTGGCAATGAGCATGGTGCCGAGATCGGTGACCTCGCCGGCCTTGAGCGGAAAGCCGACGGTGCCGAGGCAGAAACATTCGTACAGAAAGCCGGCATAGCCTTCGCCGTAGAAGACATAGTCCCCCGGCATCATCTCGGCGACGACGATTGCCAGCTTGCCGTCCATCGCCAGCGGCTTGGTGGCCGCCAGTTCGAGCAGATTGGGCGGGGCGTCATGGTCGAAGGCAAAGCTTTCGATCGGCCCGGCCTTGGCGCCGGCTTTGGCATGCGCCGCCACTCGCGCGGTATCATAAACCGCCAGTTCTGCCGCCGATGGCAGGCGGAGCAGATCGGCATTGAACTTGCTGTAGCTGGTATCGATGCGCAGCAGCACATAGGCGCGGTCGGGACGCACTTGCAGCACCTCGCCCTTGCCGAGCTGGCGGAACTGGCCCCGATATTTGTCGGCGGCAGCCGCCGGCAGCGCCAGCAACAGCGCGGCGAGGAGCGTGAACAGCCGCGCCATCATGGCACGATCCGCGGCGTCGGCGGCACCGGGCCCGACGCGATCGCCGCCTGCGCCCGGATCATCGTTGCGGGATCGCCTTCGTTGAGCTGCTTCCACACCGCCTCCGACGTTCGGTATCGGGCATAGCCGCGCGGCACCATGCAGCGGAACAGCCGCGATTGCCGGGCGCTGCGCTCCAGCGGCCCGGCGATGATCGCGCCGATGATCTGGCCGGTCAGGCCGTACTGGTCGATGGCATAGGGGATTTCGCGTGGGCCGTCGGCGCGCCGCCAGGCGACGAAGCCCGGCACCTTGCGTTGCAGGCCATGCGGCAGGAAGCGCCAGCAAAACACCAGATCGGCCTCGGCCTGCGCCAGGCTCACGCCGGGCTGGTGGAAGATGAAATATTTGCGCGCATCGGCAAGCAGGTTTTCCGGTACCGCCAGCGACGGCACTGCGACCCCCGGCGGCATCGGCGGTGCCGGTTGCGCCACCGTCGCCCCGGTCCAGAGCAGCACAACGGCTGCCAATCCCCTGATCACCGCACGCCCCCCTATTCCGCTGCCAGCACCGCATCCTGTTCGGCTTCGGCCTGTTGCAATGTCCACATCTCGGCATAGGCGCCGTTGGCAGCGAGCAGCGCGTCATGGCGGCCGCGCTCGACGATCCGCCCGGCCGACAGCACGATGATTTCATCGGAATCGGTGATCGTGCTCAACCGGTGCGCAATAACGAGCGTCGTGCGGCTCTGGCTGACGGTGCCGAGCGCCGACTGGATATCGGCCTCGGTCGCCGAATCGAGTGCGCTCGTCGCCTCGTCGAGGATGAGGATCGCCGGGTCCTTGAGGATGGTGCGGGCGATGGCCACGCGCTGTTTTTCGCCACCCGACAGTTTCAGCCCGCGCTCGCCGACCTGCGTCGCATAGCCATCGGGCAATGACAGGATGAAATCATGGATCGCAGCGCCCTTTGCCGCTGCCTCGATCTCGGCCTGGGTCGCGTCGGGGCGACCATAGGCGATGTTGTAGCCGATGGTATCGTTGAACAGCACGGTGTCCTGCGGCACGATGCCGATGGCGCGGCGCAGGCTGTCCTGCGTCACCTGCGCGATGTTCTGGCCATCGATTGTCACCGTGCCGCCCTGGATGTCGTAGAAGCGGTAAAGGATACGGCTGAGGGTCGATTTGCCGGCGCCGGAATGGCCGACGATGGCGAGCTTGGCGCCCGGCGGCACATCGAACGACACGTTGTGAAGGATCTGGCGTCGCGGGTCATAACCGAAATGCACGCCTGAGAAGCGCACATGCCCGCCGGTGATCGCCAGCGGCGGCGCGCCGGGCACATCGGCGATTTCGGCCGGCGTGTCGATCAGCCCGAACATCGCCTCCATGTCGATCAGGCCCTGCTTGATCTCGCGATAGACCATGCCGAGCATGTCGAGCGGCCGGAACAATTGCGCCAGCAGCGTGTTGACCAGCACGACATCGCCGATGGTGAATTTGCCGAGGTGCCAGCCCCAGACGGTATAGCCCATGGCGCCGGCCATCATGATGTTGGTGATCAGCGATTGCCCGATATTGAGAAGCGCCAGCGAATTCTCGTTCTTCGTCGCCGCATCGGTATAGCGCTTCATCGCCAGCCCGTAGCGCTGGTTCTCATAGGCTTCGGCGTTGAAATATTTGACCGTTTCATAGTTGAGCAGCGAATCGACCGCGCGCGCCACCGCCTTGTTGTCGCTGTCGACCATTTCGCGGCGCAGCTTGGTGCGCCAGTCGGTGACTTTCTGGGTGTAGGCGATATAGGCGACGACCATCACGAGCACGGCGGCGACCATGGCGGGGCCGAGCTTCAGCCAGAAGATGACACAGACCGCGGTGAGCTCGAAAATCGTCGGGAAGATATTGAACAGGATGAAATAGAGCATCGTGTCGATGCTCTTGGTGCCGCGCTCGACGGTGCGGGTCAGCGAGCCGGTGCGGCGTTCGAGGTGGAAACGCAAGGATAGCCGGTGGATGTGCGCAAAGACATCCTGCGACAGCCGCCGCGCCGCGACCTGGCCGACCTTTTCGAAGATCGTGTTGCGCAGATTGTCGAACAATACCCCGCCGAAACGCGCCAGCGCATAGGCAGCGACCAGCGCCACGGCGATCTGGATGCCATCGGGCACGCCGGCCGCCATGCGGTCGATGGCGCCCTTGAAGGCAAAAGGCATGACCAGCGCGGTCGATTTGGCCAACAGCACCAGCAGCATGGCGATGACGACACGCGCCCGCAACGCCGGCTCGGCCTTGGGCCAGAGATAGGGCAGGAAACGCTTTAGAGTGCCGAAATCCGCCTTGCCTTGCGGCGGCGATCCGGGGGCGGCCATATATTGCATCGCGCCAATGTGGCGGCGCGGGGGAGCGCGCGCAAGCGCCTACCTTGCTTCTCCCCTCCCGGAACGGGAGGGGTCGGGGGTGGGTCTGGCCGTCAAAACCAGGCTTGGGCGTGACGTCACACCCCACCCCGACCCCTCCCGTTCCGGGAGGGGAGCTGAAGAGACGGTTGCACCACCTCGCGCCACCCCCCATTGTCCCCCTATGCCCCGCCCCAAACCCCCCGCCCATCCCGGCCTGCCGACTCGTGACGCCATCCTCGATTTTGTACGCACCCAGAAGGAAGCGGTCGGCAAGCGCGAGATCGCCCGCGCCTTCGGCCTGCACGCCCAGGACAAGATCGCGCTGAAAGCCCTGCTCAAGGAAATGCAGGACGCCGGCGAGCTCGAGGTTGGCCCCGGTCGCACGGTCCACAAGGGCGGCGGCCTGCCGCGGGTGACCGTCATCCGCGTCGTCGAAGTCGGCGATGACGGCGCCATTGCAGCGCCTGACCGCTGGGATCATCCGCAACCGCCGCCGCGCATCCGCGTCATCGAGGCCAAGCGCCGTGCGGCCTTCGGTGTCGGTGATCGGCTGCTGGCGCGCATCGAGGAACAGGGCAGCGGCTATGCTGCTTTCCCGATGAAGGCGCTCGCCAAGTCGGAGGAGTTCGTTCTCGGCATCTTGCGCAAGGAAGCGCTCGGTTATCGCCTCGTCCCCGTCGATAAAAAGGCGCGCAACGACCTGATGGTCAGCGATCCGGGCGATGCCGCGCCTGGTGACCTCGTCCTCGCCGAACCCGCCGGGCGGCCGCCGCGCCAGCACGCCCGCGTCGTCGAAGTGCTGGGCGACCCGTTCGCGCCGCGGTCGTTTTCGCTGATCGCCATCCACGCCAAGGGCATCCCGCACCGGTTCGACGACAATGTCCTCGAACAAGCCGAAGCCGTGGCGCGCCAACCATTGGGCGACCGCGAGGATCTGCGTGCGCTGCCCTTCCTGACCATCGACCCTGCCGACGCCCGTGACCATGACGATGCCGTCTGGGCGGCGCCCGACCCTGACCAGCCAGGGCATTTCAAGGCGATCATCGCCATCGCCGATGTCAGTTATTACGTCCGCCCCGGCACCGCGCTCGACCGGTCGGCGCGGGCGCGCGGCAACAGCGTCTATTTCCCCGATCGCGTCGTGCCGATGCTGCCCGAAACCCTGTCGGCCGATGTCTGCTCGCTCGTCGAGCATCAGGATCGCGGCGTGCTCGCCTGCCACATCGCCATCGATGCCGATGGCAAAATCCTGTCGCAACGCTTCAGCCGCGCCGTCATCCGCTGCGTCACCAACATTGCCTATGAAGATGCGCAAGCGAGCATCGACAGCCAGGCGGGCGAATTCCTGCCGCTGCTCAACGATCTGTGGGCGACGTGGCGCGCGCTCAACAAGGCGCGGGCAGCGCGTGAACCGCTGGCGCTCGACCTGCCCGAACGGCGGGTGACCCTCGATGAACACGGCCGCATCACCGGCATCGAGCTGCGCGTTACCCTCGATGCCAACAAGCTGATCGAGGATTACATGATCGCCGCCAATGTCGCGGCCGCCAAGGCGCTCGAGGCGAAGAAATCCGCCTGCATGTACCGCGACCATGAAGCGCCGAGCCGCGAAAAGCTGATCGCGCTCAAGGACTACATGGAAACCTTCGGCCAGAATTTCGCCATGGGCCAGGTGATCAAGCCGGCCACCTTCAACCGGCTGATCGAACGCACCCGCGGCGAGGAATATGCCGAGCAGGTGATGGAGCAGATCCTGCGATCGCAAACCCAGGCCTATTACAGCCCCGACAACAAGGGGCATTTCGGCCTGTCACTCGGCAGCTATGCGCACTTCACCAGTCCCATTCGCCGCTATGCCGATCTCGTCGTCCACCGCGCGCTTGTTGCGGCCTATAAATTGGGCGATGGCGGGCTGTCGGATGCCGATGCCGCGTCGATGGCGCGCACCGCAGACCATGTCAGCATGACCGAGCGCCGCGCCATGGAGGCCGAGCGCGACACCACCGACCGCTATGTCGCGGCGTTCCTTTCCACTCGCATCGGCGAAACGCTGCCGACCCGCATCACCGGCGTCGCCAAGTTCGGTTTCTTCGCCCAGGTCGTCGGGCTCGGCGGCGACGGGCTGGTGCCGGTATCGACGCTCGGCGACGAACGCTTCGTCTATGACGAGGCAAGCCGGGTCCTTGAAGGCATCGAGACCGGCACGCGCTACACCGCCGGCATGCGGCTCGACCTTGTGCTCGCCGAAGCCAATCCGATCACCGGCGCACTGCGCTTCGAACTGCCGCTCGGGGAAGGCCAGACAAGGCCGCGCCACGACAGGGTGCATCGCGGGCGGCGTGTGGGCCAGTCGCGGGTGCCCAAGGGGGTTCGGCGGGGGCGCTGAGGAGAAGAATTGCCTCCGGCGGTTGGGGCGGCGGGCCCCAAACCCCATTTGTTATCGCTCCATAGTCCATCAACTGGTGTCTGGGGCCCGCCGCCCCAGCCGCCGGCGGCAACTTTAGCTATCGCGCCATAAAACCGCCATCGACCGCCAGCGGGTGGCCGGTAATGAAGCTGGCCCGCGACGAGCACAAGAACACCACCGCATCGGCGACTTCATGCGCTTCGCCCATGCGGCCGAGCGGGTGCATCTGCGCCATGAAGGCGGCGCCTTGCGGGTCCTTGGCGACGGCATCGGTCATCGGCGTCACGATGGCGCCGGGGCAGACGGCGTTGACGCGAACGCCCTGTGCCGCATAGCGAAGCGCGGCGGATTTGGTCAGACCGACAACGGCGTGCTTGCTGCCGCAATAGCCGGCGCCGCCGGCGCCCGACAGGCCCGCGATCGACGCGGTGTTGACGATGGCGCCGCGCCCAGCCGGCGCCATGTGGCGCAGTTCGGCATTCATGCAGTTGAGCACCCCGGTGACATTGATGTCGAAGCTGCGATCAAAGACGTCGCGCTGCCCCCAGGGCGTGCCCATACCTTCGAGCGAGACCCCGGCATTGTTGAGCGCGCAGTCGATCCGCCCCCAGGCCGCGACCAGTGCATCGACGGCGGCGTCACAGGCGGCGGCATCGGTGACATCGAGCCCGGCGGACAGCGCTTCACCGCCGGCGGCGGTGATCATCGCAGCGGTGGCGGCAGCACCGTCCGCGTTGATGTCGGTGACCATCACCTTGGCGCCTTCCGCCGCAAACGCGAGGGCGGTGGCGCGGCCGATGCCACCGCCGGCGCCGGTGACAAAGGCGGTCTGGCCTTCAAGCAGCAGTTTCATCGGGTGATCCTTTCAGGGTGAGGTCGATCCAGCGGGCGAGCTGGCGGCAGAGCAGCGCAATGCTGGCAAAGCCGAAATGGTTGTGGCCGGTATCGGGCAGCACGAGCAGCAGCGCTTCGGTGACGTCGGGAAAGGCGGCGATGGCCTCGCGCGGCGGCGCACCGATGTCCTTGTCGCCCGAGGCGAGGAACAACGGGCAGCGGATGGCACCGGCTTCGCTGGCAAAACTGCCCGGGATCATCGATTGCATCGCGCCGGCGTTGAACAGCCGGTCGCGGGCGGTGCGCAGCAGGGCGGTTGCCTCGGGGCTTTCACCGGCAAAGATGGCGCCGGTGCCGGGCTTGACCTGCATCGGATCAAAGGCGCTGCCGAAGCGCGCCGCGACCAGCGCCGGCAGGTTACGCGCGACGGCGGCTTCGTCATGGGCATAGGCGCGTTCGGCATCGGTCAGCGCCCAATCGAGCCCGCTGGCGTTGGAGCCGAGCAGCGCGACCCCGGCGAAATCGCCGTAATGTGCCTGTTGCAGGATGATCAGCATGCCGCCCATCGAATGGCCAAGCCCGATGACCGGGACGGCAAGGCCGGTGTCGCGGCGCAGGACGGCGAGCGCAGCGTGCAGCACTGCGGCGGCATCGTGCGGGCTGAAGCGGTCGAAATCGGCGGGCGTGTCGCTGCCGCCAACACCGGGAATGTCGATCGCGGCGATGGCAAAGCCCAGCGCCGTCATGCGATCGGCAAAGCTGAAGGCGCGGTTGCCGGCATCGCCAAGGTTGAAATAGCCGCGGTTGGCACCGCCGCCGGCGAGGCAGAACAGCAGCGCACGCGGGACGCCATCGGGCCGGTGCAGGTCGGCGCTCAGCGCCAGGCCGGGCCAGTCGCTGTCGGGTGGCAGGACGAGCCGCAGGGCGTCGCTATGCATCAGGGTTGCGGGGCGATTTCGATGCTGATGCCGGTAAGCGCTGCATCTACCGGCAACTGGCAGGCAAGCCGCGAACCCGCCGTTACCGGCACGACATCGGCGAGCGCATCGAGCATGTCGCGCTCGTCCTCGCCGACCGGCGCCAGTTTGCCGAGATCGGCGGCGGCGACATAAACATGGCAGGTGCCGCATGAACAACTGCCGCCACAGGTGCCGGCGACGTCGTGCCCGGCACTGCGCAAGGCCGTCATCAACGTCTTTTCGGCGCCGGGTGCCAGCGTGCTGCTGACGCCTTCGCGATCGGTGACGGTCAGCGTGATCATCCTGTTCCCTATCATGGGCGCCTGGCCCCGGCATGGCGCAGACCTATCGGCTTTGCCGGCGCGCGACAAGCAGGGCGGCAAACTGAAAGCGGCAAATTTATACGCAAATGCCTGCCGCTTGCACTACTGCTGTCGTTTGTGCGTAATTTTGACGCCGCAAATCATTGCGCATGGCATCGGGCGTGTTAGTCTTGCCGCGATAAGGAATGGGGATGGCGATGGCGGGTGTGCTGCACGGATTGAAGGTGCTCGATCTCAGCTGGGGGATCGCCGGGCCGATGACGGGCATGCTGCTTGCCGATCATGGCGCCGCCGTCACGCGCATCGAACGGCCGGAGGGCGACCCGTTTGCCGGGCTGCTCGGTTACAAGGTCTGGCATCGCGGCAAGCGCAATGCGGTGCTCGACCTGAAGGACGCGGGCGACCATGCGCTGTTCCTGCGGCTCGTCGCCGATGCCGACGTGCTCGTTGAAAGCTTCAGCCCCGGGGTGACGGCTTCGCTCGGCATCGATTTCGCCAGCCTTTCGAAGATCAACCCGCGCCTCATCATGTGCTCGATCACCGGCTATGGCGCCGATGGGCCCGATGCCGCGCGGCCGGGTTATGACGCGCTGGTCGCGGCGCGATCGGGTTTGCAGTTCGAACAGCGTGGTTGGCCGGAAGGTGCGGTCTGGCACATGACCGGCCGCGAAAACCCGTTCGTCGAAGCCGCCGAGATCGATCCCGACTGGGTGCAGGGCGCCAACCGCGACGGGCCGCTGTTCGTCGCTTCGCCCTGGCCGTCGCTCGGCGCCTTCTTTTCGGCGAGCACCGGTATCGCGGCGGCACTGTTCGCGCGCAGCCGCAGCGGCCATGGCCAGCACGTCCAGACCTCGTTGCTGCAAGGTGCGATGGCGTGCGGCACAGGCGTTTGGCAGCGCATGGACGAGCCCGACGCGCCGGGCTTCAATACCTGGATCCTCGCGTCGAACAGCCCTAAGGGGCATTTTCGGTGCAAGGACGGCCGCTGGGTGCATAATTGGGTGCCCAACCCGCGCTTCATCCTGCAGGCCTCGGCGGGGGATACGCTCGATGCCTCGCCCGACCTGACCGTGCAGAACGACCCCGATCGCTTCGGCATCGGGCCGGAAGAGCTATTGGTCATGGCGCACTACCAGCCGATCCTTGCCGATGCCCTGAAGAAATTCAGCGCGGCGGAATGGGTCGAGGCGGCGTGCATCGCCGAAATGACGATGCAGGAATGCCGGTCGATCGAGGAATCGCTGACCGACCAGTTGCTGATCGACGACGCCTGCGTGGCGACAGTCGATGATCCCGAACTCGGGGCCATCAACCAGGTCGGCATCACCTACAGGCTGTCGGCCAACCCGACGCAGGTGCCGGGGCCGACGCGGGCGCGTGGGGCCGATACGGCAGCGGTCAAGGCCGAAGCGGCGGCGCTCCCTGATCCCGTGGCCGGGGCGGTGCCGGCGGGCAGCGGCGACGCCCCGCTGAAGGGCATTCGCGTCCTCGATCTCGGGCTGGCAATTGCCGGGCCGTTCGGCTGCCAGTTGCTCGCCGACCTTGGTGCTGATGTCATCAAGATCAATACGTTATGGGACAAATACTGGCACGCGACCCACATCGCCTATATCGCCAACCGCGGCAAACGCAGCATTGCGCTGATGCTGAAGAACCCCAAGGCGATGGCGGTGCTCAAGCAGCTGATCGCCACCGCCGATGTCGTGCAGCACAACATGCGCTACGACGCAGCGGTGCGGCTCGGGATCGATTACGAGACGCTGTCCAAGGAGTTCCCGCGGCTGATTTATTGCCACACGCGTGGGTTCGAGAAAGGCCCGCGCATGGGCCTGCCGGGTAATGACCAGACCGGCGCCTGCCTCGCCGGCATCCAGCACGAGGATGGCGCGATTGCCGCCGGCGGCAAGCCGTTGTGGAGCCTGACCTCACTCGGCGATACCGGCAACGGCTTCCTGTCGGCGATCGGCATCATGAACGCGCTGACCGAACGCGACCGCACCGGCAAGGGCCAGTTCGTGGACACATCGATCGTCAATGCGTGCCTGCTCAACACCAGCTACGCGGTGGCGAAGCCCGATGGCGGCGCGGTCGAGCGCCCGCATCTCGACAAGAACCAGACCGGCTATTCGCGCCACTACCGGCTTTATGCGGCGCAGGATGGCTGGGTGCAGGTCGCGGCGGTGTCGGACGCGCAGAAGGCGGCATTCGATGCGCTGGCGAGCGATGCGGAAGCGTGGTTCGCAAGGCAAACCACAACATCGGCGCTCGCGGCGCTGGCAACTGCCGGGGTGCCGGCGGAACTGTCCGATCCCGATGCGTCATTGCGCCTGTTCGACAATCCCGTCTTCAAGGCGAAGGGCTGGACGGCGGAATATCAGCATCCCTACGTCGGCAAGCTCGAACAGATCGGGCTGACCTATGATCTGTCGGCCACGCCCGGTGTCATCCCGCGGCCGCCGTTGCTCGTCGGTGATTCGACCGATGAACTGCTGCGCGAGCTCGGTTTCGACGAGGATGGCATCGATGCGCTGGCCGGCGAGGGCGCCGTGATGTCCGAACCGCCGCGCAAGTCGCAGCAAACGCTGAAATCGCCGTGGCAGTGAGGCAGCACGCATGACTCGAATCTCGTCCGCCAACCCGCACCGTCCCGACCCGGTGCTGACCATCGACACGGCGTTCTTCTGGGCCGCCGCCGATGAAGGCCGCTTCGTCGCGCAGCAATGTGGGGGGTGCGACACGCTATGGCATCCGCCGCGGCCCGTTTGCCCCAAATGCCTGTCGAAGGAAAAACATGCCCATGACCTATCGGGTCGCGGCACGGTGATGAGCTGGATCATGCCGGTGCACCCGCCGGCGCATGGTTTCGATGCGCCGCCGATCGTCGTGCTCGTCGAAACCGAAGAGGGTCTGCGCTTTGTGAGCAATATCGAAGGCATCGATCCGCGCGCGATGAAGAACGGCCTGAAGGTAGAGGTCGCCTTTGCGCGCACCAAAGGCGGCCACCAGGTGCCGATTTTCGTTCCGGCGGAGGAAGCCTAATGCCCAATCCCGGCAACGAAGCCTGTATCGTCGGCATCGGCCAGACCGAATTTTCGCGTGCCTCGGGCCGCTCGGAACAACAGTTGTGCGCCGAAGCAATCCTCGCCGCCTGCGAGGACGCCGGGCTTTCGCCCAAGGACATCGATGGAGCGATGACCTTCGACCTCGACAACAGCGACGAAGTCGACCTGATGCGCAACCTCGGCACCCCTGAAATGCGCTATTCGATGCGCACCCCGCAGGGCGGCGCCGGCTCGGTGACGACGCTGGTCCATGCCAAGAAGGCGGTCGAATCGGGCCTGTGCGATGTCATGGTGATCTGGCGGGCGATGAACGAGCGCTCGCAATATCGCTTTGGCCAGCCGCATACCGCGGTCAATCCCAAGGGCATGAGCAGCACCTTCATGGAATGGTGCATGCCCTTCGGTGCGCAGACGCCAGCGGCGTGGGAAGCGCTGTCGGCGACGCCCTATCTCGAACGCTATGGCGTGACGTCGGAAGACCTCGGGCGCATCTCGGTGCTGTTTCGCCAGAATGCCGCGACCAACCCGGCGGCGTGGTTCTATGGCCAGCCGATCACCCTCGAGGACCATCAGAAATCGCGCTGGATCGTGCCGCCGCACCTCAAACTGCTCGATTGCTGCCAGGAATCGGATGGTGGTGTGGCGATTATCGTGACGCGGCGCGACCGGGCGCGCGATCTCAAGCAGGTGCCGGCGCGGTTACTCGGCGCCGAATATGCCTTTCTGTTCAACCACGAGATCATTTCGGACTTCTACGAGGGCGATCTCGCCGAATTGGCGAACAGCGTCCGCGTCAAGGAACGGTTGACCGCAGCGGCAGGCGTGTCGCCGGCCGAGACCAATGTCGCGATGATCTACGACAATTTCACCCCGCAGGTGCTGCGCCAGTTGGAAGCGTTCGGCTATTGCAAGCCCGGCGAGGGCAAGCATTATGTCGCTGATGGCCATATGAACCTCGATGGTAAATCACCGCTCAGCCCCAATGGCGGGTTGATCGGCGAGGCCTATATTCACGGCATGAACAACATCACCGAAGGTGTGCGGCAATTGCGCGGCACGGCAGCCAACCAGGTGAAGAATGTCGAGACGGTGTTCATGTGCTCGGGAGTCGCGGGCGCGATCATCGGGCGGTGAGCCAGCGCCTCGCGGTCACGGTCGGCAACGCCTTCGCGGGGGAGGTTGCTTATGAAGTGCTGCCCCCGGCGGCGCTGTCGCGTGGCAGCCGGTTGCTGTTCTGCATCCCCGGTGGCGGGGTCAATCGCGGCTATTTCGCCATGCCGGGCTTCGATTTTGCCGGCGCCATGGTCGCGGCTGGGCATGTCGTGGTGCTCATCGATCCACCCGGCGTCGGTGATTCGACCCGGCCCGATGACGGTTATGCCCTGTCGGCAGCAGTGATGACCGAGGCGCTGCACGCGGTGTTGGCGCGGGTGCGTGGCGATTTCCCGGGACTCGCGCCGGTGGCTGTCGGTCATAGCGCCGGCGCCATGCTGGCAGTGGTGCAGCACGACATGTTCGCCGATTTCGACGCGCTGGTGCTGCTCTGCTTTGGCACCAACGGCCTGGCGCAGTATTTCAAACCCGGGATCGCCGAGCGCGCCGCCGATATCGCCGTGCTGCACGCCGATCTCGCGGCGATAACCGCCGACCAGTTCGGCGCGCCCTACCTGCCGCCGCTGCTCGATCCGCGCCAGACGCCGGCAGCGGATGCGATGCGCAAGGTGCACGACCAGGTCGTTACCGCCATCGCCATGCAGGCGATGGCACCCGGCAATGTCGCCGCCGAGTTGGCGCAAGTCACCGTGCCAATCTTCTTGGCAGCGGGAGATCGTGACATGACCGGGCCGCCGCACCTGTTGCCGGCGACGGCGGTTGCCTGCCCCGACCTGGCATTGCATGTCGTCAAGGCTTCGGGGCACCATGTCTTTGTCTCGCCGGGCGCCCCCCGGCTCTATCAGCGGCTAGCCGACTGGCTGGCGACCCATCCGGAGGAGAGCGAATGAGCATGCAGTACAGCCAACAGTATCGGGCCGGCGCCAAGCTGGCGAGCACGGTATGCGATGGCCAGATCCTGGTGCTGCGCGTCCCCGCTGTGCCTGTCGACCTGCGTATCGGCGGCGCCCCGGTGGTGCTGGCGAGCGCGGCGGGCGCCAAGACCGCCATCGATCCGGCGCTGGCCGGCGGCATCCAGACCGGCAAGCGCTACACCGACGAGGCCGAAACCATGGAGTTCCTGTGCACCAAGGCGGGGGCCGGGACGATCAGCGTCGATGGTGTCGCGCTCGGCATCAAGGCCGCCAAGGCGCTGCCGTCGTCGGATTGAGCTGGTGAACCTCTTCACCCTGCTCGAAATGGCCGCCGATGCGATGGGCGACCGCATCGCCGTCAGCCATGGCGACAGCGACATGAGCTATGCCGAGCTGCTCGCCGCCGCACGCCGTGCGGCGGCGCAGGTGCGCGCGGCGGGGGCGACACGGCTGGCCTATCTCGCGGTCAATGGCCCGGCGGCGCCCGTCGCGCTGTTCGGCGCGGCGCTGGCGGGGGTCCCCTATGTGCCGATCAACTACCGCCTGACCGATGCCGAGATCACCGCGCTGCTGGCACGGATTCCCGGCGCGTTGCTGGTCTGCGATGTCGAAACCCCCGGCTGGGCGACCGAAGCGGGCAGCGACCCGGGGGTAACACTGGTCGGCGTGCAGGCGTTCCTCGCCGAAGGCCTGCTGTACGACGGCGAAGCCCCCGATGACGACCGCGGCATCGCCGTCGAACTGTTCACCAGCGGCACCACCGGCGCCCCCAAGGCGGCGATCCTGCGCCACGACAATCTGATGTCGTACATCCTCGGCAGCGTCGATTTCATGGGCGCCGATGAAGATGACGCCGCCATCGTCACCGTGCCGCCCTATCATGTCGCCGGCATTTCGGCGGTGCTGAGTTCGGTCTATGCCGGGCGGCGCATGGTGCAACTGCCGGCGTTCGAGCCGGCGGCCTGGCTGGCGCTGGCGGCGCGGCACCGCATCTCCAATGCCTTTCTGGTGCCGACAATGCTGCAACGCATCGTCGAGCACCTAGGCGATACGCGGCCCGACCTCCCCGCGCTGCGCGCGCTGGCCTATGGCGGCGGCCGCATGCCGCCGGCGATCGTCGAGCGCGCTATGGACCTGTTGCCCCATGTCGATTTCACCAATGCCTATGGGCTGACCGAGACGAGCAGCACCATCGCGCTGCTCGATCCGGACGACCATCGCGCCGCGCGCGCGGCGACCGACCCGGCGCTGCGGGCGCGCATCGGCTCGGTGGGTCGGGCGCTGCCGACGGTGGAGATCGCCATCCGCGATGAAGCGGGGGCGGTGTTGCCACCGGGGGAAGCCGGGCTGGTGTTCGTGCGCGGTGACCAGGTGGCGGGGGAATATCATGGCCTCGGCAGCCTGCTCGATGCCGACGGCTGGTTTCCGACGCGCGATCGCGGCTGGATCGATGACGATGGCTATCTGTTCCTCGATGGCCGCGCCGATGATGTGATCGTGCGCGGCGGCGAAAACATCTCGCCGGGCGAGATCGAGGCGGTGATCGCCGACCACCCCGATGTTCGCGACGTCGCGGTGGTGGCGGTGCCCGATGAGCAATGGGGCGAAGCCGTGGCGGCCGTCGTCGTGCTGGCGCCGGGGTCAGCGATGACGGCGCAAGACTTGCAGGCGCTGGTGCGCGAGCGGCTGCGCTCGAGCCGGGTGCCGGCGCTGGTGCGTTTCGTCGACGCGCTGCCGTATAACGAGACCGGCAAGCTGCTGCGCCGCGTGGTGCGGGACCAGCTGGCGTGAAGAGCAATCCGGGGCCTGAGGCCCCGGACCCCCGATTGTGGGCGGCGCGGTATGCCGAGTTGTTGCTGGCTGACAGCACCGGAGACGAAGTAGAGCGTGACCACCCCGCCTTCGCGTGGCGCCGCGCAGGGTTGATGGCAGTCACCGGCAATCCCGATGGCCCCGGCCTTGTCTGCCTCCTCGCGCTCACCGCTGCCGCCGATGGCGCGCTCCTGGCGCTGCGCCACCTCGCCCCTGATGCGGCACTGCCGCTCAATGGCGCGCTGCTGCTCGGCGAACGCGCCCGGCTGCTCGGCTTGTCGCGGCAGGGTCGCACCTCGGCGAACGGTTCGTGCCGGCTGCTCGACACGGGCGACGGGCGGGTGGCGATCAACCTGGCGCGCGAGGATGATTGGGGGTTGTTGCCGGCACTTGTCGAGGCCGATGTCGGTGATTGGGCCAGTCTGGCGGAGGCAGTGCGCCAATCGCCGACCGCCAAACTCTTACCACGCGCGGCAGAACTCGGCCTCGCCATCGCCGCCGATCGCCCGGCGCGGCCGCCGCGCCGCTGGTGCCGCACGCTTCCCGGCGGGCCAGTGCGGGCCAAGACGCACCCGCGGGTACTCGATCTCTCGTCGCTCTGGGCCGGCCCGCTGGCGGGGTCATTGCTGGCGATGCTGGGAGCGGAGGTCATCAAGCTCGAAAGCAGCACCCGACCGGATGGCGCGCGCGGCGGCCATGCCGGCTTCTTCGCGCTGCTCAACGGCATGAAGAGCCACGTTTCGCATGATTTTGCCGACCGCGCCGGGCTTGCTGCGCTGGTCGCGAGCGCCGACATCATCATCGAAGGCTCGCGACCGCGCGCCCTGCAACAGCTCGGCATCGACGCGCGTCGCGAGGTAGCGCGCGGCGCGGTGTGGATCGGCATTACCGGGCATGGCCGCGACGGTGCCAATGCACTGCGGGTCGGCTTCGGCGATGATGCGGCGGTCGCCGGCGGGCTGGCCAGTGCGATGGCGGCGGGCTGGGGCGAGCCATTGTTCGCCGGCGATGCGATTGCCGATCCGTTGACGGGGATTCATGCGGCACTCGCCGGCTGGCAGGTGTGGAGGGCCGGGCGCGGCGCGCTGATCGACGTGTCACTGCGGCGGACGGTCGCCTTTGCGGCCCACGCCGGGCGGGCGCGTGAGGTGCGAGCCTGGCAGGCGCTGGCCGAGGCCGACACGGCGCCGTTGTATCCGTTGCGGGCGCCATGCTGATCCGGGGCGCCGAGGTCGCGGGCCGGCGCTGCGACGTGCGCATCGGCGGGAGCACCATCACCGCCATCGCGCCGCAGTTGCCGCCCGAAGCCGGCGAAATCGTTATCGAAGCGCATGGCGGCGCACTCCTCCCCGGCCTCCACGACCATCATATTCATCTCGATGCGACCGCTGCCGCGCTGCTGTCGCTGCGCTGCGGGCCGCCGGAGGTGACCAGCCGCGAGGCGCTCGCGCAGGCGCTGGCGGCAGCGTCGGGCGATGGCTGGCTGCGCGGGGTCGGCTATCACGATAGTATCGGGCCCATCGATCGCGCCTGGCTCGATGTGCATGGCCCGGCGCGGCCGCTGCGCATCCAGCATCGCGGCGGTCGGATGTGGGTGTTGAACAGCCGCGCCATCGCGGAAATCGGCGGCGGCGTGCCCGCCGATGGCCGCTTGATCGACGGCGATGCGCTTGTCGCGGCGCGGTTGGGGCGGGTGCCGCCGGACCTGGCGGCGCTCGGGCAGCGGTTGGCGGCGCTGGGAATCACCGGGGTGACCGAGGTAACGCCGCGCAATGATGCAGCGGATTTCGCCCGCTATGCCGGCGCGGGCATGCTGCAGCGCCTGCTGGTGATGGGCGGGGCGTCACTCGATGACCAGCCGCCGCTCGGGAAAGCCCGGCGCGGTGCGGTGAAACTCCACTATCACGACCATGATCTGCCTGATCTCGACGCGCTGGCCGCCGAAATTGCGCGCGCACACGCCGCCGGGCGGCCAGTGGCGGCGCATTGCGTGACGCGCGGAGAGCTGCTGCTGACGCTCGCGGCGATCGACATGGCGGGTGCGCACCCCGGTGATCGCATCGAACATGCCGGGCTAGCGCCCGATGAAGCGGTCGAATGGGTGGCGCGGCTGGGGATGACGGTGGTGACACAGCCGCACTTCCTCGCCGAACGCGGCGCGCAATATGTCCAAGAAGTGCCGGTGGAAGACGTGCCGTTGCTCTATCGGTTGCAGTCGTGGAGCGATGCCGGTGTGCGGTTGGCAGCGGGAAGCGATGCCCCCTTCGGCGGTATCAGCCCCTGGGCGGCGATGGCGGCAGCCGTGAACCGCCCGCCGGGGTTCGGCACGGGCGAAGCATTGACGCCGGAGGCGGCATTGAAGCTGTTTCTGGGCGATCCCGACGATCCTGGCGGCGCTGCGCGGTGCGTGGCCGTGGGCGCGGCGGCAGATTTGTGCCTGCTCGACCGGCGTTGGGAAGCAGCGCGAGCTGATCTCGGCGCTGTCGGGGTGCGCGTGACGTTGGTGGCGGGAGAGACTGCCGCCGGCGGCTCGGGCCGCGGGCCCCAGGCCCCTGTTGGTTGAGGGGCGGCGGCTTTCCAACCGATTGTGTGCATTCATAAATGGCAAAACCGGAGTGAAGGTGCGAGCGCGCTTGTTTCTTTCACCTTTGCGGTCATCCTTGCAGGCCAACAGAGGGCGGAAATCGCGACACTCATAATCGGGGGAAAACGATGATTACCGGCAAAATCGAGGTGGTAAATCCGTCTGATATCGAATGGACGGAAATGCTTTTGGCGCAAATCGGACGACCATTTTATGTCCGGCCTTTGCTCGATGAACCGGAAACCGGCATGAGCGTGGTGATGCTGCGGTATCCCGCCGGCTTCACCAACCCTCACCACACGCATCCGTGCGGTCATGGAATGTATGTCCTTGAAGGCAAGCTCGTAACGCACCGTGGTGAATTCGGGCCTGGAACGTTTGTGTGGTTTCCTGAAGGCGAACCAATGCAGCACGGCGCATCGTCAGAGGGAGACATGGTCGCGCTGTTCATCACGAACAAGCCCTTCAGCATTGATTATGTGGTGGGCAGCGCTGACGACTGATCGGCTTTTCTAGTCGATCACGGCGTCAACCAGCCCCCATTGCAGCGCCGTCCGCGCCGGTACGCGCGCCATCGTCAGCGCCATCCACGCCGTGCGGTGGCGGCCGATGCGGGCGGTAAGGCTGGCGGTGCCGCCGGCGCCGGGGATGAGGCCGTATTTGAGCTCGGGGAGCTGGAACCAGGCGCGTGGGGCGGCGGTGACGCGGGTGCCGAAGGCGGCGATTTCGGCGCCGGCGCCGATGGCGGCGCCTTGCACATGCACGCTGAGGCGGGGCGCGAGGCGGGCGAGACGGGTCGCAGGCAGGCGCAGGCTGCGCAGCCAATGTGCCGTCGCGGGGTCGGATACGTGCCCGAATTCGGCGACAGCGCCGCCTTGCGAGAAACTGCGGCCCTGGGCGGTGAGGTGCACCGGTGCGCCGGTGGCGAGCGCCAGGTCGAGCGCTTCGCACAAAACGTCGCGCATCCGGGTGCCGATGGCGTTGTGGTTGGCCGGATCGGCGAGGGTCAGCGCCAGGGTTTCGCCGGCATATTCGCAGTGCAGCGGTGGTTCCGGCGGCGTCAGCGGCGGCAAAAGCGGTGCCTGGGCCTGCCAGCGGCGGAATTCCGGGCCCTGCTGCAGCGTCGCATAGGCGAGGCTTTCCATGGTCAGCGCATCGGCAAGCGGCAGTTTGTGCGTGGTGCGCAACAGTTGAACGAGCACCATCGCGGCAATCGGGGCGTGCGAAATGCCTTTGAGGAGTGGGGAAAGTGCCGATGAATCGCCAATGACGACGTCACAACCGCGCAACTGCAGGGGGGTCGCGGGGCCGATGGCGATGACCGGGCACGGCAAAGCCTGCAACCAGCGGGCGGTGCGCGGGGTGATCGCGGCGCTTTGGGTGCACAGTGCGGGCGAGTCGCTGTCGGGTCCGAAGGCTTCGGGCGGCGGCTGCGACGCGATCAGCCGGGCAAGCGCGGCCCGGTCGAGCGGTTCATTTGCCCGCATGCGCCGCGACGATGCCGAGGAACGGCGGCCGCTCGCCGCCACCATCGACCGCCAGCGCCTCGCCGTTGATGTAGCTCGCCATGTCCGACGCCAGGAACAGTGCGGCGTTGGCGATGTCGCGCCCGGTGCCGAGCCGGCCGGCGGGCAGGCTGGCGGCGAGGGCGTGGCGGGCGGCGGCCGAGCCATAGGTGAAATCGGCGGTTTCGGTTTCGATCAGCCCGGCGATGATGGCGTTGACGCGGATGCCGGGGGCCCATTCCTGTGCCAGGCTGCGGGTGAGGCCCAGCAATCCGGCCTTGGCAGCGGCATAGACCGCAGTGCCGGGCGACGGGCGGACGGCCGAGACGCTGGCGATGTTGATGATGCTGCCGCCGGCGGGAATCCAGCGGTGCGCGGCGCGCGCGACATGGATGGGGGCGAGCAGATTGAGCGCGATGATCTTTTCGGAGAATCGCGGGCTAGCGGTGGCGGCATCGGTCTGCGGCGCGCCGCCGGCATTGTTGATGACGACATCGATGCGCCCGGTTTCGGCGCCGATGGCGTCGATCATCGCCGTCACCGCCTCGGCATCGCGCACGTCGCACGGCATGAAATAGGCCGGAATCGGTGTTTCGGGCGGGGTGCGGCCGCAGGTGAAGACGCGCGCGCCGGCATCGGCAAAGGCGGTGACGATGTCGCGCCCGATGCCGCGGCTGCCGCCGGTGACGAGGATGATCTTGCCGTCATGCCGCACGTTGTGGCGCTCCCCTGATGTTGCGGCACGCATGCACGGGGGCGATGGCGGTGGCAAGGGGCGCCCGGCTGGCCGTCACGCGGCGCCGAATTCGGCGCGAATCCTGGCGGTCGCGGCCCCGAGCGCGGGGACGGCGGGCCGCGCCGTCGCCGCGCCGGCCACCACCGCCGGCCGGACAGGGAGCGAAACCGGGCCGCTGGGGGTATCCGCCGTCTCCCGGCGCAACTGGGCATGGCGCGACAGGCCGGCGACATCGTTGACCGACCCGAAGGCGATGCCCGCCGCGCCGAGCCGGGCGATCGCCGTCGCGGCATCGAGGCCGCCGAAGATGCGGGCGATTTTGCCATCGAGTTCGGGCCGGTTGGCGACACGCAGGCTGTTGGTGGCGAAGCGCGGATCGTCCGCGATGGCGCTGTCGCCGAGCACGCCGTCGCACAGGCGCCGCCATTCGCGGTCGTTCTGGATGGCGATCACCACCTGTTGGCCATCGCCGCAGGTGAAGGCGCCATAAGGCGCAATCGACGGGTGCCGTAACCCGACACGCGCCGGTGCGGCGCCGCCATGATCATGGTGAAGCAACGGCACCGTCATCCAGTCGGCGATCGAATCGAACAGGGAAACGGCGATGCCGCGGCCCTTCCCGGTCAGGCTCCGGGCGATCAGCGCTTCCAGGATCGCGGCATGGGCATTCATGCCGCAGGCGATATCGGCGACCGACACCCCGACGCGGCCGGGTTCGGCGGCGCTGCCGGTGATCGAGGCGAGGCCGGTTTCGCACTGTATCAGCAGGTCATAGGCCTTCCTGTCGCGCGCCGGCCCGGCCTCGCCATAGCCCGAGATATCGCAGGTGATCAGGCGCGGATAGCGCGCTCGCAGGGCCGCCGAACCGAAGCCGGCGCGCGCCGCGGCACCCGGTGCCAGGTTCTGGATGAAGACATCGGCGCGTGCCAGCAGCCGTTCGAGCAGCGCTGCATCCGCCGGTGCCTTGATATCGAGGACGAGCGATTCCTTGCCGCGGTTGAGCCAGACGAAATAGGCGCTTTCGCCATGGACGACATGATCATAGCTGCGGGCGAAATCACCCTGTGCGCGCTCGATCTTGATAACCCGCGCGCCGGCTTCGGCGAGCCGCGCCGAGGCCAGCGGCGCCGCGACCGCCTGTTCGAGCGCCACGACGAGCAGGCCATCGAGCGCTCCCATCAGAAGCTTTTCGGCAGCTTCAGCACATGGGTCGCGACATGGCTGAGGATGAGGTTCGTGGAGATCGGCGCGACCTGGTAGAGCCGCGTCTCGCGGAACTTGCGTTCGATGTCATATTCCTCGGCGAAGCCGAAACCGCCGTGGGTCTGCACACACATGTCGGCGGCGAACCAGCTTGCCTCCGACGCCAGCAGCTTGGCCATGTTGGCCTCGGTGCCGCAGGCCGCGCCGGCGTCGTACAGCGCCGCCGCCTTGTCGACCATGAGCGACGCCGCGCTCAGCTGGACATGGGCGCGGGCGATCGGGAACTGCACCCCCTGGTTTTCGCCGATGGCACGGCCGAACACCTGTCGTTCGGCGGCATAGGCCGCCGCCCGGTCGATGAAGAAGCGGCCGTCGCCGATGCATTCGGCAGCGATCAGGATGCGCTCGGCATTCATGCCCGACAGGATATAGCGAAAGCCCTGGCCCTCCTCGCCGATCAGATTGGCAACGGGGACGCGCAGATCGTCGAAGAACAATTCGGTCGTCGCATGGTTGAGCATTGTGCGGATCGGCCGGATCGTCAGGCCGTTGCCGATGGCGGTGCGCATGTCGACCAGCAACACGCTCATCCCGTCGGATGATTTGGCACAGTCCTCGCGCGCGGTGGTGCGCACCAGCAGGACCATCAGGTCGGAGTGTTCGGCGCGGCTGATCCAGATCTTCTGGCCCGAAACGATGTAATCATCGCCATCGCGGCGGGCGAAGGTGCGGATGCGGCTGGTATCGGTGCCGCTGGCCGGCTCGGTCACCCCGAAGGCCTGCAGGCGGAGGTCGCCGCGGGCGACCGCGGGCAGAAATTCCGCCTTTTGCGCCGCCGAGCCGTGCGTGAGCAGCGTCCCCATCACATACATCTGGGCATGCGCGGCGCCGCCGTTGCAGCCGCTGCGATGCACTTCCTCCAGGATCGCGGTCGCGGCGGCCAACCCGAGGCCGGAGCCGCCATATTCCTCGGGGATCAGCACTGACAGGAAGCCGGCAGCGGTCAGGGCGTCGACGAATTCGACGGGATAGGCGCGGTCGCGATCCTTGGTCTGCCAGTAGGACCCAGGGAATTCGGCGCACAGGCGGCGCACCGAGGCGCGGATTTCGGGGAATGATTCGGGCTCGGTCATCGCCTTGGTGCTAACGCATCGGGGCTTCGCGCAAAAGCATCTCGCGTCAACTGGCCCAATCGGCGACATCGTCGCGCTGCCCGATCAGCGCCAGACCGTGCGCGATCGAGGTGAGTTCGCCGCCGACGGCAACGCGCTCGGCCCCGAAACGCCGGGTGAAGATGGCATTGATCGCCGGGATGAGCGACGAGCCCCCGGTCATGAACACCCGGTCAATGTCGCCATCGCCCACGCCGGCGGCGGCCAGCACGGCATCGACGGTGGCTTCGATGCGGGCGAGATCGTCGGCGATCCAGCTTTCGAAATGCGCGCGGGTCACTTCCGCCTTGATGTCCAGGCCGGCGCCGGTGAAGCGGAAAACAGCGCTGTCGCGATCAGACAGGGCGCGCTTGGCCTGGCCGATGGCGTCGTAGAGCGGATAGCCGAGATCATTGTCGATGACCGCGATCAGCCGGGCGATGGCATCGGGATCGGCCGCCTGCCGGTGCAGGCGACGCAGTTCCTCCATCGTGCGGCGATTGCGCATTAGCGCGAGCCGCGACCAGTTGCCGAAATCGGCGAAATAGCGCCCCGGGATGGTCAGCTTCTTGTCGAACGACCGATAGTCGCTGCCCTTGCCGAGTTGCGGCAGGACGAGATGATCGAGCAGCCGGAAATCGAAATCATCGCCGGCGATGCCGATGCCGGCGTGCCCGAGCGCGGTGAAGCGCTGCGCGGCCCCGGGCGCCTTCATCTCGACGACCGAAAAATCGCTGGTGCCGCCGCCGAAATCGGCCACCAGCACCGTCGCCGCGTCGGAAAGCCGGGCGGCATAGCTGAACGCCGCGGCCAGCGGTTCGTAGACATAATGGATTTCGGCGCCGAAGCCTTCGAACATCTTGTCATAGCGTTGCCGGGCGAGCGCCGGGTCGGGGCTGCTGCCGGCATAGGCCACCGGGCGGCCGACGATGATCCGGTTGCTGCGATCGTCGAGCGCGCCGCCGGCGTGGCGCACCAGTTCGCCCAGAAAGGCCTTGCCGAGCGCTTCGAAGCTGAGGCGTTGCTCGAAGATCGCGGCACGATCGAAGCTGCTGCTGGCGGCGACCGACTTGAACGACTGGACGAAGCGGCAGCCCTGCGGCCAGGTCAGATATTCGGCGATCGCCCAGGGCCCGGCCTCGACCGCAACGCCGGTAGCGGCGGCGTCGTTTTCCCAGAAACACAGCGCCGACCGGAAAACCTCGGTGATCGCTGTCGGCCCGGCAAACGCCAGCAAATGCGCATCGGCACCGGGCGTTGCTGCGGCCACGACCGTGTTGGTCGTGCCGAAATCCAGCCCGATGGCCTGGCGAGAGGAAGCTGTCTGCATGAAGGTCCCGATGCGCCGGCCGGGCGGGAGGGCGTCTATGCAGGCGAACCGGCGCCGATGGCAAGCCGGGTGGCGGGATTCAGGCGCCGGGCGCGGCTGAACCCTTAGCTCGCCGTGAATTCCGCCACTTCAAGCTGCAGGAAACGGCGGAACTGCAGGATGGTTTGCATCGTCCAGCGGTCTTCGCGGGTGACAAAGGCATAACCGCCCATCACCACGGCGCGGGTGCCGGGGATTCTTACCTCCACCAGGCGCCCGGCCTTCAGGTCGGCATCGACGAGGAACGTGCTGGCCAGCGCCAGGCCGCGGTTGTTGCGCGCCGCCGCGATGGCGAGATGGGCATGCCAGAGCAACGGCCCCGGCAACCGGTCGGGCAGCGGCGTTGCCAGGCCGTTCTGGGTGAACCAGGCGCGCCATTGATAGTCGTTTTCCTCATGCAGCAGCGTCTGGTCGAGCAGATCCTCCAATGATTTGCCGGCCAGCGATGCGGCGACCGACGGGCTCGCCACGATCATGATCGGCGGGCGCACCAGTTCGAGATGGCGCAGGCCGCGGCCGCCGGGACTCGGCGGCCAGTCGTCGAGATAGAAGCGGATGTCGACATCGGCTTCATGCGCGATGAGGTTGGCGCGCACATCGGTGGGGCGCAGCTCGAGATTATACTGCGGCCATAATTGTTCGAAGCGCGCCAGCCGGTCGGCCACCCATTGCGCGGCAAAGCCCGGCACGCACCAGACGAGAATCGCCGTCTTGGGGCCGGGATCGCGCACTTCGGCGGTCGCCAGCGCCAGTTCGGCGAGCACCGCCGAGATGCGGCCATGGTAGCGCGCGCCGGCTTCGGTGAGGTGGAGATGGCTGCCGTCGCGCTGCACCAGCGCCACGCCCAGGAAATCTTCGAGGTGGCGCAGGTGGCGGCTGATGACGCTGTGATCGATCTTCAGCGCCGCCGCCGCCGCGCGGATGCCGCCCAATCGCCCGACGGCTTCGAAGGCGCGCACCGCAGCAAAGGCCGGGATCGACCGGGAATTGAGCCAATCATCAAGCCTGGTCATGCCGGAAAACTGCCGCCCCGTGCAGGAGTCGTCAAGCGCTGGTGTCAAAAGGACACCGGGGCGACGGGGATGGCAACTAGGCGCTACCGGCCAATCTGGCATTGAAGCCGCTTGAAATGCGGTCCATGGCCCTGATCCGGAAAAAAGGAGTGTCAGATGGTTGAACGTGCTGGCCAGGCGGTCGCCATGGCGGGGCATGCGCCAGATGCGGCGGTATCGCCGCTCGAAGCAGGCCCGATGGCCAATTTCTGGATGCCGTTCACCGACAATCGCTATTTCAAGCACAACCCGCGGCTGCTCGAGCGCGCCGAGGGCATGCACTATTTCACCCCCGAAGGCCGCCGCCTGCTCGATGCCACCGCCGGCCTGTGGTGCGTCAACGCCGGCCATGGTCAGCCGGGCATCACCGCCGCGATTCAGGCGCAGGCAGCGAAGATGGACTTTGCACCGACCTTCCAACTCGCCCACCCGCTCGTCTTCACCCTCGCCGAACGCCTTGCGGGCATCCTCCCCGCCGGGCTCGACCGCATCTTCTTCACCAATTCGGGTTCCGAATCGGCCGATACCGCGCTCAAGATGGCGCTCGCCTATCACCGGGCGCGGGGCGATGCCGGGCGGGTGCGGCTGATCGGCCGGGCGCGCGGTTACCATGGCGTCAATTTCGGTGGCATGTCGGTGGGCGGCATCGGACCCAACCGCAAGGCGTTCGGTGCGCAGGTCATGGGGGTCGATCATCTGGGCCATACCCATGGCGCGGTGCCGGCGTTCACCCGCGGTCAGGGGGCGACCAATGCCGATCTCGGCGTGGAGCTTGAAAACCTGATCGCGCTGCATGGCGCCGAACAGATTGCGGCGGTGATCGTCGAGCCGGTGGCGGGTTCCACCGGGGTGCTGGTGCCGCCGCGTGGCTATCTCGAACGGCTGCGCGCGCTGACCCGCCAGCATGGCATATTGCTGATCTTTGACGAGGTCATCACCGGCTTCGGTCGGCTCGGCAAGGCGACCGCGGCGGAATATTTCGGCATCAAGCCCGATATCCTGACGCTCGCCAAGGGGCTGACCAACGGCGCCGTGCCGATGGGGGCGGTGGCCGCCAGCCGCGAGGTGTTCGACACGATCGTCGACAATGCCGCGCCGGGGATCGAGTTCGCGCATGGCTACACCTATTCGGGGCATCCGCTGGCGGCCGCGGCCGGCATCGCCACGCTCGATGTCTATGCCGAACAGCAATTGTTCGAAAATGCCGCCGCGCTGGCGGACTATTGGGAGACGGCGCTGCACAGCCTCAAGGGCCAGCGCCATGTCATCGATGTGCGTAACCTCGGCATCGTCGCCGGGGTCGAGCTCGAACCCCGCGCCGGCGCGCCTGGCGCAAGGGCGACCGAATTGTTCCGCACCTGTTTCGACGAAGGCCTGCTGGTGCGCGTTACCGGCGACATCATCGCGCTGTCGCCGCCGCTGATTCTCGAAAAAGCCCATATCGACGAGATCGTCGAACGCCTCGCCGGCGTGCTGGGCCGCACGGCGTGAGCCTGACCGAGGCCGCCATCGACACTGCCGTGGCGGGTGCGCCCGAACTGGCCAAGGGGCTGAAGCCGCGCCATGTCGAGATGATCGCCATCGGCGGCATCATCGGTGCCGGCCTGTTCGTCGGCAGCAGCGCCGCGATCGCCGCCGCCGGGCCGGGGATCATCATCAGCTATGGCATCGCCGGGCTGATCGTCATGCTGGTGATGCGGATGCTCAGCGAGATGGCGATGGCGCTGCCGGGGGTGCAGTCGTTCCCCGAATTCGCGCGGCTCGGGATCGGCCATTGGGCCGGTTTCATGAGCGGCTGGCTCTACTGGTATTTCTGGGTCGTCGTCGTCGCCATCGAAGCGATTGCCGGCGCCGGCATCGTCCACCTCTGGTTGCCGGGGGTGCCGGTCTGGGCGATCGGCGTCGCGCTGGTGGCGGGGCTGACCGGCATCAACCTGATGTCGACGCGGTCCTATGGCGAATTCGAGTTCTGGTTTTCCTCGATCAAGGTCGCGGCGATCATCGTCTTCATCCTCGTCGGCGTGGCGTGGCTGGTCGGCGCCGACGCGTCGCCGGGGCTGGCCAACCTCAGCGGTGACGGCGGTTTGCTGCCCAAGGGCGGTTTTGCCGTGCTCGGCGCGGTCACCTCGGTGATCTTTTCGCTGGTCGGCGCCGAAATCGCCACCATTGCGGCGGCGGAATCGGCCGATTCGGGCAAGACCGTGGCGCGCATGGCCGGGCTGGTGGCGTGGCGGATCCTGATTTTCTACATCCTGTCGATCGCAGTGATCGTCAGCGTCGTGCCGTGGCAAAGCATCGTGCCGGGCAATTCGCCCTTTGCCATGGTGCTGGCGGCGATGCAGGTGCCCGGCGGCGCGACGATCATGAATGCCATCGTGCTGGTCGCGGTGCTGTCGTGCCTCAATTCCGGGCTGTACGTCACCTCGCGGGTGCTGTTCGCGCTGGCGGCGCGCCGCGATGCGCCGCAATGGCTGGTCGCGGTCGACCGGCGGCAGGTGCCGGTGCGCGCCATCCTCGTCGGCAGCGCCTTCAGCTACCTGGCGCTCGCCGCCTCGGTGCTGTCCCCGGAAATGGTCTTTGCCTTTCTGGTCGCGGCGTCGGGCGCCATCATGATCTTCATCTACCTGATGATCTCGGCGGCGCAGTTGCGGCTGCGCGCCCGGCTGGAACGCGACTCGCCCGAGCTGCTGGTGGTGCGCATGTGGCTCCACCCATGGGGGACGATCGTCGCCATGGTGGCAATGGTCGGCGTGCTGGTCGCGATGGCGCTCACCCCCGGCCTGGCGCGGGAATTTGCCGCCAGCCTGATCACGGTCGCCGTTGTCGGTGGGTGTTTCCTGGTGTTCCGCCGGGGCAAGGCCGGCTGATCACCGCACGCAAAGGGAGTGACGGACATGCTCGTCGGGGTGCCCAGGGAGATCAAGAACCACGAATATCGCGTCGGGCTGATGCCTTTTGCGGTGCGCGAATATGTGGCGCAGGGCCACCATGTCATCGTCGAGAGCGGCGCCGGGGCCGGGGTCGATGCCGATGATGCCCATTATGCCGCCGCCGGTGCCGAAATCGTCGCCAGCGCCGACGAGGTGTTCGCTCGCGCCGAGATGATCGTCAAGGTCAAGGAACCGCAATCCGCCGAAATCGCGCGGCTGCGCGCCGGGCAGATCCTCTACACCTATCTGCATCTCGCCCCCGATCCCGACCAGGCGCAGGGCCTGATCGCCGCCGGGGTAACCGCGGTCGCCTATGAAACCGTCACCGACAGCGCCGGCGGCCTGCCGTTGCTGGCGCCGATGAGCGAAGTCGCCGGCCGGCTGGCGATCGAGGCGGCAGGCGAAAGCCTGAAGCGCCATGCCGGCGGCCGCGGCGTGTTGCTCGGCGGCGTGCCGGGGGTGAAGCCGGGGCGGGTGGTGGTGCTCGGCGGCGGGGTCGTCGGCACCCATGCGGCGCGCATGGCGGTCGGGCTGGGTGCCGAAGTCACCATCATCGACCGGTCGCTGCCGCGGCTGCGCCAGCTCGATGAATTGTTCGGTGGCCGGGTGCGCACCCGCTATTCGACGCAAGGCACGATCGAGGAGGAGATTGCCAGCGCCGATGTCGTGGTCGGCGCGGTGCTGCTGCCCGGCGCCAGCGCCCCCAAGCTGCTGTCGCGCGGCATGCTGGCCGGCATGCTGCCGCGCGCCGTGCTCGTCGATGTCGCGATCGACCAGGGTGGCTGCTTTGCCACCTCGCACGCCACCACCCATCAGGATCCGACCTATGTGGTTGACGGCATCATCCATTATTGCGTCGCCAACATGCCCGGCGCGGTGCCGCTGACCTCGAGCGTGGCGCTCAACAACGCCACGCTGCCCTATGGGTTGCGGATCGCCGCCGGCGGGCTCGCGGCGATCCTTGCCGACCCGGGGTTGCGCAATGGCCTCAACATCCATGCCGGGCAGGTCTGCCATGCGGCGGTGGCCGACAGCCTGGGGCTGCGCCGCGTCGATCCGCTGGCGCTGGCGGCCTGACCAAAGGGCGCGGTGCATGAAAAGCACCAGTGTCGCAGTTTTCGCACCTTGTTGGACGGGGGATTAGACGAGAAGCTGCAAGCAAGAGGGTGGCGTGGTGCCGGGCCGGTCGGGAGGGACGCAGATGTCTGCACGCGGGAAATTTGCGTTTGTCATCGCCATCGCATTGTCGTCGACATCGGCCTGGGCCCAGATGGCCGATCTCATCTATACCAATGCCAAGATCGTCACCGTCAACGCCAAGGGTGATATCGCCGAAGCGGTTGCCGTTGCCGGCGGCAAGATCGTCGCGGTCGGCAAGGCCGCCGACATGGCCAGGCTGAAGACCGAGGATACGCGGGTCATCGACCTTGCCGGCAAGACGATGGTGCCGGGTTTCTACGACAACCATATCCACCTCGGCGAGCCGTTGATGCCGTGGAAATACAGCTCGATGATCGGCGAGCTGCCGGAATGGCTGGTCGGGGTCGATACCGTGCCGCAATTGCTGGCGGCGGTGAAGGCGCAGGCCGCCAAGGCACCCAAGGGAACGTGGATCACCGGCGAAATCTCGCGCGAGGAATGGCCCAATTCGGCGCTGCCGACGCGCCAGGATCTCGATGCCGCGGCGCCCGACCACAAGGTCGCGATTGCCCGCGGCCCGCACACGCTGCTGGTCAATACGCAAGCGCTTGCCGCCGCCGGGGTTACCAAGGCAACCAAGCCCAAGGGCGGCGAAATCGTCCGCGATGCCCAGGGCGAACCGACCGGCAAGGTGACCGAATCGGCGCGGCGGATCATCTGGGACGCGATGCCCAAGGAAAAGCAGCGCGGCGCGCTGCCGCCGCAGGAAAAGATGGACCAATGGACCAAGCTGCTGCGCCAATTGGTTTCGCTCGGTATCACCAGCGCCAATGTCGCGGGCCTGCGCAACGAAGACTTCCCGATGGTGGAGGCGATCTACAACAAGTACGGCGATGAACTGCCGCGCCTGACGACGCAGTTCCGTGTCTGGCCGGGCTATGATCGCTTCGACGACCCCGAGGAGGCGGTGCGCGTCACCATCAAGGAGATCGAGGCGCTCGATCCCAGGGCGGTCTACAAGCATCCCAAGCTCAAGATGGGCGCGCTCAAGATGAGCATCGACGGCGGCATGAGCGCGCCGGTGTTCTGGTCGACGCGCGGCTATGAAAACCGCCCCGAATTCGACGGTGAAAAGCGCATCCCCGATGCCAATGTCTATCGCACGGCAAAGCGCGCGCTCGAGCTTGGCTGGCAGGTCGGCATCCACACCATGGGCGATGGCGCGGTTGAAATGACCGTCAACGAACTCGGCCGCGTCCTCGATAAAATGCCGCCGGGCGATTACCGCCACTATCTCCACCATGTCGCGGTCAAGCCGCCCGCAGCAACCATTGACAAGATGGTGAAATACCAGATCGGCGTCGCCAGCCAGCCCGGCTTCCTGCTGTCGCTGGGTTCCTATGCCGATGAAGCGCTCGAGCCCGAGCGCGAGGCGACGCAGAACCCCGCCGCCTCGTTGATGAAGCGCGGCATCCGGGTGTCCTTCGGTTCCGACGCCGGCCCTTATGGCCCGATTTCGGCGATTTATGCCGGGGTCACGCGGCGCAGCTGGAACGGCACGATCAAGGGCCGCGACCAGGAAGCCGTCAGCGTCGCCGAGGCCTTGAAGGCGCACACCATGGAAGCGGCCTATTTCACCTTCGATGAAAAGAAGGTCGGCAGCATCGAACCCGGCAAGGCGGCCGACTTCACCGTGTTGAGCGGCGATATCATGACGATCGATCCGGAAGATATCCAGCATGTTCGCGTGTTGCGTACGATTATCGGCGGCAAGGAGGTCTATAACAAGGCAACTGCACTCGCCACTAGTGAATGAACTGAGAACCCTTTGTTATAAAAAACGCGAATATTGCAAATAATGCAATGTCGAGGGTCCTGGGGAGACATGGCTGTTACCAAGTAGCTACGGGGTAATTGATCAACTAACTAGGGGTCGTCTCAAATGCAGCATCACTTGTTCACGCGCCTTGTGTCCGTTCACCAATTGGCTCTTGTCACTACCGGCATCGCTGCCCTGGGTATCGCGGCGGCACCCGCGGCGGCGCAACAGGCAACGCCGGTTGCCGAGGCCGAAACCCCTGAAGACACCGGCACCATCACCGTCACCGGCTCGCGCATCGTCCGCGATGGCTATACGGCGCCAACGCCGGTCAGCGTGCTCGGCGCGCTCGATATCCAGTCGCAGGCACCGCCCAACATCGCCAATTTCGTCAACCAGATTCCGGCTATTTCGGGGTCGGCCTCGCCGGCCTCGTCGACTGCCTCGCTGTCGGGCGCCAACGCCGGGATCAGCGCCGTCAATTTGCGCAGCCTCGGCGCCAGCCGCACGCTGGTGCTCGTCGATGGCCAGCGGTCGGTCGCCAGTTCGGCCACCGGCCTTGTCGATATCAACACCATTCCCCAGGCGCTGGTCGAACGCGTCGAAGTCGTCACCGGCGGCGCCTCGGCGGCCTATGGTTCCGATGCTGTCGGCGGGGTCATCAACTTCATCCTGAAAAAGGATTTCACCGGGCTGCAGCTCAACGCCGATTATGGCGAAACCACCTATGGCGATGGCGAAAACTATAATTTCACCGCCACCGCCGGCGCGCTGCTGCTCGACAAGCGCCTGCATCTCATGGCGAATTTCCAGTATTTCAAGCAGGAACACATCGATTTCGTCGATCGAAAATGGAATGAAACCGGCTACAATCTGATCGACAATCCCGATTTCACCGCAACCAACGGCGCACCGCGCTACATCGTGCGCAGCGGCACCGGCCCGCAACTGTTCACCCCCGGCGGGCTTGTCGTCACCGGGCCGCTGACGGGCACGAAGTTCGGCCTCGTCAACCCGACGACCGGCTTTGCCTCGGTCGGACAGCTGACCTATGGCCGCTCGCTCGCCCGCAACGTCAGCGCCACCAACGGCGGCTCGATCGCCATGCTGGGCGGGGACTGGCAGGAAACCGGCCGCGGCTTCGTTGGCTCCACCGCGCTCGAACCCGGGCAGGAACGCATCGGCCTGTTCGGGCGCGCCACCTTCGAGGTGACGCCCGATTTCACCCTCTATCTGAGCGGCGCCTACAACAAGCAGACGGGCGAAAGCGCCTATCTGCAGCCGGTCAACAACGGCAATCTCGTCATCCAGCGCGACAATGCCTTCCTGCCCGATTCGGTGCGGGCGCAGATGGTCGCGCTCAATCTCAACACCATTCGGATCGGCACCAGCAACGCCGGCCTGCCGGTCGGCGGCGCCAACAACACCCGCGAAGTCTATCGCTATGTCTTTGGCGGCAAGGGCGATTTCGATGTCTTTGGCGGCAACTGGAAATGGGATGCCTATTGGCAGCGCGGCTTCTCGCGTTCCGACGAACTGCTGTACGGCACCTGGCTCAACAGCCGCATCGACCAGGCCACCGATGCCATCCGTGCGCCAGCCGGCAATGCCGCCGGGATCGCGGCCGGCACGATCATCTGCCGTTCGACGCTGACCAATCCGACCAATGGCTGCGTGCCGATGAACCGCATCGGCGAAAACGGCCAGTCGCAGGCGTCGATCGACTATGTGCTCAACAACGGCGCCCAACCGCAGCGCTTCCAGCGCCTGCAGCAGGATGTCGTGGCGGCGACCTTCAGCGGCGATCTGTTCGCGCTGCCCGGTGGGCCGGCGGCGGTGGCCTTTGGCGGCGAATGGCGCCGCGAACAGATCGACGGCACCGTCGATCCGCAGTTCAACAACGGCTGGCAATATGGCAACTACCGGGTCAACAAGGGCCGCTACGACGTCACCGAAGGCTTTGTCGAGCTGTCGCTGCCGGTGTTCGATGGCGCCGAAGTCAATGGCGCGGTGCGCGTCACCAACTATTCGACCTCGGGCACCGTCGCGACCTGGAAGGTTGGTGCATCGTGGCAGGTCATCGACGATCTCCGCCTGCGCGGTACCGTTTCGCGCGATATCCGGGCGCCCAATCTCGATGAACTGTTCTCGGCGGGCACCGGGCGGTCGAACACCGTCCAGCTCAACATTCCAGGCCAGCCGTCGCGTACCGTCACCTATCAGCAGCTCGCCACCGGCAACCCCGATCTCCAGCCTGAAACCGCCCGCAGCTACACGTTCGGGGCGGTGGTGACGCCGACGTTCCTGCCCGGCTTTGCCGCGTCGGTCGACTATTACAAGGTCAAGATCACCGGGTCGATCGGTACGCTGCAGCCGCAGGATGTCGTCAACCTGTGCTTCATCAGCAATGTCCAGGAACAATGCGACGCGATCACCATCATCCGTGATGCCAATGGCCAGATCTCGACCTTCAACCCGCTGGTGCTGAAGCCGATCAACTATGCCTTCCAGACCAACCGGGGGATCGACTTCGAAGCCAGCTATCGCAGCTCGCTGGCGCCGCTGCACAAATCGCTCGACGGCAATCTCGTCCTGCGCGCTGCGGCCACCCATTATATCGAGAACACGATCGACGACACGCTCAACCTGCCGCGCCAGACCGCGGGGCAGATCTCGTCGTCGCAGATCACCACCCAGGGGCCGCCGAAATGGACCTATCGGCTCAGCGCCATCTATGACAGCCAGCGTGTCACCCTGTCGCTGACCGGGCGTGGCTATACCTCGGGGGTGATCGACAACAACGCCATTGTCTGCACCTCCGGCTGCCCGGCGACGACGACGGCGAACCCGACCTTCGATCAGAATTTCGTCGGCGGCGCCTTCTTCCTCGACACCTCGATCGCCTATAAATTCCCGGTCGGTGAAGCCGATGCGCTGTTGCAGCTGACGGTCACTAACCTGTTCAACCGCGATCCGACGCTGTCGCCCAATGGCCCGACCGGCGACAGCCAGTTCGCCTTTCCGCAGACCAGCCGGACACTCGGCGACCGGCTGGGCCGGACCTTCCGGCTTACCGCCCGGATCACCTACTGACGGCACGCGACCGGCCGCTTCCTTTGGGGAGCGGCCGGTTCGTTTCGGGGGAATGACATGACGCGAAATGTGCTCGCGCTGGCGGTCTGGATGGTGGCAGCGGGTGCCGCCCAGGCGCAGGCGCCGTCCGATGCGGCCATGAAAGCGGCGGGCTTTGCCATCGTCGATGCCAATGCGGCGCGCATGGCCAAGGTCAATGACGCCATCTATTCCTACGCGGAAATCGGTTTCCAGGAGGTCAAGACCATCGCGCTGGTCACCGGCCTGCTCGGCAAGGCCGGCTTCAGCGTCGAAACCGGCGTCGCCGGCATGCCGACCGCCTATCGCGCCACCTATGGCTCGGGCAGCCCGGTCATCGCGATGATGAGCGATTTCGATGGCGTGCCCGGCACCTCGCAGCGCCCGACCGGGCTGGTGCATGATCCGCTCGTCCCCGGTGCCCCCGGCCATGGCGAGGGCCACAACACCCACCAGCCGACGCTGGTCGGCGCCGCGCTGGCGATGAAGGCGATCAAGGACAAGTACAAATTGCCCGGCACGATCATCGTTTTCGGTGGCCCGGCCGAAGGACTGCTCGCCAGCCGCGGCTATATGGCCAATGCCGGGCTGTTCAAGGGTGTCGACGCCATTCTAGATGTCCATATCGGCAGCGACATGGGGGTCAGCCACGGCCTCAACAACCTCGCGATCATCTCGGCGGAATGGTCGTTCAAGGGTCGCACCGCGCATGGCAATTCGGCGTGGCAGGGGCGCAGCGCGCTCGATGCCGTCGAGATCATGAACGCGTCGACCAATTTCATGCGCGAACATATCGATCCGCCGGCGCGGCTGCATTACGTCATCCCGGTCGGCGGCAAGCAGCCCAATGTCGTCCCCGCCGATGCCAGCGTCTGGTATTATTTCCGCCACACCTCGGCCGACAAGGTGTGGCCGCTGTTCGTGCGCGCCCGCAATACCGCCAAGGCGGCGGCACTGGCGACCGACACGACCGTCCACGAACGCATCCTGTCGGCGTCATGGCCGTTCATCGGCAACAAGGCGCTCGCCGAGCTGGTCGATGAGAATGTGAAGCTCGTCGGCATGCCGCAATGGACCGCCGCCGACCAGCAATTCGCCCGCGCCTATCAAGCGTCAATGGGGGTCAAGGTGACCGGCCTGCCGACCGAGGTGGCCGCCATCTATGCGGCGAAGCAGGGGTCGAGCTCGTCGGATGCCGGCGACATGACCTGGCAGGCGCCAACGGTGCGGCTGCGCATCCCGGCCAAGCCCGAGGGCGAACTGGCGGGGCATCACTGGTCGGCCGGCATCGCGCCGGCGACGCCGATCGCCCACAAGGGGATTGCGGCGGCGACCAAGGTCCTCATCGCCAGCTATGTCGACCTTGCCACCAAGCCCGAGCGGCTGGCGGCGATAAAACAGGATTTCGCCGCCAGCACAGCAAGATATCCGGCGTGGAAAAGCCTGATCCCGCCCGATGCGAAACCGCCGATCCACCTCAACAGGATGGAGATGGCGCGCTATCGCGACAAGCTCAAACCCTTCGAATATGACCCGAATTCGAAGCAGAGCTATCTTGAGATGCTCAAACTTCCCTATCCGCCGGCGCCGGTGGCGGCGGGTGCGGGCAAGGCGTCGAATGCGCCCGGTGCCGCCGATTTATCGAAAATGCCGGCCTCCGCCGGCCGGACGGGAGGCTGAACGATGCGCATCATTCCCGCACTCATCGGCCTCACCCTTGCCACCCCGGCGCTGGCACAACCGGCACCCAATGTCGCTGCACTGAAGGCCGATGCCTTTGCCACCGTCGATCGCAACGCCGACCGCATGGGCCGGCTCAGCGACGCCATCTATTCCTATGCTGAAATCGGTTTCCAGGAGGTCAAGACCATCGCGCTGGTGACGAAGACGCTGCGCGACGCCGGCTTCACCGTCACGACGGGGGTTGCCGGCATGCCGACCGCCTATATGGCGACCTATGGCAGCGGCGGCCCGGTCATCGGGCTGATGAGCGATTTCGACGGGGTGCCGGCGACGTCGCAGCTGCCGACGACGCTCGACCATGCCGAACAGGTGCCCGGCGCCCCCGGCCATGGCGAAGGCCATAACACCCACCAGCCGACGCTGATCGGCGCGGCGCTGGCCGCCAAGGCGGTGATCGACAAGTACAAGCTGCCGGGCACGATTGTCGTCTATGGTGGCCCGGCCGAGGAATTGCTCGCCAGCCGCGGCTACATGGTCAAGGCCGGGCTGTTCAAAAACGTCGACGCGATGCTCGATCTGCATGTCGGCACCGAATTCGGCACCAGCTACGGCCTCAACAATTTCGCCAATATCTCGGTGCAATGGAGCTTCAAGGGCGAACAGGCGCATGGCGCGCGGCCATGGCAGGGACGCAGCGCGCTCGATGCCGTCGAACTGATGAACCTCGGCGCCAACCAGATGCGCGAACATGGCTATGATCCCGCCGATGCCCGCATCCATTACGTCATCGACCAGGGCGGCAAGCAGCCCAATGTTGTCCCCGCCGAAGCCAGCGTCTGGTATTATTTCCGCGCCAGATCGCCCGAGATCGTCGAGCGGCTGCACGCCTGGACGAGCGATATCGCCAAGGGCGCGGCGCTCGGCACCAAGACCCGCGTGACCGAACGCATCTTCTCCGGCTCCTGGCCCTTCAATGGCAACAAGGCACTGGCAACGCTGGTCACCAGCAACATCGCCGCCATCGGCATGCCGCAATGGACCGAGGCCGATGTCACCTTCGCCAAACGCTACCAGAAAGCGATGGGCGCCCCCGAAACCGGCTTGCCGACCAAGGTCGCGCCGCTGGCCAGTGATCGCCAGGGGGCATCGACCTCGGACGCCGGCGATATCTCGTGGAACCTGCCCTATGTCCGCATGTACATCCCGGCCAAACCCGCCGGCGCGCTGGCGGGGCACCATTGGTCGAGCGGCATCGGCCCCGCGACCCCGATCGCCCACAAGGGGATTGCGGTGGGATCGAAAGCGCTCGCCGCCAGTGTCATCGACCTGATGACCGACAAGGCAGCGCTCGCCGCCATCCGCGCCGACTGGAGCGCCGACATGGCGCGCTGGCCGAAGTGGCACAGCCTGATCCCCGATGGCGCGACCCCGCCGATCCACCTCAACGGCGAGGAAATGGCCGAGTATCGCGAGGCGCTGAAGAAGTTCGAATATGATCCCGATTCGAAGCAGACCTATCTGCAGTTCATCGGCGCCGCCTATCCGCCGGCCGACCCTGCCGGGCCGATCGGCCGCCAGTCAAACCTGCGCGCGCCCGACCTGACCGCCACCATGGGCATATCCTCGATCGATTGGGACTGGACCAAGCAATGACCCGCCTCCGCATCCTTGCCACCGTCGCCTGCTTCGCCCTCGCCGCCCCGGCGCTGGCGCAGAATTACGATGTGCTGATCACCGGCGGCCATGTCATCGATGGCACCGGCAACCCCTGGTACAAGGCCGACGTCGCCATCGCCGGCGGCAAGATCGTCGATATCGGCAATCTTTCGGGCAAGACCGCCAAGCGCGTCATCGACGCCAGCGGGCATGTCGTGGCGCCGGGCTTCATCGATCTCCACACCCATAGCGAGATGCCGCTGGTCGAGGACGGCAACGCCGAAAGCAAGATCCGCCAAGGCGTCACTATCGACGTGCTTGGCGAAAGCTCCTCGGCCGCACCGCGCGACAACCTGCCGACCCGCAACTATGGCGGCATGTCGGACGATTGGCGCACCTTCACCGAATATTGGGCGAAGCTGCGCGAAAAAGGCGTGTCGATGAACGTCATCAGCCATGCCGCCTTCGAACAGATCCGCCTCAGCGTCATGGGCTATTCCGACAAGCCGGCGACGCCCGAGCAGCTTGATCGCATGAAGGCGCTGATGGCGCGATCGATGCAGGAAGGCGCCTGGGGCATGGTGTTGCGCTTCGAAAGCGGCGGGCCGAAATGGCCGACCGAAGTCATCGAACTAGCCAAGGTGGTGCGCCAGAATGGCGGCAACGTCACCTCGCACATCGGTTCGGAAGGCTTCAACCAGGACAAGGAGCTCGATTTCACCTTCGACCTCGCCAGAAAGGCCGAGGTGCCGGTCCACATCTTCCACTACAAGATTCGCGGCAAGCGCAACTGGCATCTGATGCCGCATTATATCGAACGTATCGAAAAGGCCCGCGCCGAAGGGCTCGATATCTCGGTCAACCAATATCCCTATACCGCGATGAACCATGGCTGGAATGTCTTCTTCCCGGTCTCGGCGCGCGCCAAGGGGCCGGAGGAATTCGCCCGCATCCTCGCCGACCCGGCTATGCGCGACAAGTTGAAGAACGACCCCGATTTCAAGGACTGGATGCACGAGCATGGCGATGCCGACGGTATTGTCTATGCGCGGTCGAGCGTTCCCGACCATCAGAAATATCTCAACCTGCGCCTCGCCGAGATCGCGAAACTGCGCGGCGACAAGGACCCCGTTGATACCTGCATCACGCTGATGGCCGAGGCCAAGGGCAATATCGGCGGCATCTTCTTCACCATGTCCGACGAGAATGTGAACATGGTGATGAAGCAGCCCTGGATCGCGATTTCGAGCGATGCCGGCGCGCTCAACCTCAATACCCCGGGCTTTCCGCACCCGCGCACCTTCGGCACCAATGTCCGCGTGCTCGGCAAATATGTCCGGCAGGACAAGGTGCTGACGCTCGAGGACGCCGTGCGCAAGATGAGCGGCTATCCGGCGCAGATCCTCGGGCTGGCCGACCGCGGCCAGGTCCACACCGGCTTCATGGCCGATATCGTCGTCTTCGACCCGGCGACGGTCATCGACACCGCGACCTATCAAAAGCCCAAATCCTATCCGCTGGGCGTGCCTTATGTGCTGGTGAACGGCGTCGTGGTGGTCGACAAGGGGCAGCATACCGGCGCCCGGCCGGGCCGCGTCCTGTATGGGCGCGGCACGACCCCGGCGCTCAAGTTCGACTATTGAAGGGGATGCGACCGTGACCATGCATTTTTCGCGCCGGCAATTGCTGGTCGGTGCCGGCGGGATCGGCCTGTCGCACGGTTGTCTGTTCAGCCCGTTGCTCGCGGCGGGGCCGGCCGAGGCCGACCTGATCATCCACAATGCGAAGATCTACACCGTCGATGACCGACTGCCCAAGGCGTCGGCGATGGCGATCCGCGGTCCGCTGATCATCGCGGTCGGCGATTACGACAATCTGCGCGGGCTGGCAGGCAAGGCGACGCGGATCGTCGATGCCGGGCAGAAGACCATCGTCCCGGGCTTCATCGATTGCCACAACCACGGCCGCGGCGAAGTGCTGGTCTATGAAGTCCTCGTCGGCAACCCGTTCGTCGTCGAATTCGTCACCATCCAGTCGATCATCGACAAGCTGAAGGCGCGCGCCGCGATCACCCCGGCCGGGACCTGGGTCGAAGGCTTTTTCTACGACGATACCAAGGTCAAGGACGGCCGGCTGCTGACGCGCTTCGATCTCGACAAGGTGTCGACCGAGCATCCGGTGGTGGTCCGCCACCGCGGCGGCCACACCAGCTTCTACAACAGCAAGGCCATGGCGATGGTCGGCTTCACCGATGGCATGCCCGATCCGTTCGGCGGCACCATCGACAAGGGGCCGGGCGGCGTGCTGACCGGCCGGGTCACCGACCGCGCCCGCACCCCGTTCGAAAAGGTCGGTGACCGGCCGAAATACACCCAGGCGCAGATCGAGGAGCGCACCCGCGCCGGCTTTGCCCATAGTTCGAAGAAGTTCGTTGAATATGGCCTGACCGGCGTCCACCATCAGGGCGGTGATCTGGCCGCGATGCAGGCGGTGCGCGCCAAGGGCGAACTGCGCCACCGCGTCAGCTTCGAAACCAATGGCGCGACGCTCGACGCGATGCTCGCCAATGGCCTGCAGACGGGTTTCGGCGACGAATGGATCAAGCTCGGCGCCACCTCGGAACACACCGTCGACGGCAGCTTTTCCGAACGCACCATGGCGATCAGCACGGCTTATGCCGGCAGCAACCCGCCCTATTTCGGCAACATCACCGAAAGCCAGGACGTGCTCGACGCCTGGGTCGAAAAGGTCCACCGCGCCGGGGTGCAGGTCAATTGCCACGCCAATGGCGATGTCGTGATCGACATGGTGCTGAAAGCGCTCGACCGCGCCCAGAAGCTCTATCCGATCGCCGATGCCCGGCCCAAGATCACCCATTGCACGCTGATCAACCCCGATCTGCTCGGCCGCATCAAGGCGCAGGGCGTCATTCCGGCGCCGTTCACTTCCTACGCCTATTACAACTCCGACAAATTCAGCTTTTATGGCGAAGCGATGATGAAGAACGCCATGGCGTTCCGCAGCTTCCTCGATGCCGGGGTGCCGGTGTGCGCCGGGTCGGACTTCTCGCCCGGGCCGTTCTCGCCGCTGATGGGCATCCAGGGGATGGTGACGCGGAAGGGCTGGGACGGCAAGACCTGGGGGCTCAACCAACGCGTCACCGTTGCCGAAGCGATCCGCATCAACAGCTACAACGGCGCCTATGCCAGCCGCGAAGAAGCCATAAAGGGCTCGCTGACGCCGGGCAAGCTTGCCGATTATGTCGTGCTCGCCGAAGATCCGCACAGCATCGACCCCGAAAAGATCAAGGATATCAAGATTGTCGAAACCGTGACCGGGGGGCGCAGCGTCCATACCGGCTGACGAGGAGGAAGAGGGCCATGTTGCACTGGATCAGGCCGGCGCTTGCCGCGATCGCGCTGGCTTGCGTCGCTCCGGCGGCCGCGCCAAGGATGTCGTCATGTTCAACATGGCGCAGATCGAGGCCGGCAAGACGCTCAACCAGACCGCCACCGAAGCCTCGGTGCGTTTCAACATGCACGCGCTGAGGGAGGAGCTGCTCTGGCAGGTGCACGACAAGATCCAGAAGATCGCCCGCGAGGAATGCGTGAAGATCGGCTGAACGGTGCATTACAGCATCAACAGCAAGAACGGCCTGGAAGGCGGCATCCCCGGTTTCGACAATGTCGATAACCCGGCGGCGCGCATGGCGATCGCGGCGTCGAACGTGCTTTACGGTACCGAAGGCGCGGTCAACCCCATCGGCGGCTGCGGTGATTGCGTGCGCGCCTATCGCAATGGCATGCCGGCGTTTTCGCTGCGCGGCAATGTCGTCGATCATGGCGACGGCAGCTTCGATCGCAACCCGCCGCGCGGCGAAAAGCTGGTCTCCGCCGTCCGCCGCCAGACCCGCAACCATGATCCGACCGCCAGCGCGCCGATCGACAGTTTGTGGGCGGCGACCAAGCATGGCCTGGTTTTCGCCACCGCCTATGCTGGGCTGGCGGACCCGGAATAGGCGCTTTCAGCGGCTTCGATCATCAAGCTCGCCGGGCCGTTCTTCGCTTCGCCGATAGCGGCAGGGGCTGAACGAGACTTTCGCGGTGCCTCCATTGCCGGCTGGATTATCGCCGAAACTGGACTACCATCCCCCAAAATGAATTGGATTCACGGGGGGCGGCCGATGGCCAAGGTGATCATTACCTGCGCGGTGACGGGGTCGATTCATACGCCGTCGATGTCGCCGCATCTGCCGGTGACACCGGCCGAGATTGCCGAGGCAGCGCTCGGGGCGGCGGCGGCAGGGGCGGCAATCGTCCATCTCCACGCGCGCAACCCCGATGACGGCCGGCCGGATCAGACCCCCGAGGCGTTCGAGCCGTTCCTGAAAGTCATCAAGCAATCGTCGGACGTGGTCATCAACCTGACCACCGGCGGGTCGCCGTTCATGCAGGTGGCGGAGCGGATTGCCCCGGCAGCGCGCTTCCGGCCCGAGGTCGCCAGCCTCAACATGGGGTCGATGAATTTCGGGCTGTTCCCGATGCTGGATCGCTTCAAGGACTTCAAGCACCCCTGGGAGCCCGAAATGCTCGAGGCCAGCCGCGACCTGGTGTTTCGCAATTCGTTCAAGGATATCGAGTTCGCGCTGCGCACGCTCAACGAGACCGGCGCGCGGTACGAATTCGAATGTTACGACACCAGCCACCTTCATAACCTGCATTATTTCTGGAAGGCCGGCCTCGTGCAGGCGCCCTTGTTCATCCAGACGGTGTTCGGGCTGCTCGGCGGCATCGGCGCGCATCCCGACGAGGTGCTGCACATGAAACGCACTGCGGACCGGTTGTTCGGCGACAATTATGTCTGGTCGGTGCTCGGCGCCGGGCGCGCGCAGATGCCGGTGGCGGCGATGGGCGCGGCGATGGGCGGCAATGTCCGGGTCGGGCTGGAAGACTCACTGTGGATCGGCAAGGGGCGGATGGCGGGCAGCAATGCCGAACAGGTGGTGCAGGTGCGCAAGATCATCGAAGGGCTGGGGCTCGAGGTCGCGACCCCGGCCGAGGCGCGGGCGATGCTGGGGTTGAAGGGCGGCGATGATGTGGGGTTTTGAGTCCGCATACCCCCCTCTCCCGCTAGCGGGAAAGGCGGACTTAATGGGGGTCTGGGGCCACACGCCCCAGCTGCCGGAGGCTTGGCTGTGACCCCGCGTTCCTGGCTGTTCGCCCCCGGTGATTCGGCGAAGAAGATCGCCCGCGCCATCGCGTCGGATGCCGATGCGGTGATCCTCGACCTGGAGGATTCGATCGTTGCCGCCAACAAGCCCGATGCGCGTGCGCTGGTTGAGGCGACTCTCGCCGCCGGCGCGGCAATGCCGCTGTGGGTGCGCATCAACCCGCTCGATACGGCCGACGCCCTGCTCGATCTCGCTGCCATCGTCGCCGCCGGGCCGGCGGGGATCATGCTGCCCAAGGCGACGCGGGCGGAGGCCGATACGCTGCACCGCTATCTCGAAGCATTGGAAGTCGCGTCCGGGCGGACACGCGGCGCCATCCGGCTGATTGTTGTCGCCACCGAAACCGCTCCGGCGCTGTTCGGGCTGGGCGATTATGCCGGCACGCCGCGGCTGGCGGCGCTGACCTGGGGGGCGGAGGACAGCGCGACGGCGCTCGGCGCGACCGGCAACCGCGATGCCAGCGGTGCCTATGAATTCCCCTACCAGCTGTTCCGTACCCTGTGCCTCGCCGGCGCGGCGGCGGCGAAGGTCGCGGCAATCGAGACGATTCATGGCGATTATCGCGACCCGGACGGGCTGGCGGCGGTGGCGCAGGCGGCGCGGCGGGCGGGGTTTCGCGGCATGATGGCGATCCACCCCGACCAGGTGCCGGTGATCAACGCGGCCTTCGCACCGAGCGCGGCGGAAGTGGCGCGTGCCGAGGCCATTGTCGCGCTGTTCGCCGCCAATCCGGGGGCCGGGACGCTCGGGCTCGATGGCGAAATGCTCGACCTGCCGCATCTTCGCCGCGCCGAAGCCGTGCTGGCGATGCGCCGATGAGCGGGCCGGCACGTTACGGCCGCAGCGATGCCGAGCTGTCGGTGCTGCCCATCGCGGCGGCGCCCGGTGTCTTCGCCGGCAAGGTCGCGCTGATCTCCGGCGCCGGCACCGGCATCGGCCGGGCGTGCGCGCACTGGTTCGCGCGGCTGGGCGCCGATGTGGTGCTGTGCGGGCGCAATGCCGAGCGGCTCGAAGCGGCGGGCGCGGCGGTGGCGGCGCACGGGGGCCGGGTGATGGTGCAGCCGATGACCATCCGCGACCCCGATGCCGTCGCCGCGCTGTTCGCGCGCATCGCCGCCGAATGGGGGCAGATCGATGTGCTCGTGAACAATGCCGGCGGGCAGTTCCCGCAAGCCGCGATCGATTTCTCGCTGAAGGGCTGGAACGCCGTCATCGATACCAACCTCAATGGGCCGTTCTGGATGATGCAGGCGGCGGCGCGGTTGTGGCGCGATGCGGGAAGCGGCGGCGCCATCGTCAACGTCGTCGCCGGGGTGTCGCGCGGCATGCCCGGGGTGGCGCACACCTGTGCAGCGCGCGCGGGCGTTATCCATCTGTCGAAAACCGTTGCGGTCGAATGGGCGCCGCTCGGCATCCGCGTCAATTGCGTCGCGCCCGGCGTCATCGCCAGCGAGGGGATGAACGCCTATCCGCCGCAGGTGCAGGCGGCGTTCGCCGGCACAAACACGATGAAGCGCTTCGGCGAGGTCGAGGAGATTGCCGACGCCATCGTCTTCCTGGCGAGCGCCGGCTTCATGACCGGCGAGGTGCTGACCATCGATGGCGGCCAGCAATTGTGGGGCGACCAATGGACCATCCCGCGCCCCGATTATTACGGCGGGCCGATGTGAGCGCCGGGATCGACCAGATTCGCCCGGGGGATCGCATCGTCTGGGGGCAGGGCACCGGCGAGCCGACGACGCTGATCGAGGCGCTGCTGGCGCGGCGCGCCGAATTGGGCGGAGTGTCGGCTTTTGTCGGCTCGTCCTTTTCCGATCTGCTGCAACCCGAACACGCCGATCACATCAGTTTTTCCAGCATGGGGGCGCTCGGCGGGCTGGCACGGCTTGCCAAGGCCGGCGTGCTCGGCATCATCCCCTGCCATGGCGGGCAGATCGGCGCGCTGATCGCGTCGGGCCGCATCGGCTGCGACGTCGCGATGGTGCAGGTCAGCGCGCGCGGCCCCGGCGGCGGCCACAGCTATGGTCTGATCAACGATTATACTCAGGCAGCGGTGGCGAAGGCGCGGCTGGTGATCGCCGAAGTCAACGACCAGGTGCCGTTCAGCACGTGCGACGCGCTGCTGATGCCCGACCAGATCGACGTGATGGTCGAATCCTCGCGGCCGCTCGTCGAGATGGTGCCGCCACGGCCGGGCGATATCGACCGGGCGATCGCCGCGCATGTCGGCGCGTACATCGAGGACGGCAGCGTGCTGCAGATGGGCATCGGCGCGGTGCCCAATGCCGTGTCGCACCTCATCACCGACCGCCGCGACCTTGGCGTCCATTCGGGCATGATCGGCGATGGCGTCTGGCAGTTGATGGCACGCGGTGTTGTCACCAATGCCCGCAAGGCCGTGCTGCCGGGAGTGACGGTCACCGGCGCGCTGATCGGATCGCGCGGGCTGTATGATTTCGCGCACGAGAACCCGGCGCTGCGGCTCTGCGATTCGCGCTTCACCCATGCCGAAGCGGTGCTGGCGAGCATCGAGAGGCTGGTGACGATCAACGCCGCGGTGGAGGTCGACCTTACCGGCCAGGTCAATGCCGAAGCGACCGGCGCCGCGTACATGGGCGCCACCGGCGGCCAGGGCGATTACGTTCGCGGCGGGTCGCGGGCGCCAGGGGGCCATGCGATCATCGTGCTGCCGGCGACGGCGCGCGGCGGCAGCGTGTCGCGCATCGTCGAAAGCCTGTCGGGCCCGGTGACGACGCCGCGCAGCGATGTCGATGTCATCATCACCGAGCACGGCGCCGCCGATCTGCGCGGGGCGACGCTTGCCGAACGCGCCCGGCGGCTGGTGGCGATTGCCGATCCGGCGTTCCGCGATGCGCTGGCGGAAGCGGCGTGGCGGATCGCGAAACGGGGGTTCTGATGGTCGAACGGCTGCACGATGTGAGTTTTGCGGTGGTGGAGGACGCCATCGCCGTCATCACCATCGATAGGCCCGACAGCCGCAACGCGCTCGGCAAGGGCGTCCGCGACGGGCTGTTCGCGGCATGGGAACGCTTCGAGAGAGACCCCCGCTTGCGCGTCGCCATCCTGACCGGCGCGGGCGACAAGGCCTTCTGCGCCGGGGGTGATTTGAAGGAAATGGCCGACATGGCGCTCGCCGAACCGCCGCCCGGCATGTTCCCGGTGCCCGGCGACACTATCCGCGTCACCAAGCCAACCATCGCCGCGGTCAACGGGGTGGCCTTCGCCGGCGGCTGGCTGATCGCCCAGGCCTGCGACCTGTGCGTGGCGAGCGACACGGCGCGCTTTGCCATTACCGAAGTCAAGGTCGGCCGCGGCGCGCCGTGGGCGGTGCCGCTGCTCCACATGATCCCGCAGCGGGTCATGATGGAAATCCTCCTCACCGGCCGCCCGATCGATGCGGCGCGCGCCTATGAAATCGGGCTGGTCAACAAGGTGGTGGCGCCCGAAATGCTGATGGCCGCCGCGCTCGGCCTGGCGCGCGAGATCATCGCCGGGGCGCCGTTGTCGGTGGCGGCGGCGAAGGAGATCGTGCGGCTGGCTACCGAAATGGGGCTGAGCGAGGCGCGCGAAGCGGCGCGGACGGCGTTCGGTCCGGCGTATCGGAGTGCGGACGCGCAGGAAGGGCCGGCGGCGTTTCGGGAGAAGCGCAAGCCGGTGTGGCGAGGGGAATAAGGCGGCACTTTCTTCCCCCTCCCTCTACCGCCGCAGGCTGTAGAGTGGGGAGGGTCGGGGTGGGGGTTTTCGCCACCCGCGTCCAAGGCCCCCGCCCCGACCCTCCCCACCCTATGTTCGCTTCGCTCACATGGGGGGAGGGAGAAGAGAGGCCGGCCCCTAATCCCCGCCCACTATCCGCATTGCGAGGCAAAACACGATTTTTACCGTCGATATGCGTAATTTGCTTGTGCTTTGGCGACGTGTTCGCTTTTAATCGCATGGTTCGGGGACGCCGCGGTGGTGCCGCCCGGACGAGGGAGCAGAATGAGCATCACCGCCCTGGGCTATGTCACTGTATCGGCGACCGATCTTTCGCAATGGCGAGCCTTTGCCTGTGATGTGCTGGGGCTGATGCCCGGCGCGGCGCGGGGCGATGGCGCGCTGGCACTGCGGCTCGATGACCGACCGTTTCGTTTCCTCGTCGAACCGGGCGCGCGCGATGGTTTCGGTGCCATCGGGCTCGAATGTGCCGACGCGGCGTCCTGGAATGCGACACTGGCGAAACTGGCGGCGGCCGGCGTGGCCGTGACGCCGGGCGATGCCGCGCTGGCCAAGCGCCGTTGCGTCGGGGAACTGGCGCTGCTCGCCGACCCGGCGGGCAATGCCATCGAGCTTTATCATGGCCGGGTGACCGATTACGCGCCCTTCGTCTCGCCGGCCGGAGTCAGTGGCTTCCTGACCGGCAATCTCGGCATGGGCCATGCCGTGCTGCCGGCGCCGGCGCTCGCCGATGCCGTGGCCTTCTATCGCGATCTCCTCGGTTTCGGCGATACCGACCGGATCAGCGTGCCGGTAACGCCCGACCCGCAAGGCCCTGCCATCACCGTGCGCTTCCTTCACTGCGGCAACCCGCGCCATCACAGCGTGGCGCTCGCCGACATGCCGGCGCCATCCGGCGCAGTGCATGTCATGGTCGAAGCGCTCACCATGGCCGATGTCGGCCGCGCTTATTATCGCGCCAAGGCCGCGGGGCATCATATCTCGGCGACACTCGGCGAACACGCCAATGACCGGGTGTTCTCCTTCTATGTCCGCTCGCCGGGCGGCTTCGATGTTGAATTCGGCTGTGGCGGCTGGCAGCCCGACTGGGCGACCTATGTGCCGACGATCAGCACGATCGACAGCCTTTGGGGCCATGAGTGGAATTTCGGCGCGTAACTCCCTCCCCCCTGCGGGGAGGGCGAAAGACGCGCGCAGCGCGGCCCGGGGGTGGGGTTGCGGCTTTCGGTATCAACACGCGCAACCCCCACCCCGCTCGGCTGCGCCGAGTCGCCCTCCCCACAGCCGCAGGCGACGCCTTCGCGTCAACGGGGAGGGAGTTGGCCAGCCCCTGCGACACTGGGTAACAGCAGCAGGCCAGTTTTCGATTGACGGTTTGCGTATTTTGGGCGAGTATTTTTTACGAATTGCGCGGCTCGATATGGCTTGAGTCGCCGCAGGCAAGCGAAGGAACCTCGTCGTGGCAACAGTGCGCGCCATCCGGACCCAGGCGGGTCCGACCCCCACCGCCGAAGAACTGGTCGATCGCGCCCGCGCGATGATCCCGGTTTTGAAGGCGCGGGCGAAACAATGCATCGCCGATGTGAAAGTACCCGACGAAAGCATCGCCGAGATGCAGGAAGCCGGTTTCTGGAAGATCCTTCAGCCCAAGCGCTGGGGCGGCTATGAAATGAACCCCAACGTCTTTTTCGACGTCCTGAAGCTGGTGTCGGAAGGCTGCATGTCGACCGGCTGGGTGCTCGGCGTTGTCGGTTGCCACCCTTATGAAATCGCGCTGATGCACGACCAGGCGCAGCGCGACGTGTGGGGCGAGGACAACAGCGTGCTGGTTTCCTCCTCCTACCAACCGGTCGGCAAGGTCGAGCATGCCGAAGGCGGTTTCTATCTGTCGGGGCGCTGGGGCTTTTCGTCGGGCTCCGAACATTGCCAATGGGTGCTGCTCGGCGCGCTGATCCCCTCGAAAGAGGCCGGTGGCCCGCCCGAGATGCGCACTTTCCTCGTGCCACGCGCCGACTATGCCATCGACAAGACCTGGGACACGTTCGGCCTGCGCGGCACCGGCAGCCATGATATCGTCGTCGATCGGGTGTTCGTGCCCGATTACCGCACCCACAAGGCCGCCGATGGTTTTATGTGCACCAATCCCGGCCAGGAAGAAAATGACGGCCCGCTGTTCTCGCTGCCCTGGGCGCAGATCTTCCTGCGCTCGGTATCGACCGCCGCGCTCGGCGGCACCCGTGCCGCGGTCAAGGCGGCGGTTGCCATCGCGCAGGACCGCGTGTCGACCAACACCGGCAAGGTTTCGAAGACCGATCCGATCCTGATGGCAAGCATCGCCAAGGCCTATGCCCAGATGGAGGAGATGGAGCTCGTCCTGCGCCACAGTTTCGACGACATGATGGACGGCGCCGCCGCTGGTCGGCCGCTGACGCTCGAACGCCGCGCCATGAACCGCTATCATTCGTCGACGGTGGTGCGCCGCTGTGCCGATCTCGTCGGCGAAATGCTGCCGCTGCTCGGTGGTCGTGCGATCTACATGAGCAGCCCGATCGTGCAGCCCTGGCTCGATATCAGCGCGGCGCGGGCGCATGTCGCGAACGATCCGAACAACATGGCCGGCGATGTGGTCGGCAGCTTGATGGGGCAGCCGCCGACCTTCATGTTCATGTGACGACACGCGCCAAAAGACCCGTAACGGGCGCGGCGCCAGCATCTTTGGGGATTTCATGACAGCATTGCAGACGGCGCGTCATACCGTATCGGGCGGGCATGAGATCTGCATCCAGGAGGCGGGCGACGCCGCCGGCCCGGCCGTAGTGTTCATCCATGGCAGCGGGCCGGGCGCTTCGGGGGCATCGAATTTCCGCCAGAATATCGATGCGTTCGTCGCCGCCGGCTATCGCGTCATCCTGCCCGATCTGATTGGCTATGGCGCTTCGTCGAAACCCGTCGGCATCGATTACACGCTCGACCTGTTCACCGATACGCTGCACGAAGCGCTGGTCGCGCACGGCGTCACCCGCGCAACGCTGATCGGCAATTCGCTGGGCGGCGGGGTGGCGATCCAGCTGACGCTCAACGCGCCCGATTTCACCGAAAAACTCGTGCTGATGGCCCCGGGCGCGGTTGCCGAACAGATGAGCTATTTCACCATGCCGGGCATCGCCAAGATGGTGTCGGGCTTTGGCGGCCCGGATTTCAACCTCGATGAACAGCGCCGGCTGATCGGCAACCTCCTCCACCCCGATTATGCCGACAAGATCCCCGAAAGCCTGGTCGCCGAACGCTTCGCCGTGGCGCGCACCCAGCCCAAGGATGTGCTGGCGCGGATGAAGACCCCCAATCTCGGGCTGCGGCTCCACGAACTGAAAAAGCCGATCTTCGTGATGTGGGGGCTGAATGACGAATTCTGCCCGGAAAGCCATGGCCGGCTGTTCCTCGATGCCTGCGACGATGTGCGGGTGCTGACCTTCGCGCGCACCGGGCATTGGGTGCAGGTCGAACGCGCGGCGGAATTCAACGCTTATGCGCTGACGTTTCTGGCGGAATGAGCGGCGCACACTTCAACCCCCCTCTCCCGCTTGCGGGAGAGGCGACTCGGCCACTTGGCCGAGCGGGTGAGGGTGTTCTTTTGCGTCGGCGCTGGGGTACACCCTCACCCGGCGGACTGGCGTCCGTCTCGCCTCTCCCGCAAGCGGGAGAGGGGGAATGAGCAAGGCCGCGCACTATGGCGAGGAGCTTTATCGCGCGCTGCGCGAACGCCGCACCGTTGCGCCGCTGATCGCGCGTGACCCGGCGCTGACGATTGCCGATGCCTATGCCATCTCGCTCGATGCGCTGGCCCGCCGCGAGGCTGATGGCGAGCGTGTCGTCGGCAAGAAGATCGGGGTGACGTCGAAGGCGGTGCAGGACATGCTCGGCGTCCACCAGCCCGATTTCGGCTTTCTGACCGATCGCATGTGGGTGACGGGTGACATCGATATTGCCGCGCTCGGGCTCATCCAGCCGCGCGCCGAGGCGGAAATCGCCTTCATCCTGAAATCGCAGCTGGTCGGGCCGGGCGTCACTGCCGCCAACGTCATTGCCGCGACCGAAAGCATCGCGCCGTGTTTTGAAATCGTCGACAGCCGCATCGCCGACTGGAAGATCGGCATTATCGATACGGTGGCAGACAATGCCAGTTGCGGCGTCTTCGTCATCGGTAACGCCCGCGCCGACGCCAGCGCGCACGACCTGCCGGCCTTGCACGTCACCGTCACGAAAAACGGTCAGCCCTGGTCCGAAGGCTATGGCGCCGCGGTGCAGGGCTCGCCAGCCGAAGCGGTCGCCTGGCTCGCCAACACGCTCGGCGAATATGGCGTCAGCCTCGACGCCGGCGATGTCATATTGTCGGGCTCGCTGGTGCCGCTGGCGCCGGCGGTGGCGGGCGATGTCTTTGAAATGGTGCTGCACGGTATCGGCGGCTGCACCGCGCGTTTCACCTGAAGGAAGCATTTGTGGCCAGACCCGTCGGCGCTGTCATCATCGGTTCGGGCAATATCGGTACCGATCTGATGATCAAGATGCTGAAATACCCGCAGAACATGGAACTGCTGGCGGTGGTCGGAATCGATCCGGCGTCCGAAGGGCTGGCGATGGCGCGGGAACGCGGGCTGGCGACGACCGCCGAAGGTATCGAAGGGCTGAAGAAGCTCGATTGCTACAGCCGTATCGGCATCGCCTTCGATGCGACCTCGGCCTATGCGCACAAGGCGCATGATGCCGCACTGCGCGCCGATGGCATCCAGATCGTCGATCTGACGCCGGCCGCGATCGGCCCGTTCACCATCCCGCCGGTCAACATGGCGGCCAATCTCGATCAGCCCAACGTCAACATGGTGACCTGTGGCGGCCAGGCGACGATCCCGATGGTCGCTGCCGTGTCGCGCGTCGCCAAGGTGCATTATGCCGAAATCGTCGCGTCGGTGTCGTCGCGTTCGGCCGGGCCCGGCACGCGCGCCAATATCGACGAATTCACCCGTACCACGGCGCGCGCCATCGAAGCCGTTGGCGGCGCAACGCACGGCAAGGCGATCATCATCCTCAACCCCGCCGAACCGCCGATGATCATGCGCGACACCGTGTTCACGCTGTCGGACCATGCCGAGGAGGCCGATATTCGCGCGTCCGTGGCGGCGATGGTCGCCGAGGTGCAGAAATATGTGCCGGGCTATCGGCTGAAGCAGGAAGTCCAGTTCGAACGCTATGGCGACAACAACAAGCTGAAAATCCCCGGCATGGGCGAATTTTCGGGGCTGAAGACGGCGATCTATCTCGAAGTGGAGGGCGCCGGCGATTATCTGCCGCCCTATTCAGGCAATCTCGACATCATGACCGCAGCGGCCAAGGCGACCGGCGAATTGCTCGCGGCGCGGCGGATGGCGGCCTGAGCCATGGCGGAAATCTCGCTCTACAAGCCCTATCCCGCCGCCGAAGTCGCAGCCTGGGATATGGAAACCGATGTCGCGATCATCGGCTTCGGCGCCACCGGTGCCTGCGCCGCGATCGAAGCGGCAGGCGCGGGCGCGAAGGTCATGCTGTTCGAACGCAATTCGGGCAGCGGCGGAGCGTCCGGCCTGTCGGGGGGTGAAATCTATATCGGCGGCAATGGCGGCACCGATGTGCAGCGCGCCGCGGGCTTTACCGACACAACGCAAGATTTCGCCGCCTATCTGAAGGCTGCGGGCGGGCCGTGCGCCGATGACGCGAAATGCGACGCCTATGCCGCCGGCGCGCTCGATCACTTCGCCTGGCTGAAGGCGCAGGGCGTGCCGTATCGCGGCAACTACCTGCCCGGCAAGATCATCGAGCCGACCGGCGACGACACGCTGATCTGGTCGGGCAGCGAGGCAGCGACGCCGTTCCGCCACCTCGCCAAACCGGTGCCGCGCGGCCATGTCATCCAGCACATGGGCTGGGGCGGCGGCCGGCCGCTCGTCGATATCCTCGAAAAGCGCGCGCGTGAGCTTAGCGTGGAGGTGGTCGTCGATGCTCGCGCGCTGGCGCTGGTGCAGGATGGCGACCGCATCGTCGGCGTCGTCATGCGCATCGACAACCAGCCGCGCTTCGTCAAGGCCGGCGCCGTCGTCCTCGCCACCGGCGGCTTTGTCATGAACGAGGCGATGCGCCGCAAATATGCGCCGCAGACCTTCCGCATCAACAGCCCGATCGGCGACAAGGATGACGGCACCGGCATCGAAATGGGTATTTCGGCGGGCGGCGACGCCATCCACATGGACCAGTTCTTCACCACCTGCCCCTGGACGATCCCCGAAAGCCACGCGCATGGCGTTTTCGTCAATGTGAAGGGCCAGCGCTTCATCAACGAAGATTGCTACCATGGCCGGGTCAGCCGGACGATGGTCGACCAGCCGGGGCATGGCGTCTATCTGCTGCTCGATTCGGCGCATTACCAACAGGCGCCCGAATTCGCCGGCATGAGTATCGCGGCGACCGGTGATGACTGGGCCGAGGTCGAGGGTGAGCTTGGCATGCTGCCCGGCACGCTGACCCCGACGATGAATTTCTACAACAACCACGCCCGCGAAGGCCGCGACCCGCTGTTCGACAAGCAGCCGCCGATCCTGGTGCCGCTCGACCAGGGGCCGTTCATCGCGCTCGAGCTGAATTTCGAGACGAGCTATTTTTCGTTCTTCACGCTGGGTGGCCTGAAGACCTCCGCCGATGCCGAAGTCCTCACCCGCGCCGGCCAGCCGATTCCCGGCCTGTTCGCTGCCGGGCGCTGCACCTCGGGTCTGCCGGCCTGGGGGCATGGCTACAGCAGCGGCATGAGTCTCGCCGATTGCACTTTCTTCGGCCGTGCTGCCGGGCGCAACGCGGCCCGGGCCAACTACAGCCCCGGGCGCAACGCCGCGCGCGCCAACAGCGCTGCGGGATGATGCAGGCAATCGTTTTCGATCGTTTCGGTGCTGCCGATGTGCTGCGGCTGGCGATGCTCGCCATTCCCCGCCCTGCCCCGGGCGAAGTGCTGATCGCGGTCGGCTATGCCGGGGTGAATCCCGCCGACTGGAAGACCCGCGCCGGCTGGTTGAGCCGCTATTTCGACTATCAATTTCCGTTTGTCCCGGGCTTCGATGTCGCCGGACGGGTCGCCGCGGTCGGCGATGGCGTCACTGGCCTCGCGCCGGGCGATCGCGTCGTTGCGGCGTCGAACCAGGGAATGGGCCGGAACGGCACCTATGCCGATTATGTCATTGCTGCCGCCGAGCGGGTGGTGGCGCTGCCCAATCATGTGACGCTCACCGACGCGGCGACGCTGCCGACCGCCGGCATGACGGCGTGGCAGGCGGTAATCGATTCGGGCGCGGTGGCTGAAGGTGGCCGGGTACTCGTCCACGGCGGCGCCGGCGGGACGGGCAGTTTTGCCATTCAACTGGCGCGCATGGCCGGCGCGCGCGTGGCGGCGACATGCAGCCCGGGCAATACCGACTATGTGCGCCGGCTGGGTGCCGAGATCGCCATCGACCGGCATGGCGATATCGCGGCGCAGTTGCGCGACTGGGCGCCCGATGGCGTCGACCTGGTCGTCGACACCGTGGGGCAGGGCAGCTTGTCGCAAGCGGTCGCGCTGACCCGACCGGGTGGCACCGTCGCGCCGATCGCGACGCTGATCGCCGATGAAGCGCCGCACGATGCCGACCTCGCAGCAGCGCGCAGTGTGCGCATCCTTCCGGTGTCTTCGACCTTTGCCGAGCAGGGGCGGCAATTGCGCGGGCTGGTCGCGGCGCTCGCTGCCGGGCAGATCGCGGCGCCCGCGGTGACGCTGCTGCCGCTTGCCGAGGCCGCAGCGGCGCATCGGCTGGTCGAAGCCGGGCGGGTGCGCGGCAAGCTGCTGCTCGAAGTCGCCGGCGGATGACCCTTGGCGATCTCAGCGACTGCCGCGCCATCGAGGCGGTCTATGTGCGCTATTGCGAGATTGTCGATGCCAAGCAGTTCGATGCGATGGACGAGGTCTTCGCCGCCGACGCCACCGGCGACTACACGCAAGCGCTCGGTCCCGGTGTCATCAGCCCCGATCGCGCCAGCCTGATCGCCTCCATGCACTGCAATCTCGGCACCGGCTCGCTGTGCGGCGCCACCCACCACAATGTCGGCAATTTCCGCATCACGCTGGCGGGGGACACGGCACAGGCGCGGGTCAATTATCACGCCGTGCACCAGGGCGCCGGGCGATTGCAGGGGGCGCTTTACACGATGTGGGGTCATTATGATGACGATCTCGTGCGCACCCCGGCGGGGTGGAGGGTCGCGGCGCGGCGCTATTTCTGTGCGTTCAGCGAGGGACCGGTGGTGACGACGGCGGGGGATGCGGCATGATCGAAACATCGGCACTGCTCGAAAAGGCGTGCGCCGCAACGGGGCTCAGCGATTTCGGCGATGACTGGTTCATGGTGCCGCTCGAAAAGCTGGTGTCGTGCATCAATGCCGAAGCCGGGCTGTTGTTCGATGGCGGCCATATCGACCGCATCGTCTATGCGCTGATCGACCGGTTGGTGGTGACCGATCTGGTGCGCCGCAAGCCCGAGATCCTCGATGAGCCGATCCATGTCGCCGGCGCCATCATCGGCCTGCCGCGCACCGGCAGCACGATGCTGCACCGCCTGCTGGCGAGCACGCCACGGCTGACGGCACCCTTCTGGTGGGAACTGACCTTTCCGCTGCCGCTGCCAGGTGAACAACCCGGCGACCCCAGCCCGCGCCACGCCCTCGCCAGGCAGATGGTCAAGGATTTCCTCGCCGCCTGGCCGAATTTCGAAAGCATCGATCCGATCGACGCGATGGAGGTCAGCGAGGAAGTCATCCTGCTCGACAAGGGCTTTCTGTCGACAACCTATGATTCGATGCTCAGCATCCCGAGCTATGGCTTCTGGCAGGCCGATCAGGACCAGGAGCGGTCGTATCGCGAGTTGCGGGTCTGGTTGCAGGTCATCCAGAGCCAGACGCCCGAACGCCGTGGCCAGCGCTGGATCTTGAAGGCGCCGCACCATCTCAACGGCGGCATGTCGGGGCTGCTCAAGGTCTTCCCCGAGGCGAAACTCATCATGACGCATCGTGACATCACCCAGGTGGTGCCGAGCTATTGCAGCATGTGCGAATCGATGACGGTGTCGCAATCGGGCAATTATCGGCGCGCCGAGCAAGGCGCCTATTGGACGAAGCGCTTTGCCACCGGCATGGCCCGCTTCATGGCGTTGCGGGCGGAACTGCCCGCCGACCGGGTCATCGATGTGCAGTATAGCGAGACGGTTACCGATCCGGTCGGAACCGGCAAGCGGGTGATGGCGGCGATGGGCATGGCGCCGACACCGGCCGATATCGCCGCGATGGAAGCGTGCGTTGCCGGCAATGTCCGCGAAAAGCGCCCGGCGCATCGCTATTCCGCCGCCGATTTCGGGCTCGATAATGCCCAGCTCGAGCGTGACTTCGCCTTTTATTCGGACGTCTATCTCAGGAAGGAAACCGCAGCATGATCCTCAAGGACAAGGTCGTCATCATCACCGGCGCCGGGCCGGGCATGGGGCAGGCGATGTGCCGCGGCGCAGCGCTCGAAGGCGCCAAGGTTGCCGTGTCGGCGCGCTCGGTCGCCGCCATCGAAGCGATCGTGGCGGACATCAAGGCGGCGGGCGGCGAGGCGATCGCGGTGCCGACCGATGTGTCGGACACGGCGCAGTGCAAGGCGCTCGCGGCGGCGACGCTGGCGGCGTTCGGGCGGATCGATGGCCTCGTCAATTCGGCCTATTTCCACCCGCCCTGGGCCGATCTGGAGGTCGCCGAGATCGACGATGTGGCGCAGGCGTTCAACGTCAATGCCCTCGGCGGCTTGCGCATGGCGCAGGCGGTGATCCCGCAGATGCGGCTGCAGAAATCGGGCTCTATCGTCAACATCTCGACGCTGGCGACCAGGAAGCCGCATCGCGGCGAAGGCGGCTATGCCATGGCCAAGGCGGGCCTCGCGCACATGACACGCCACATGGCGGTCGAGCTGTCGGGCAGCGGCATCCGCATGAACACCGCGCTGATGGGCTGGATGGCCGGCGCACCGCTGGATGGCTATTTCGCCAGCATGGGCGCGGCGGGCGAAGCCTTCAAGAAACAGCGCGAAAGCGAAATCCCCGTCGGCCATATCCCGCCCGACAAGGATTGCGCCAAGGCGGTGTATTTCCTGCTGTCGGACTATGCCAGCGAAGTCACCGGCGCGGCGCTCGACGTCAACGGCGGCGATTGGGTGGCGCCGTGAACGCTTCGGCACAGGCGTGGGCCGATTTCTGCGCCAAGCTGGCCAAGGCGGGCGAGGTCATCCTCGCCCCCGATGTTCCGGCTGACCCGTTGGTGCAGGCCGAGGGGTTTCGTTACCTCTCGCGCCTCGCCCGGCTGGGGTTCGAACAATATGTCGAGGCCAGCGACCCCGATTTTCCGTTCTTCTATGTGCTGAGCCACGAGACCGCGAAGATCGGCGCCGACAATCCCGACAACAAATATCTCAACGCCTCGATTTGCGGGACGAGCGATTACCGCATCACCGGCACGCGCGGTTCGATGTTCTATTTCTCCATCGTTGCCAATGCCATGCGCTATCATATCGATGGCAGTTGCGTGGCGACCGGCTCGCTGATGAGCGACCGGATCAGCTGGGGGCCGAATGGCGAGGTCGAGATCATCGCCAGCATGACCCCGCAGCCGGGTAACTGGCTGCGATTGGAGGCCGATACCAGCGTCATCATCATCCGCCAGAGCGCGCTCGACCGGGTGAACGAGAAACCCGGGAGCTTCCGCATCGAACGTATCGGCGGCCCGGCCGTGCCGGCCCCGCTCGACCCGGCCAAACTCCACGCCGGGCTGGCGGCGGCGGGGCAGTTCGTCAACGGCGTCGCGGCGACCTTTGCCGACTGGACGCGCATGTTCCGCGCCCACCCCAACCAGTTTGCGCCGATCGACCAGTCGATGTTTCAAAAGGGCGGCGGCAGCCCCGACATCTATTACGCCCATGGCTATTGGGCGATCGCCGCGGACGAGGCCTGGGTCATCGAGGTGACGCCCCCCGACTGCACTTACTGGAACATCCAGATCGACAATTGGTGGATGGAAAGCTTCGATTATCGCTTCCGCCAGATCACCGTGAACAAGCATTCGGCGAAGCTGGAGCCCGATGGCCGCGTGCGGATCATCGCGTCGGCGCGCGACCCCGGCTTTGGCAACTGGCTCGATACCTCGGGCCATAGCGTCGGCACCGCGCTGCTGCGCTGGGCGGGAGCGAGCGAACACCCGTTGCCGGTGACGCGCGTGGTGAAACTGGCGGATCTGGAAGGGAAAGCCCCATGAAACACCCCGGCATGAAAAGCCTGAGCGAGGACCCGGTATCGGGTTACGACCCCGATGCGGTGACGCGCTCGATCACGGTGGATATCGCCGCGCCGGCGGAAACCGTCTGGGGGGTGCTCACCGACCTGGCGCGTTACAATGAATGGAACCCCTTCTGCGTGCGCGCCGAATCGACGCTCAAGCTGGGCGATCCGATGTTCATGACGCTGATGAATTATGCCGTGCCCGGCACGCTGGTGCCCAACATGGAATATATCTGCGCCTTCGATCCGCCCAAGCTGCTGTCGTGGGAAATGGTCTACACCGACGCCTGGCCCTACCCGGCGCGCCGCGACCAGGTCATCGAAGCCACCGGGCCGGCGTCGTGCCGTTACTATTCGACCGATGCGTTCCTCGGCGCCAACGGCATCCACGTCTTCCGCTTCGCCGGCCCCTGGGTGAAACGCGCCTTCGACGATTCGGCGCTGGCGCTGAAGGCCCGCGCCGAAGCGCTGCATGCCGGCAGCTGAGGCGCTCGCGGCGCGGCTGCAGGCGCTCGAAGACCGCGAGGCGATCCGCGACCTCATCGCCCGCTACGGCCCCGCCGCCGACAGCGGCGACAGCGCGGGCGTCGCGGCGCTGTTCGATGCAGCCGGCGTCTATGCCGTCGGCAGCATGGGCGAAAGCCACGGCCGCCCGGCCATCGCGGCGCTGCTCGACGGCCCGGTGCACCGACAACTGCTCGCCGACGGCTGCGCCCATCTTCTCGGCCCGGTGGCGATCGACCTCGCCGGCGACACCGCCACGGCGCGCGGTCTCAGCCTCGTCTTTCGCTGGAATGGCGGCAATTGGGACGCCGTGCGGGTCTCGGCCAACCGCTGGCAGTTGCTACGCGGTGATGCCGGCTGGGCGGTGACACGCCGCGATAATGCCTTGCTCGATGGCGCTGCGGCGGCGCGGGCGTTGCTGGCTCCAGACCCCGATTGCCGACCGGATCAGCTTCGCCCGAGCGTCTCCAGCGAACCCTGATCGAGGTGCTCCAGAATGCGCTTCAACGTGGCAATGTTGTTTTCATCTTCGGCGCTCTCGAGCGCTTCCTCGAGCACGGCGCGGATGTCGTCGGCGCCGACCCGCTCCATCTCCCAGTTCGGGTAGAGGCGCTCGCGCTTTTCCACGCTCCGGTCCAGCGGCACGATGTCGTAGTGGCGCGGATCGCCATGCAGGCAGGCGATCAGCCTTTCCACCTCGGCGGGCGGGCCTTCGATCCACTGGAAGAAGATGCCGCTGCCGAAAACCAGCACTCCGGTGATGTGGCGTTCGACATTGCTGCGTTGCGACCACTCGATGATGCGGTCGACTTCGACATCGTCGACGCCTGCCGCCGCACGGCTACAGTAGACGAACGTGTCGAGAACCTGCGCGGCATGATCCACGTCGGGGCCGCGTGGAAAACCAATTTCGTCGAACATGGATCAGCTCGCTTTGTCTGTGGCGGTAGGGCCGTGCCACCCGACACGTCAGCAACAGCTTAGCGCATCTTTCCCCTTTGGGTAAGGAAGCATCGCGGACCGATCCCGCTCCCGGGTCGCCGCCGGGGCTTACCCGGCCGCATCCGGATCGACGTGCAGCCACGCGGCGTGGCGCGGGGCGGTGCGGGTCTGGCTCCATTCCTCCAGCATCGGGCGGGCGACGTGGCGCAGTTCGGCATATTGTTCGGGGGTGCCGATATCGCAGGCGAGTTCGAGGCGATGGCCGTTGGGATCGAAGAAATAGATCGAGCGGAAGACGCCGTGATAGGTCGGGCCGAGCACGGCGACGCCATGGGCTTCGAGATGTGCCTTGGCCGCCAGCAGCGCCGGCAGATCGGCGACCTTGAAGGCGATGTGCTGGACCCATTCCGGAGTGTTTTCGTCGCGCCCCATGGCGGGCTGGTTGGGCAGTTCGAAAAACGCCAGCACATTGCCGCCGCCGCAATCGAGGAAGATGTGCATGTACGGGTCAAAGGCGCCCGTCGACGGCACATGGTCTTCGGAAAACGCCGTCTCGAAGGTCATGCCGAGCATCGCGGCGTACCAGTCCGCCGTCAGCTTCGCATCGCGGCAGCGATAGGCGACATGGTGGATGCGATCGAGTGCGAAGGGCAGCGCCGTCATGCGACGCTGTCCGCGAGCACGCCGCGTTCGATCTGATCGGCTTCGATCGATTTGAACAGCGCCGTGAAATTGCCCTCGCCGAAACCTTCATCCTTCTTGCGCTGGATAAATTCGAAGAACACCGGGCCGATCTGGGCCTGGGCGAAGATCTGCAGCAGCAGGCGCGGGTCGCCGCCTTCTGTCGAGCCATCGAGGAGGATGCCGCGCGCCTTCAGCTCATCCACCGGCTCGCCATGGCCGGGGAGGCGGTCATCGAGCTGGGCATAATAGGTCGCCGGGGGCGGCGCCATCAGCGGCACGCCATTGGCGCGCAGCCGGTCGATGCAACCGATGAGATCGTCGCAGATCAGCGCGATATGCTGGATGCCCTCGCCATTATAGGCGCGCAGATATTCCTCGATCTGGCCGCCGCCCTGGGCGCCTTCCTCGTTGAGCGGGATGCGGATCTTGCCATCGGGCGCCGTCATCGCGCGGCTGGTCAGCCCGGTGTATTCGCCCTTGATGTCGAAGAAGCGGATTTCGCGGAAGTTGAAGATGCGTTCGTAGAACCCTGCCCAATGTGTCATGCGGCCGCGATAGACATTGTGCGTCAGGTGATCGACGATCTGGAAACCGGCACCGACAGGGTTGCGATCGACGCCGGGCAGAAATTCGAAATCGATGTCGTAGATCGACAATTGGTCGCCATAGCGGTCGATCAGATAGATGATCGAACCACCGACGCCGCGGATGGCGGGCAGGCGCAATTCCATGATGCCGGTGCGGGTTTCAACGGGTTCGGCACCGCGGGCCAGCGCTGCCTCATAGGCAATTCGCGCGTTGCGGACGCGAAAGCCCATGCCGCATGCCGAAGGGCCGTGTTCGGCGGCGAAAAACGCCGCCGGGCTTTTGGGTTCGTAATTGGCGATCAGGTTGATGCCGCCCTGGCGCCACAGATCGACCTGTTTCGAGCGGTGGTGCGCGACAAGGCTGAAGCCCATCGCGGCGAAGACCGGTTCGAGCAGGCCGCGTTCGGGGGCGGCGAATTCGACGAACTCGAAGCCATCGAGGCCGAGCGGATTGTCGAACAGATCGGTCATCGGGGGGCTCCAGCGCAGCGATTTCGGTAACAAATGATACGATATCGGCTTGACGATATGGTGTCAATTGTTACTATTTGCCATGGAAACGCTACGCCTCGATGACTTTCTGCCGTTTCGGCTGTCGTACACATCGAACCGGGTCAGCGGCGCCATCGCCACGGCATATCAGCGCCTGTTCGGGCTTTCGATTCCCGAATGGCGGCTGGTGGCAGTGATCGCCGAATGCGACGGCACGACCCAGGCGGCGATCTGCGCGCGCACCGGCATGGACAAGGTGACCGTCAGCCGCGCCGCGATTGCGCTGGGCAAGCGCGAACTGATCGCGCGGCGGCCGAGCGCCAGCGATCGCCGTGCCTTCGAACTGGGGCTCACCGATGCGGGGCAGGTGCTGTATGCGCAGGTGGCGCCCAAGGCGCTCGAACTCGAACGCCAGATTTTCGGTGGGCTGGGGGCGGGCGAAGCGACGCGCTTTCTGGCAACGCTGCGGCGGATCGATGCGATTCTAGGCGATTCCGCGGGGGATGTCAGCGCGCGCTGAACGACGCCAGCGCGGCCGTCGCCACCTGGTCGCCCCACTCCTGCAGGAAATGCCCGCCATCGGCGATGACCAGCGCCGGCGGGCAGCCACGGATGCCGGCGCGCAGCGCCTCCATGACGGCGATCCCGAACACCGGGTCGGCGGCGCCGCACGCCATGAAGCTTTCGCCCGTCCAGTCGCGCGCCCAGAAATCCTGCCCGGCGCGCGATTCGGCGACGCCGGGCATCGCCGGATCGGTCATCACCAGCGGCGGGAAGGCACGCACCCCGGCCTTGTAGCGCGCATCGGGGAAGGGCGCGTCATAGGCGGCGGCTTCGGCTTCGGTCAGGTGCGGTGCCGAACGGCGCAGCAGCGCGCCGATCGCCATGTCGGGCCGCGCCCCGGCATAGGCGCGCCAGGCGAGAAAGCCCGGGCTCGCCGGCGTGCCGACCGCAAGCATGGTGTTCATGACGATCAACCGTTCGAAGCGATCCGCCATCCCGGCGGCGACCGGCAGGGTCAGCCCGATCAGCCCGCCCCAATCCTGCACCACGAGCGTGATGCGCCGCAAATCGAGCCGCTCGATCAACCGCAAAAGGCTGTCGCGGTGAAAATGGAAACGGTAATCGGCATCGGCGACCGGCTTGTCGGAACGCCCGAAACCGAACAGGTCGGGCGCCACCACCCGCGCCCCGGTGGCGGCAAAAACCGGGATCATGCGGCGATAAAGATAGCTCCAGGTCGGCTGGCCGTGGAGGCAGAGGAAGACGCGGTCGGCGTCGGCCGGGCCTTCGTCGATGCGCGCCATCCGCCGTCCGGCAAAGCCCGGCAGGTCGTCGATGTAATGGGGCGCATAGGGAAAGCCGGGCAGATCGGCGAAACGATCATCAGCGGTGCGCAGCGCGTCCATGCTCATCTCCCCCGGGCATCGCGTGTCTTGCGGCGGCGCGCGCCGCGCGTCAATTACCGCGCGCGTCATTGATCGGGTGCCGGCGGCGTGGGAAGCTGGCCATGCAGCCGGGAGACCCATGGTGGCGCCAGCCTTGCCCGTTCGAACCGATGCCGACACCGGCTTTGCGCGCCTGCTCCGCGAATGGCGTCAGAAACGCCGGCTGTCGCAGCTCGACCTGGCGCTGACGGCGGGCGTGTCCCAACGCCATGTCAGCTTCCTCGAATCCGGCCGCGCCAACCCCAGCCGCGCGATGATCCTGCAACTCAGCGAAACGCTCGAGGTGCCGCTGCGCGACCGCAACGACTGGCTGACCGCCGCCGGCTTTGCGCCGCTGTTCCGCAGCCGCGGGCTCGACGATCCGCATATGGCGCAGGTGATGGCGGCGATCCGGTTGATGCTGAAAGCCCATGAGCCGTTTCCGGCGCTCGCCATCGATCGCGCCTGGAACGTGCGGCTGGCGAATGCGTCGTTCGATCGCCTCGGCGCGCTGTTCGGCGCCGATCTCTGGGATCGCGTCGGCGGCGGGGAGCGCAATCTGATGCGATTGTTCTTCCACCCGGCCGGCATCCGGCGCTTCGTGACCAATTGGGCAGCGGTCGGCCCGCTGGTCTGGCAGCGGGCACGGCGCGAGGCCGAAGCGCTCGGCGGCGCCGAAATGCAGGCGGTGCTCGATGATCTGGCGCCGTTGCAGGACGATGTGGTGCGCTGGTCGGCGCGCGATACGGCGCTGCTGCCGGTGCTGCCGTTCACGTTGCGCGTCGGCGGGATGGAGCTTTCGCTGTTCACCGTCATCGCCACCTTCGGCACCGCGCAGGACGTTACCGCCGACGAATTGCGCATCGAAACCATGTTCCCGGCCGATGCCGCCACCGAAGCGCTGTTCCGCGACGCGGCGGGATGACCTGCCGGTCACCGGCGTCTTCGAGCTCCGTGGCGGCCTGATAACCTATTTGCGCGACTATTTCGACGTGACGACGATCATGTCGTGATGGCCGACCGGCTGAAGCCCGTCGTTGCCGCGCTGGCGATCCGCAACGATTTCACACCGCTGCGGCGCTGGTCCGGCCGGCGGGGGCCGCGAGCAGCCGCGGCCATTGCTTGGCATCGAGGCGCGGCAGGTCGGCAAGCGCGGCGCCGGTCAGGCGGGTCGAAATGGCATCGTCGCCGAGCCGCAGATCGGCAAGCGGCAGGGCAACGATCTGTTCGCCGATACCGCCGACCCCGCCGAAGCGGACGACAAGATGGTGGATGGCCGCCGATCGGCAATCGATGATCGCTTCGACGGCTTCGGCGATCTTGGTGCCCTGGGCATCGACGACGGCGCGGCCGACCAGGCTGCTCGCCGCGACTACGCTCGCGGTGCGTGGCGCGTGGCCGGCGGTTTCGGCCGCTTCGCCCACCGCCTGATATTTCGCCTGACGGCCCAGCCAGCGCCAGATGCCGATGGCATTGATCAGGCTGAGAAAGCCATTGGCGACGATCAGGCTGGTTTCGCCGCTGCCAAGGCCGACAATGATCCAGCCGAGCGAGCCGAGCAGGAAGACGACGAAACCCCAGCCGGTAACGCGCGCACCGAGATTGGCCGCGGTCATGATCGCGGCGATCATCGTCGCCGCCGGGGCGACCCATTGGGCGATATCGATCATCAGGGCTGGAGCACGACCTTGGTATATTCGTCCTGCTTGTTGAGGAAATTGTCATAGGCGGCGGGCGCGTCCGACAGTTTCAGGCGGTGGCTGATGATGGCATCGGGCTTGATCTCGCCGGCTTCGATGCGGGCGAGCAACGGCGCCATGTAGCGGTGGACATGGGTCTGCCCCGTCTTCAGCGTCAGCCCCTTGTTCATGAAGGCGCCCATCGGCAGATTGTCGAGCAGGCCGGCATAGACGCCGGGCATAGAGATGGTGCCGCCCTTGCGGCACGCGACGATCGCCTGGCGCAGCACATGCGGGCGATCGGTGCCGATGCCGACTGCCTGCTTGGCGCGATCGCCGATATTGTCGATGGCAAGGCCGTGCGCTTCCATACCGACAGCATCGATACAGCGGTCGGGACCGCGGCCGCCGGTGGTTTCGAGCAGCGCTGCCATGACATCGACATTTTCGAAATCGATCGTTTCGGCCCCCGCTTCGGCGGCCAGCGCCAGCCGGCCGGGGCGGTGATCGATCGAAATGACGCGCTCCGCACCGAGCAGGAAGGCCGAGCGGATGGCGAATTGCCCGATCGGCCCCGCGCCCCAGATGGCGACGGTATCGCCGGGTTCGATCTCGGCATCTTCGGCGGCCATCCAGCCGGTCGGCAGGATGTCCGACAGGAACAGCAGCTGGTCATCCGACAGATGCGCCGGTACCTTGAAGCAGCCCGTATCGGCAAAGGGCACCCGTACGAATTCGGCCTGGCCGCCGGCATAACCGCCGGTCATGTGCGAATAGCCGAACAGGCCCGATGGCGAATGGCCCATCATCGCTTCGGCGATATCCTGGGTGTCGGCCGGATTGCTGTTGTCGCACAGCGAGGTCATGGTCTTTTCGCAGAAATAGCAATGGCCGCAGGCGATGGTGAACGGCACGACGACGCGGTCCCCGATGGCGAGATTGGTGACCCCTTTGCCGAGCGCGACGATCTCGCCCATGAACTCATGGCCCAGGATGTCGCCGGCCTGCATGGTCGGGACCATGCCGTTGTAGAGGTGGAGATCCGATCCGCAGATCGCGGTCGAGGTGACGCGGATGATGGCATCGCGCGGATTGACGATTTCGGGATCGGCGACGGTATCGACGCGAACGTCTTTCTTGCCGTGCCAGCGGACTGCGCGCATGGGGGTTTCCTTCGAAATTGAGCCGGCTTCAGGCCTTGGGCGTGGTGCCTTGCGGGGCGTTGGTGGCGATTTCGCCGGTTTCCATGAGGCTCTTGAAGCGCTTGAGGTCGCGGCGCAGCTGGATGCCCGGCTCGCGCTGGCTCAGCTTGGCGGCATAGCGCACCAGGCTGCCACCCGGAGGTTCATAGGCGACGGTGCCATGGATTTCGGTGCCGCGCCCGGCGGGAGCATCCCGGAATTCGTAGCGGGCGGAAATTGGAAAGGCCGATCCAGGCACCGAGGCGATGGCGAGCAGCGTGCCGTGCGCTTCTTCGGTGATCGTGCCGTCCCATTCGACGGCGCCCGACGGATCGAGGCTGACGAAATGCAGCGAGCCATCGGCGCGGACATCGATGCGTTCGACATTGACCGCCCATTCCGGCCAGCGCGCCAGATCGCGAAAACGCGCGAACACCTCGGCGCGCGGCGCGTTGATCGTCACCGAGCGCGACAGCAGCGCGGCACTCGCCCAGCCCGCCTGTTTGGCGACGGCTGTTTCATCGGGGCGTTCGCCGAGCAGGCGCTTGATCGGCGAGGCGCCGGTGAGCCCCCGCGACGCCAGCAACGAGGCGAGGAAGCCGAGCGCCAACCGCGTCGCGCCGCTGCGGCGTGCCGCCAGCGTGCCGACAATTGCCGCGCCGGCGACCGACAGGCCGCGCTCGACGGGTTGGAGATTGCGGCGCGGCGCCAGGCGCGTGCCGGGCGGGGATAGATTGCCATCGATATCGGACACAGCGGGTACGCCTTTTACTGACTTGCTGGTTCAACCGGCCATGTCGCGCCCGGGTTCCGATTTTTTTTCAGCCGCGACTGGCACCGCTGCGGCGTTGGCGGCGGGGCGCTTGCACTTTCGGGGCGAGCGGGTTAAATGCTGAACCATATGGTTCAGTGTTCAAGCTTTCCCCTCGATCTGTCCTTTGCCGCGCTCGCCGATGCGACGCGGCGCGGGATCATCGATCAACTCGGCCGCGCCGATGCCTCGATCACCGTGCTGGCAGACAGGTTCGGCATGACGCTGACCGGCATGAAAAAGCACGTCCAGGTGCTCGAGCGGGCGGGGCTCGTCGTCACGCAGAAAGTCGGGCGGGTGCGGACCTGCACGTTGGGGACGCGCGGGCTTGCGGCAGAAGCCGAATGGATCGAGGCGCAGCGCCGGCTTTTCGAAGCGCGCTTCGCGGCACTGGACGACATCATCGGCGAATTGCAGCGGGAGGACAGCGATGCACGGCGAAACTGACGGGCACAATCCCATGGCGGTCGAGCGATTGGGGGATCGCGAACTGGTCGTGACGCGGCTGTTCGAGGCGCCGCCGGCGCTGGTCTACCGGGCGTGGAGCGAGGCGGCGCTGTTCCGGCGCTGGTGGCTGCCGCGCTCGATTGCCGGGGTGTCGCTGGTCGGTTGCGACATGGATGTGCGCACCGGTGGCAAATACCGGCTGGAATTCGGTGCCGGCGGCGCGGAGACCATGGCGTTCTACGGCAAATATCTCGAGGTCGTGCCGGGGGAGCGCATCGTCTGGACCAATGACGAGGGCGAGGCCGGCGCGATCACGACAGTGACTTTCGCGGACCAGGGCGGCCGGACGCTGGTGCGCTTCCACGAGCTTTATCCATCGCGCGCGGCGCTCGAGGAAGCGCTGCAAGGCTCGGCCGCCGGCTTGCCCGAACAGTTCGATCAGCTCGGCGAACTATTGCAGCACCCAGCCGCGTAAAAGGGCCATTCCAACAACGGAGTGCAGGGGGTCACCCCCTGCTTCTTACCCCGCCAACTGCCCGCCATCGATGGTCAGCAGCGTCCCGGTGATCTTGCGCGCCGCGTCCGACGCGAGATAGGCAAAGGCTTCGGCGATGTCCGATGGCGCGCAGCTGCCGTTGGGCAGTTTCGGCGCGTTGCGCATGACGAGCGCCCAGTCGACATCACCGGCGGGCGGAGCGCTGTTGCCCATCGGCGTGTCGACATGGCCCGGGCAGATGGCGTTGATGCGGACGTTCTTCGACGCGAATTCGATGGCCAGGCTCTTGGTGATCGCGGCGACGGCGTGTTTCGAGGCGGCATAGGCGATGGTGTAGGGAATCCCCTGCAAGGCGGCGGTCGAGGCCGTGTTGACGATATTGCCACCCGATGTGATCAGGTGCGGCAGTGCGGCCTGGCACATGACGAAGACGCTGGTGGTGTTGATGCGCAGGATGCGTTCGAAATCCTCCACGGCGAATTCGAGGCTGGGGCCCCATTTCAGCATGCCCGAAACGTTGCAGAGCACATCGAGGCCATCGGTGGCCGCGGCTGCGACGAGCGCCCGGCACGAGGCAAAATCACCGGCGTCATAGGGGATGACCTTGGGGGCGCTCACCATCATGGCTGCGGTTTCGGCGAGGCCGGCTTCGTTGATATCGCCGATCGTCAACTGCGCCCCTTCGGCGGCGAACAGAATCGCGGTGGCGCGGCCGATACCCGATGCTGCGCCGGTAACCAGCACCGATTTTCCCTCGAATCGCATTTTCTACTCCCCAATCGCTTGATATGCGTAGTAACCTGTCCACAGCGTTACGCAAATAGTCGATCGGAGCCCCCATGGATATCGCCGCCCTCGCCGCCCGGGTGCGACAGCTCGAGGATGATCGCGCCATCCGCGACCTGAAGGCGCGATACCTGCGCGCCTGCGACCTGAAGGACCCGGAAAGCGTGCGCGACACGCTGCTGCCCGACGGCGCCGTCATCGCCTATGAAGGCTTCCCGGCCTTCGACAATCGCGATGCTTTTGTCGCCATCTATGCCGCGATGGGCTGCCAGCCGACGATCTATGACATCCATCATGGCGCCAACGGCATCATCGGCTTCGATGGCGCCGATCGCGCGACCGGGCGCTGGTCGCTGCATTTCCACAATATCAATCTGGGGCTGCGCACGCTGACCCAGATGGGGGTGGAATATGATGACGTCTATGTGCGCCAGGGCGGCCGCTGGTGGATCGCCGAAACGCGGACACGGCGGACTTCGTGCTTGGTCGAGCAGGTTTCGGCCGATGGCGCGACAACCGTGGTGACGATGGGTGACCCACCGGCGGCGTTCGGGGGTTAACCCAGCGCCTTCGCCACCGTCGTTGCCGGCCAGACGCCGATGACGCGGCCCTGGTAGCTGCTGTCCTCGACCACCGATTGCGCCGGCGGTCCAAGGCGGAACGGCGCGATCTCGAGGTTGAGGATGCGCGCGCCGCCCGATTCGATATCGGCGTTGAAGCGCGTCGCGCTGTCGCTGGTCAGCAGGATCCAGCGGCAGCCGGTGGTCAGCAAGTTGCGCAGCAGCGCGCGCGAATCGGCGAACGACAAATGGAAGATGACTTCGCGGCAGAGCACCACGTCGGCCGGTGCCAGCGCATCGGTGACGGCATTGGCGACGGCAAAGCGCCGGGTGTCGCTGCCGTAGCGCGCGATGTTGGTCTCGATGACCCCGGGGACGATATCGATACCGAGATAGGGACAGGGCAGTTCGAGCTGCGACAGCCAGTGCAGATCGCCGCAGCCGACATCGAGCAGCGAGGTAGCGCCGAGTTCGCCGAGCAGCCCCGGCAAGCGGGCACGCAGATTGGCGGTGGCATCGAGGGTCGAACCGGCGCCCGAACCCGGCACATCGGCGCGGCCTTCGGTCCAGATGCCTTGTTCGTAGATGCCCTTGAAACGATCGGCAAGATCACCCGACAGGCGCGGATCGACGGTCTTGCGCAGGCCGAGGCGATAGAGGCTGTGGCGGGCGAATTCGCGCGCGCTGCGCAGGGTCACCGACAGGCTGGACACCGGCGTTATTTCTGACGACGGATGAAGGCGCGGATATCGTTGGACAATTTTGTTCGGTCGCTGTCATGGACGTACATCATGTGACCCGATTGGTAATAGTTGAACTCGACACGATTGTCGGGAAAGCCCGGGCGCCCCAGGCTGTATTCGGCGGCAAAGAACGGCGTGGCGAAATCATAATAGCCCTGGCCGACGAAGATCTTCATGCGGCTGTTCTCGCGCAGCGCGCGCGACAGATAGGGGGCGACGGTGATGTAGGCCTGTTCGTCGCGGCGGCTGCCGAGCTTCCAGTCCCAATCGCCCACCCCGCCGATGCTGACATAATCGCGGTCGATGCCCTTCAGCGCGAGGTCACCGCGGACATAGGCGTTCATCGCGGCGGGATAGGCGGCGTCGATGCCGTAAAAGCTCGGGTCATTGTCGGGGCCTTCGCCGGCGCGGTCGTAATCGGTGCCGGTGTAGCGGGCATCGAGCCGACCGACGGTCAGCCCGCGATCGCGCAGCAATTCCTTGTAGAAACGGCCGGCATTGACCCGCAGGTTGGCGTTTTCGAGATAGGTTTCCGACAGCCCGGTGAAGCTGGCGAGCTGTTGCCGGATCGCGGCGCGTTCGGCTTCGGGCAGCGCCTTGCCCTTGAGCAGCGCCGACGCATAGGGGCCGAGCGCGAAATCGCGCGCGGCCTGGACAAAGGCTTCCGTCGTCTGCCCGGCGCCGGCTTTCTTGTGATACTGCGCCGTCGCCGCCATGCTGGGGATGAGGATGACATATTGCATCTCATTGCCCTCGGTATCGGATTCGAGGCTGAAATCGAGGATCGTCGAGATCAGCAGCACGCCGTTGAGGCCGACATCGTTATAGCGGCCTTCGAGTTCGTTGACGACCGCGGCCGACCGCGTCGTGCCATAGCTTTCGCCGCCGAGGAATTTCGGCGCGTTCCAGCGGCCATGCTCGGTCAGCCACAGCCGGATGAAGGCGGCGACCGACTTGGCATCGGCGGTGACCCCCCAGAAGATCTTGGGATCGGTCTTGCCGAGCGCGTGCGAGAAACCGGTGCCGACCGGATCGATGAACACCAAGTCGGTGACATCGAGCAGCGATTCGGGGTTTTCGGTGATCGGATAGGGCGGCGCGCCATCGTCCTTGGCATCGGGGATGTTCACGCGCTTGGGCCCGAACGCCCCCATGTGCAGCCATAACGATCCCGAGCCGGGGCCGCCGTTGAACAGGAAGGTGATCGGCCGGTTCGGCTCGGGATTGTCCTTCAAATAGGTTGTCGAGAAGATCGCGGCGTTGGGCTTGCCGTCCTTGTCCTTCAGGTACGTTTCGCCGGTGATCGCGGTGTAGGCGATAGCGCTGCCGCCGAAATTGCCCTTGTGCCTGGTGACGGCGCGCACCGGCGCGGGGCTTGCCTCATCGGCGGCGGGCTTGGGCTTGTCGGCTTCCTGCGCAGCGAGCGGCAGGCTGGCGCTGAGGAGCAGGGCGGCGAAAGCGGTGCGGATCATCATGGCAGCGACAGTAGCGCCGCGCGCGGTTCGGGCAAGCCTCAAGCCCCGACCAGCGTCTTTTCCACCGCGGCGATGTAATCCCGCCGCAGCGGCAGCGTATCGCGGCGCTTGGTCACTTGGATCTGCACGTTCATATGGCCGTCGTTGTTGAACGCCGCCATCGCCGCCGCGAGATAGAACATCCACATCCGGTAAAAGCGTTCATCGTACAGCGCGACGATCTCGGCCTTTTTCGCTTCGCAGCGGTCGTACCAATGCCGTATGGTGTGGGCATAGTGCAGGCGCAGCACCTCGATATCGGTGATCCACAACCAGGCCTTTTCGACCGCGGGCACGATCTGCGACAGCGCCGGGGCATAGCCGCCGGGAAAGATGTATTTCGCCGTCCAGGGGTCGGTGGCGCCGGGGCCATCGGCGCGGGCGATCGAGTGGATCAGCGCGACGCCATCGGTTTTCAGCAACGCTTCGACCGTCTGGAAGAACTGGTTGAAATGCGGCAACCCGACATGTTCGAACATGCCGACGCTGACGATGCGATCGAAGGCGCCCGTGTGCTTTTCGGGCAGGGCGCGATAATCGATCAGCTCGAACTTGACCTTGTCGGCAATGCCTTGGGCGGAGGCTTCGGCGCGGGCGTATTTCAGTTGCTCCTCGGACAAGGTAACCCCGAGCACTTCGGCGCCCGACACCTTGTGGATGAAGCGCGCCATGCCGCCCCAGCCGCAACCGATATCGAGGACGCGCTGGCCGGGACGAAGGTCGAGCTTGGCGGCGATATGCGCCAGCTTGGCCTCCTGCGCCGCCTCCAGCGACATGTCCGGCCCGTCGAAATAGGCGCAGCTGTACTGGCGATGCGGATCGAGGAACAGGTCATAGAGCCGGTCATCGAGATCATAATGATGCGCGACATTGCGCTTCGATCGCCGGGCGAAATTGATCTGGTCGATCTTGGCGGCGATGCTCGCCTGGCGCCACAGCGCGAAGCGGACCGGGTTGTCGCGCTGCCAGCGCAGGTTCCAGGTGACAAGATCGACGAGCTGGCGGATATCGCCCTGCTCGATGATCAGCCTGCCGTCCATAAAGGCTTCGCCGGCGCCGAGCGCTGGGTTGATCGCTGTCGCCCGCGCGGCCGCTGCGGTGGTGTAGCGCACGATTACCGGCGGCTTGGCCGAGTTGGGCTTGCCGTAAACATGGGTCTTGCCGGCAGCATCGATGACGGTCAGTTCGCCGTCGCGGATCATCTTGGTGAATAGTCGGTCGAGCAGAAACATGAGTGGCAGCCTTAGCGAATTTTCCCCGGCTTGCCAGCCCCCGGCTTGCCAGCCCCCGGCCCCGGCTGGCGCAACACCGCCGCAATCCGCCGCAAGCGGGGCGCCGCCCAATGCACCCTTCGCGACGTGTGGGGCGTTGCAATCTGTGCGTAGCAACAAGGATTACCGATGCAGATACCCCAGGGCGCGATCGTCGCGGTCGCCGATGGCGAGATTTTCAACCTTTACCACAATGCCGGTGACGAAGCCGCGCCGCAGCTGGTCGCGCTGGCGGATGTGGCGGTGTCGAGCGAAAACAAGGGGTCGGGCGGCCGCCACCATAGCAGCGCCGCCAACCCGTCCGACAGCCAGCAGGACGAAGACGGTTTTGCCGCCGGCGTCGCCGATCTGCTCAACACGCGGGTGCTCGATCACAAGATCGACAAGCTCATCATCATCGCCGCGCCGCGCACCCTTGGCGAGCTGCGCAAGCATTATCACAAGGCGCTCGAAGCGGTGCTGGTCGGTGAGATTGCCAAGGACCTGACCGGCCATTCGGTCGCGGATATCACGCGGAGCATCGCGGCGGCGTAACCCGCGTGTCTCGCCCGGGGGGCTCAGGCCACCCGGGCGGGTTCCTGCCTTGCGGCGCGCTGCCGCCGCAGCATTGCGCCCGTCAGCCCGAACCCTGCGATCAGCATGGCCCAGCTGGCGGGTTCGGGCACGCCGCCCGGTGCCAGCGGTTTCAGGATGAAGCCGGTTTCGATGCCGGCACGCTGGCCATAGCCGATGATATCGCCGGCATCGTTGATGCCGACGCCAAAGGCATTGGTGAAGCTGGCCAGTTCCGGAACCAGCGTGGCGAGATCATAGCCGGCGCCATCCACCCACAACATCGCCTTGGTGACGAAGGGGTCATCCATCCCCGAACCGACGACCCAGCCATCGGCATTGATGCCATAGGCCGCGCCTGAAAGCCCCAGGCCGGGCAGCGCTGTCATGGTGCCGTTGCGCCATACATAAGCCGACCAGAACCCTTCGAATGTGGTTGTCGAACCCACGATGTCGCCCGCTTCGTTGATGCCATAGGCTTCACTGTCGCTGTTGCCGAGCGAGCCGAGGCTGGTGAAATTGCCGACTTCCCAGCGAAAGGCCTGGGTCTGGCCCGTGCCATTGCCGGCCCGGCCGACCACGACACCGGCGTTGTTGATCGCCGTTGCGATCGGCGCATTTCCGCCGGGGCCGACGATTGCCGTTGTTGCGCCGCCTTCCCAGACAAAAGCACCCGAACTGCCGTTGCCGTTGCTGGTGTTGACCACGACGGCGCCAAGATCATTGATACCCGCCGCGCTGGTATCGACGCCGGGCGCGCCGGGGATCAGCGTAACAGTGCCGTCGGTGTCGCGTACAAAGGCGCTGAATCCGCCCGGCGTGAAAGCGGTTCCCGCGACCTGGCCCAGATTGTTGATCGAAGTCGGGCGGAAACTGCCATCGGGCACGAAGGTGCGCTGGCCGTTGTTCCAGTAGAGAAGGCCCTGCCTGCTGCCGAAACTGCTGCCGATGACCGTGCCACCGGCATTGATCGCGTTGACCGTGTTCGATTTGTAGCCGCCGCCGCCGAAATCGAAGTAGCGATAGGCAGGCGGGGTGACCGGCGCTGCTACCGCGGGCGCGGCTGCCAGCAGGATCGCGGCCAGCGCCACAGAAACTCGAACCATCGACGCAACTCCCTTGGGCTGTTCCTGCGCTTTCGCACGCGGGCTCAACAATCTTGTGGGGGCGGCCCGATAGCGTCAAGTGACAGTTTCTGGTGCCGCACGTCGGCGCCGCTGGCGGCAACGATCAATCGACCCAGGCTTCTTCCTTTTCCGCCGCGCGGCGATCGAGTTCGGCGCGGGTGATCTTTTCGCTCGATGATTTCAGCTGGCCGCACGCCGCCATGATGTCGCGCCCGCGCGGGCGGCGCACCGGGGCCGAAATGCCCGCGTTGAAGATGATGTCGCTGAACCGCGACACGCGTTCCGGCGTCGAGGTTTCGTAGATCGACCCCGGCCAGGGGTTGAACGGGATGAGGTTGACCTTGGCCGGCAGGTCGTACTTGCGGATCAGCCGGACCAGCTCGCGCGCATCGGCATCGCTGTCGTTCTTGTCCTTGAGCATGACATATTCGAAGGTGATGCGCCGGGCATTGTTGGCGCCGGGATAGGCGGCGCAGGCGCTGAGCAGCTCCTCGATGCCGTACTTCTTGTTGATCGGCACGATCTCGTCGCGGATTTCCTTGGTTGTCGCGTGCAGCGAGACAGCGAGGTTGACGCCGATCTCGGCGCCGGCGCGCGCCATCATCGGCACGACGCCCGAAGTGGAAAGCGTGATGCGGCGCTTCGACAGCCCCAGCCCTTCGCCATCCATGACGATCGCCAGCGCATCGCGGACATTGTCGAAGTTATACAGCGGCTCGCCCATGCCCATCATGACGATGTTGGTCAGCATGCGGCCTTCGGAGGTGTAGTTGCTGCCCGGCTGGTTCTGGCCGGGAATCCAGGCAGGGCCGTCCTCATCATCGTCGGCATCGTCGGTGTCGGGCAGCGCCGGCAGGTTCGCTGTGCCATTCGGCCATTCGCCGAGCGCATCGCGCGCCAGCATGACCTGGCCGACGATTTCGGCGGGCGTCAGGTTGCGCACCAGCTTCATTGTCCCGGTGAAGCAGAAGCGGCAATTGAGGGTGCAGCCGACCTGCGACGACACGCACAGCGTACCGCGATAGGCATCGGGAATGAAGACGCACTCCGCCTCCTCGCCATCATCGAAGCGCAGCAGCCATTTGCGGGTGCCATCGGTCGACACCTGGGCGGTAACGACCTCGGGCCGCCCGACGACGAACTTGGCATCGAGCAGCGCGCGGGTGTCCTTGGAGATATTGGCAAAGGCCGAAACCTCGGTGGCACCGCGCTGGTAGATCCAGTTCCACACCTGTTGGCCGCGCATCTTGGCCTGTTTTTCGGGGATGCCGGCCTCGATTAGCGCGTCGCGCAATTGTGCCTTGGACAGGCCGAGCAGCGCGCGTTTGCCATCGGCGCGCGGGGGGGCAGGCTTGCGGGGGACCGTTTGCGGGTCGATGAGGCCGGGGATATTCATGGGGGCCATATAAGGAAGCTATGGGGCGGAAGGAAGGCGGCGCGCTTATTGCGCCGATATGCCCCCATCGACATACAGCCCATGGCCCGTCACCATCTTCGCCTCGTCCGAAGCGAGATAGACCGCCGCCCACGCCACATCATCGGGTTCCCCCACCGCGCCCAAGGGGATCTGCCGGCCGAGCTTGGCCAGCCCCTCCTCGCGGCCGAGATGGCCGGTGATGCCGTCGAGGATCGGCGTGTCGATGAACACCGGGTGGATGCTGTTGCAGGTGATGCTGTAGCGCTGCTTGGCGCAGTGCAGCGCCACCGATTTGGTCAGGTGGCGGACGCCGGCCTTGGCGCTGTTGTACGCCGCACTGTTGTGCCCGGCGATGACCCCGGCAATCGACGAGATGTTGACGATGCTGCCGCGAACGCCGGTTTCGCGCACCGTGCGCGCCATCAACGGCAGCGCCAGCTTGCAGCCCAGGAACACGCTGTCGAGATCGATGCTGTGGACGCGGCGCCAATCCTCGAAACTCGTCGCCTCGACATTGCTGCCCGCCGCGATCCCGGCATTGTTGACGAGGATGTGGAGCCCGCCGAAACGGCTTTCGGCAAAGGCGATCGCCGCGTCCCAATGGTCGGGGCTGGTCACGTCATGGCCGATGCTTGCCGCCGCGTCGCCAATTTCGGCCGCTACCTGGGCGTTTATATAGGCGGCTACCGCCGCGGCCCCGGCAACATTGATGTCGGTGAGCACCACCCGCGCGCCTTCGGCAGCGAACTTGTGCGCCATGGCGGCGCCAAGGCCCTGTGCCGCGCCGGTGATCAACGCCGTCTTGCCTGCCAGTCGGTTCATGCCGGTCCGTCCCTGATTTGTTGCAATGCACAATATTCGGTAGCGCAAAGCCGCCGTGCCGGGGCACCATGACGGGGCGCGACGGTGGCGGCAAGCACGGCGGCATGTGGTGATGTTGCAACAGTCGCAAGCGTTATTTCGATTACCCGCGTGGCGGCTGTTGGCGTGGCGAAATGCTTGCGGTAACAACTATGCAAATTTGCAGGGCAATTCCTGCATCCTTGGGGAGAACGTATGAAGAGCATCTGGTTGGCTTCGGTTGCGGCACTGGTCGCCCCGATGGCAATGGCACCCGGTGCCGCGTTCGCGCAAACCGCCGCCGCCGAAACGGCGGACGCCAATGAAATCATCGTCACCGCGACGCGGCGCAGCCAGGTCCTGTCCGACGTGCCGATCGCGGTCAGCGCGGTTTCGGCCGAACAGCTGCAGAATTCGGGCGGTACCGATATCCGCCAGCTCAACCAGCTCGCCCCGTCGCTGCTGGTGTCGTCGGCGACCAATGAATCGAATGGCGCGGCGCGTATCCGCGGCATCGGCACCGTGGGTGAAAACCCCGGCCTCGAATCCTCGGTCGCGGTGTTCATCGATGGCGTCTATCGCAGCCGCACCGGCGTCGGCCTCACCGATCTCGGCCCGCTCGAAGGCATTGAAGTGCTGCGCGGCCCGCAGGGCACGCTGTTCGGCCGCAACGCCTCGGCCGGCTTGCTCAACATCACCACCGCCAAGCCGAAGTTCGAATTCGGCGGTGCCGGCGAAGTCACCTACGGCAATTTCAACAACATCCGCGTCATGGGCAGCCTGACCGGGCCGATCCTGGGCGACAAGGTCGCCTTCCGCGTCGACGGGCTGTACAACAAGCGCGACGGCTTCGTGACCGACACGATCTCCGGCCGCGATCTCAACAACCGCGATCGTTTTCTGGTGCGCGGCCAGTTGCTCATCAAGCCCAATGACGATCTCAGCATCCGCCTGATCGCCGATTACAACCAGAAGAACGAAGAATGCTGCGCCGCCGCGATCGTCGCGCCGCTGCAGAACCTGGCGCGCGATGCCGCCGGCAATGTCGTGTCGTCGCCGAACAGCATTGCCGCGCTCGTGCGCAGCCTCGGCGGGGTCTACAATGTGCCGACCGACGGCAAGAAATACAGCTATCTGACCGCGCTGACCCCCGGCGCCGGCTATGGCCAGCGTACCCGCGACTGGGGCGTTTCGGGTGAACTCAACTGGGATCTCGGGGCCGGTACGCTGACGTCGATCACCGGCTATCGGGAATTCAAGAACCGGTCGGGCCAGGATGCCGATTTCAACCGGATCGACCTGTTGCAGCGCGACGACCAGAACCGCAAGTTCCAGACCTTCACCCAGGAACTGCGCTTCCAGGGCGTGACGCTCAACGAACGGCTCGATTATCTCGTCGGCGCCTATTATTCGCACGAAACCCTGCGCACCGATGACAATCTGAAATATGGCGCCGATTTCGAGCGTTATTATAACGCGCAGTTCGCCGGCCTGACCGGCAGCGCCAATACATTCGGCCTGTTCGCCAACGCCATCGGCTATGTGCCCCCGACGGGGCAGAGCCTGCTCAACGGCACCGGCATCGTGCAGGGCGGCTTCTTCAAGCAGACCAGCACCAACTATGCCTTCTTCACCCACAACGTCGTCAGCATCGTGCCCGACAAGGTGCTGCTGACCGTCGGCCTGCGCTACACCAATGAAAAGAAGGATCTGGAAAGCGTTTTCCTGTCCAACAACAATTTCTGCGGTGCCCTGCGGCGCTTCACCGGCAATCTTGGCGGCCTGGCGGCGCTGCGCCCGACCATCCAGTCGGTGGCCTGCGTCATCAACAACACGCCGGGGCCGGGCTTTGGCGCCAATGATCCGGGCACCGAGCGCAAGGAAGACGAATTCACCGGCACCGCGGTGCTGTCGATCAAGCCGATCGACGAAGTGCTGGTCTATGGCAGCTACTCGCGCGGCTACAAGGCGGGGGGCTACAACCTCGATACCTCGGCCCTCAATGCGACCGCGCCTTCGGCTAACAACCTGCAATTCGCCCAGGAGATCGTCAACGCCTTCGAACTCGGCTTCAAGCTCGATCTGCGGGAATTCAAGTTCAACGCCGCGGCCTTCTACCAGAAGTTCGATGATTTCCAGCTCAACACCTTCAATGGCGTCAACTTCGAAGTCAGCAACATCGAAGCCTGCGCCGATGATCTGGGTGGCCGCGACCGCGACCTGATCGCCGGCAATTCGGCGTGCAGCGGCAAGAAAAAGGCCGGGGTGATCTCCAAGGGGATCGAGCTCGAAGCCTTCTTCTACCCGATCGACGACTTCACCCTCAATACCGGCATCACCTATACCGATACGCGTTATGCCAACAACCTGACCGGCCTCAATGGCGCCTCCCTGGCACCGACCCTGTTCCAGCTGCCGGGCCAGAACTTGTCGAACTCCTCGCAGTACGTCGTCACCGGTGCCGCTGCCTGGACGCCGCAGATCAGCGACACGATGTCCGCGCTGGCCTATTTCGACTTCCGCTACACCTCGGCGCTCAACACCGGGTCGGATCTCGATTTCGAAAAGATCCAGCCCGGCTTCGTGATCGCCAACGCCCGTATCGGCCTTTATGGCAAGGACAAGAAGTGGGGCATCGAGCTGTGGGGCCAGAACATCTTCAACACGCTCTACCAGCAGGTAGCCGCTGATGCGCCGTTGCAGGGTGGCGGCACGTTCCGCGCCGTGAACCGCGGGCTTTCGGCGACGGCGAACCAGGTGTTCATCACCTTCCCGGCCGAGCCGCGGACCTATGGCGTTACGCTGCGGACGAAGTTCTAAGCGCAGCGCCGCGAGCGCGTAGCGAAAGCTACGCGCCGACAGGCGCAAGCTCGGCCAGCGAGGCGGACAGCTTCGCTGGCCGAACTCGTCTGACGCCGGCCCGGGCTTTGCCCGGGCTTTTTTTTGCTTCTGTCTTCCCTCGCACCGAAACGCAGGCGATGGGCCCCCGCCTGCGCGGGGGTGACGACATAGTCCAAGCTGTGTGAACCAAGCCCGGGATGACGATCAAACCTAAGAAACCGTCCCCGCCGTCTTGCGCATCGCCCCGGCCACTTCCGGCGGCATGTACTTCTCGTCATGCTTGGCAAGGATCGTTTCGGCGGTAAACACGCCCGAAGCGTTGATCTTGCCTTCGGCGATCACGCCCTGCCCTTCGCGGAACAGGTCGGGCAGGATGCCGGTATAGGTGACCGGCAGGGTCTTGTTGTTGTCGGTGACGATGAAGGTGACCGTTTCGCCGTTCTTGACCAGCGATCCGGCCTGGACCATGCCGCCAAGCCGGATGGCCTCGACCGGCGGCGCCTTGCCGGCGAGATCGGACGGGGCGTAGAAATAGGTCGCCTTGTCGCCCAGCGTCGAAAACGCCAGCGCGCCGGCGCCGCCCAGCGCCACCATGGCGCCGATGACGAGGTAGAGCCGCTGGGTTTTGGCTTTAATTTTCATCGGGCTTCTTCATTTGCGCTTCAATTCCTCGGCGCGCCTTTCGGCAGCGCGCATTGCGGTCCAGGCCCAGACCAGCAGGGCGACCATGCCGCCGATGGTCAATATATAGGCCGGCCAGATATAGGATGCCCATAGGTCGGGGCGGGCGACGACACCTTCGATCATGCCCCCGTCCTCATGTTCTGGCCCCTCATGCGATCGCCTCCGCCAGCCGGCGCGATCGCGCCTCGACCCGCTGTTCGGCGAGCATGGCGCGCATCCGCATCAGCACGATCGCGGCGAACAGAAAGCTGAAGCCGGCCACCGACACGAGCAAGGGCGTCAGGATTTCCGGCGCCATCGCCGATTTGCCGCCGATGACGCTGATGCTCGACCCCTGGTGCAGCGTGTTCCACCATTCGACCGAATATTTGATGATCGGCAGGTTGATCGCCCCGACCAGCGCCAGGATTGCGGCGCCCTTGCGCTCACCACCCTGTTCGCCTTCGGAAGCCGACAGCGCCAGATAGCCGAGATAGAGGAACAACAGCACGAGCATCGAGGTCAGCCGCGCGTCCCACACCCAATAGGTGCCCCAGGTCGGTTTGCCCCACAGCGCGCCCGACATCAGGCAGATCGCGGTAAACGCCGCTCCGGCGGGGGCAATGGCCCGTGCCGCGATGGTGGCGAGCGGGTGCCGCCAGATCAGCGCGGTGGCCGAGGCAATGGCGAGCCCGAGATAGCCCCCCGAACCGAGCCAGGCGGCTGGCACATGGACATACATGATCCGCACACTTTCGCCCTGCTGGTAATCCGGCGGGCTGGCGAACAGGCCGATAAACAGCCCGGCGATCGTCAGGATCAGCCCCAGCACCAGCGTGAGCGGCGTCGCCCAGCGGGCGATGCGCAGGAAGCGCGCGGGGTTGGCAAAACGATGCATGGTTCCCGCTTTTAGCATGCGGGGCCGTGGGGGGAAGGGGGCGTGTTGGCGCGGGGGAGCGGGGACGAGCAAACATTGCCATTCTGTAATGTTTGCGATAGGCGGCAGCTGAAGATTTCCGGAGAATGACGTGTCGCGACTTTGGCTGCCTTTGTTTACCCCTGCATTGCTTGGCCTGGCTGGACCCGCGCTGGCGCAGGGCGTCGCCCCCGGCCTGCCGGTCAGCGCGCAACGCCCCGTATCGCCGGCACCCCGCGCCTGGAACCTGACGATCGCCGTGGCGCCGGTGTTCGCCCCGGCGTGGCAGGGCAGCCGCGATCAAGCCCTGTCGATTTTTCCCGACATCCGGCTCAATTACCGTGATGACATGTTCTTCTCGATTCCCGACGGGCTCGGCTGGAACCTCGTCAACCGCGACGGCTGGAAACTCGGACCGCTGGTCAAGTTGCGCTTCGGCCGCCAGGAACGCACCGGCGGATCGCCGTTTCTGGTGACCGGCGGCAGCACGGCGCTGCTTGGGCTGGGCGATGTCGACCTGGCGGGCGAAGCCGGCGGTTTCGCGCAATGGGGCTTTGCAAGTCGCAAGGGCCGGATCCGCGCCGAAGTGCGCCAGGGCTTTGGCGGGCATGACGGTGTTGTCGCCGATATCAGCGCCGGCTGGAGCGATCGTTTCGGCAAGCCGACGGCGCCGTGGCTGTGGTCGGCCGGCGTGCGCAGCACCTTTGCCGGGGCGGATTATGGGCAGACCTATTTCGGCGTCACCGCCGCACAGGCGCTCGCTACCGGCCTGCCCGCCTATCGAGCCGGCAGCGGGCTGATATCGACCGGTGCCAATGCCACCCTCACCAGGCCGCTGGGGCGCGCCGGCCGCGATGGCGCGGTGACGCTGTTTACCGGTTATGACCGGTTGGCCGATGCCGCGGCGGATTCGTCACTGATCCGCGAACGCGGCCGCCGTGACCAGTTTTCGGTCGGGCTGAGTTACGGCTATCGCTTCAGCTGGGATTGACGCGGCGGCCCGTACCGCCATGCGGCGGGGCAATGGCCCCGCCACCTGATCCTAGCGCGGCGCTATGACCATCAGCATCTGGCGGCCTTCCATCTTCGGCGTCTGTTCGACCTTGGCATATTCGGCCGAATCGTCCCGGACGCGTTCGAGAAGCGCCAGCCCGAGTTCGCCGTGCGAAAGTTCGCGACCGCGGAAACGCAGGGTGAGCTTCACCTTGTCGCCTTCCTCGATGAAGCGGTGGACCGCCTTCATCTTGGTCTCGTAATCATGGTCATCGATGTTCGGACGCATCTTGATCTCCTTGATCTCCTGCGTCTTCTGGTTCTTGCGCGCGGCAGCGGCCTTTTTCTGGGCCTCGTACTTGAACTTGCCGACATCGAGGATCTTGCACACCGGCGGATCGGCGCCGGGGGAGACTTCGACAAGGTTGAGCCCCACCTCATGCGCGGTGGCGATGGCTTCCTTGGTGTAGAGCACACCCAGATTTTCCCCATCCTGGTCGATGACGCGGACCTTGGGAACGGTGATGAATTCATCGTAGCGCGGGCCGTTCATCGGCGCGGGGGCGTTCATCATGCGGCGAGGGGGGGGTGGTATGGCCGTGTCTCCTGACGTTTATCTGAAAGTCTCTTAGCGCCGAACGCAACAAACCGCAAAGGGATGGCAACACGTGCAGGCAAATTCGCCGCAGTGGCGCAAACAGGGCACAGCGCGGGCGATATCGGTGTTCACTCGGTCGGCATGCCGGCGCTACTCAACCGGCATACCGGCGCTATTCAACCGGCATGCCGCCGTCGCGATAGCGCTTTTCGAGGAACTTGCCCTGCACCAGCACGGCATCGCGATCGGCCGCCGACAGCGCTTCCGACGCGCGCGCCAATTCGGTCTCGACGATCTTCAACCCGTCGATCAGCGTCGTTTCGATGGTGCGGCCGTCGCTGTCGATGGTGCGGCTGCGCTGGTCGACCGGCACGCGGGTGTAGCGTTCGACGAGATCGGGCAGATGCTTGCCGAGCAGGCGCGCGAGGTCCTGCGCGATGGGGTCGGTTGGCGGTACACGGCTCAACTGGGTTTCCAGCGTCGCCAGCAGCGCGCCGATGGCGTCGATCTGCGGCGAGGCCTTGGCAGGCAGGCGCTGGCGATAGAGCCAGGCCTCGGTCGCCGCCGGCATGGCGTTGGGGCTGGCTTCGGCAAGGTCCTGCGGTTGCGGCACATTCTGGTTCCACACGCCGGCCATCACCATCCCGGCAAGGCCGAGCAGCACGGCGAGGATGAGGCCGGTGGTGCCGATCGGGCCGATGACCAGCCCGTAAAGCAGCAGCACGGCAACGACACCGCCGCCGACAAAGCCGGCGCGTTTCAGCCGCTTGCCCGCGTTTTCCGCGGCCATCTGGCGGCGCCGGGCACGGCCACGGCGCGCGACATCGGCCATGTTCATGCGGTGCAGGCGCTCATCGTTGCGCGCCACGATTTCATCGGCGTCGGCCATCAGCTCACCACATCGATGGCGGGCAGTGCGCCGCGATTTTCGAGTGCGCCTTCGGCCTGGCCTTGGGCGCGCGCCACATAGGCGCGGCTCTTGTCGACTTCGATCGACAGCGTATCGACCGTCGTCTTCATCGATTCCAATGCCTTGACCTTGAAGGTGTCGATAGCATCCATGGTCTGGTAGATGTTCTGGAAGGCGCGTTGCAGCGTCTCGACCGGGATCGTGCTGCTCGCGGCGCCTTCATGGATGGCGATCGACTGGGTCTTGAGCAGCTCGCCCGTGCGATCGATGATGCCGGCGGTGGTGCTGTTGAGCGCCTGCACTTGTTCGAGCACCAGCTTCTGCCCGGTCATTGCCTCGGCCACGGTGATCGCGGTGCGCAGCGCGGCGACGGTGGTCGTGGCGGCGCGGTCGACACCCTTCATCAGCTCGACATTGTTTTTCTTGACCAGATCGAGCGCCAGATAGCCCTGGACGCTGACAGCGAGCTGGGTGAGCAGATCGGTGGTGCGCTGGCGGACATAGAACAGCGCCGATTCGCGGATCGCCTTGGCCTTGGCCGGATCGACATATTCGAGCTCGAGCGCCTTGGCCTCCAGCTTTTCATCGAACATCTTCGACGCCTGGACCATCTGTTCGAGCTTGCCCATCGATTCCCAAAGCTTCTGCCGCTCCTGGTCGATGGCGATATTATCCTTGAGCAGATAATCCTTGCCGTCCTTCAACCGCTCGAGGATCGCCGAGATATTGGTCTGCGAGGATTTGTAGCTGTCGAAATAGCCACGCAGCTTGTCACCGCCGAAGGGGATGAGGCCGAACAGCTTCTTCTTGCTGGTCAGCTGCTTGCCGCTCGGATCGAGATCCTCGATCGTGGCGCGCAGCGCGGTCAGGTCGGCACCGATCCCGGTGTCCTTGTCGATGGCGCGGGTCGGGCGGTCGAGGAAACGGTTCGACTGTCCGGCAGCCTCGGCGATCTGCGGCGCACCGAGGTTGATGAGCTGGTCGACGCGCTTGCCGAATTCCGGGCTGGCGGCGTCTTCGGCGACGAGTTTCGAGACGAATTCATCGACCTGCGCCTGCAGCTTGGTCACCGTATCAGGCTTCAATGGCACCAGCCCGGCAGCAGCGGCCGGCGCGACAACGTTGATCGCCACCGGCGCGTCGAGCTTGATCACGGTTTCGTTCGTCGGAGTCGTCGCCATCGTCTTCCTTCCAGGTCGCAGGCCACCTTTGTAGCAGAGCTAGGCGGCTTGCTCTACTGTGTTAGGATTGTGGGACGCTTTATCAAGACCCCGGGCCGGATCATCGTTCGAAATACGCAAGCGCGGCGCCGTGATTTCCTGAACGCTGACGCTGTGATCGAGCTGCACCGCCGGCCCCGACGTCGTCAGGAAAGCGATATCGGCGGCATCGCGGCCATGCGCGATGCGCACCATGCCGGCGATCGGCGCCAGCCGGGTCGGATCGACGAGCCACCAGCCGCCATCGAGAAACACTTCGAAAACCGCATGGAAATCGGGCGGATCGAGCGCCAGCGCATAGGCGGCGACAGCGCGCGCCGGAATGCCCGCGGCGCGGCACAGGGTGAGGCCGAGATGGGTGAAATCACGGCACACCCCGGCGCGATCGATGAAAGTGCCGGCGGCGCCGGTGGTGCCCGTCGACACGCCGTGCATGTAATCGACATTGCTGTGCAGCCAGTCGAGGATCGCCAGCGCGCGCGCGCCACCCGGTGCGATGCTGCCAAACTCGCGCTGGGCGAAGCGCAGGAACTGATCGACCGGGCAATAGCGACTGGGCAGCAGATAGGGCAGCACTTCGACCGGCAATTGCGACCAGGGCGCGACCTGCACGCCTTCGGGCAATTCCAGCCGCGGCGCCAGCCGGACGATGGCGGTATAATCAAAGGTCACCGAGCCGTTGAGCGGGCCCCGCAACAGCCGACCCCCCGAAACCGGATCGACCGATTCGGAAAGCCGGATGCCATCCGACAGGGTAAGCGTTTCGCTTTCGATCACTTGACCCGGGGCGTGTGCTGCCAGGATTACGGCAATGGCTTCAGTCGGTTGGGTAAAGTTGTAGGCAAGACGGGACTGGACCTGGACACGCAACCGGTGAACTCCTGACAGGGGGATACGGCTGCAACGCGCGAGCCACCCTTGCGTTTCGCATGAATCGCGAAATTTGCGTGTGAAATTTTGATGCAGCGCAGCAATTTTGCGCCGGGGCGTGCGGTCAGGCGATCAGCCGCTCGACCGTATCGTGAAAGCGCTTCAGCCCCTGCTCGAGCCCGCCGAGCAGGACATGATCGACCGCTCCCGATTCGAGCCCTTGTTGACCCAATGTCGCGGCGCGGAAATCTTCCGACGCAAAGACGCCCTGATCGAGCAGTTTCCAGCTTTTCGCCCAATGCGCTTCGGCCTTGGGCGTGGCGGGGGCGGCGGGAATCAGCATGAAATCTTCAACGATCGTGCGGTTCACCGCGCGCGGCATCAACGTCATGATGTTGATGTAATCGGGCGACGCCACGATAATGCAGGCCGGCACCAGCTGATAGGCGAAGGTGACGGCGCCGCGCAGTTGCGTCATGTCGGAAAAATCGGTGGTGTCGAGCGCCGCGAGCCGCCCGACGGCCGAGCGCGCGTGCGGCCCGATCATGTCGCCGGTCGACACGCCATCCTGGAAATAGGGCGCGATCGTCGCGGCGTGCAGCCGGGTGATGTGATAGCTTTCGAGAAACGCATCCATGATGAGCTTCCAGTTGGCGGCGACATCGTGCGACGCACGGGCGTAGAGATACTGCCCGCCGAAATCGAGTGCGTCGAAATCGGCCGCCAGCGGGCCTGAGGCCAGGCTGAAATCATAGGTCCGCGTGCGGTCGAGTCCGGCCCAGATCAGCCCGCCGGCCTCCACGCTCGGCATTTCGACGAGGCTGCGGTCGGCCTTGTCGAGATCGGGGAAGATTTCGGGGCGCGGCAGGCCCTTCAACCGGCCATCGAGGCCATAGCTCCAGGCGTGATAGGGGCAGACCAGCGCCGGTCCATGCGCGACGGCGCAACCTTCGACCAGCCGCGTGCCGCGATGCCGGCAGACGTTGAGGAAGACATGCGCCCGGCCCTGGCCATCGCGGGTGATGAGCAGCGGCACGCCGAAATGATCATGGGTCACGCTGGTGTTGCGGTCGGGCAGCAGCGCCGACGGGCCGAGGATGACGGGATGGGCGCGGAACAACCGGTCCTGTTCGCGGGCGAAATGATCGGGGCAGGTGTAGACGCTCGCCGGGATTGTCGAGGTCACCGCCGGTGGTGTTGCACGCGCCGCCGCCGGCATCGCCTCGGCCAGCGCCAACTGGCCCGGGGTCGGGCGGCGAAAGGGAAAATGCACATCCATAAGTAGATGGTACGCGGTTTGACGGGCATTGCGAAGCGGATGTTCGCCGGTGGTCGCCGCCGCACGGCACGGCCGCGGGATGGTTGCCGCTCCGATCGCTGCTATGTTAAAAGCTTGTCGCAGCGGCGATTCGTCGCGTCCGTGCTGTTTTCGGCGTCGGTACGGAGGGCCTTCTTGGCAGGCGAGACGATCTTGCGGCCGTGCAAACAGGGGCGTCGATGCCGCTGGTGAGCCGGGTACGCGTCGGGGCCCTGCGTGGTCGTCCGGTCGCCGGCTATGGCCTGGCCGTCGCGGCGGCCGCCGTGGCGCTGGCCGCCCGGTTGGGGGTCGATTCCGTTTTTCCGCCCGGCACGCCGTTTCTGTTCTTTTTTCCAGCGGTGATCGCGACCGCCTTCATCGCCGGCCGCGGCCCGGCAATCGTCACGGCCATGCTGTCGCTGCTCGCTGCCTGGTACGTCCTCATTCCCCCGTATCACAGCTTCGAATTGACCGACGCAGCGGCGGCTTTGCCGCTGTTTGGCTTCACGCTCGTCTCCAGCTTTGCGATCGTCATTGTCGACGCGATGCAGACAGCGCTCGACAAGCTGGCGCGCGAACGCCAGGTAACGGCCCGGCTCTATGATCAGCAGCGGCTGTTGTTCGCCGAACTCCAGCACCGTGTCGCCAACAACATGGCCTTTGTTTCGGGGCTGTTGCGGTTGCAACGGCGACGCATCGCGGCCGATCCGGCCAATGCCGTTGCCGCGCTCGACGATGCGGCGGCGCGGATCGAGATGATGGGCCGCATCCACCGCCAGCTTCACGATCCGGCCACCTCCAATGGTGCTTATCCGCGGGTCATCACGGAGATTTGCCAGGATCTGGCCCGCGCCATCGGCGTTGACGGCATCGAATTCCGGATCGATCTGCCATCCGAAGGCTTCGACCCTGACACGTTGATGTCGCTCTCGTTGCTAATCGCCGAAGCGGTCACCAACGCCCTGAAACATGGCTTTGCCGGCCGGTCGTCGGGCATCATCGAAATCCGGCTTTGTGACGCGGCCGGGCAGCGCGAGGTGATCATTCGCGACAATGGCATGGGTGTTCCCGCCGGAACCGGCGCGACGACGGGGCCCGGGCTCGGCCTGCGGATCATGCACGGCCTTGCCGAACAACTCGGCGGCGGACTCGCCTGGGCAAATGACAACGGAACGGTGGTCAGGCTGACACTGCCGAAATAGCCGGCGCATGGCGGCGTCGCCGGCTATGGTAACAGGACGCCCAGGGCGGCTAAGGTGGGTTCATGACCGACCGCCGCGCTGCCACCATGTTCGCCGCCATCAAGCCGTTCTTCGAGCCTGCGCCGCTCGGCGCGATGGCGCTCGGCATGGCGTCGGGCCTGCCCTATGCGATGATCGCCTCGACGCTGACGACGCGGCTCGCCGAAAGCGGCATCGACAAGAAATCGGTGACGGCGTTCGGCCTTGCCCTGCTCGTCTACAGCTTCAAGCCGCTGTGGGCGCCGCTTATCGACCGCGGCCGGGTGCCGGTGCTGGCGGCGTTGGTCGGACAGCGCCGGGCGTGGCTGCTGGTCGGCATGGCCATGGCAACCGCGGCGATCATCTGGCTCGGCGCGCTCGATCCGGCGTCCGACATCGGCATGGTGGCGCTCGCGGCGGTGGCGGTGGGGTTTGCCGGTGCCACGCTCGATATCGTCATCGATGCCATTCGCATCGAATGGCTGCGCGCCGACCAGATGGGCGCCGGTTCGGGCATGACGCAATATGGCTGGCGCATGGGCAGTTACCTTGCCGGTGCCGGTGCGCTGGTCATCGCGGCGCGGGCGGGCTGGAGCCTGGCCTATCTCGCCGCGCCGTTGCTGTTCCTGCCGGCGCTGGTCGCGGCCTTCTGGCTCGGCGAACCGGCGCGCCCGGCGGCGCCGAGCAGCGGGCGCGGCCTGCGCGCCGCGCTGCGCGATTCGATCCTGGCGCCGCTTGCCGATTTCATGAGGCGGCGCGGCGCCTGGCTGGTGCTGCTGTTCGTGCTTCTCCACAAGATCGGCGACACCGTCTGTCAATTGTCGGTGCGGCTGTTCTACAACGATCTGGGCTTCACCAAGGACGAGGTCGCCTTTTACGATGTCTCGCTCGGGCTGTTCGGCTATCTCGGCGGGGTGTTCCTCGGCGGGCTGCTCTACAAGCGCATGGGCCTGACGGGCTCGGTGCTGTTGAGCCTCGTGTTGATGGCGGTAAGCAACCTTGCCTATGCCGGGCTGGCGGTCATCGGTCATGATGTCTGGGCGCTGGCGGCGACACAGGGCTTTGAAAACCTTGCCAGCGGCATCGGCGGCGTCACCGTGGGCGCCTGGCTGGCCCTGCTCTGCGATCGGCGCTTCACCGCGACGCAGTTCGCGCTGCTGTCCTCCGCCGCCGCCATTGTCGGCCGCGCCTTTTCCTCGGGCACCGCCGGCGCGTTGATCGAAAGCCTTGGCTATGTCGATTTCTATCTGCTGACAACGCTGCTTGCCCTGCCCGGCATCGCCATCTTCGCCTATATGATGCGCGCCGGGTTGGTCGATAATGCGCTGCCGCCTGACGATGCGGTGTCATCGGGCTGAAACAGCTTCGCACTGCGGCTGTCACAAATCTGGGTTATGGCCGCAGCAGCGTCGGGTTGACGCCGCCATCGGAGCCTAGTGTCATGGGTCTCGCCCTCAGCCGTCCGACCGCTATCGCCCCGCAGCTGCTTGCCGCGGCGCCGTTCATCCACCGCGTCGGGCAACTCGATGTCCGCCTCGCCGTCTCCGACGCCGAAATCGCCGCCGCCCAGGCGCTGCGCTACCAGATATTTTATGACGAAATGGGCGCCGAACCGACCGCCGACATGGCGCGCGCGCGCCGCGATATCGACCCTTATGATGCGATCTGCGACCATCTCCTCGTCGTCGATCATGGCCTTGATGGCCGCCCGCATGTCGTGGGCACCTATCGCCTGTTGCGCCAGTCGGTCGCCACCGCGCACCGGGGTTTCTATTCCGCCGGCGAATACGACCTGTCGCCGCTGATCGCCCAATCAGCTGACGGCGGGCAATTGCTCGAACTCGGCCGCAGCTGCGTAGCGCCTGCCTGGCGCAACAATGCCACCATCACGCTGCTCTGGCGCGGGATCGCCTCCTATCTGCAGGCGCACAACATCGCCCATATGTTCGGCTGCGCCTCGCTCCACGGTGCCGACCCGCTGCTCCACACTGCCGAACTTTCCTATCTCTACCACCACCATCTTGCCCCGCCCGAATTGCGCGCCCGGGCGCACGACAGCAACCATGTCGTCATGGACCGGTTGCCCGCCGCCTCGATCGATACCCGCGCCGCCGCCCGCGCGCTGCCGCCGCTGATCAAGGGCTACCTTCGCGTCGGCGCCATGATCGGCGATGGCGGCTTTGTCGACCACCAGTTCAATACCGTCGATGTCTTCGTCATCATGCCGGTCGATCGCATCACCAGCCGGTATGCGGCGCGGTTTGTCGGGGCGAATGATCCGCAGTAGTATGCCTCCGGCGGGCAGGGGCTGAGCCCCTGCACCCCGTTGACGGAGAGCACGCATGAAGCCGATGCAGATTGATTTTGTCAGCGATGTTGTTTGCCCCTGGTGTGTCATCGGGCTGAAATCGCTGGAACAGGCGCTCGCCAACGCCGCCGATGTCGTCACCCCGCACATCCGCTTCCAACCCTTCGAACTCAACCCCGACATGCCGCGCGCCGGCCAGAATGTCGCCGAACACATCGCGCAGAAATATGGCGCCGACCCCGAACGCTCGCGCGGCACCCGCGACCTGATCCGCACCAACGCTGCGGCGTTTGGTTTCGCCATGAACAGCGGCCCCGACAGCCGCATCTGGAACACTTTCGATTGCCACCGCCTGCTGCACTGGGCCGGGCTGACCGGCCACCAGGCGGCGCTCAAACTGGCGCTGTTCACCACGCACTTCAGCGATGGCGCCAACCTCGGCGACCCCGAAACGCTGGTCGCCGCCGCCGCCAGCGTCGGGCTCGATGCGGATACCGCCCGCGAGGTGCTCGCCAGCGACGCCTATGCCGATGACGTCCGCCGCGACGAACAATTCTGGCGCCAGCAAGGCATCAGCGCCGTTCCCGCCATCGTCATCGACGGCAAATATCTCATCACCGGCGGCCAGCCGGTGGAAACGTTCGAGAAGGCCATTCGAAGGATCGCGGCGGAAGGCTGACGCCTCTCCCTCGAGGGGAGAGGCGAGAGACGGCGAAGCCGGCCCAGGTGAGGTAGTCTTCTTTGGCTACGAGTGGACTGCCCCTACCCCCGAAACCACCCCGCCGCCGGCCTTTTTGCCAGCCGCGCCTCAGGGATAGCCGCCCGCAACTTGCCCGCAAAGGCCCGCAAACAGACCTCGCTTTCCCCCAACGGCCCCTGTTGGTAGCTCGCTGACGCCATCCCGGCCTGCACGCGGGCGACGAGCGCGGTATCCTCGGCACTGACCAGCCGGTTGATCCGCCAGTTGCAATAGCGCGCCGCGCGCATCTCGCGCCGGTCATCGGGTAGCGCGTAGCTGATCTCGCGGATCATCGTTTCGGTCGCCGACACCGGCAGGAACTGCATGAAATCGATCTGATCGGGGTAGATATCGAACGCCACGTTGGGCCACAGTTTGAAATAGAGCCAGCGTTCCTGCGCTGCGGCACCCAGATGCGGCACCTCCGGCTTGAACCGGCGATAGGCGCGCTCGCTCCACGAACCGCTGCCGGGGGCCAGATCGCCCCACATCTTGTCGCAATGCGGCCCGGCATCGATGCCATAGCTGGTACCGAACAGCCGCTTCAGCCCCGGGTGCGCCACCGGAATATGCAGGCCATCGCTGTAATTGTCGGCGATATTCTTCCAGTTGACCGCCCGCGGCCGCAGCGTCACCCGCCCCAGGGCCCGCATCTCGGCAAAGCGATAGGGGGCGATTTCGGCCTCATGGGGCGCCATCATCGCGGCGACTGTCGGCCCGCCCCCCGCCAGCCGCACGAAGATGAAGCCCTGCCACACCTCCATCTCCACTGGCGCGAGGCCATGCGTGTCCAGCTGCAAGCCCGGATATTCGCGGCGCCCGGGCACGCCCGTCAGCGCGCCATCAAGGCCATAGGTCCAGGCGTGATAGGGACAGACGAGCTTTTTGGCGCAACCGCTGCTGCCATCGACCAGCCGTGAACCGCGATGCCGGCAGACATTGGCGAAGGCGCGCACCACGTCATCGTCGCCGCGCACCACAATGATGCTCTCGCCGAGATAGTCGAGCGTATGCCAGTCGCCCGCCGCCGCGACATCGCTGCTGTGGCAGACGACCTGCCACGCCTGGCGCAATACCCGCGCCTGCTCCGCCGCGAAGAATTCCGGGTCGTGATAGACCCAGCCCGGCAGGCTCAACCCCGCATCGGGGTCGCTCGCTGCCACGGCATGCAGCGTGCTCATTTGGCCAGTTCGGTGATCAGCGTGCGCCAATGCACCAGCGCCGGGGCGATGGCGGCGACTGGAATCCGTTCGTTGAGGCCATGGATGAAGACATCCTCGCCGCGCATGAACAGCCCGGAAACGCCATAGGACGGGATGCCGAGCGCGCGATAATAGACGCTGTCGCTGGCGCCGGCTTCCATCCCCGGCACCGGCTTGATGCCCGGATGCGCCGCGGCGACCGCCTTGGTCATCGCTGTCATCACATCGGGACGCAGCGGCGAGGCGGGAGTCGACACCCATTCCATCACGGTTTTCACCACCACCGCCGGGTCGGCGACCACGCGCTCCAATTCGGCGCGCACGCTTTCGACGGTCACGCCCGGGAAGATCCGGCAATTGACCGTCAACACGCCCTTTTGCGGCAGCGCGTTGGGGGCGTGGCCGCCGGTCACCTGGGTCGGCACGCAGGTCGTGCCGATCTGCCCGATCAGCCCCGGCTCGGCGCGCAGCACGGCAATCGCCGCGGCATCGGCGGGGTTGGCGACAAAGGCAAGCAGCGCCGCGCCGGTCTTGCCACCCATCTTTTTCCCGGCATCGGCGAGCGAGGCGCGGGTGATCTCGTTCAATTGCGGCGTGAAACGATAGGCATCGATCTTGACCGTCGCCGCCGCTAGCTGCCCGAGCGCGTTGGGCATGGTCGGCCGGCTGCTGTGGCCGCCGGGGTTGGTGACCGTCAGCGTATAATCGGCATAGGTTTTTTCGGCCGCCGAGAGGGCGTAACCGACCGGCTTGCCGGCATCATCGATCTCGCCGCCACCGCCATCGCTGTTGAGCAGCAGCGCGACCCCTGCGGCTTTCGCCTGTTTCGCCTGCAGGTCCGCTGTCACCCCGGCGGTTTCCTCGTCCCCCGACAGGAACAGATGCACGTCGCGGCCGGGTTTGAACCCTTCGGATTTCAGCGCCACCAGCGTCGCCACCATCATCGACACGTCGAACTTGTTGTCGCCCACGCCGCGCCCGAAGATGAAGCCTCCCTCCTCCACCGCCACGAACGGATTGCGCACCCAGTCCTTGGGGTCGGCCTCGACGACATCCATATGGCCGGCAAGCGCGATCGGCGCGGCCTTGCCCTTCCCCTTCCAGATCAGGTGCAGGTTGGCCGTCTCGCCGACCGGCTCGATGGCGATGTCGCTTTCGGCAAAGCCACCCGCCACGAGCACCGATTTCAGATAGGCGGCATAGGCCGGCACCTTGCCGCGCCCGAGCACGGTATCATACCCGACCCCCTTCATCAGGATCGCCTTGGCCGCGGCGGCATCACCGGGGGCGGCGAGCGCGGGGGTTGCAGCAGCGAGGAGGGCGATTGCGAGGATGCGTTTCTTCATGCCTGCAACCCTAGCGCCAAAACCGGTGCCGCTGCTAGAGCAACACCGGTTCGACACGGCCTTCCTGATGGTCGTGCAGGTTGCGATAGTGCCCGCCGGCGATGGCGAGCAGGGTGTCATGGTCGCCGTCCTCGACGATACGGCCGCGTTCGAAGACGAAGATGCGGTCGAGGTTCCTGACCGTCGACAGGCGGTGGGCGATGATGATCGCCGTCCGCCCCGCCATCAACCGGCCGATCGCCTGGCTGATCAGCGTCTCGCTTTCCGAATCGAGGCTCGAGGTCGCTTCGTCGAGAATGAGAATCGGCGCATCGGCGAGGAAGGCCCGCGCCAGCGCCACCCGCTGCCGTTCGCCGCCCGACAGCTTGACGCCGCGTTCACCGACCAGTGTCGCACAGCCGCCGGGCAGCCGCTCGATGAAGTCATGCGCATTGGCCAGCCGTGCCGCCGCTTCGATCTCGGCCAGCGTCGCCCCTGGCCGCGCATAGGCGATATTGTCGGCCAGCGAGCGGTGGAACAGGATCGGTTCCTGCGGCACGATGGCGATCTGCCGCCGCAGCGATTCCTGCGTCGCCAGCGCAATGTCCTGGCCATCGACGCTGATCCGCCCGGCGCTGACATCATGTAGTCGCTGGATCAGCTTGACGAAACTCGTCTTGCCCGATCCCGAGCGCCCGACGAGCCCGACCCGCTGCCCGGGCTCGATGGCGACCGACAGCGCATCATAGAGCGGCGCGACATGGGGGCCATAGCCGAAGCCGACCGCATCGAACCGGATCGCCCCGCAGGTGATGGCGATCGGCTGCGCGCCCGGCCGGTCGGCAATCCCCGCCGGCACGGCATGCAGCGCCACCAGTTCCTCGAGCTCGTTCACCCCCTGCTGGAGATGCTGCACATGCTCGCCGACATCGCGCAGATAGCCATGCACCACCAGATAGGCGGTGATGACATAGGCGACATCGCCCATCGTCGCGCGGCCCTGCCACCACAGCCACAGCGCCGTGCCAGTGATGACGATGCGCACGCTCCACAACAGCGCCAGCAGCCCCATCGAGGTGCCGACATGCCGCCACCAGGTGCGGCTGACGCGGCTTTGCCAGCGCGCCAGCGTCTTGCCGAGCAGCGCATCCTCACGCGCTTCGCCGGCGAAGGCCTTGACCACGGCATTGCTGCCGACAGCATCCGCCAGCACCCCGCCGATCCGCGTGTCCCACCGGTTCGACCGCCGCGACGCCGGCGCGATCCAGCGCGTCGCCAGCAGCACCGCCGTGGTGACATAAGCCAGCGAACCCAGCCCCATGACCAGCCCGAGCACCGGCGCCCGCGCCGTCAGCAGCGCCACCGAACCGACCAGGATGGTCAGCGACGGCAGCAGCGCCAGCAGCAGCGTGTCGTTGAGTGTATCGAGCGCCCACATGCCGCGGGTGATCTTGCGCTGGGTCGATCCGGCGAAATTATTGGCGTGCCAGTCGGTCGACAGCCGCTGGACCTTGTGGAAGGCTTCGGCGACCACGGCGCGCATCATCCGGGTGGTGAACGGCACGATTCCGCCCAACGCCAGCAGGCGCAGCGCGATCATGGTGAAACCCAGCGCCGCCATGATCGCGAGCGCGCGCAGCGCCGCCCCGCCGCCGTCGGTTCCCCGGGAGAGGCCGTCGACAAGCGCCCCCGCCTCGACGGGCACGAGCACTTCGGTGACGGTCGCCAGCATCATGGCGCCGCCGATGCGGACGACGAGCACCGGCTGGCGCCGCCAGTGCGCGAACAGAAAGGCAAAGACGGCGCGCATCGGCGTCGCATCGCGGGCTTGCGAGGAGGTCATGACATTGCACAGCACCCTTCACGGGCGTGTGTCCCAAATTGGTGTGTGGTCCGGAAAAAACGCGGCCGGGGTTACCGGCGGGGCGCGCTCAGCGGCGTTTGAAAACGCGGGTTCGCGCCGGGAGGGCAAATGCGGTGACAATGGTCATTCTGGCCCTCCTTTCGATTTCGGGACGAAGGGCAACTACCAGAAATTCGGAGTAGCGGCAACGCCGGCGCTCAGCCCGCGCCAAAAACGCTTGACCGCGGCGCGTCGCCGCCGGAAGCAGGGTCTTGATGACCAACAATCGCCTGACCCGCTATATCCTTGTCGCGCTGATCGCCGGCATCGCCACCGGCTATGCCATCAACGTGTCGGTCGATGCCGCCGCGGCCAAGGAGGCCGCCTATTATTTCAGCATCGTCACCGGCGTGTTTCTGCAACTGATCAAGATGATCATCGCGCCGCTGGTGTTGTCGACGCTGACGGTGGGTGTCGCGCACATGGGCAGCGGCGGCGCCGTTGGCCGGACCTTCGCGCGGACGCTGGCGTGGTTCATCACGGCGTCGGTCGTTTCGCTGTCGCTCGGCATCCTGATGGTCAATTTGCTCGCCCCCGGCGTCGGCGTCGGGCTGCCGCTGCCGCCCGCCGATGCGGCGACCGGGCTGGCCAAGAAGGCCTTCGACCTCAAGGATTTCATTCTCCACATCTTCCCCAAGTCGATCTTCGAAGCGATGGCGACCAACGAAGTCCTGCAGATCGTCGTCTTTTCGCTGTTCGCCGGCATCGGGCTGATCGCCATCGGTGACGCCGGCAAGCCGATCACCCGCGGGCTCGATGCGTTGATGCACCTGATGCTCACCATCACCGGCTATGTGATGAAGGTGGCGCCGTTCGCGGTGTTCGCTGCCGTCGCGTCGTCGATCGCGGTCGAAGGGCTCGGCATCCTCATCGTCTTCGGCAAGTTCATCGGCGGTTTCTACCTCGCGCTCGCCATGCTGTGGGTCGTGCTGCTCGGCGCCGGCGCGGCGGTCATCGGCCTGCCCAACATCCGGCGGCTGGTCCGCGATATCCGCGAACCCTTCCTCATCACCTTCGCCACCGCCTCGTCCGAAGCGGCCTATCCCAAGATGCTCGAAGCGCTTGAACGTTTCGGGGTGCCGAACCGCATCGCCAGCTTCGTGCTGCCGCTCGGCTACAGCTTCAATCTCGATGGATCGATGATGTATTGCGCCTTTGCCAGCATCTTCATCGCCCAGGCCTATGGCATCGACCTGACGCTTTCACAGGAAATCTTCATGCTCGGGCTGCTGATGATCACCTCGAAGGGCATCGCCGGGGTGCCGCGTGCCTCGCTCGTCGTCATCGCCGCGACGTTGCCGTACTTCAATATCCCCGAAGCCGGGCTGCTGCTCATCCTCGCGGTCGATCACTTCCTCGACATGGGGCGCAGCGCCACCAACGTCATCGGCAATGCCGTTGCCACCGCGGTCATCGCCAAATGGGATGCCGATGCACCGGCACCTGTTCCCGACGCCGCGACGCTGCACTGATCACCGTCGTGGCCCGGCGCATCCTCGTCACCGGCGGGTCGGGATTCATCGGCACCAATGTCGTCGCGGCGTTGCTGGCGCGCGGCGATGCGGTGGTCAATCTCGATGCGGTGCCGCCGCGCAACCCGGCGCAGCAGGCACAGTTCCGCCGCACCGACATCTGCGATGCCGCCGCCCTGGCCCGCGCCATCGATGATTTCGGCCCCGATTGCGTCATCCATCTTGCCGCGCGCACCGATCTTCTCGGCACCAGTCTCGATGATTATGCCACGAATATCGACGGCACCGCCGCCTTGTTGGCCGTTGTTGCCGACCGGCCGCGCATCGAACGCGTCGTCTTTGCCTCCTCGATGCTCGTCTGCCGGCTGGGCTACGCGCCGCAATCCCCCACCGATTACGCGCCTTCCACCCCCTATGGCGCCAGCAAGGTCGAAAGCGAGCGGCTGGTGCGCGCCGCCGATCCCGGCCGGCAACGTATCATCCTGTGCCGGCCGACCTCGATCTGGGGTCCGTGGTTTGCCCAACCCTATCGCAATTTCTTCGATGCCGTGGTCGGCGGCTGGTACATTCACCCCGCCGATGCCTCGACCCGGCGCTCCTATGGCTTTGTCGACAACGCCGTGATGCAGATTTTCGCGCTGCTCGCGGCACCGCAGGCCGCGCTGGGCGATGAACTCTACCATCTCGCCGACTATGAACCCGTCGATATCGGGCATTGGGCCGATGTCATCGCCACGGCGGCAGGCCGCAAGCCACCGCGCCGCATCCCGGCGCTGGCCGCCGACCTTGCGGCGCTGGCCGGCGATGGCTTGCACAGGCTCGGCTGGAAACAGCCGCCGATGACGCGTTTTCGCCTCGCCAACATGCGCACCAACGCCGTGCTCGATACCGGTCCGATGCAGAAATTGTGCCCGGTGCTGCCGGTCGGGTTGTTCGATGGCGTCGATCGCACCGTCGTCTGGATGCGCGAAACGCGCTAGCGCCTGGATGCGCGAAACGCGCTAGCGCCGGTATGCGCGAAGCGCGCTAATCCACCATCAACGGGTCGGGGCCGAAGCGGTTCTCGCCGATCGTGCCGCGTTGCAGGAACCAGTATTGCAGGATGATGGCGCCGAGCAGGGCCAGCAATATGGCACTGACTTCGGCGTCACTGAAGGTTTCGTCGTCGGCCGGGACAAGAAAGAAGCCGATCACCGGCACCGCCAGCATCAGATACCACCAGCCCGACCGCCCGAGATCGTGCAGCCGCCGGATGGCACAGCCGACTCCGGGCGTGGCCGCAATGACAAGGATGGCCAGTTCGGCGGCGACCCAGCTGTCGTCCATCTCATGGTCGCTGAAAACCAGCAGATTGGTGACGATCAGGGCGCTGATCACGCCGATGAGCGGCAGCATGTACCACCAGGCCTCGGCACGGCGGGACCGACCCTTCCAGACGAATGAGTTGCGCACCGCCACCAGTATCCAGTGCGGGTTCGACGCTTTCACTGCCCCTCTCCCTAGTTCACCGGCGCCCGCCGACGGTAACTCAATGCCTCGGCGATGTGAATGCGCGTCACGTTTTCGCTGCCGGCAAGGTCGGCGAGCGTGCGCGCCACGCGCAGCACCCGGTGATAACCCCGCGCCGACAGCCGCAGGCTTTCCGCCGCCTGCGCCAGCAGCTTGGCACCGGCGGCATCGGGGGTGGCGGCCGCCGCCAGCACCTTGCCATCGGCCTCGGCATTGGTGCGCACCGGATGGCCGGCATAGCGCGCTGTCTGGATGGCGCGCGCCGCCTTTACCCGCGCCGCGACATCGGCCGATGTTTCGGCCGGCGGCGGCAGCGACAGGTCGGCGGCGCTCAACGCCGGCACATCGACATGCAGGTCGATACGATCGAGCAGCGGCCCCGACAGCCGCGCCTGGTAATCCGCCGCGCACTTCGGTGCCCGCGAACACGCCTGCGCCGGGTCGCCGAGATGGCCGCAACGGCACGGGTTCATCGCCGCGATCAACTGCACCCGCGCCGGATAGCTGACATGCGCCGCCGCGCGCGCCACCATCACCGTGCCGGTTTCGAGCGGCTGGCGCAGCGAATCGAGCACGCCGCGCTGGAATTCGGGCAATTCATCGAGGAATAGCACGCCGAGATGGGCGAGACTCACCTCCCCCGGCCGCGCCTTCATGCCGCCACCGACCAGCGCCGGCATCGACGCGCTGTGGTGGGGCGCGCGGAACGGCCGGGTGCGCACCAGCCGGCCGCCTTCCAGTTCCCCCGCCATCGACGCGACCATCGATACTTCCAGCGCTTCGGCGGGGGTCAGTTCGGGCAGGATGCCGGGCAGGGCGGCGGCGAGCAGCGACTTGCCCGACCCCGGGGGGCCGCTCATCAGCAGGTTATGGCCCCCCGCCGCGGCAATCTCGATGGCGCGCTTGGCGGTTTCCTGGCCCTTGATTTCCGCCATGTCCGGCCCGGTGCGCACCAGTTCGGCCAGGCTGCGCACCGGCGGCGACAGCAATTGCGTGCCTTTCAGATGGTTGAGCAGCGCCAGCAGGTCGGGCGCGGCGATGACATCGACCTCGCCGGCCCACGCCGCTTCGCCGCCCTGTGATGCCGGGCAGATCAGCCCCATTTCATGCTCGGCGGCATGCAGCGCCGCCAGCAGCACGCCAGGCACCGTCGCCAGCCGGCCATCGAGCCCCAATTCCCCCACCGCCAGAAAGCCATCGAGCGCATCGCCGGCGATGATGCCCATGGCGGCGAGCAGCCCGAGCGCTATCGGCAGGTCGTAGTGCGATCCTTCCTTGGGCAGATCGGCGGGCGACAGGTTGACGACGATGCGGCGCGGCGGCACCGCCAGCCCGATGGCATCGAGCGTCGCCTGCACGCGTTCGCGGCTTTCCTTGACCGCCTTGTCGGGCAGCCCGACGGTGAAAAAGCCCGCAGCGCCGCTGGAGATTTGTACCTGGACGTCGACACGGCGTGCTTCGAGGCCGAGGAACGCGACCGTTCCCACATGTGCAACCATGGCAATTCCCTGAAAAATTGCGAATTTATCGACCCCTGACGCAACCTTAGGGGGTGCATCGGCGTAGCTCAACCCAAGGGGTAACGATGCGACGGGGGATGGTGAAAAATGCTGGCCAACAGCCTCGTGCCTGCCTTGTCGCTGCCACAACTCCCCCCTAGACGCTGGCTCGCCGTGAAACGCCCCGCTTTCATCCAGGTTCTGATCAAGAGCCAGCCCTTCCGGGTGTTCCAGATGATCCTGGGATTCCTGCTGATGGCGGTCGGCCCGCTGCTGCTGGCGCCGACGCCCGGCCCGTTCGGCACGATCGTCTTTGCCTTTGGTCTGGCGTTGATCCTGCGCAATTCGCCCTGGGCGCGGCGCCGCTATGTCCGCTATTCGCGGCGCTATCCGCGCGTGCAGAAAATGGTCAATTTCGGGCTGCGCCGCAAACAGAAGCGCAAGGCGCCGGCGGCGAGCGCCGGCGAATCCTCGACGACGCCCGGACGCTCGGGGGTCTGATACTGCGGGCTACAGCGCCAATTGGGGCGCCGCTGCGACAACACTGTCCTTGTGGATCAAGGCGACATGCGTGCCTGGACGGCCGTCGCTGATAATGACATCGGCTTCCAGATGCCTGGCGAGCGCCGTGATGATGTTCGTGCCCAAACCGGCGGAAACATCCGCTTCGCCCTTCATGCCAACACCATCATCGCTGACCTTCAGGGTCCAGCCGTTGCCGTCGCCGGTGTATTCGACAGTGATATGCCCCTTGCGGCCTTCGGGAAAAGCATGTTTCAGCGAATTGATCACCAGTTCGGTTACAACTAGTCCTATGCTGACCGAAACATTCGCCGTCACCCGACTGGCGTCGGCATGGGTGACAATCGAAATCCGATCGTGGTTGTCGATCATCGAAGCGCCAAGGCTGAGGCAGAGTTCGTCGAGATAGGTGCCGATTGCGACATTGCCGATATCGGATTCGGCCAGTTGGCTGTGCAGTTCGGCGATTGCCATTACCCGGCTGTGGGCATCGCGCAGATGCAGGCGCGTCTCGTTCGACCCGACTTTGCGGGCGCTTTGCAGGAGTACACTGGCAATGATCTGCAGGCTGTTGGCAACGCGGTGCTCGATTTCCTGCATCAGCACGGCTTTTTCGCGCAGCAGGTCGTCGCGAACCTGGTCACGCAACCGCGCATCGGTGACATCGGCCACCGCCAGCAACAGCCGGACGCCAACGGCGCCATTGAACGGATCGAGATAGTCCAGCCGCTGGGCATTAAGCACCAGCCGCCGTTTGCCACGCACCGGGAGCTTCAGATCGATCTCATAGGCGCCGATGTCGGCGGCGCCCGAAACGGTGCTTTTCAATAGTGACCTCAGCCGCGGCACATCCCATTCACCGTTGCCGATGGCGAAGATCGATGTGTCCGGCAGATCGATCGACCTGAGACCGAACGCGTCGGCAAAGGTGGCGCTGGCCGCGATGACCCGGCAATCCCCGTCGAGCAGCAATAGCGGAGCGGTGGAGGCGGAAACCACAGCAAGCGCCAGCGTAAGGGCGACATCTGGCAACGTAACGACGTCGGGAGCCACTGGCGGCCCTTCAAAACAACCGGAGGCCTGTACTCCACAAGCCATCCCCGGCAGCACGAAAAAGCCACGTACAAGCCGGGACCAAGACCGGCTTAGCAGCCATAACGCAAACTGTCGCACATTGGTTCCAGAAAAATGCGACGAGCCGAAAATGGCGCCATGGCGAACCGGCGATGCGAACCACGCCGGAATTGACGAACCCGATGACCGACCCTACATCGCTGCGGTTCGACAGTGGCGGAGCCTTGTGCTCGCCCGTCCCTATGGCGTCAGGATTTTCATGCTCGGATTCGGCGGTATCGCCAAGCGGTTGTTCGGTTCGAGCAACGATCGCTATGTCAAGTCACTGGCGCCGCTGGTCGCGCGCATCAACGGGCTCGAAGCCGCGATGACGGCGCTGTCGGATGACGCGCTGCGCGGCCAGACCGACAAGTTGAAAGCCGAACTCGCCGCCGGCAAGTCACTCGACGATATCCTGCCCGAAGCCTTTGCGACGGTGCGCGAAGCCGCCCGGCGCACACTCGGCATGCGGCATTTCGATGTGCAGCTGATCGGCGGCGTCGTCCTCCACCGCGGCGAAATCGCCGAAATGCGCACCGGCGAAGGCAAGACGCTCGTTGCCACGCTCGCGGTCTATCTCAACGCGCTCGCCGGCAGGGGCGTGCATGTCGTGACGGTCAATGATTATCTGGCGGCGCGCGATGCCGGCTGGATGGGCCAGGTTTACAAATTCCTCGGGCTCAGCGTCGGCATCATCGTCCCCAATATCGACGACGCCACTCGCCGCGAAGCCTATGCCGCCGATATCACCTATGGCACCAACAACGAATTCGGCTTCGATTACCTGCGCGACAACATGAAATACAGCCGCGAGCAGATGGTGCAGCGGCCCTTCCATTTCGCTGTCGTCGATGAAGTCGATTCGGTGCTGATCGATGAAGCCCGCACGCCGCTGATCATTTCCGGCCCCACCGACGACAAGTCGGAAATGTACATGGCGGTCGACATCATGGTGAAGGAGCTGGTGCCCGGCGACTATGAAGTCGACGAAAAGGCCAAGTCGGTCATCCTGACCGAAGACGGCACCGAAAAGGCCGAACGCGCGCTGTCGGCGGCCGGGCTGCTCGAAGGCGAGAATCTCTACGATTTCGAGAACACCCAGGTCGTCCACCACCTCAACCAGGCGCTGCGCGCCAATGTCATCTACCGGCTCGACACCGATTATATCGTGCGTGGCGGCAAGGTCGTCATCATCGACGAATTCACCGGTCGCATGATGGATGGCCGGCGCTGGTCGGATGGCCTGCACCAGGCGGTGGAGGCCAAGGAAGGCGTCCAGATCCAGCCCGAGAACCAGACGCTGGCCAGCGTCACCTTCCAGAATTATTTCCGCATGTACCCCAAACTGGGCGGCATGACCGGCACCGCCGCCACCGAAGCGTCGGAATTCTTCGATATCTACAAGCTGAATGTCGTCGAGATCCCGACCAACCAGCCGGTGTCGCGCCAGGACGTCGATGACGAATTCTACAAGGACGCCGAACAGAAATACAAGGCGATCGTCAAGACCATCCGCGAAGCGACGGCGCGCAACCAGCCGATCCTCGTCGGCACCGTGTCGATCGAAAAGAGCGAGATGCTCAGCGAGTTCCTGAAGCGCGAGAATGTCGAGCATGTCGTGCTCAACGCGCGTTTCCACGAACAGGAAGCCCATATCGTCGAACAGGCCGGGCGGCTCGGCGCCGTCACCATCGCCACCAACATGGCCGGCCGCGGCACCGATATCCAGCTCGGTGGCAATTTCGAAGCACGGGTGACGCGCGAACTCGCCGAGATGGCGGAGGGACCGGAACGCGACGCCGCCATCGAGCGTATCAAGCAGGAAGTGCAGACCGAACGCGAGGCGGTGCGCGCCGCCGGCGGGCTGTTCGTGCTCGGCACCGAACGCCATGAAAGCCGCCGCATCGACAACCAGCTGCGCGGCCGATCGGGCCGCCAGGGCGACCCCGGCTTCTCGCGCTTCTACCTCAGCCTCGATGATGATCTGCTGCGTATCTTCGGCCAGCAGTCGATGCTCAGCCGCATGATGAACAACGGGCTGGAGGATGGTGAAGCGATCGTCCACCCGTGGATTTCCAAGGCGATCGAGACGGCGCAGAAGAAGGTCGAAGCGCGCAACTACGACGTGCGCAAGCAGCTGCTCCAGTACGACGATGTCATGAACGACCAGCGCAAGGTGGTGTACGAACAGCGCGCCGACATCATGGATTCCGAAACCGTCGGTGATGTGGTGGTCGACATGCGCCACGAAACCATCAACGCCATCGTCGCGACGCACTGTCCGCCGAACAGCTATCCCGAACAATGGGATGTCGAGGCGTTGGAAGAGGCTGTGCGCGGCACGCTGGCGCTCGACCTGCCCGTCCGCGACTGGCCGGCCGAAGCCGCGATCGACCCCGAAATCGTTGTCGACCGGCTGATCGCGGCCGCCGATGCGCAGATGGCCGAAAAGGCCGCTGCGGTGCCGCCCGAAACCTGGGTGGAGATCGAAAAGAACTTCCTGCTCCAGGCGCTCGACCATCATTGGAAGGAACATCTGGCGACGCTTGATGCGCTGCGCCAGGTTATCCACCTGCGCGCCTATGCGCAGAAGACGCCGCTCAACGAATACAAGTCGGAAGCCTTTGCGCTGTTCGAACGCATGCTGGTCATCGTCCGCGAGGATGTGACGCGCATGCTCGCCAACGCGCAATTCCAGGCCGAAGCGCCGCCGATGCCGTCGCTGCCCGGCTTCGTGACGACGCATATCGATCCTTTCACCGGCGAAAACGACGCCTTCGGCGGCCGCCCGCTGGCGCTCGATGCCTTTGGCTCGCTGCCGCCCGGGGCGCTTTCGGGTGCGATGGCGGCGACGGCGGAATTGACCGAAGTCGATCCCGACGACCTCGCCGAATGGCACCGTGCCGTGTCGCGCAACGCCGAATGCCCGTGCGGATCGGGCAAGAAGTTCAAGCACTGCCACGGCGTGCTGTGATCTGACGCGGGGGCAGCCGGCATGATCAACCCAGCCGCGCTCGCCCCCATGGTCGCCATGGTGTTCCTGACCTTTGCGGTCTGGACGATGCTGTTTATCCGCCGCATCCCCAAGGTGAAGTCCGATCCGGTGCCGCTCGATGCGATGCGCATCCGCGCCACCCGCCCGATCCTGTCCGAACAGGAAATGGCGGCCAACGACAATCTGATGAACCTGTTCGAACTGCCGGTGCTGTTTTACGCGCTGTGCCTCGCGCTGGCGGTGACAGGATGGCACAGCGCCTTCTTCAGCTTCGGCTGCTGGGGCTATGTCGCCCTACGCGCTGCGCACTCGGTAATCCATTGCACCTTCAACAACGTGCTGATGCGCTTTGTCGCCTATCTGCTGTCGACGCTGCTGCTGTTCGCGCTCTGGGTCGGCGTTGCGGTACGGCTGGCGGCCTGAGCCGCAGTGCCGGCCTTGCCTGCTTCGGCTTGACGAAAGCCCGACCAGCGCCTAATGGGCCGCTTCCGTTGAAGCTGGCTCATGGGCTGTGCAGATTCGGAACGGACACGACAGTGAGCACCGTGCGCATGCGGCCAGCCTTGAGGGGCGGGTCCGTGCGCTGATGCCGTGGATGGCAACATCTGCGGACGGAGCGGCTCTGGAGTAGGCCTTTGCCATGGTGGCAATGGCCGAAGCGAAAGAAAGATTGAATGCCCACAATCAACCAGCTGATCCGCAAGGGTCGCGAGCCGCAGAAGGCCCGCAACAAGGTGCCGGCCATGGAAGCCTGCCCGCAGAAGCGTGGTGTTTGCACCCGCGTCTACACGACGACCCCGAAGAAGCCGAACTCGGCGCTTCGCAAGGTTGCCAAGATCCGTCTTACCAATGGCTTCGAAGTCATCGGCTACATTCCCGGCGAAGGCCATAACCTTCAGGAGCACTCGGTGGTCCTGATTCGCGGCGGCCGCGTCAAGGATTTGCCCGGTGTGCGTTACCACGTCCTGCGCGGCGTTCTCGATACCCAGGGTGTCAAGAACCGCAAGCAGAGCCGG
>JANPKK010000070.1:0-41366 GCA_031426015.1 Alphaproteobacteria bacterium
GGGTTCGCCCTGCAGAACAGCCCGAGCGCGGTCAGCGGCAGCAAGGCCGGCGCCGGCAAATTTCAGTTCAGCGGTGGCACGGCGCGCGGCCTGTCGATCGAAGGCTATGCTGCCAAGGTTTGGGAGGGCGCCGGCGCCAACCCGTCTGAACTGCGCCCGACGCGGATCAACGGTATCGAGGCCGGGATCGGCCAGAGCCGGGTTTCCACCCGCAACGGCACGGTCGATGCAACGCTGGCGGTCTATCGCTGGGGCCCCGACAGCTACTATCATCTGTTGACGGTCGCGCCGCAGGGCGGCGGGCAGGTGTTCGAGCCGCTGATCAATTCGGTGCGCCGCCTGCCGGCCGGTGAGGCGATCCGCAGCCGCCGCGTCGCGGTGGTGAGGGTACGGCCGGGCGACACGATCGCCAGCCTGAGCGCGCGGATGGCTTATGACGACGATCGCCAGGCGCGTTTCCTGACACTAAACGGCCTGACTGCCGCCAGCCGGCTGGCGGCGGGGACCCGGATCAAACTCATCGTCCTCGGATGATGCGGCGCGTCGATGTCGTCGCCGCAGCGCTCGTCGATGGCGCCGGCCGGGTGCTGGTGGCGCAACGGCCCGCGGGCAAGTCGCTCGCCGGGCTGTGGGAATTTCCCGGCGGCAAGATCGAGCCCGGCGAAGCGCCTACCGCCGCGCTGGTGCGCGAACTCGCCGAAGAACTCGGCATCGGCGTCACCGAGGCCGATCTGCGACCACTCGGTTTCGTTACCCATGCCTATCCGGATTTTCACCTGCTGATGCTGCTCTACAGTTGCACGCGCTGGACGGGGGAACCGCGCGGCGACGAGGGCCAGCCGATCGCCTGGCACGCCCCCGAAGCGCTGGCGACGCTGGCGATGCCTCCTGCCGATGTGCCTTTGCTGGCCCCCTTGCAGGCTTTTGTTGCTGGCAGGTGACAGCCCGGCTATTGGCGGGGTGAAATTGCTCGGGGCCAGACCACGCCATGAAAATTCTCGCCGGCAACGGCAATCCCGAGCTCGCGCTGGCGATTGCCCAGTATCTCGACATGCAGCTGACATCGGCGTCGGTGCGGCGCTTCGCCGATGAAGAAATCTTCGTCGAAGTCCATGAAAATGTCCGCGGCGAAGATGTCTTCGTGGTGCAGCCGACGGCGGCGCCGGCGAACGACAACCTCATGGAATTGCTCATCTGCATCGATGCGCTGCGTCGCGCCTCGGCCCGCCGGATCACCGCGGTGGTGCCCTATTTCGGCTATGCCCGGCAGGACCGCAAACCCGGCCCGCGCACGCCGATCTCGGCCAAGCTCGTCGCCAATCTGATCACCAAGGCCGGTGCCGATCGGGTGCTGTCGGTCGATCTCCACGCCGGGCAGATCCAGGGCTTTTTCGATATCCCGACCGATAATCTCTATGCCGCGCCGGTCATCGCCGCCGATATCGAATCGCGGCTGGCCAAGCAGGACCTGGTCGTCGTCTCGCCCGATGTCGGCGGCGTCGTCCGCGCCCGGGCGCTGGCCAAGCGGCTCGGCAACGCCCCGCTCGCCATCGTCGACAAGCGCCGCGAACGCGCCGGCGAATCCGAAGTGATGAACATCATCGGCGATGTCCGTGGCAAGATGTGCGTGCTCGTCGATGATATCGTCGATTCGGCCGGCACCCTGTGCAACGCCGCCGCCGCGCTGCTGCAGGCCGGCGCGACCGGCGCCACCGCCTATGTGACGCACGGCGTGCTGTCGGGCGGCGCCGTCGCCCGCGTCGATGGCTCGGCGCTGACCGAACTGGTGATCACCGATTCGATCGCTGCGGTCGCATCGGTGAAGGCGGCAAAGAAGATCCGCCGCATCACCATCGCGCCGCTGCTCGCCGAAGCGATGCGCCGCACCAGCGAGGAAAGCTCGGTCAGCTCGCTGTTCGACTAATTGCCCATCGAACGAACGATGACCCGGCCGTCAGGCAGATAGACCTTTTCCGCCGTCACATATTCGCCCTTGGGCGTGCAGATGCCGCCGGGGTCCTTGGCGCGCATCTTGGCACAGAATTCCGTATCGGGACGCGGCGCCGGTTGCGCGGCAAGCGGCACCGCACCGGCAAGCGCCAGCGAGACAAGTAGGGCCGAAACCAGAGTGCGCGTCATGTTCCACTTTCACCGGGCAGATGTGTGCCCAGCCAAGTCTATACGGCAAAATCGCTTTCACTGCCATGAATGCTGCGCTGCGCTTCCTTAGGCCCGCAAAAGCCCCTAAGCGATAGAGACGATGCCGCCCCACAACGCCCGCCTGACCATCGATACCGCCGCGCTGGTCGCCAATTGGCGGCGCTTCGCCCGGGCCGGCGGCGCGGCCGATTGCGGCGCCGCGATCAAGGCCGATGGCTATGGCGTCGGCGCCCGCGCCAGTGCCGAAGCGCTGGTCGCCGCCGGCTGCCGTGACCTGTTCGTCGCGCACTGGCACGAGGTCGAGCCGCTCGCCGGCATCGATGCGCGCATCGCGGTGCTCCATGGTGCCGGCAGCGCCGACATGGCCACCGCGCTCGCTTCGGCTGCCGTGCCTGTCCTCGTCACCCCCGCGCAGGTCATGGCCTGGAAACCTACCGGGCGCCCATGCGATGTGATGGTCGATACCGGGCTCAACCGGCTCGGCCTGTCGCCCGAGGAGGCGCTGTCGGGTATGCTCGATGGGCTCGCCCTCGATACGCTGCATTCGCACCTCGCCTGCGGTGAAATCCCCGGCCACCCGCGCAACGAACTACAGCGCGCGCGCTTTGCCGATCTCGCGGCGCGCATCCCGGCGCGGCGCCATGCGCTCGCCAATTCGGGCGGCATCGGGCTCGGCCCCGGCTATCACTTCGGGCTGACCCGGCCCGGTATCGGCCTGTATGGCGGCGGGCTGGCCCCCGATGGCGGGCGGCTGGCGCCGGTCGTGGCGCTGTCGGCGCGCATCCTGCAACTGCGCACCGTCCCCGCCGGAGACAGCATCGGCTATGGCGCGACCTTCACCGCACCGCGCGACCTGCGCATCGCCGTGGTCGCGGTCGGTTATGCCGATGGCTATGTGCGTTCGCTGTCCAATGCCGGCGCGGCGCTGGCCGGTGGCGTGCGCTGCCCGGCGGTCGGCCGCGTGTCGATGGACATGGCCGCCTTCGATGTCAGCGCCGCGCCGCCGCTGGCGGAAGGCGATTTCCTCGACGTGGATTTCGATCTCGGTGCCACCGCCGCTGCATCCGGCCGCAGCGAATATGAGTTGCTTACCGGGCTCGGCGCTCGCTATGCCCGGGTCTATACATGACAGGCCTGGCCACCACCCTTGCACACGCGCTGATTGCGCTCGGCAGCGTCATCATCGCGCTGCTCGGCTCGATCGGCCGGCTGGCGCGCTTTGCGCTGACGGCGCTCGGCCGGATGGTGCGGCCGCCCTGGTATCCGACGCAATTGTTCGAACAGATGCTGGTCATCGGCTATTTCTCGCTGCCGGTCGTCGGGCTGACCGCGCTGTTCACCGGCTCGGCGCTGGCGCAGCAGATCTATATCGGTGGCAGCCGCTTTAATGCCGCCGCCACGGTGCCGGCAGTGACCGTCATCGGCATCGTGCGTGAACTTGGGCCGGTGCTCGGCGGGCTGATGGTCGCCGGCCGCGTCTCGAGCGCCATGGCCGCTGAAATCGGCACGATGCGGGTGACCGAACAGATCGACGCGCTGACAACGCTGCGCACCGATCCGTTTCGCTATCTCGTCGGCCCGCGGATCATCGCCGCGGTACTGGTCATGCCGCTGCTCGTGCTCGTCTCCAACGCGCTCGGCGTCATGGGCGGCTGGCTGCTCGCCACCGGGCGGCTCGGCTTCAATTCGGCGGCCTATCTCAACACCACGGCGCAGTTTCTCAAGGCTGACGATGTCATCTCGTCGATGGTCAAGGCGGCGGTGTTCGGCTTCTTCATCGCGCTGATGGGCTGTTATCACGGCTATCATTCGTCGGGCGGCGCCGCCGGCGTCGGGCGCGCGACGACCAATGCCGTCGTGTCGGCGTTCATCCTGATCCTGCTGTCGAACCTCATCATCACCGTGATCGTCTTCGGATCATGACCGCCAAGATCGAACTTGCCGGCGTCAAGAAACGCTTTGGCCCCAAGGTCGTCCTCAACGGCGTCGATCTGGCCATTGCGCCGGGTGAATCGATGGTCATCATCGGCGGGTCGGGCACCGGCAAATCGGTGATGCTGAAATGCATCCTCGGGCTGCTGACCCCCGAAGCCGGCAGCATCCGGGTCGATGGCGTCAGTGTCGTCGGCCTGTCGGCGCGCGCGCTGGCCGCCCACCAGGCGCGCTTCGGCATGTTGTTCCAGGGCGGCGCGCTGTTCGATTCGCTGCCTGTCTGGCGCAACATCAGCTTTGCCCTGTCGGGGCCCGCCGCCGAACGCCGCGCCGCCGCGATCGACAATCTGGCCCGCGTCGGTCTTGGCGCCGATGTCGCCGACCTGCGGCCGTCGGAACTGTCGGGAGGCATGCAGAAGCGGGTCGCGCTGGCCCGCGCCATCGCCGCGCGGCCCGAGATATTGTTCTTCGACGAACCGACGACCGGGCTCGATCCGATCATGGCCGATGTCATCAACAACCTCATCCGCACGCTGGTCACCGACCTGAAAATCACCGCGCTGACGATCACGCACGATATGGCAAGCGTCCGCAAGATCGCCGATTCGGTCGCCATGCTTTACGAAGGCCGCATCGTCTGGCACGGTCCGCGTGATGGTATCGATTCAGCCGATAATCCCTTTGTCGATCAATTCGTCCACGGTCGTGCCGACGGGCCGATCAAGATGCAGTTGAGAAAGCTGTGAGCACGCCATCTCCCGGCGCCGCCGAACTGTCTGCCCTGCTCGCGCAGGCCGCCGATGGCGACCGGCAAGCCTTTGGAATCTTTTATCAACGTACGTCCGCAAAACTATTTGGCATCATCCTGCGTATATTGATTGAACGCACCGAGGCGGAAGATGTTTTGCAGGAGGTATATGTGACGATCTGGCGAAAGGCGGCCGAGTTTGACTCGACCCGTGCCAGCCCTGTCACCTGGACGGCGACGATCGCGCGCAATCGCGCCATCGACCGGCTGCGCGCCCGCAGCAGCCGGCCATCGGCACCGCTCGAGGAAGCCGCCGAAGTCCGCGATACCAGCCCGAGCGCCGATGTGCTGATCGATACCGATCGCGAAGCCGCCCGGCTCAACGCCGCACTGGCGCAGCTTGAACCGCGCCATGCCGCCGCGATCCGCAGCTGCTATTTCGAAGGCATCACCTATGAAATGCTGGCAGCGCGCGAAGGCGTGCCGGTCGGCACGCTGAAAAGCTGGGTCCGTCGCGGGCTGATGCGATTGAAGACCGATCTTTCCGCGCTGCAGGGAGGGCATACCGCATGACGCCCTTCGAGGACATGGACGGCATGAGCGCCGACGAGACCCTCGCGATGGATTTCGCGCTGGGGGCGCTGGATCGCGCCGACCGCCGCGCTGCCGACCTGCGGCTGCGGTCGGACCCGGCGTTCCGCGCCCTGGTCGATGACTGGACGGCGCGCCTGGCACCGCTGGACGGCGAGACCGCCGATGTCGCACCCCCGGCCGAAATCTGGGCCGCGATTTCGGCTGAAATCACCCCGGCTTCGCGCCCAGTCACCGCACCGGTCGCCAAGCAGGGCCTCTGGCAGAGCCTGACGCTGTGGCGCGGCGTGAGCTTTGCCGGGGTTGCTGCCGCGCTGGTCGCCGTGGCGCAGGTCGGCACGCCGCCCGCGCCGCCGGTGCCAGGTGCGCCGCCGCAACTGCTCGTTGCCGCGCTCGCCGGTGCCGATGGCAAGCCACTCTTGTCGGCGGCCTATGATCCGCTGCGCGGTGCCGTGGTGCTGACACCCGCCACCCAGCGCCAGGACGAAGGCAAATCGGCCGAGCTGTGGGTGATCGAGGGCAAGAACCCGCCGCGATCGCTGGGCGTCATCGACATCAAGGATCCGAACAAGCACGTCATCACCTCGGACCAGCTGCGCGGGCTCGAATCGGGCGCGACGCTCGCCATCTCGATCGAACCCTATGGCGGCTCGCCGACCGGCCAGCCGACCGGGCCGGTGGTGGCAACGGGGACGTTGCGCGCGGTTTAGGTTCGCCGGCCGTTACCCGGGATCCGATTTTCCTGCCTCCGGAGTCTGGTAAAACGACCCGAGCCTCACACCGCGACGATGAATTCCAACATCTGCTGCCCGACGCTTTTCGCCGCCGGGTCGAGCCTTGTGCTGGCGGTTAGGCCGCCGGGCAGCGCGCCCACCAGCACGAGATTGAGCGCTGCCACGCCGGGCACATCGTAGACCGTCACCTCGCCCGGCGCATCGAACAGATGCGCCAGCCAGCCGGCGACGGCGGCAGGGGTGAGCGCGGCGCGCAACGCCGGGAATTGCGCCGGATCGCGGGCTATGACGGCGATGTTGATCGTTTCGCCCTTTTCGCCGCTGCGCACAAAGGCGATGTCGCCCAGTCTGGATGGCGAAGTGCCGGCGCGGGAAATAATGGCCGGGCGGACGATCTGTTGCGGGGCAAACCCGTCGATATTCGCGCCCGCGAATGCCACCGGGCCATCGCCCGGATCGATCGTCGCGGTTACTTCCGCCTTGGGCACCAGGAACGACACCAGCCCGGCGAGCGGAATGACCTGGGTGCCAAAGCTGACGCTGGTTCCGGGAGACATCGCCGAAATCGCCGCGAATTGTTCGCGCACGAACATGCCGGCGGCAACCGGGCTGTCATGGTCGGCGACAAGCTTGAGCACGACTTCCTGCGCCGTCGCATCGAAGACGCGCGGGCCCAATGACGCGCCGGCGCCGATCAGTACCGCATCGGTGCGGCGGAAATCCGCCAGCCCCTGTGCCTTGAGCATCATCCGGCCGCGCGCGAACAGCGCCTCGGCCTGGCGCTGCGCCCGCGCCACGGCATCGGGACCGATGATCGGCTGATAGGCCAGCCCGCGCCAGCCATCATCGAAGGTCGCGCAGGCTTTCAAGGTGGAGGTCGGTGGCAGGCCGCGCGCGCCGCTGACGCCGACGCGGTCGGGGCCGAGCTGTTCCAGCCGCACGCCCGAAAAATCGCAAGTCACATCGGGGACGAAATAGGCCTGGGGGTCGCCGACTTCATACAGCATCTGTTCGGCAACGGTGCCGATGCTGACCAGCCCGCCGGTGCCTTGCGGCTTGGTGATCACCAGCGTGCCATCGGCGGCACATTCGGCGATCGGGGCGCCGATCGTCGCCCAACCCGGCACATCGCGCCAATCGGTGAAGGTGCCGCCGGTCACTTGCGCGCCGCATTCGATCAGGTGCCCGGCGAGCGTGCCAGCGGCGAGCCGGTCGAAATCATGCGGTCCCCAGCCGAATTCATGGATCAGCGGTCCCAGCGCCAGCGCCGAATCGACGACGCGCCCGGTGATGACGATATCGGCGCCGCCCGCGAGCGCCGCCGCGATGGGAAAGCCGCCGAGATAGGCGTTGCAGCTCGTCAGGCCGTGCGCCGGGAAGGGTGCGCCATTGGCCATGTCGGTGACGCCGGCGGCGAATTCGGCGGCACGTCCGGTCAGGTCATCCCCGGCAATGGCGGCGACCTTCAGGTCAAGCCCCAGTTCGGCGAGCCGCTGCCGCAGCACCGCCGCCAGCCCGGCCGGGTTGACGCCGCCGGCATTGGCGATGATCCGCACGCGCCTATCGGCGATGGCGGCGAGATGCGGGCCGATATGGACCGCCATGAAATCGGTCGGGAAACCACTGGCGGGATCGGCCAGCCGCATGCGGCCGAGCAGCCCCATCGCGCCTTCGGCGAGATAATCGAGGATGATGTAATCGACCCCGGCGGCGAGCAGTTGCGGTACCGCCAGCGCCGAATCGATGAAGAAGGCCGAACCGCCGCCGATGCGGATGCTGCGCTCGCTCACAGGTTGAACTGGCTGGTGATCAGCACGTCGATGCGGTCGAAATCGATGAAGCGGCCGCAGCTTTCCATCATGCTGGCAAGGTTGCGGTCGAACTTGGCCGGGTCACCCACCGCATCGAAGAATTCCTGGCTGTCGGTTAGCGCGGCGAGCGGGAAGCATTCCTCGACAAAGCCGGCAAAATCCGGGCCGTCATCCTGCAACGGCTGCACGAGCACATGCTGGACATATTCGAAATTGGCCTGGGTCTCGATGGCGACCTGCGTATGCGTCGTCTGCCAGATGCGGCGCCAATCGGCATGGCTGAGGCGCGGCGGCAGGCCGAGGAAGGTCGATTGCGAGAACCCCCAGGTGCGCTCCCCGCGAACAACCGGGTGGGCGGTGTTGGGGATGATGGTCGATTCGACCGCGATCCATGCCGCGACCCTGGCGCTGTGCGCCGCCAGCGCCGCATCGGTCGCGCGGCGGAAGCGCGCATTGGCGCTCGGCAGCCAGAATTGCGCGATCGCGTGCATCTGCGGGCGCGTGTTGACCTGTTGCAGCCCGGCGCCCGGTGCGACGGTGGCGTCCTGCAAATTGAGCCGCAATTGCTGCGCCCCGGCCGCCTGCAACTGCGCTGCCAGCGGCCCGAGCAGACCGGCGTTGAAAGCCTCCGCCGGTTGCGCCTCGGGCTTCCACAGCGCCGCGATGATCTTTTCCACGGGTGTTCCCCTCAGTCGAAATTGGCCTGGCCGCCATCGAGCGGGATGGTCGCCCCGGTCAGGTAGCGCATTTCCGGGCCACACAAGGCGACGATCGCCTCGCCGATATCCTGCTCGCAATCGCCGAAACGCCCGGCGGGAATGGTCTTGAAGAACGCCGCGGCTTCTTCCCGATTGTTCGCCACCCACCATTTGACGCCGGGCGATTCGGCGTGTGGCGCGATGGTCAGCACGCGGATATTGGCCGGGCCCCATTCGGCGGCGGCGGCGCGGGTCAGCACGCGGATCGCCTGCTTGACCGCACCATAGGGGCCATAGCGCGCCATGTCCCAGCGCACCCCGGCCGAGGAGGCGAGGTTGAAGATCGTGCCGCCGCCGCGGGCCACCAGATGCGGGTGCACCAGCTTCATCAGCCGGAAGGTCGCCAGCGGCCCCGATTCGAACGAACCGGTAAAGGCCTCGTCGCTGACGTCGAGCAGGGTGCCGAGCGCCACCTCCTGGGCATTGTTGACGAGGATATCGATGCCGCCGAGCTGCGCCACCACTGCCGCCACGGTGCGCTCGCAATCCTCTGCACTGCGCACGTTGCCGGCGATAGGAATCGCCGTGCCGCCGCGTTCGCCAATCATCCGGCAGGTTTCAACCAGCTTGGCCTCAGTGCGCCCGGTCACCGCAATGGTTGCCCCGGCGCGCGCCAGTGCCAGCGCGATGCCCTGGCCGACGCCCTGCCCCGCCCCGGTGATCAGCGCCACCTTGCCCGAAAGGTCTGTCATGACCGCGATTCCCCCCTGTTTCGCAAAACTATTGCGCAAACTCTACGCATCCTGTTGACAGATGACCATCATAAACAACAATTGCGTTATGCAGCGCCGAAGAATACGGCAGACATGACAATCCGGGGAAGGAAGCCAGAATGGCCGGCACTGCGGCGTTCACGCCACTCACGATCGGACCGTTGCGCCTGCGCAACCGTTTCATCAAGTCGGCGACCAACGAGGGCATGGCCAAGGGCGGTATGGTCACCAAGGGGCTGGCGAAATTCCACGAAAATGTCGCCGCCGGCGGCGCCGCGCTGACCACCGTCGCCTATTGCGCCACCAGCCGCGATGGCCGGACGTTTGTCGACCAGGCGACGCTCGACGATGCCGCGATCGGCGATTTCCGCGCCCTCACCGATGGCGTCCACCGCCACGGCGGCGCGGCGATGGCGCAATTGACCCATGCCGGTGCCTTCACCTTCCTCGACAAGACCCAGCTCGCGGCATCGCGGCCCTTGAGCGCCAGCGGCGGCTTCAACAAGATCGGCGTGATGAACAACCGCTGGCTGAAAAAGGCGATGAACAAGGCCGAAATGGCCGACATGGCCGCCGAATTCGCCGCCGCTGCCGTCCGCGCCCGCAACGCCGGCTTCGACGCGGTCGAGCTGCACATGGGCCATGGCTATCTGCTCAGCCAGTTCCTGTCGCCCTTCTACAACAGCCGTTGGGACAGCTATGGCGGCAGCATCGAAAAGCGCCTGCGCTTCCCCGTCGAAGTCCTCGGCCGCGTCCTCGATGCCGTCGGCAAGGACCTCGCCGTCGTCGCCAAGTTCAGCATGACCGACGGCAAGGCGGGCGGCAACACCATCGAGGACGGCGTCGCCATCGCCCGCGGGCTCGAAGCCGGCGGCGCGCACATGGCGGTGCTGTCGAACGGCCTCAACGTCGAATCGATCACCGCGATGTTCGGCTCGTCCTTCCCCAAATCGAACCGCGGCAAGCCCGCCAACCTCGCCATCGCCATCGGCATGTGGATGCAAAGCTTCACCGAGCCCCAGAATGTGGTGTTTCGCGAAAATTACTTGCGCGAACACGCCCTGCGCATCCGCGCCGCGGTCAAGATGCCGCTCGCCTATCTCGGCGGGGTGCAATCGCTCGCCGGGGTGGAAACCGCGATGGCCGATGGTTTCGAGGCGATCGCGCTCGGCCGCGCGCTCGTCCATGACCCCGATTTCGTCAACCAGCTCCAGGCCGGCACGATCAGCCAGTCGGGCTGCACCGCGTGCAACCGCTGTGTGACGATGATGTATTCGCCCGGTGGCACCAGCTGCGTCATCAAAACCCCCAACGAAGCCGCGCTCAACCGGGTCGCGGCCGGAGCAGTCGCATGAGTTTTTCCGGCAGAGTCGCAATCATCACCGGCGGCAGCGACGGCATCGGCCGCGCCACCGCCGAATTGCTGGCGTCACGCGGCGCCACTGTCATCATCTGCGCGCGCCGCGCCGACAAATTGGAGGAAGCCCGTGCCGCCATCGCTGCAGTCGGCGGCACCGTCGAAGCCATCCCGCTCGATGTCTCGGATTCGGCCGCCTTTGCCGCGATGGTCGCCGATGTCGCCGCGCGCCACGGCCGGCTCGACATGATGGTCAACAACGCCATGTCGGTGCACTACGCCCCGATCGTGAAATTGACGCTCGACCAGTGGCGCGCCGATTTCGCCGTCAACGCCGATGCCGCCTTCATCGGCACCAAGGCCGCCATGCAGATCATGCTCAAGGCCGGGGGCGGCAGCATCGTCAACATCGCCTCGACCTGCGGCATCCGCGCCGCGCCTTATCTCGCCAGCTATTCGGCGTCGAAGGCGGCGATGATCCAGTTTTCCGCCGTCGCCGCGATGGAGGGCGCCCGCAGCGGCGTCCGCGTCAATGTCATCGTTCCCGGCCAGGTCAACACCGCCGCCAATGCCGACTATGCCAAAATGAACCCCGATGCCGCCAAGGCCACCGCCGATGCCATCCCGATGGGCCGCGGCGGGGCGCCCGACGAGCTCGCCGAAGCCATCGCCTTCCTGCTGTCGGATGCCGCCGCCTATATCACCGGCGTCGCGCTGCCGGTCGACGGCGGCAAGGCGGCACAGATGTATCTGCCCGGATGATCAACCCGCTCGATTTCACCGGCAAGACGGTCCTGGTCACCGGCGGTGGTGCCGGCATCGGCCGCGCCATCGCCGAAGCCTTTGCCGAACAGGGCGCGCGGCTGGTCATTGCCGAGAATGACCCCGACCGCGCTGCCGATGCGCGCGCCGCCTTCGGCGCCCGGGCCGACGTCCATGACGTCGATGTCACCGACCGCGCCGCCGTAGCCGCCATGGCCGCGGCCCTGCGCGGCCCGGTCGACGTCCTCGTCAACAATGTCGGCCATTTCCTCGCCGCCAAGCCGTTCGAAATGCTCGACGATGACGAGATCGACGCCATCCTGACGGTCAATCTGCGCAGCGTCATTACCGTCACCCGCGCCTTCCTGCCGCAACTGCGCGCCGCCGCCCCGGGGTCGAGCATCATCAACCTGACCTCGATCGAAGGCTTTCGCGGCATCCCCAATTGCAGCATTTATGCCGCCGCCAAGGCGGGCATCGCCGGGTTGACCAAGAGCCTCGCGCTCGAACTCGGCCCCGCCGGCATCCGCATCAATGATATCGCGCCCGAAACCACCGAAACCCCGCAGGTGCCCGTCACCTTCATGATCGCCGCCGAACACCGCCCGCAGATCGAACGCTGGATCCCGCTCGGCCGCTTCGGCATGCCGTCGGATTGCGCCGGCGCCGCGCTCTATCTCGCCAGCCCGCTCGCGGCCTGGGTGACCGGCACCACCATCCATGTCGATGGCGGCGCGCTGGCGGCAGCCGGCTGGACGCGCGATCCGAAAGGCAACTGGACGATCGTGCCCGTCGTCACCGGCAATGGCTTCAACTTTTAAAAAGGGACGCGCGCCATGAAGGTTCTTGTCGTCGGCGGTACCGGGCTGTTGGGCGGCCATGCCGCGCTGCATCTCCAGGCGCTCGGCCATGACGTCACACTGGCGGCGCGCAGCCCGGCGCATGCCGGCACGGCGCTGGCGGCGCTGCCCTTCCTCGCCGGCGATTATGTGGCGGGTGATTTCACGGCCCAACGCCTCGCGGGCTTTGACTGGCTGTTGTTCGCCGCCGGCAATGATCCGCGCCACATCCCGCCCGGTGCCGATGCCGGCGACCATCTGATGGCCGCCAACCGTGATGCGCTGCCCGCCTTCTTCCGCGCCGCGCGTGCCGCCGGGATCAGCCGCGCCGTGATGATCGGCAGCTATTACCCGCAGGCGACCCCCGAACTCGTCGCCGGCAATGTCTATATTCAGTCGCGGCAACTCGCCTGCGAGGGCGTGCGCGCCGAAGCGTCCCCAGGTTTCGGCGTCTGCACCCTCAACGCGCCGTTCATGGTCGGTTGCGTCCCCGGCCAGCCGAGCGCGATCTTCGAGCCCTATACCGCCTATGCCCGCGGCCTGATCCCCGCCATCCCGCCCTTCGGCCCCGCCGGCGGCACCAATTTCATGTCGTGCCAGTCGCTGTCCGAAGCGATCGTCGGCGCCTTCGAGCGCGGGGTAAGCGGCACGGCCTATCTCGTCGGCGACGAAAATCTGTCCTTCGCCGACTATTTCGGCCTGTTCTTCCAGGCGGCGGGCAATCCGGCGCCGGTGCCGTCGCTCGACCAGGACCATCCGATGCTGCCCGATATCGCCATCCCGCAGGGGCGCGGCAATTTCATCGCGTACGAGCCCGACCCCGCCGAGGTGGCGCTGCTCGGCTATCGCCGCCATGATGTGGCACGCGCCGTCGCCGCAGTGGTGCGGCAGTTCGGAGGGGCGGCATGACGGCGGGATGGGACAAGCAGGTCGATGTGCTGGTCATCGGCTCGGGCGCCGGCGGGCTGCTCGCCGGGCTGGTCGCGGCGCACAACCGCGCCGAGGTGCTGATCGTCGAAAAAGGCAGCGAATGGGGCGGCACCTCGGCGACATCGGGCGGCGGCATCTGGATCCCGTGCAGCGACCAGGCGAAAGCGCTGGGCCGTGAAGACAGCGCCGACGAAGCCTTCACCTATGTGCGCAAGCTGTCCTCGGCGAACGTCCCCGACACCCATATCAAGGCGTTCATCGACAATGCCCCCAAAATGCTGCGCTGGGTGACCGCCAATACCGTCATCAACTATGAATCCTTGCCGTACCCCGATTATCATGTCGAAGAACCCGGCGGGAAAGACGGTTACCGCACCCATATGCCGACGCCGATCGATGGCCGCCTGCTCGGGCCCGACATGGCGACGTTGCGCTCGGCATCGCCCGCCGCCAGCCTGTTCGGCTATATCAATTGGCAGTTCACCGAAACCTATGCGCTGCTGTTCCGCCCACCGGGCTGGACCAAGGCGCTCGCCAAGATCCTCGTGCGTTACTACGGCGATATCGGGCAGCGGCTGAAATCGACCAAGGACCGCTATCTGACGCTGGGCAATGCGCTGGCGGGCGGGCTACGGCTGGCGCTGAAGGATCGCGGCGTCGAACTGTGGCTCGAAAGCCCGATGACCGAACTGGTGCACGAAAACGGCCGCATCACGGGCGCCGTCATCCGCCGCGCCGGCAAGACGCAGCGAATCGGCGCGCGCAAGGGCGTCGTGTTGGCGGCGGGCGGTTTCGAACAATCGGCGACACTGCGCGCGCAATATGTGCCGTTGCAGCCCAACCCGGTGCGTAGCGGCGGCCAGACCGGCAATACCGGCGATTCGATCGTCGCGGCGCTCGCAGTCGGCGCCGCGACCCGCAACATGCACAGTACCTGGTCGGCACCCGTCTTTTCGGTACCCGGCGAGGAACGCGGGCGGTTGTCGACGATCGAACGCGCGTTGCCCGGCTGCATCATCGTCAACCAGGCCGGCAAGCGCTATCTCAACGAAGCCGCCTCCTACCATATCGTCGGCCAGCAGATGGTGGCGCTCGATATGCCCGACGCGGGCACGACACCGAGCTGGGTGATTTTCGACCATCGCTTCCGCCACAAATATCCGATGGGGCCGCTGCTGCCGCTGCTCCCCGATTGGGCGCAGGCGGCGGGGGTGCGCGCGATTTTGAAGAAGGCGCCGACGATTGCCGGGTTGGCGGCACAGATCGGCGTCGATGCCGGCGCGCTGGCGGCGACGCTCGACCGCTTCAACAGCCATGCGGCGAAGGGGGAAGACCCGGACTTCCACCGCGGGGCCGCCGTCTACGACCGCATGTACGGCGATGCCGGCAACACGCCCAACCCGTGCCTCGCGCCGATCACGCAAGCGCCCTTCTATGCCTTCCCCATCTATGCCGGCGATATCGGCACCAATGGCGGGCTGGTCACCGATGATGTCGCGCGCGTGCTCGATACCGCCGGCAATCCGATCCCCGGGCTGTATGCCGCCGGCAACAATGCCGCAACGATGATGGGCGAAAGCTACCCCGGTGCCGGCGCGACACTTGGGCCATCGCTGACCTTCGGCTATGTCGCCGCCCGCCATCTGACCGGAGCCAATGATTGATGATTGGCAAGCTTGCCGGGCGCGCCGCGATCGTCACTGGCGCCGGGCGCGGCATCGGTCGGGCGATCGTGCAGCGGCTGGCGGCGGACGGGGCAAGGGTGGCGGCACTCGATCTCGATGCGGCGGCAGCGGCGGAGAGCATCGCCGGCACGGCTGACCCGGCGCTGCACGTGGCGCTCGCCTGCGATGTCGCCGACAGCGCGTCGGTGGCGGTCGCGGTCGCGGCGGCGCGCAGCACTTTCGGGCGGCTCGACATTGCCGTCGCCAACGCCGGCATCGGCGCGGCGCCCAACGATGGCTCGGCGCAATTCTATGCCAGCATGGCGCAGCGCAATGCCGAACTCGCCGCCGGTGGCCCGGCGACAACCGTCGTCGACCAGCTCATCCATATGGAGGATGACGGCTGGGCGGCGGTGCTTGCCGTCAATCTCAACGGCGCCTTCTACCTGGCGCGCGAGTTCACCCGCGTGCTCGCCGCCGATGGCAACCCCGGCGCGATCATCAACATCAGCTCGACCTCGGCACAATCGGGCGAAGGCTCGCCGCATTATGTCACGTCGAAGGCGGCGCTGATCGGCCTGACGCGGCAACTGGCGCGCGAACTGGCGCCGCGCCGCATCCGCGTCAATGCGGTGGCACCGGGGCCGACCGACACCCCGGTGATGGCGGGCATTCCCGACGAATGGATCAAGTCGATGGAAGCCTCGATCCCGCTCGGCCGCATGGCGCAGCCGGCGGAGATCGCGGCCGCGGTCGCTTATCTCGCCAGCGACGATGCGAGTTTCGTCAATGGCTCCGTCCTCGTCGCCAACGGCGCCAGCTATTACTTCTAAAATCCCTCTCCCGCAGGCGGGAGAGGGACGGTATCAGTCCGCCCTGACCTTCACCTTCGGCGCTACCGCCCCGCGTCGCATCGTCGCGAGAAACTGCTCCGCCGGCGCCGGCTCGGGCACCGGGCCGCCAGGGTCGCCCGCGCGCGCCCAGTAATCGGCGAAGCTCGGAAACAGCTTGTGAAAGCCGCCGTCGCTCCATTCCGTCCCCGGCCAGCGCATCTTGTTGTCGCCGATCGGCGGCTTGTTGAGGTCGGTCGCGTACCAGTAGAGCGGCAGCCGGCGGGCGAAATGCCAGCGACCGTCGGCGCGGACATAATTATCGACATACATCATCTGCATGATCACCCATTCGGCGCCGGTTTCATGCTCGTTCTTGGAATAGACGATGCCATGGGCGTGATCGGCATCGTCGAATTCGATGATATGCCCACCGATATGGTGCGACGTGCCTGTGAAGGGCGATCGCAGCGTGCGGTCCATATAGGCGCGCAGCGCGGCGCGGCCGCTGGCGCCCTTGCCGACGCGCACATCGGCGGGGAACAGCCCGACCATCGCGTCCATGTCGCGCATATCGAGCGCCAGCGCATATTTGGCCGGCAGTTGCCGAATGGCGTCGAGCGCCTCGAGCCGTTCGATGCGCGCCAGCAGTGCGGTATCGGCCATGGTCATCCTGTCTCCCTGCCGCCTTTATCGAAGCGCCGCCAAGGATTGACAAGGATAAAGCAGCGTTCCTGCGCGATTACCCCCTTACACCGTTACAAAGCGACGAATTGCGTAAAATATCGGCATATTCATTGCGGCAGCCTTGGGGCCTTGCTATGCACGGTGCCATCAGCCCGGGTTCCACCGGGCGCTGCCTTTGGGGAGAATCGCGATGATCCGCAATCTGCTGACCGGTGCCAGCCTCGCCGCCCTTGCCTGCAGCGCCGGGGCGCACGCCCAGGCCGTTGCTCCCGATGACAGCGGCCTCGCCGAAATCGTCGTCACCGCGCAAAAGCGTTCCGAAAACATCCAGGACGTGCCGATCGCGATTTCGGCGATCGGCAGCGCCTTCATCGAAGCGCGCGGCATCACTTCGATCGGCGATCTCGGCGCGCTGGCGCCCAATGTGAAGATCGAACGCGCCCCGTCGAACAAGACGATTTCGCAGATCTCGATCCGCGGCTCGGTGACGATCAACCCGGCGATCACCTGGGAACCGGCGGTCGGCCTCTATCTCGACGGTGTCTATATCGCCAAGGCGCAGGGCTCGATCTTCGATGTCGCCGATCTGGAGCGCGTCGAAGTGCTGCGCGGGCCACAGGGCACGCTTTACGGCCGCAACGCGCTCGCCGGCGCGGTCAACCTCGTCACCAAGAAGCCGACGGGCGAGCTCGGCGGGCTCGGCGAATTCACCTATGGCAACTACAACCAGCTGCGCGGCCGTGCGATCCTCAACCTGCCCAAGGCGGGCATCTTTTCCTTGAAGCTGTCGGGCCAGTTCCAGAAGCGTGACGGCTTTATCAAGATCGGCCCGAACCCGTTTCCGGCGGCCTTCCTCGCCCGGCCCAATTCGGTCACCGAGACCAATGATGTCGAAGGCTGGAGCGGCATGGCCCAGCTGCGCATCGAGCCGAGCGACGACCTGACCATCGATTACACCTTCGACTACAGCCGCTTCGACCAGCGGCCCGACTATGCCCAGCTCGTCCGTGTCAACCGCAACGGCGACCCGCGTGACATCTTCGATCCCGCCAGCCCGAGCTATCCCTTTGCCGGCGCCTTCTTCCCGCTCAACCTTTATACCAACCCCGATCGCCAGTCGTCGGGCAGCATCGACGCCAACCCGCTGTTCGAAAAATCGCGCGTCTATGGCCATGCGCTGACCATCGCCTATGATCTGGGCGGCGCGACGCTGAAATCGATCACCGCCTATCGCAACGTCGAGTTTTCGGACAGCCTCGATCTCGATGGCTCGCCGCTCGATGTCGCCTTCACCCAGCGCTTCACCAAATATGACGCCTTCAGCCAGGAACTCCAGCTTGTCGGCAGCGGCTTTGGCGACAAGCTCAACTATGTCCTCGGCGGCTTCTTCTACAAGGAAAAGGCCGAAACGCTGGGGCCGCAAAGCTTCTTCGCCGGCGGCACCGCGTTCCAGTCGGACTATGGCTCGCACACCGAAGCCTGGGCGCTGTCGGCACAGGCCGATTATGCGCTGACCGACGCGCTGAAGCTGACTGTCGGCGGCCGCTACACCCATGAAAGGAAGGACGTCCGCCGCTTCCTGCGCAGCCTCGGCCCACCGGCGCCGGTGACCATCGCCGACATCCCCTATGGCGGCGTCCCCGATGCGACCTTCAACGATTTCAGCCCGGCGGCCACGCTCAGCTATGCGATCACCGACGATATCAACGTCTATGGCCGCTATGCGCAGGGCTTCAAATCGGGCGGCTTCAACGGTGAATCCAACGTCTTTGTGGCGCCCACCGCGGCGTGCCCGACCGGCGCCACCGAATTGTGCGACCCCTATCGCCCCGAAACCGTCGACAGCTTCGAAATCGGCCTCAAGACCAGCCTGTTCGACCGGCGGTTGACGCTCAACCTCGCCGCCTTCACCGACAAGCACAAGGACATCCAGCTGTCGATCTTCCAGGCCAGCGGCGCCGCGTCCTCCACGGTGCGCAACGCCGCCGAAGCCCGCATCCAGGGTCTCGAACTCGAATTCGTCGCGCGGCCGTTCGATGCCATCACCTTCAATGGCTCGTTCGCGGTGCTCGATGCCAAGTACAACAGCTATCTCGATGGCGGCGTCGATGTGTCGAACAACCGCGCCTTTCCGCACACGCCGAAATTCACCATGGCGCTGGGTGCCGACTGGCGCGTCGCCCAGGGTGATTGGGGCAAGTTGAACCTCATCGCCGATCTCAGCCACGTCTCGTCCTACTACACCTTCCCCTATGCGCTGGTGACGCCGACCGCGTCGGACCAGAACGCCGAAAACACCCGCTCGCCCGGCCGCACCATCGTCAACCTGCGCGCCGCGCTCACCAATTTCGCCATCGGCGGGGTGAAGACCGAAATCGCCGCCTTCGTCCGCAACCTGACGCAGGAAGACCGGCCGCAGAATTTCATCGATTTCGGCCCCGGCTTCGGCGGGCTGACCGTCGGCTATTTCCCCGATCCGCGCACCTATGGCGTGACGGTCGGCGTCCGCTTCTGATCGAAAGGCCCGCCATGTCGCAACCCGAACCGCGTTTCATCATCCTGGGTGCCGGCATGTCCGGCATCCTCGCCGCTATCAAGCTGCGAATGGCCGGCCACACCGCCGTCAGCGTCTATGAAAAGGCCGATCGCATCGGCGGCACCTGGCGCGACAACAGCTATCCGGGGCTGAGCTGCGATGTCCCGGCGCACGCCTATACCTATGAATTCGCCCCCAACCCCGAATGGTCGGGCTATTACGCTCCCGGCCCCGAGGTGCAGGCCTATTTCGAAAAGGTCGTCGCCGATCACGACCTGATGCCGATCATCAACTTCAATGCCGAGATCGTGCGCTGCACCTGGCGCGACGGGCCCGGCAACTGGCAGGTCGAAACCAGGGACGGCCGCATCGCCGAAGCCGAGTTCATCATCGCCGCCACCGGCGTGCTGCATCACCCCAAGATCCCCGCCATCCCCGGCCTCGATGATTTTGCCGGCGTGAAATTCCATTCGGCGCGCTGGGACCATTCGGTGCCATTGGAAGGCAAGAAGATCGGCGTCATCGGCAATGGCTCGACGGGTGTGCAACTCGTCACGGCATTGGCCAAGCGCGGCATCGAAGTCGTGCATTTCCAGCGCTCGCCGCAATGGATCATGCCGGTGGTGCAGTTCGCCTATACCGAGGCCGAAAAGGCGGTGTTCCGGCAAAGCCGCGAGGCGATCGACGCCATCCGCTACGACCCCGTCTATTTCGGCAATATCCAGCGCTTCACCAAGGGCGTCATCGATATCGAATCGCCGATGATGAAGGAGATCGAAGGCTATTGCCTGATGAATCTCGAACAGAATGTCCGCGATCCCAGCTTGCGCGAAAAACTGCGCCCGACCTATCGTGCCGCCTGCAAGCGGCTGATCTATTCGCCGGACTATTACGCTGCGGCGCAGCTGCCCAATCTGCTGACCATCACCTGCGGCATCGATCGCGTGCTGCCCGGCGGCATCCGCGACAAGGACGGCGCGGTGCACGATCTCGATCTGATCGCGCTGTGCACCGGCTTTCATTCCGATCGCTTCGTGCGACCGATCAATGTCGAGGGCCGCCGCGGCGCGACGCTCGAGGCGGCTTGGCGGGAACGCTGCAACGGCTATTACGCCATCTCGATCCCGGATTTCCCCAATTTCTTCATGCTCAACGGCCCCACATCACCCGTCGGCAATTTCTCGCTGATCGATATTGCCGAACGGCAATGGACCTATATCGAGCAGCTCATCGCCCGGGTTGCCGACGGCAATTCCAGTGTCGCCGGAGGCAAGGCACGCGGCATCGCCGCCACCGCCGCTGCCCTCGCCGACTATGAAGAACGCCGCATCACCGCCGCCAAGGCGACCATCTTCGGCTCGGGCTGCACCAGCTGGTATCTCGACGCGCACGGCGTGCCGATCACCTGGCCCTGGGATTACGACACCTTCGCCAGCAAAATGGAAAAGCCCGATTTCGAAGCGTTCGAGGTCATTTAGGTCACAAACAAACTCCCTCCCCGCTGACGCGAAGGCGTCGCCTACGGCTGGGGGGGAGGGAGCTTCAGAGCCCTTAGCCGCCATTGCGGCCGTTATAGCCATTATTGTCGTTGCGCTCCATGCGCAGCCGCTGGCTCAACCGGTCGATGCGCGCGTCGACAAGCGCCGCGTTGCGCGCACTGATATTGCCGTTGCGCATCCGCTTCGAACGATCGTAGCGACGGATCGAAGCAACTTCGTTCAGCGCGGTGCGGGCTTCGACCTGGCTCAACGACCGATCCTGGATGCCGCGCTGGATACGCTGCTCGATACGGTTCAGGCGTTCCGCCATTGGCACGATGGCGTTCTGGCCATTGCCGAAGCCGGTCGTGGTCCAGCGGCCCTGGTTGTCATAGCTGCCGCGCACGCTGCCGCGCTGCCAGCGGCCATTGGCGTCGTAATAGCCAAGCTGCATATCGGCGATCCAGTTACCGTTGGCATCGCGGCGGCCGGCCGGCGGACCCGGGATCCAGCGGCCATAGGCATCATATTGCCCGGATGTCGGCCCGGCGATCCAGCGGCCGTTGTTGTAATAGCCCGGCACCATGCCATCGCGCTGGCCATAGGCACCGTTGCGATTGTCGTCATAGCGCTGGTCGTTACCGCGCTGATCATAGGCGTTGCCGCGCTGATCGTTCGCGCCAACCGAAATCCAGTTGCCGCGCGCATCGTAAAAGCCCTGCGCCGGGCCGGCGACCCAGCGCCCCGAACGGTCGTAATACCCCGGCTGGGCATCGGCGATCCACTGGCCATTGGCATCGCGGCGGCCGGCGGCGGCGCCATCGATCCAGCGACCATTGGCATCGTAACGACCAACGGCCGGGCCGGCGATCCAGCGGCCGTTTTCGTAATGGCCGCTGGCGGCGCCGCCACGGAACTGGTTGTCGGCGTCGTAATAGCCCTGCGCCGAAACCGGCACCCAATTGCCGCGCTGGTCACGATAACCGGCCTGGGCGGTATCGGCGTTCACCGCGATCCAGCGATTGTTGGAATCATAATAACCGCGCGGCGCGCCTTCGACCCACTGGCTGTCACGATCGAAATAGCCGGTGGCATTGCCGTTGCGGGTGTCGTTGCTGTGCCACACGCCGGCCTTGTCGTAGAAACCATAGGCGTTGTTGCAATCCTGCCCCGGCTTGGTGACCTGGTTGCCAATCAAGGCACCGGCACCGGCACCGATCACGGTGCCCAGCGTCTTGTCACCACGGCCGGCGATCACATTGCCGAGCACGGCACCGATGCCGCCGCCGGCAACCGTGCCGATGACGCGGTTATTGCTGTGCTGCTGGCAATTGGTCTGCGCGGCGGCAAGCGACGGGCTGGCAAGCAAGGCTGCCGCCAAGAGGAGATGTCGCATGGGTATTCCTTTGATATGATAGTCCGGCGTGATGAACGCCCAACCTCCTCGGAGGTTCCGCTGCACCGGCGTCGCACGCCCCCCCCTCTCCCGCCTGCGGGGAAGGGGGGGTTGACAGTTATCACCTATTTGGTTATATTGGGGCGTTTTTCGTCGTGCTATCCCCGCGCCTCCTGCAAGATTTCCAAAAAACGCATCCGGCGTGACTTTCGTGACTTTCTTAACGTCTTCTTACCCACTGCCCTGCCATTCCCAAGCCGCCGCTGCATCGCTATAGCCGCCCCCACAGCAACGAAAGCTCGCCCGTGACCAAGCCCACCGCCATCAATCGCGTCGTCCTTGCCTATTCGGGCGGGCTCGATACCAGCGTCATCCTGAAATGGCTGCAACAGACCTATGGCTGTGAAGTCGTCACCTTCACCGCCGACCTGGGGCAGGGCGAGGAACTGGAGCCGGCGCGCGCCAAGGCCGTGATGATGGGGGTCAAGCCCGAACACATCTTCATCAAGGACCTGCGCGAGGAATTCGTGAAAGACTATGTCTTCCCGATGATGCGCGCCAATGCCTTGTACGAAGGGCTTTATCTGCTCGGCACTTCGATCGCCCGGCCGCTGATCGCCAAGAAACAGATCGAGATCGCCAAGGCGGTCGGCGCCGATGCTGTTTCCCATGGCGCCACCGGCAAGGGCAATGACCAGGTGCGTTTCGAGCTCGGCTATTATGCTCTGGCGCCCGACATCCGCATCATCGCGCCGTGGCGGGAATGGGACTTGAACAGCCGCGAGCAGTTGATCGCCTTTGCCGAGGCGCACCAGATCCCGGTGTCGAAGGACAAGCGCGGCGAAAGCCCGTTCTCGACCGATGCGAACCTGTTGCACACGTCGTCGGAAGGCAAGGTGCTCGAGGACCCGTGGGAAGAAATACCCGACTATGTCTATTCGCGCACCGACGACCCCGAAACCGCGCCGGCCGCGCAGTATATCACCATGGATTTCGAAGCCGGCGACCCAGTGGCGGTCGATGGCGTCGCGCTGTCGCCGGCGTCGCTGCTGGCCAAGCTCAACGAACTCGGCAAACTGCATGGCATCGGCCGGCTCGACCTCGTTGAAAACCGCTTCGTCGGCATGAAGTCGCGCGGCATGTACGAAACCCCGGGCGGCACCATTTTGCACCTGGCGCATCGCGGCATCGAACAGATCACCCTCGATCGCGGCGCGGCGCATCTGAAGGACGAACTGGCGCCGAAATATGCGCAAGCGATCTACAACGGCTTTTGGTTCAGCCCCGAGCGCGAGATGCTGCAGGCGGCGATCGACCATTCGCAGGCCAAGGTCAGCGGCACGGTGCGGTTGAAGCTCTACAAGGGCAGCGTCAGCGTCGTCGGCCGCAAATCGCCGAACTCGCTCTATTCGGCAGGCATCGTGACCTTTGAAGACGACGCCGGCGCCTATGACCAGCGCGACGCCGCGGGCTTCATCAAATTGAACGCGCTGCGGCTGCGGTTGCTGGGGCGCCGCGACGGGCGCTAGATCCCGAAGCTCTGCTTGATGCCGTCGACGACGAACTGCGCCGCCAGCGCGGCGAGGACGACACCAAGCAACCGGGTCAGCGCGCCTTCGAACTTGGCGCCCATCAATTTCATGATCGGCCCGGCGGCGAGCAGCGACAACAGCGTGATCACCATCACCGCAACCAGCGCGGCGAGCACGACAAAGGTTTCTTCCGGGCCATGGCTGCGCGCCGCGAGCAGCATGATCGCGGCGAGCGACCCCGGCCCGGCAAGCATCGGGATCGCCATCGGGAAGACCGAAATGTCTTCCGATTCGATCGGCTTGGCAGCGGTCTTGGCCGCCGAGATGACCTCTTCGGCGCGGTTTTCGCGGCGCTCGGTGCGCTTTTCGAAGACCATGTCGATGGCGATGAGGAAAACCATCACCCCGCCGGCGATCTTGAACGCCGGCAGGCTGATCCCGAGCGCGCCGAGAAAGGCCTGGCCGCCGAGCGCAAAGGCGATCAGGACCGCGCTGGCGATGAGCACCGAGCGGATCGCCATGGCGCGGCGGTGGGCAACGCTGGCGCCATTGGTCAGCGACGAAAAGATCGGCACGCAGCCCGGCGGATCGAGCACGACGAACAGCGTCGCGAACGCCGAAATGAACAGGGTAAGCAGCGGCCCGGTCATGTCGCGCGCGCCTTGGCTGCCTTCAGCGTGTTCGACAACAGGCAGGCGATCGTCATCGGCCCCACCCCGCCCGGGACCGGCGTGATCCAGCCGGCGCGGGCCAGCGCGCCATCATAATCGACATCGCCGGTCAGGCGCGATTTGCCGTCTGCGACCGTGACTCGGTTCATGCCGACATCGATGACGCACGCGCCGGGACGGATCCATTCACCCTTGACCAGGTGCGGCACGCCGACCGCGGCGACCACGATTTCGGCGCGGGCAACGTGACCGGCAAGGTCGCGAGTGCGCGAATGGGCAATCGTTACGGTGGCGCTTTTCGCCAGCAGCAGCGCCGCCATCGGCTTGCCGACGATATTGGAGCGGCCGATAACCAGCGCTTCCTTGCCCGACAGATCACCCAGCGCTTCCTCGATCAGCATCAGGCAACCGGTCGGCGTGCACGGCACCAGCGCATCGAGCCCCGTCGCCAGCCTCCCGGCGTTAACCGGGTGAAAGCCATCGACATCCTTGGCCGGATCGATTGCGGCGAGTACCCGGTCGGCATCGATATGGCGCGGCAGCGGCAGTTGCACCAGGATGCCATCGACCGTATCATCGGCGTTGAGCGCGGCGACAAGCGCGAGCACCTCCGCTTCGGACACGCTGGCGGGCAGGCGATGCTCCCCCGACACCATGCCGGCCGCCAGCGTTTCGCGGCCCTTGTTGCGGACATAGACGGCGCTCGCCGGATCGTCGCCGACAAGTACGACGGTCAGCCCCGGCGCCCGGCCGTGGCCTGCGACAAAGGCCGCGACTTCGGCCGCCACGCTGTCGCGCAAAGCCACGGCGCGCGCCTTGCCATCGATGATTGTCGCCGTCACTGCCCATGCTCCTGCTGCACGGCCGGGGTGATAAGCGACTGGCAGCGATGCAGCAACCGTAGCGCATCGCCGTCGATGGCCAGTGTCTTCAATCGCGCCGTGCTGCCCGTCACCACCGTCACCCGGCTGCGCGGCACATCGAGCCATTTGGCGACCAGCCGCACCACCGCATCATTGGCACTGCCATCGACCGGCGCCGCCGCCACCCGCAGTTTCAGGTGCGGCACGCCATCGCCATCGGTACCGATGCCATCCACCCCGTCGCGCCCGCCGCGCGGCGTGACGCGGACCTTGAGCCGTATCCCGCCGGCAACCAGCGCCCAGGGCGTCAGAGCATGCCCGTATCGAGCAGGATCGCCGGCAGCCCGCGCTGCACCAGCATGATGAGCAGGATCAGCACCATCGGCGCCAGGTCGATGCCGCCCATGTCGGGCAGGATCCGCCGGATCGGCCGCAGCATCGGGTTGAAGAAACTGTCGAGCCCGGTGACGATACCGCGCACGAACCGGTTTTGCATGTTGATGACGTTGAAGGCGATCAACCACGACAGCACCGCCCAGATGACCAGCGCCCAGATCAGCCATTGCAGGACCATGGTGACGATATCGACGACCACGATGAGGGTATTCATGTGTCTACCTTGCTCGACTGTGCTGCGCCGCCCTAGCCCAGCCGGCCGCTTGCGCCAAGGCGCTTTGCAGCCGCGGGTTTGACAGGGCGTCGCCGCTATCCGTATTGTGTGCATAATACACAAAGGAGGCGCATATGCCAAATCCGTTGCTGATCGCCGCCGTCGCCGCCGCTTTGCCGCAGGGCGCGGCGCTGACCAATGCCATTGCCGAGCGCGACGCCGCGATGTTCAGCCTGTTTTTCGACAAGTGCGACCCCGCCGCGCTGTCGGCGATGATCGCGCCCGATTTCGAAATGTATCATGACCGCGACGGCGCGGTGGCGAGCAACGGCGCCGAGTTCGTCGCCATCTATGCCAAGTCCTGCACCGCCAAAAAGGCCCCCGATGCCTGGCGCTCGCGCCGCGAACTCGTCACCGCCAGCCTGAACGTCCATCCGGTGCCGGGGCTCGGCGCGATCGAAGACGGCGAGCATGTCTTTTACGAACGTCGCGGCGACGGCCCGGAACGCAAGGCCGGCAGCGCCCGCTTCACGCAATTGTGGCGCCTGTCGCCCGGCGGCTGGCAATTGGCGCGGGTGTTCAGCTATGGCCACAAGGCGGCTGAGCCGGCGCCCTGAAACCACCGGCCTGTCCGCAGTTACCAAAAGTTAAGAAAGTCACGAAAGTCACGCCGAATGCGGTTTTGCGATTTTCCGGCAGCGTTCGTGCGGCAAGGCGCGCGGATGTCGAAATTGCCAGCGATTTCAAAGAGCGAACAGCCAAGAAAGGATGGCAGAAAAGCCGCCTGTAGGACAGGGGAAATTCTGCCAATGCTTTGGACCAGCGCCGACATCTCAGGTCAGTAACGGCACGTCCGAATCCCTCTCGCCGGCTGGCGCCGCCACATCTCGGCCTTCCGGCGGGGGCAGCGGTGGAGGATCGCTTGCGACCCGGCTTCGGTGGTTGCCCAACCGTCGCGTGAACGTCGGCTTTTGCCGGCGCCGGTGATCGCCTTTGGTTGCGTTACTTGGCAGCCGGCCTGCGCATCGGCGCCGACAGCAGAAGGGCGGCACCGGGCGGCACCGCCCTTCATTCGCGCCGGCTGAGGGATTCAGCGCGAAGCGAGTTGCGGCGCCGTTGCCATCGCGATGGCGGTGCGGGCGCCGGAAACAGCGGCGTTATAGCAGCGCGCCGAATTGGCCTTGAGCGCGAGGTCACGTTGGTTGGCATCAACCGAACAGGCCTTGCCGGCGGCGGCGTCGATGCGGCGGGCGAGCGTCGCCTGTCCGGACGCCGAGGCGAGGTTGATATCGGCATAGCTGACACGCACATCGGTGCGGACCGTCTGGGCAGTGGTGGCGGTGGCGGCGAAAACGCTGGCAGCGGCAAATGCGACGATGGTGAAATTCTTCATGATCAGGTCCTCAATCTGTCACCGCCGGACCATCCGGGGCGATGACCTGAAATTATGCGGGGCCGGTTGGTAACGACATGATGTGAAACCGCTTTCTGTCCGATGATTTGCCGATGATTGGCCGATGAAGGCGAAAACCGCCCCGGCAGGGCTATTAACCATTCGCCATTCGGATAATCTCGACTGCGAAATGACAACGCCCGACCAGATCGATCTCGCCCACGCTTCGGCGTTCCGGCTCGGCCCCATCACGGTGGAGCCGGCGCTGCGCCAGGTGACGGCGGTCCGTTCGGAAACGCTTGAGCCGCGCGTCATGCAGGTGCTCGTGGTCCTCGCCATGGCCAATGGCGGCATTGTCTCGCGCGACGATCTGGTGCGCCAATGCTGGGAAGGCCGGATTGTCGGCGATGATTCGATCACCCGCGTCATTGCGCGGCTGCGAAAGCTCGCCGCAGAGCATGGTGATGGTGCGTTTCGGATCGAAACGATCACCAAGGTCGGCTATCGTCTGGTCGGCCCGATCACGCTGGTTGCTTCCACGCAGCCGGAACCATTGCAAGTCGCTGGTTCTGCAGTTGAGCGTCCAAAGCCTGAACAGTCCCATCGGCTATCGTTGCGGCAATGGCTGGCTGGCGGGTCGGCGGTGCTCGCGGCTGTTGCCGTTTCTCTGTTCTGGTCGAATCGCGGGACGCTACCGCGCGAAGCGGCACCCCTGACCGTCGTTCCCTTTGGCACATCGGGCGTTCCCACCGGCACGGCCGAAACGCTACAAAGCGCGATGGTAAGCGCCATTGCGCCGGAACGCTTTCGCGTCGTCGGCGGCACGCTGCCGCAAGCTGGCTATTATCTCACCGGCCGACTGGTCGGGTCGCCAAGCGAGATAACCGTCTATCCGGAATTGCACGTCCCTGGCGTCAAAACCCCCATCTGGTCGCCACAAAAGACCTATCCGCACGGCACTTTGTTGAAAGGAATTGCAACCCAATTGACGTGGACGGCGCGTTGCATCGTCGATGGTGTAAACGAACCGCCGCTGCAAAAGCCCGCTGCCGCGACCGCCGGATGGGCGAGTTACTGCGAAGAGAACAGCAAAGATGTCTATGATGTCGACCGGCAGGTTGAAGCGTTGCGCGTCGCGACACAGGCGGAGCCGCGGTTTGTTACCGCGCAAGTGACCTTGGCAGAATTTTTGGGTCATCGAGCATATCTTGAAGCCGGCAAGGCTGCTGATACCCTGCGTGCTGAAGGACGACGGGCTGTCGCGCTGGCTGAAAAAATCGATCCGGACAATGCTGAAGTTTATATGGGTAAAGCGGTTCTGACCGTGCCGAGCGACTTCAGGGGCCGCGACGCGCTGTTTGCAAGAGTGCTATCGTCACGTCCCACGGGCTGGGGCTTTGAATTCCAGCATTTTGCGTATTTCCTCGATCAGGTTGGTCGGCAGCGTGATGCACTTGAAGCCCGCAAGCGCGCGCTGGCGATCAATCCAGGCAACACTTATGACATCTTGCTGTCAGCCGCCAGCTTGAGCAGGACAGGGCGGTATCAGGAGGCGCGCGCCATCTTCGCGGACGAAGCGAGAATCCGGAGTGACCGAAGGCTCGTTGACAGGATTTGGTTGCGTGCTGCCCTGACCGGGCGTGATTGGGACAAAGCGCACCAACTGGTTGCTGCCTTGACCGATGATCGCGTCCGCGCCGCCATGGCGCCGCTTGTCGCGGCGCTGGCGGTGGGAGATGCCGCAACGGCCCGCGCTGCCGGAGCGGCGTTTGAACCACTCGCGAAGGATCCTGCCACCTTGTCGGGCTGGACGGCCCTTGGGTTGGCTATCAGTGGGCGTGATCAAGCGGCAATCGAGGCTGTTCGCCGGCTTTTTGCGACAACAGGGCCGGATGCGTTGGACAATTTATACTGGCCCGAGTTTGACGATGCGCGGCGAACGCCCGCGTTCGAGGCGTTGGTGCGCGAAATTCGACTCTTCGATTATTGGCAAACTTCAGGCCATGTGCCCGATTTTTGCCTGGCCGCAGATGCCCCGCCACTCTGCGCGAAGTTGAACTAGGTCGTGAACTCATAAGCATCCGAACAAAAGCCGCTGCCCGGCCTGCCCTGCCGACCCAAATTCACCAGTAGACCAGCGCGCTGCGCCTGCGGCATGGTGGGGGTGGGGAGATGGCAATGGCACAGGGTTTCAAGACGCTCGCCGAACTGACCGCGGCGCATGCGGCGGCAACGCCGGGCAAGACCGCGGTGCGTTTCGAAGGGCGCAGCCAATCCTATGCCGGGCTGCACGAGGCGGTGCTGCGCTGTGTCGCCGCGCTACGCGCTGAAGGGGTGACGGCGGGGGACCGGGTCGGCTGGCTGGGGCTTAATCATCCCGATTATGTCGTCGTCATGAACGCGTGCTTCCGCATCGGCGCGGTGCTGGTGTCGATCAACGCCCGGCTGGTGGCGCGCGAGATCGCCTATATCCTCGGCGATGCCGGCATCGGGCTGCTGATCAGCGAGGCGCAGTTTTTGGGTGTGGCCGAAGAGGCGCGGGCGGCGGCGGGGGTGAAAGCCATCATCCTGGTCGATGCGCCGCACGCGGGCCGCCCGGCCTTTGGTGACTGGATCGCCGGCTTTGCCGCCGATGCCGCCGCGCACCCGGCAAGCCCTGAGGATATCGCGCTGCAGCTTTATACCAGCGGCACCACCGGTTTTCCCAAGGGCGCGCTGCTCTCGCACCGGGCGCTGCTCGGCACCATTGCCAAGGGCGGCATGACCGGGGAGGCGTGGAGCCATTGGGACGAGAACGACATCTGCCTTGTCGCCATGCCGTTGTTCCATATCGGCGGCACCGGCTGGGCGCTGCACGCGCTCGAGGCCGGGGCGACGATGGTCATCCTGCCGCGGCCCGATATCGCCGGCATCGTCAATGCCGTGGCGAGCGAGCACATCACCAAGATGTTCGCGGTGCCGGCGGTGCTCGCCGCGATCCTCCAGCATCTCGAAGCCGCGCCGGCCGATCTCGGCAGCCTGACCGAGCTGCTGTATGGCGCCTCGCCGATCCCGCTCGATATCCTGCGGCGCTCGATGGCGGCGTTTCCCAACGCCAGCTTCATCCAATGCTATGGCGCCACCGAAACCAGCGGCACCGTCGTCTATCTGCCGCCGCAAGACCATGATGTCGCCGGCAATGCCCGCATGCTGGGTTGCGGCAAGCCGTTTCCGGGCAATGCCATCCGCATCCTCGATGGCGAGGGCCGCGACCTGCCGGTGGGGACGGTGGGCGAAGTGGCGATCAAGTCGGTCAGCACGATGAGCGGTTATCACCGCAACCCCGAAGCCACCGCCAAGGCGCTCGTCGATGGCTGGTACCTGACCGGCGATGCCGGGTTCGTCGATGGCGATGGCTATCTGACGCTGTTCGACCGGGTGAAGGACATGATCGTGTCGGGGGCGGAGAATATCTATCCGGCCGAGGTGGAAAATGTCCTCCACGAACATCCGGCGGTCGCCGATTGCGCCGTGATCGGTGTGCCCGATGCGCGCTGGGGGGAAGCGGTGAAGGCGATCGTGGTGAAGAGGGGCGAGGTGACGCCGGATGAGCTGATCGCCTTCGCCCGGGCGCGGATCGCGGGGTACAAGGTGCCCAAGTCGGTCGATTTCATCGACGTGCTGCCCAGGAATGCCAGCGGCAAGATCCTGAAAAAGGAACTGCGCGCGCCCTTCTGGCCGGAGGGAGGCCGCCAGGTCGGCTGACGCGGGATCAGAAGAATGCCGTGACCGCCGCCGAAAAATAGGCGGTCGTCGCGCCGGCGGGGGCATTGGGCGCGGTGCGCAACACGCCGCGGCGCAGCAACAGATCGGCGTTGATCTCGCCGCGCAGCCGCGCCGGGACCAGCCAGTGGCGCAGCCGTGTGTCGAATTCATAGCCGGCAAAGCCGCCGGCGCGGCCGGTCGGATCGCGCACGCCGGTGGTTGAAAAACTGTCGCTCGCGCTCGCCGACCACATCGCGCGCGCCAGCAGATGGCCATCGCTGCGCGGCGACGGCGCCAGCTCGATCCGCAGCGCCGGGGTGACGATATTCCCGCGCCCGAGCGCCGCGAAGATGCCGCCCGGCGAAAAATCGGCGCGGCGCATGCCGAACAGCGTGTCGAAGCGGGTGTAGCGCCCGCCCGCCCGATCACCCGAAGCGAAATCGAATTCGGCGGCCAGCCGCGGGTGCCAGCGACCGGCAAAGCTGTAGCCGGCATCGACATGGACATAGCCCGCCGCCACCGCCTGCAGCGGCAGGACGGCGGCGAGGCCGTTGCGCGTGTGGCCCCATTGGTACGCCGCCTCGATCTCGCCATCGAAACCGCCGGGCGCCGGTTCGACCAACAGGCGGGCGTCGACCGTTGTCAGGTCGCGATCGCGCGTCGGCCGACCGGGGGCGTCGCGTTCGGTGAACCGGAACAGGCTGGCATCGGCATGCACCGGCCCGAGCGCGTGATCGACGCTGACGATGCCGCCCCACAGCCGGGCATCGAAGCTTTCGCGGTCGAGCGCGAAGCGGTTGTTGCGCACGGCATCGAAGCCATCGGGCAGCCGCAGTTGTGGCAGCACATAGATGAAGGTCGCCTGCGCCCCCGGCCGCGCCGTGATGTCGGCGCGCAGTCCGGTATAGCCGTTGGTGGTGTTGCGGTAATCATCGGCTGCGATCAGCCGCCGCGACCCGAGATTGAGCACCATCCGCCCGGCGGTGACGACCAGCCCGCTGCCGGCGCCGAACACCGGCCCCAGATCGGCGATGGCGTGCAGCTGGACGGGTTCGAGGACGTTGACCTCGCCAGTGCCTGCCACGCTGCCGGGGCGGACGGTGTAGCTGCGCGAATCCCAGATTTCGCCGACGAGGTGCAACGCCCCGGTGCCGATATCGGCGCGGATGACGGTGCGCAGGCTGAAAAGGTCCTCATTCGCCACGAACCCCGGGCGGACCTGGCCATCAAGGCTTTCGATACGCGCCCGGCTGTTGCCCGACAGGTGCAGCCAGCCCGGGTTGCCGATCACCGCCTGCAGCAGAGTCGGCGCTGCCGCTGCCGGGGCGGCGGTCATGAGCAGCAGGCAGGCGCAGGATCGCAGCATCGCCGGCGTGCTTGCCCCGCCGGGCGCTGCGGCACAAGTTTGCCCCTCATATCTATCGCAGCTTTCATCGGGGGCCCGGCTGGCGGAAGGTCGCGCGGTCGATCGAAAGGACCTGCAATGACCAGCAACCGTCAATGGCTCCTGCGTGCCCACCCGCGCGGGCGACCGTTCCAGGATGGCGATTTCGAGCTGGTCGACCGTCCGCGGCCGGTGGCGGGACCGGGGCAGCTATTGCTGCGCACCCGCTGGCTGGGGTTCGATCCGGCGCAAAAGGGCTGGGCCGAAAATGTCGCCGATTATGTCGCGCCGATGCATCTCGGCGATGTCATGCGCGGATCGGGGATTGCCGAGGTGGTGGAAAGCCATAACCCCAAATTTGACGTGGGGGACATGGTGGCCGGGTTGATCGGCTGGACCGAATGGCTGGTCAGCGACGGGTCGGGGCTGGAAAAGGCCTATCCCGGCCTGCCGCCGACGGCGATGCTGTCGATCCTGGGCACCACCGGCATGACGGCGTGGTGCGGGCTGTTCAAGCTCGGCCAGCCGCGCCCGGGCGATACCGTCGTCGTGTCGGGCGCGGCCGGGGCGACGGGATCGATGGTCGGGCAATTGGCGCGCATTGCCGGCGCCCGCGCCATCGGCATCGCCGGCGGGGCGGACAAGTGCCGCTGGCTGGTCGAGGAAGCCGGCTATGACGCGGCAATCGACTACAAGAACGAAGACGTGCCGGCGCGGTTGAAGGCCCTGGCGCCCAAGGGCGCCGATGTGGTGTTCGACAATGTCGGCGGGCCGATCCTCAACGCGATGCTCGGCCAGATCGCCACCGGCGCGCGGGTCGTGATCTGTGGTGGTATCAGCCGTTACGAGCTCGGCCAGATGCCGGCAGGGCCGCAGAATTATTTCAACCTTGTCTTCCGCCGCGCCTCGATGCACGGCTTCATCGTCACCGACTGGGCGGCGGAATTTCCCGGCATCCGCCAGCGCATCGCCGCGCTGGTCGCCGATGGCCGGCTGGCGTGGCGGGTCGATGAACAGCAGGGCTTCGAAAACGCCCCAGAAACGCTGGTACGGCTGTTCGCCGGCGCCAATCGCGGCAAGCAGGTGTTGAAGCTCGATTGAATCAGGCTAAACACGCCCGGCAATCGGGAGACGAACGTGCAGACAATCGGGGTTATCGGCGCCGGCCTGATGGGCAATGGCATTGCGCATGTCTCGGCGCTGGCGGGCTATGATGTCATCCTGTCGGATATCGAGATGGCGCGCGCCGAAGCAGCGCGCGCGACGATCGGCAAGAATCTCGGCCGCGGCGTCAGCAAGGGGGTCGTGACCCAGGATGCCGCCGATGCGGCGCTGGCGCGGATCAGCCTGACCACCGACAATGCTGCTTTTGCCGATGCCGATCTCGTCATCGAAGCGGCGACCGAGAATGAAACGGTGAAGTGCAAGATCTTCGCCAGCCTCGCGCTGAAGCCGGCGGCACTGCTCGCCACCAACACTTCGTCGATTTCGATCACCCGTCTGGCGGCGGCAAGCGACCGGCCCGATCGCTTCACCGGGCTGCATTTCTTCAATCCGGTGCCGCTGATGACACTCGTCGAGATCATCCCCGGCTTGCAGACATCGGATGCCACCCGCGCCGCCATGGCCGCCTTTGCCGAAAAGATCGGCAAGACCGCGATCATCGCCGCCGACAGCCCGGCCTTCATCGTCAACCGCATCCTCTGCCCGATGCTCAACGAAGCGATTTTCGCGCTCGGCGATGGCGTCGGCAGCATCACCGATATCGATACCGGGCTGAAACTCGGCGCCAACCACCCGATGGGGCCGTTGACCCTCGCCGATTTCGTCGGGCTCGACACGCTGCTCAGCATCATGAAGGTGATGCAGGAAGCCACCGGCGACCCGAAATATCGCCCGGCACCGCTGCTGGTCAAATATGTCGAAGCCGGTTGGTACGGGAAGAAGTCGGGGCGGGGGTTTTATGACTATTCGGGGCCGGAGCCGGTGCCGACGCGGTAGAATCGATTGCGGTCTGGTTGAAACCCCCCTCTCCCGCCTGCGGGAGAGGGGGGCTTCCATCAACTTGTCACTGCCGTCAATCGATCCGATAATGGATCGGCTTGAAGCTGCCATTGTTCGATTGCAGCGCTGAACACGCCGTCAACCCGATGATCAGGTCGGTTTCCGCCTCGAGCACGATGCTGTCGCCCGCCTTGCTGAGCGGCGGCAGCACGCGCAATTCGCCAGTAGTGCTATCGACCGGCACGTTCATGAACAGGTTGAACGCCACCGGTATGCGGTCGGGCGCGATGCCATAGGGCGCCAGCGCTTCCGCCAGGTTGCCGAAGCAGCCGCGATGCGGTTGTTCATGGACATAGATGATGCGGAACGTATCGCTGGAACACGGCGTCAGCAGGAAATCATGGCGGCCCACCGTATCGGCGATGATCCGCAACAGGATGTTCGACCGGTTCGAATAAATCGGATCGGGCACGGTCAGGAAGATGCGGCTGAGATAATCGAGCGTCCGCCCCGATGAAATCACCTCGTCGGGATCATCGCGGGCAAAGGCGAGCAGATCGGCGACCTGTTCGCCGCACGGATCGATGACGGTCAGCCGCTGGCCCTTGTCCAGGGTGAAGGCCACCCCCGATTGCGGCGAAATTTCATGCAACATCGGTCAGGCTTTCATCGTCATTGCCGCCCGCCCCGGCTTCGCCGGCTCCGTTGATTCCGCCGCCGCGGCCGGCATAGGGGCATTGCCAGTCAGGTCCGACCGCGCGGCCACTGTACTGCGCCGCTTCCGACGTTTCGCCGTGGCGCGCCAGCATCGGGTTGGGCGTGCCGGCCAGCGCCAGGTCGCGATCGAGGATGGCGCTGCGCAGCTTGTCGTAACGGTTCTGGGCGCGCAGTTGTTCGAACTGGTCGTGCAGGTTGAACACCAGCGCCGGGCGTTCGAAGCGCCGCGCCGGGCGGCTGGCACCGGGATGCAGGCCGACGACGAAAAAGGCCTCGCCGCCGAAGCTCAGCGAGAAATGCGGGTCCTCCGGGTCGTCGCTCACCCGCGTATCGGGCGGCGAGCCGTACCAGAGCGCGTCCTTGTCGGTGAGCGACTGCACACGTTCCCACAGATAATGTTCGAATTCCGCCTCGGCGATGGCTTCGGGCTGTTCGAAGATCACCACCAGCGTCTGGAAGAGCTCAGGGCTGTCGCGATAATCGGCGGCGAGGCGCGTCAGTTCGGGAACGATGCGCAGATCGTCCCACGCCGAGGCAAGATCGCGCGCCACCAGGATGCGCATCTTGTCACGCGACAGCGCCGATTTGGCGCCGACGCAGGGAAATTCCGGCGCGCGAATGAAGGCGCGGAAACGTTCTTCAAGGCTGTCATCGGCGGACGCCGACAGGGCGATGGTTGGCATGATGAGGCTCCCGTTGCCTGACCAGAACCCTTTCCGACCGGAAATGTTCCGGGCCTGACTGTCGCAGGTGTTGCCATCCCCCGGGGTTCCCGACGCACCGCCGCGGGGCTACAACGGCCGCACCATGCAGCTAACCTTCACCAAATGCGGCGGCAGCAATCCCGCCAGATACGACCGGCTCGACATTGTCACCGCTGCCGGGCCGCAGCCGGCGATCGATTGCCCGAAACAGGGCATCATCCCGCACGACATGGTGCATTTCGCGGTCGAATCCGAAGTAGCGACCCTGGGCTTTCTCGGCGGGATTGCCGCGGGCGGGGACAGCGGCTTTGCCGCCGGTGCCGACAATCCGCATCATCGCGCCATCGAACGGCTCGTCGAAACGGTGCAAGCCGAAGCCTGGAGCGGGGCGCCGGTAGCCGATGCTGATTTCATCGCGCTCTATCAGGTCACCTGCGACGCGCGCGGCGATGCCCCGCTGGCGCTCGATGTTGCTACGCTTGCCGCGATCCGGGCGCGGCTCGCTGAGCTGACCGCGCGCTGGCAGGCAGTGCCGGCCCGCGGGTCGATCAGCCTGACGCTCAGCGTTCCGATCGCCGGATAACCAGTTTCAGCCCCGACCAGACGGCATCGACGGCACAGACTTTCACATCGACGAAACCCAGCGGCACCGCGAGATCGCGGATGACATCTTCGGTCACATCGGTCGGCACTTTTGCTGCCTTTTTGGGCCAGGACACCCAGATCATGCCCTGTGGCGCCAGCAGCGGCCGCAGGCGGACAAGCTGGGGGCCAAGCACCGCGCGCCCGGTCACGAACAGATGCGCACTTTCGAGCCCCGGCGCGGGTTCGGCGAGCACCGCCGGCGGGTCATCGCCATCGATCGCAGCGGCCACTGCCTCGGGCATCGCCAGCCGCCACGTCGTCTGCCCGGCGCCCACCCCCAGCTTTTTCCTGAGCGGCGTGCCCGAATACCCCGCTTCCGTCATTGCGCTTGCCCCCCTATAGACGCGCCATGAGTCACGCTCCCGACCCCGAAATGATCGCCAAGACGGAAACGCTCATCGAGGCGTTGCCCTATCTGCAACGCTATGCGGGGAAGATCTTCGTCGTCAAATATGGCGGCCATGCCATGGGCGATGCGGCGCTGGCGCAGGATTTTGCCGAAGATATCGTGCTGTTGAAGGCGGTCGGCATCCTGCCGGTCGTCGTTCATGGCGGCGGCCCGCAGATCGGCGCGATGTTGAAGCGGCTGGGCATCGAAAGCCGCTTCGTCGATGGCCTGCGCGTCACCGATGCCGCCACCGCGCAGGTCGCCGAAATGGTGCTGGCCGGATCGATCAACAAGGAACTCGTCGCCTGGATCGAACGCGCCGGCGGGCGCGCGGCGGGCATTTCGGGCAAGGACGCCGGGCTGGTGCGCGCCGTGAAGGTGCAACGCACGACGATCGACCCCGACAGCGCCATCGAACAGGTCGTCGATTTGGGCTTTGTCGGCGAACCCGAAAGCGTCGACACGACGATCATTCACACGCTGCTGGCGGCGGGCATCGTGCCGGTGATCGCGCCGGTGGGGGTCGGCGCCGATGGCCATACCTACAACATCAACGCCGACACCATGGCCGGCGCGATCGCCGCCGCGCTGACGGCGGCTCGGCTGTTCCTGCTCACCGATGTCGCCGGGGTTCTTTCCAAGGACAAGACGCTGCTCACCGACCTGACGCCGGCCGATATCGCCGATCTCGTCGCCGATGGCACGATCAGCGGGGGGATGATCCCCAAGCTGGAAACCTGTGTCCATGCCATCGAAGGCGGGGTGGATGCCGCGGTTATCCTCGATGGCCGCATCGGCCATGCGATGCTGCTGGAGATTTTCACCCGGCGCGGCATCGGCACGCTGGTGCGGGCGTAAGTTTCCGCTCCCTCCCCCCTGCGGGGAGGGAGTGGACCCGCCCCCCCTCAAAACGTCCGGTCACACGCTCCCCCCGCCCGCCTATACTGGCCGGGCAAGGAGCAAGCCCCATGGCCGATCGTGACGCATTGCACCCGCCGGCGCGCTGCCCCGGCCCCGGTGTCGACGAACTGTTCGATGCCGATTCGCGCCCCGTCCCCGCCATTTACCGGCAAGACAGCTGGCAGGATCGCGGCTCGGCGCCGCTGTCCGCGGCGCGCTACACCAGCCCCGAATTCTTCGCCGCCGAGCGCGAAGGGATGTGGCCGCGCGTCTGGCAGATGGCGGCGCGCGAGGAGGAGTTTTCCGAACCCGGCGATACGGTCGTCTATGCCAACCTGGGCAAATCGGTGCTGCTCGTCCGCCAGCCCGACCTGTCGATCAAGGCCTTCTGGAACGTCTGCCTGCACCGTGGCCGGCTGCTGCGCACCGAATCCGGCCCGGCGTCCGAACTCGAATGCCCCTTCCATGGCTTCACGTGGAAACTCGACGGCGGGCTGAAACGCATCCCCTGCCAATGGGATTTCCGGCATCTGACGCCCGAGAAGATGGCCTTGCCCGAGGTGCGTGCCGAAAGCTGGGCGGGCTATGTTTTCATCAACTGGGATGGCCAGGCACCGTCGCTCGCCGACTATCTCGCGCCCTTGCCGGCGCATTTCGAGCGTTGGCGGATGGCCGACAATTACACCGGCCTGTGGGTCGGCAAGGTCATCAAGGCCAATTGGAAGGCGGTGTCCGAAGCGTTCATGGAAGCCTGGCACAGCGTCGTCACCCATCCACAGATCCTGCCCTTCACCGGCGACGCCAACACCCGCTATTCGCTGTGGGGCGACCACACCAACCTCGCGCTTACCCCCTTCGGCGTGCTCAGCCCGCACCTCGCCGAACAGGGGCTGACCGATGCCGCGACGGTCGAAGCCTTTGCCGCCGGATCGCGGATGCAGGGGATGGAGCCGATGCAGCTGGCGCCCGGGCAGACAGCGCGATCGGGCCTTGCCGACAAGAACCGCGCCGAGAATCTGACCGCGCTCGGTCATGATGCGACGGACGCGACCGACAGCGAGGTGCTCGACGCCTGGACCTATAATGTCTTCCCCAACATCGCCCCCTGGGGTGGGTTCGGCCCCAATATCAGCTATCGCTGGCGGCCGTGGCCCGACCAGGATGCGACGCTGATGGAGGTGCGGCTGCTGTTCCCGACGCCGGCCGGGCAGCCCAAGCCGCGTGCCGCCGAAATGCGCTTTCTGGGCGAGGACGAACCCTGGGCGACGGTGACCGATTGGGGCGCGCTGGGAAGCGTTTTCGATCAGGACATGGCGAACCTGCCCTATGTGCAGGAGGGCCTGAAATCCTCGGCCAATGACCGCGTCGAGCTCGGCAATTATCAGGAAAGCCGCATCCGGCATTTCCACGCGACGCTCGACAAATATCTGGCGGGGGAATTGTGATGGCCGAAGCGGACCCCGGGCTCGGCTGGGCCGAACGCCGCAAGCGCATTGCGCGCGAAACCCAGCGTCGCAGCGTCGCCCATGCCGCCGCCGGCACGACCGACATGGCCGCAGCGCCCTTTGCCAATTTCGCCAGCGTCTATACCGACCCGCTGCGGCTGGCGGCCGAAAAGGCGCGGCTGTTCGGCGGCGACCTGCCGCTGCTCGCCGGGCTGTCGGTCGACATGCCCAATCCGGGCGACCGGCTGCTGTTCGAAGAAACCGGCACCCCCATCGTCATCCTGCGCGGCCGCGACGGGGTGGCGCGGGCCTTTCTCAACATGTGCACGCATCGCGGTGCCAAGCTGGCGACTGATTGCACCGCGGCGGCGCGGCTGGTTTGCCCGTTCCACGCCTGGAGCTTCGATCTGGAGGGCAGACTGCTGGCGCTGCCCGGCGCGCGGGGGTTCGTGGGGCATGACAAGGCCGATCTCGGCCTGATACCGGTGCCGTGCCACGAATGGCAGGGAATGATCTTCGTGCAACCGCGTGCCGAAGCAGAGCCGGTCGATATCGAGGCGTTCCTCGGCGATTTCGCCCCCGAACTGGCGCAGCTCGAATTGGGCCGCGCCGAACCGGTCAAGGCCGGCGAAATGCGCGCCGCGTCGAACTGGAAATTCGCCCTCGATACCTATGGTGAAGGCTATCATTTCGCCACGCTGCACGCCTCGACGATCGGCCAGACGCACTTCAACGACATGTGCGTCTATGATCGTTTCGGCCGCAACCACCGCATCAGCTTTCCCGACAAGGGCAATCTCGCGCTGGTCGGCGTCCCCGAGGCGGAATGGCCCGAAGTCGATTACGGCGGGGTGCATTATCTGTTCCCCAACACCGTGCTGTTCATCGGCTCGATCGAGCCGGGCGCCGGTGGCTCTAGGGGCTTCACCCAGATTTTCCGGATGTTCCCGGGGGCGACACCGGGCGAGATGGTGACGAAGTTCGCCGTCTATGCGCCCAGGGGCGTGCAGTCGGACCAGCACCGCGCCGAATGCGAATTCGCCTTCGATGCGACGGCGCAAGTGGTGTCGACCGAGGATTATGTCATCGCGGCGCGCGGCTGGGCCAATATGGCGGCGGCGCCGGCAGATTTCCGGGTGATCTATGGCGCCAACGAACCGGCGATCGCCGCGGTGCAGCAGGCGATTGCGCAAGGCTGCGGGATGCCGTTAACCTAACCCCCTCTCCCGCCTGCGGGAGAGGGGTGTCTCGTCGCTACTCGCTCACCTGATCCGGGATGTAATCGCCTTCCGCCCGATCGGCGAATTTCGTCGTCGACTTGTGGAAGGTCAAAGGCACAGACCCCGTCGAACCATGCCGCTGCTTGGCAACGATCACCTCGGCGAGCCCAAAGATCTTTTCGGCCTTTTCGCGCCATTTCAGATGCTTGTCGGCCTCTTCCGGGTCGGGCTGTTTCAGCGCGTGATAATATTCTTCGCGATAGACGAAGAGCACGATGTCGGCGTCCTGCTCGATGGTGCCCGATTCGCGCAGATCGGACAGCTGCGGCCGCTTGTCCTCGCGCGCCTCCACAGCGCGGCTGAGCTGCGACAGCGCCAGCACCGGCACCTGGAGTTCCTTGGCCAGCGTCTTCAACCCGCGGGTGATTTCGGAAATCTCCTGCACGCGGTTTTCGCTGCCGCCGCGCGCCGAGCCTTGCAGCAGCTGGAGATAATCGACGACGATCAGCCCGATATCGCGCTGGCGCTTCAGGCGCCGGGCGCGGGTGCGCAACGCGGCGATGCTGAGCGCCGGAGTATCGTCGATGAACAGCGGCAGGTTCGACAGGTCGCCCGCGGCGCGCGCCAGCCGGCTGAATTCGTCCTGGCTGATCTTTCCCATGCGCAGCGCTTCGCTGTTCACCCCCGACTGTTCGGCGAGCACGCGGGTGGCGAGCTGGTCCGACGACATTTCGAGGCTGAAGAACGCCACCGGCGCGCCGCTCGATTTTTCGGGATCGCTGTTGATCGCGAGGTCATGGACGTAGCGCAGCGCGCAGGCGAAGGCGATGTTGGTGGCGAGCGCGGTCTTGCCCATGGCGGGGCGGCCGGCGAGGATGACGAGATCGGACTTGTGCAGCCCGCCGATCTTTTCGTTCAGCGCGTTGAGGCCGGTGGTGTAGCCCGACAGATGCCCGCCCGATTTCATGGCGCGGTCGGCCATGTCGATGGCCTCCTTGGTCGCCTGGCCGAAGGTCTTGACCGCGCCCGACACCTCGCCCTTTTCGGCCACGCTGTAGAGCGCCATTTCGGCAGTGACGATCTGGTCCATCGGCGGGATGTCGCCCGAGGTGTCGGCGGCATTGGTCGCCATGTCGCGGCCGACACGGATCAATTCGCGCAGCAGTGCCAGGTCGTAGATCTGTGACGCGAAATCCCGCGCCGCGAGCAGCGCGCCGGAT
>JANPKK010000071.1:0-4256 GCA_031426015.1 Alphaproteobacteria bacterium
GGTACGTCCGGCAGCACGAATTTATGTCTCAAACTGGGACAAAAGCAGCCCCGCCGCTTTATGGGTCACCATCCTTGTCAGCCTTGCCCTTCACGCCGTTCACCGCCTCACTCAATCCGCCCACGAACGTCTCGAAATCCCTGGCTTCACGGAAATCGCGGTAGACCGAGGCAAAGCGGATATAGGCCACCGGATCGAGCGCCTTCAGCGCCGCCATCACCATTTCCCCGACCACATCGGCTTCGATTTCGGTTTCGCCGAGCGATTCCAATTGGCGCACGACGCCGTTGACCAGCCGTTCGATGCGTTCGGGCGCCACCGGGCGTTTGCGGCAGGCGATTTCGATCGAGCGGGCCAGCTTGTCCCGGTCGAACGCTTCGCGCTTGCCGGATTTCTTGACCAGCGTGAGTTCACGCAACTGCACGCGTTCGAATGTCGTGAAACGGCCGCCGCACGCCGGGCACTGCCGCCGCCGCCGGATCGACGCCGCATCCTCGGTGGGGCGGCTGTCTTTCACCTGGGTATCGTCGTTGCCGCAGAACGGACAGCGCATCGGCTATTTCTTCGTGATGGTGCGGAGATAGCCCAGCCCGGCGCCGACCACGGCACCAAAGATAGTGCCGACAAACGGCAGCACCAGCCCGGCCACCGCCCCGGCCCCCGCCCCGATTGCGACGTTGCGGCCCAGCCCCGACGACAGCATCGGGCCGCCTTTCGCGAGCAGATTGTCGGTGCCGTCCTTCATCTTTTGCCCGGTCGGATTGTCGAGCACATCATCGAGCAGCGCGCCGGCCTTGGCGAAACCGGATTCGGCAACTTCGGCCACCTTGCGGCCGGTATCGGTTTCCAGCAGGCGCTTGCCGGCGGCCACGGCATCATCGGCGAGTTGCTGCACCTTATCGGGTTCAGGATTGGGGTTTTCTGGGCCGCCCGGTTCACCGTTCTGCATGGCTGATCCTTCTCCGCAAACGCGAAGCGGATCAGGCCGGATAGATGGGGAAACGCGCGCATAGCGCCCGCACCCGCAGGTTCACCGCCTTTTCCGTTTCGGCGTTGCCATCTTGCCCGTTCGCCGCCAGCCCGTCCAGCACGTCGGCAATCATGTCGCCGATGGCCAGGAATTCGGCGATGCCGAACCCGCGGGTGGTGCCGGCGGGCGAGCCGACGCGGATGCCGCTGGTCTTGGTGGGCGGCAGCGGATCGAACGGAACGCCGTTCTTGTTGCAGGTGATCGACGCCCGCTCGAGCGCCTCGTCGGCGTCCTTGCCGGTGAGGCCCTTGGGCGTCAGGTCGATCAGCGCCAGGTGCGTGTCGGTACCACCGGCGACGACGGCGCAGCCGCGCTCGACGAGCTTTGCCGCCAGCACCCGGGCGTTTTCGACGACGCGGCGGGCATAATCCTTGAACTCGGGTTGCAGCGCCTCGCCGAACGCCACCGCCTTGGCCGCGATCACGTGCATCAGCGGGCCGCCCTGAAGCCCCGGGAACACCGCCGAATTGAACTTCTTGCCGAGATCCTCGTCGTGCGAGAGGATCATACCGCCGCGCGGACCGCGCAGCGTCTTGTGCGTCGTCGTGGTCACGACGTGCGCATGCGGCAGCGGCGACGGATGGACGCCCGCCGCCACCAGTCCGGCGAAATGCGCCATGTCGACGAACAGATAGGCGCCGACCATGTCGGCGATGGCGCGAAAGCGCGCGAAATCGAGGATGCGCGGATAGGCCGAGCCGCCGGCGATGAGGATCTTCGGCTGATGCTCCTTCGCCAGCGCCTCGACCTGGTCGAAGTCGACGAGATGATCGTCGCGGCGAACGCCATATTGGATCGCGTTGAACCATTTGCCCGACTGCGCCGCCTTGGCGCCGTGCGTCAGGTGGCCGCCGGCGTCGAGGCTCATGCCGAGGATGGTGTCGCCGGGCTTCGCCAGCGCCAGCATCACCGCGCCATTGGCCTGCGCGCCCGAATGCGGCTGGACGTTCACATAGGCCGCGCCGAACAGCTGCTTGGCGCGATCGATCGCCAGCTGCTCGACCTTGTCCGACGGCGCGCAGCCCTGATAATAGCGCTTGCCCGGATAGCCCTCGGCATATTTGTTGGTGAACACCGACCCCTGCGCCTCGAGCACCGCGCGGCTGACGATATTCTCGCTGGCGATGAGCTCGATCTGCTCCTGCTGGCGCCGCAGCTCCTCGCGAATGCTGGTGAACACCGCGGCATCGGCCTGGCCGAGCGTGTCGGTGAAAAATCCGTCTTCTTCGGCCTTGGGTCGCGTGCTCATGGGGCGGCCTCCTCGATGCTGGGATGGGTAAGTTTGTCGACGCGCCGTTGGTGACGGCCGCCGGCGAATTCGGTCAACAGGAACTGGCGCACGCACTCGCGCGCGATCTCGATCCCGACGATGCGTGCGCCGAGCGCCAGTATATTGGCGTCGTTGTGCTCGCGCGCCAGCCGCGCGACCTCGCCGTGCGTACACAGCGCGGCGCGGATGCCCGGATGACGGTTGGCGGCAATCGAGATGCCGACACCGCTTCCGCACACGAGCACACCGCGCAGCGCGCGGCCGTCGGTCACCGCGGCGGCGACCGCATAGCCGAAATCGGGGTAATCGACCGAGGCGTCGCTGTTGGTGCCCATGTCGAGCACATCATAGCCCATCGCGCGGATATCGTCGGCCAGCGCGTCCTTGAGCTGGTAACCGGCATGGTCGGCGCCGATGGCGATCGTCTGAAGCGGCACGGAAACCTCGTTCGGGCTGCTGGCGCTGAAATCGGGGCATATCTAGTGGAAGGGGGTCTCGCTGACTACCGCCAATTGGCGCTGGACGGCGCATTTCGCCAGTGTATTGTCTAGACAATACACAAAGGAGTGGATTTCATGCCAACGACGGTTCGTTACGCTGCGGCGATCCTGCTTTGCACAGCCACGGCGGCCGCCTTCGCCCAGCCGCCGGCGCCCGCCCCCGTCGAAGTGATGGTGCTCGGCACCTTCCACTTTGGCAATCCCGGCGCCGACGTCATCAATGCCAAGGTGGAGGACGTGCGGGCGCCTCGCAAGCAGGCGGAGCTGCAGGATCTGGCGCGGCGCCTGTCCGCCTTCAAGCCGACCAAGATCGTCATCGAGCGGCAAGCCAAGGGTCCGGATTTCACCGTCGCGGACTATACGAGCTATACGCCGGCGGCGCTGGCGACGAACCGTAACGAGAATGTCCAGATCGGCTACCGGCTGGCGTCGGCGCTTGGCCATAGCTCGGTCTACGGCTTCGACGAGCAGACCGGCCCCGGCGAGCCCGACTATTTCCCGTTCGACAAGGTGCAGAGCTACGCTACCCGCCACGGCAAGACCGCCTGGCTCGAGACGCTGTTCGACGGCGCCAAGAAATATATCGCGCGCTTCGAAGCCGACCAGCGCACCAACAGCATCAGCCAGCTGCTCGCCACGGCCAACGATGCCGCGACGACCACCGAGATGCACCGCAGCGGCTATTACGAAATGCTCAAGCTCGGCGACGGCGAGGCGCAGCCCGGTGCCGACCTCAACGCCATGTGGTACCTGCGCAACGCCAAGATGTTCGCCAAGGTCACCAACTTCGCGAAACCGGGGGACCGCGTGCTTATTGTGGTGGGGTTCGGGCATAATTACTGGCTGCGGCATCTCGCAAGCGAGACACCGGGATTCCGGTACGTCGACCCGGTGCCCTATCTCGAGGCCAAATAGGCTATTTCGGACAGGTACGGCCGACTTCGGACCGCACCGGTCCAAGCGCCCGCTCGACATCCTTGGCGAGAATCCCCGCAGCGGCCGGGGTGATCAGATTCGCCGGTCCCACCTTTGCGGCAAAGCTCGCCACCGCGGAGATGGCGCTATCGATCGCGCGGTCCTGCGTGGTGATGCCGGCCCGCTTGAGGCCGACCTTTGCCGACATCAATTTGCTCTGCGCCTCACGCAGGAAACTGGGCCGCGCATTGTCGGCCGGCGAGCGATAGATGTCCGCCATGGCGGCACCCAGCTTGTTTCCCGCGTTGAACAACGCGTTGGGCGAGCACATCTGAGCGGCCGCGGGCGCTGCGGCGCCCCCGAATGCCATCACGATAGATACGCGCAATGCGACGCTGATCGGCGCCATGATATCCCTCCCCTTGATCTCGTTGACAGCTTTACGCCACCGACCTGCCCGGAGACGCCGCTTCTGTGGCGGCGATATACTCTCGGCAAGACGCAGTCTCGGGCAGCTGGCGGCAAAGCGCAAGCGGGCGGG
>JANPKK010000072.1:0-27804 GCA_031426015.1 Alphaproteobacteria bacterium
CAGCCTGGCGCCGCTGGTCTGGGCGAAATATCCGGTCAAGGCGCTGCAGTTCGTGATGCGCCCGGTCGGCTGGCCGGCGCCGGCGGCGGTTCGTTGGCCGCGGCTAGTATGAAGAGCCTCCGGCGGCGACTGTAACGGGCCTCCGGCGGCGACTGTAAAGGGCCTCCGGCGGGTGGGGCCTCGGCCCCAGACCCCTTGTGCTCGTTTGGCGCATGGCACTGGATGTGGTTTTTTAGGTGCTTGTGGAATGGGGTTTGGGGTTTTTTTTTTTTTTTTTTTTTTTTGTGGTTGTGTTTTGGGGGGGGGGGGCCCCCCCCCCCCCCCCGCCGGAGGCTCTTTTTCGACTCTACCGCGCGCTGCGCCGTAACGCGACGCGGATCAACTCGCTCACCCCGGCGCCATCGCCGAGTTCGGCCTGGGCTTCGGCGACAGCGCGGCTCGCTTCCATCGGCTTGAAGCCGAGCCCGGCAAGCGCGGTCATCGCATCGGCAATGTCGCCGCGGCTGCTGCCGACCGGTAGCGGCGCCGCACTGCCCAGCGCCCCAATGCCTGCAATGCCGCCGAACTTGCCCTTCAGCTCATTGGCGATGCGCGCCGCCAGCTTGGGGCCGACACCGTTCGCACGCGCGATGCTGGCGGTATCGGCAGCGGCAATGGCGTGCGCCAGTTCATCGGGGCCGAGCACCGACAGGATCGCCAGCGCCACCCGCCCGCCAACGCCCTGCACCGAGGTCAGCAACCGGAAGCTGTCGCGCTCGGTCAGCGTCAGGAAGCCGAAGAGCTGGATGGCGTCCTCGCGCACCTGCGTTTCGATGTGGAGCACGACGCCGCTGCCGCTGCCGCCGAGCGCGCCCAACGTCTTGCCCGAAGCGCTGACCAGATAACCGACGCCGTTCACATCGACGACGCAGGAGTCTGACGACGTCGAATCGAGCAGGCCTTTCAGTCGTGCAATCATGCGACCCCCCGCAATCGCCCAGGCGCGCCCCGCGCATTCTCGGTCGCGCCCAGATGGGCATGCGTGATCGCCACGGCAAGCGCATCGGCGGCATCCTCGCCGGTCACCTTCACCCCCGGCAACAGGCGTTCGACCATGGCATGGATTTGCGCCTTGTCGGCGCCACCGGTGCCGACAATGGCCTTTTTCACCAGCCGAGTCGCATATTCGGCAACCGGCAGGCCGCCGCGCCCCGCCGCGAGCATGACGACGCCGCGCGCCTGGCCGAGCTTCAACGTCGATTGCGGGTTGGCGTTGACGAAAACCTCCTCGATCGCGGCGCTGGCACAGGCGTGGGCGGCGATGACCGTCTCGAGCCCGGCATAAAGCTGCACCAGTCGATCGGCGAGCGCATCGGTCGGCCGCGTCTTGACGGTGCCATGCGCCACATGGCGCAGCCGGTTGCCCGATGCCTCGATGATGCCCCAACCGGTCTTGGCCAGCCCGGGATCGAGGCCGAGGATGATCATGAGCCCGCGGCGTCGCTGCGTGAAAGAGTCACGAATGTTTCGCTGCGCAGCCGCCAGCCAGCGGGTGTCGGCACCCAGACGGCGAGATATTCGCCGTGCAGGCGCGCTTCGCCGGTCGCCGTGCGGGTGCGGCCCAGCCAGTGGCCGCGTTCCATCGCGCGGTCGGCCGGCACAGCGATGGTGATCACATCGGGGGTGCGAACGAAGGAAATGAAAGCCGGATTCCTGAACGCTGCGGCGAAATAGGCGGCCATGGCGTCGCCGCCGGCGATCAGTTCGCCGCCGCTGCCGGCGATGCCCTTGTAATCATCGACAAAGGCGGCGCGGACGCCGGCAACATCATGCGCGATGATGGCGGCATTATAGGCAGCGCGGGCGGCGCGGATGGCGGCAGTGTCGTCGGCAGGAATGGCGGTCGCCATCAACAGGGCAGCCAGCGCCAGTTTCACAGCTTCTCCATCACCTCGTCGGGAACGTCGTAATTGCCCCAGACGGTCTGGACATCGTCATCGTCTTCCAGCGCGTCGATCAGCTTGAGCAATTGCGCCGCATCGGCTTCGCCGACCGTCACCATGATACCCGGCTTCCACGCCAGCTTGATGCCTTCGGCTTCGCCCAGCACCTTTTCGAGCGCGCGGGCAACGTCGTGCATGCCGTCGATGGCGGTCCAGATCTCATGGCCGTCCTCGCTCGATTGCACATCGTCGGCGCCGGCTTCGAGCGCGGCTTCGAACACCTTGTCGGCGTCACCGGCCTTGATCGGATAGGAAATCAGCCCCAGCCGCTCGAAGCCATGGCTGACGCCGCCCGACGCCCCCAGATTGCCGCCATTCTTGGCAAAGCAGGTGCGCACATTGGTGGCGGTGCGGTTGCGATTATCGGTCAATGTTTCGACAATCAGCGCGATGCCGCCGGGGCCAAAGCCTTCGTAGCGCACTTCTTCGTAATTTTCGGTATCGGTCGCCGACGCCTTGTTGATGGCGCGTTCTATATTGTCCTTGGGCAGGCCGCCGGCACGCGCCGTCACGACCGCGGCACGCAGCCGCGCGTTCAACGCCGGATCGGGAATCCCGAGCTTTGCCGCGACGGTGATTTCGCGCGACAGTTTCGAAAACGCCGCAGCACGCTTCTTGTCCTGCGCGCCCTTGCGGTGTTGAATGTTCTTGAATTTGGAATGACCAGCCATGCCGCAGGCTCTAGGCCAGCCGGCCCTCCAAAAGCAAGCTCAGGCGAGCTTTACCGCCGTACCGCTGATCACCACCATCATCATCGAATCGCTCGAACCGACGGCTTCATAGTCGATCGCGATGCCGACAATGGCATCGGCACCGAGGCGCTGGCCTTCCTCGATGATTTCGGAGAGCGCCTGGTCGCGCCCGCCGCGCAGGACATTTTCATAGCTGCCCGAACGCCCGCCGACGATATCGCGGATGCCGGCGAACAGATCGCGGAAGATGTTGGCGCCCATCACCGCTTCGCCCGAGACAAGCCCTAGATACTGGCTGATCTGGCGGCCTTCGATGCTGCTGGTCGTCGTCGTGATCATGGGCGTGCCTTTGCGCTTGAGGGTCAGCGCGCCGCCGTGACCGCCCGGCCGAGCATGACGCCGGCCAGATGGCCGCGATATTCGGCGCTGGCGTGGATGTCGGTATTGAGGTCGGCCGGGTCAAGGGTCAGGCCGGCGCCGGCGGCCACGCTGAAATCGGCGCTGAGCGCGGCTTCGGCTTCGGCCCAGCGGAAGACGCCGGGGCCGGCGCCGGTCACGGCAACGCGCACACCATCGGCGAAGTGCGCGACGAAGATGCCGACAACGGCATAGCGCGAGGCCGGGTGGCGGAACTTGGCATAGGCCGATGCCTGCGGCACCTTGAAGGCGACGCCGGTGACGATCTCGCCATCGGCCAGCGCTGTGGTGAACATGCCCTGGAAATAATCATCGGCGGCATGGCTGCCGGCCGAGGTCGTCACCACGGCATCGAGTGCGAGGACGGCAGCCGGATAATCCGCCGCCGGGTCGTTATTGGCGATGACGCCGCCCAGCGTGCCGCGGTTGCGCACCTGAGGGTCGCCGATGCCGGCCGCGAGACTGGCGAGGCCCGGAATGGCGGCGGCGACCGTCGCATCGCCGGCGACGGTGGCATGAGTGGCGAGCGCGCCGATGGTCAACGTGTCGCCAGCACGGCTGATATCCGAAAGGCCCGGGATGCTGCCGAGATCGACAAGCGTATCGGGCATGCGCAGCCGCGATTTCATCGCGGGCAGCAGCGTGTGGCCCCCGGCGATGAACGCGGCTTCACCGCCGCCGGCAAAGGCATTGGCGGCATCGGCGACGCTCGATGGCCGGGCATAGGCGAAATCACGCATTGCTGGGCTCCATGGCTTTGGCACCGGCCTGGATGGCCTTGATGATGTTCACATAACCCGTGCAGCGGCACAGATTGCCTTCGAGGTCATGGGCGATGTCTTCGGTCGTCAGATCATGGCCGCGGCGGCGCACGATCTCGAGCCCGGCCATCACCATGCCCGGGGTGCAGAAACCGCATTGCAGGCCGTGATGCTCGCGGAACGCCGCTTGCATCGGGTGCAGCGTGTCGCCGCTCGCCAGTCCTTCGATGGTGGTGATCGACTTGCCATCGGCCTGGATGGCGAGGACGGTGCAGCTTTTCATCGCGACGCCGTCGACGAGGACGTTGCAGGCGCCGCACTGGCTGGTGTCGCAGCCGATATGGGTGCCGGTCATGCCGAGATCGTCACGCAGCAGTTCGACAAGCAGCGTCGCCGGCGCCACATCGTGCGTCTGGCTGGTGCTGTTGATGGTCAGGCGGGTCTGCATCATTCTCCCCCGGGAAGTCGGATTTGATTTCTTCTAGCGCATCGCATGCGCCAAAGTCGAAGGCTTCTGTCGACGGCTTCGCAACTGTCCGGCAGGCGAATGTCTCCAGCGAATGTCAGCTGCCGCGCATCGCTTTCAACCCGGCCGACTGTTCGGCGACGCAGCGCGCGCCGAGTTCGCTCGCCTTGGCGCGCGCCCACCAGGCGGCAAGGCCCGGCCGGGCGGCGACCAGCGCGCCGGTCTGCAGCGATTTGTCGAAGACATCGAAGAAGAAAAACAGCGGGATCAGCGCGCAATCAGCCTGGGTGAAGCTGTCCCCCACGGCGAAACTGTCGGCGTCGTTACGGAAATGTTCGAGATGGCCCATCGCTTCGCCGAGCCCGACCATCGCCGCCGGCACGCCTTCGGGGTTTTCGCGATTGCGGAAGATGCCGCCCAGGTGCGGCACGAGATAGAGATCGGCGATGCGGATCAGCAGCCGGGTGCGCGCGGCGGCGCGCGGATCGGCGGGGATCAGCCTTGGCCCCGGCAGAACGTCATCGACATAATCGGTGATCGGCTGGCTTTCGGGCAGCGCGAAATCGCCATCGACGAGCAGCGGCATCTTGGCCAGCGGCGACAGGGCGCGATAGGCGTCGCTCTTGATGCCGCCGTCGAACGTGACCGGGTCGAGATCATGACCCTTGGCGCGTGCCGCAAGGACAGGTCGCATGACGAAGGGGGAAACCGTGCCGCCGTACAGAAGCATTCTCGGGTCCTTTTCTCCCCTCCCGCTTCGGGAGGGGTCGGGGGTGGATCTTGCCACCCGTTGAAACTGCGGTTTTGCGGCGCGACCCACCTCCGCCCCCTCCCGAAGCGGGAGGGGAGAAGGAAGGAAGCAGGCTTAGTCCACCAGTCCGAGCGCGGTCTTGTAGGTATCGAGCAGCGCTTCGGCTTCGGCGCGGGCGCTGGCTTCCATCTTGCGCAGCCGCACGATGGCCTTCATCGTCTTGGTATCGAACCCTGTGCCCTTGGCTTCGGCGTAGACGTCCTTGATGTCGTCGGCGATGCCCTTTTTCTCTTCTTCCAGCGTCTCGATCCGCTCGATGAACAGGCGCAGCTGCTCGGCGGAAGCATTCTCGTTCATGGTGTCTCCGGTGTCGTGATTCGAATGGACGCTGCGGTTTAGCCGTCCTGCTGCGCTGCCGCCATCACCTTGTTGCGCTCGACCGACCCCGCCATGCGCGCCAGCTGCTTGGGGGTCGCTTCGGTCTGATGCTGCGCCTTCCAATCGGCCTGGTGCATGCCATAGACATGGCTGCGCGCCGCGGCATGATCGATCGGCACCCCCGCTTCGGTGGCGGCTTCGTGGAGCCAATCGCCCAGGCAGTTGCGGCAAAAGCCGCCGGCACCCATCAGGTCGACATTCTGGACATCGGTGCGCAGCTGCAGATGCGCGATCAGGCGGCGAAAGGCGGCGGCCTCGATCCGGTCGCGGGTGGCATCGTCGGCGAAGGGACTGGTCATGTCGGGGCGATCTCCAATGGCGCTGCGGCGCGGGACGGGCTATGCGCAGCCCGCTGTCCCTCGCCGCGCAAGGATTGTTCCATGCCTCCACATCTCGAACCGCGCGGCCGCCGGGTCAAGGTGCTCGCGACGCTCGGCCCCGCGTCGAATAGCGAAACGATGATCGAAGCGCTGATCGCCGCCGGTGCCGACGCCTTTCGGGTCAACATGAGCCATGGCAGCAATGCCGATCGCGGCGCGCTGATCGCGGCGATTCGCGCGGTCGAAAAAACCGTCGGGCGGCCGCTGACCATTCTCGCCGATCTGCAGGGTCCCAAGCTGCGCGTCGGGCGCTTTGCCGAAGGCGGTGTGCTGCTCGCCAATGGCGACAGCTTCCGGCTCGATCGCGATATCGCGCCGGGGGACCAGCGCCGTGTCTGCCTGCCGCACAAGGAATTGTTTGCAGCGCTCGAGCCCGGCGCGCGATTGCTGATCGATGATGGCAAGCTGGTGCTGCGCGTCCGCGCCGTCAGCGCCGATGTCATCGAGTGCACGGTCGAGGTCGGCGGGCGCATATCCGACAACAAGGGGGTCAATGTCCCCGATGTCGTGGTGCCGCTGCCGGCGCTGACCGCCAAGGACCGTGCCGACCTCACCTTCGCCCTCGAACAGGGGGTCGACTGGATCGCGCTCAGCTTCGTCCAGCGCCCCGAGGATGTCGCCGAAGCGCGGGCGCTGATCCGCGGCAAGGCGGCGCTAATGGCCAAGATCGAAAAGCCGGCAGCGCTCGAACGGCTGGGGGAGATTCTCGAGCTTGCCGACGCGGTGATGGTGGCGCGCGGTGACCTGGGGGTCGAACTGCCGCCGCAACAGGTGCCGCCGGCGCAAAAGCGCATCGTCGCCATGGCGCGCGCGCTGGGCAAGCCGGTGGTCGTGGCCACCCAGATGCTCGAATCGATGATCGTCTCGCCCTCGCCGACGCGTGCCGAAGTGTCGGACGTTGCCACCGCGATCTATGATGGCGCCGATGCGGTGATGTTGTCGGCCGAAAGCGCCGCGGGCAAATTCCCGGTCGAAGCCGTTGCGATGATGGACGCCATCGCCCGCGAGGTGGAGGCCGATCCGGGCTATTTCGGCCGGGTGCATTTCAACGATCACGGCAATGACAGCGGCAGCACGACCGCCGATGCGATGACCGCCGCCGCCGCCTCGATCAGCCGCACGATCGGCGCGCGCGCCATCGTCTGCTTCACGATCAGCGGTTCGACGGTGCGCCGCGCCGCCCGCGAACGCGCCGCGCTCCCGGTGCTGTGCCTGACGCCGAAGCTGGCGACGGCGCGGCGCATGGGGCTGGTCTGGGGTGTCCATGCCGTTGTCACCCGCGATGTCGCCGGTTTCGAAGAAATGGTCGCCAAGGCCAAGCGCATGGCGCTGCGCACCAAGCTGGCGCGCGGCGGCGACCCGTTGGTGCTCATTGCCGGGGTGCCGTTCTCGACGCCGGGGACCACCAATGTCGTCCATGTCGTGCGGCTGACCGGCCAGGAACTGCTGGAACGTTAAGGGCGATTCATGGTACCGACGGGCGACCGGAACGACCGGCCGCGCGGAGTTCGATCCGATGTTGGCACGCCTGACCATTCGTCTCGTTCTCGCTGCCACGGCGCTGTTCGCCAGCCTCGATGCCGCCTGGGCCAATTTCAGCGTTCGCTATGATGGCTCGGTGCTGCTGGACTATTCGGCCTTTCCGTTTCAGCCGCACCCCGACATGCTCAACGGCACCTATGAATACAGCGCGATCTTCTATTACGACGATCTCGGCGCGCAACGGGCGGCCTCGTTGATCGTCGATGGCCGGTTGCGTTCGCACTACACGATTTGCGCTTTCCCGGAATTTTCGTGCCCGGCGCTGGCGATTTCGCCGACCAGCATCTTTTCGGCGGTGGTCACCACCCCCGAAGACGGCATCGAAGTCGGTGTATTCTCGCCGGGGCAGTTCGGCGGCCTGGCGCTGCTGGGACAGCGCAAGCGCATTTATGATCTCGTGCCCGGAGACATGTCGAACGCCTATGTGTCCTGGGCCCTGTTCGACAATGAAACGGGCTTTGCCTGGAACAGCGGCCAGGGCGATGTCACGCGGCTGACGGTCGCGGTTCCCGAGCCGACGAGCTGGGTGCTTCTTGTCGCTGGGTTTGGGCTGGCCGGCGCCGCCCTCAGGCGGCAGCGATCAGGCCCTCGGCAGCGAGCCGCGTCCGCAGCCGTGCCACCCCGGTGAAATGATGCCCGGGAAAGCCCTCGGCCTCGCCGGCACGGACATTATCGATCCGGTCATCGATGAACAGGCCTTCGCCGCGGGCGAGGCCAAAGCGCTTTAGCGCGACACGGTAGATTTCGGGTTCGGGCTTGAAAAGCTTCTCGGCACCCGAAACGACGATATCGGCGAAGCAATCGAACACCGGTGCGCGCGGGCGGAACATGTCCCAGAATTCGGCCGAGAAGTTCGTGATGCCATAGATCGGCACACCGCGCTCGTGCAGCTCGGCGACGAGTTCGTGCATGCCGGCAATCGGCCCGGTGATGGTTTCGAGCCAACGCGGCACATAGGCCGCGATGAGATCGGCCTCGGCGGGGTAGCGCGCGATCAGCTCCGCCGTGGTTTCGGCGTGCGGCCGGCCGCGATCGTGCTGGAAATGCCAATCGGGGGTGACGACATGCGTCAGGAACCAGTCCAGCCGGACAGGATCGGGAATGAGCTTGCGATACAGGGCGCCGATGTCCCAGCCGTACAGGACATTGCCGACATCAAAGACAACCGCCTGAGGTCGCGAGGCGGTGGCGTTCACGACTCAAGCATCCAACAGCCTTCCCAGGGTCGGGAAGGACGAATCACTCAGCCCTGGCGGGCCTTGAAGCGACGGTTGGTCTTGTTGATGACGTAGGTGCGGCCATGACGGCGCACGACCTGGCAGTCGCGATGGCGATTCTTCAGCGACTTGAGGGAGTTGCGAACCTTCATGGGAAAACTTTCGAATCTTTTCGGCTGAAACAAGAGCGCGCTCGCTAGGGAAAGCCATCGGCAAAGTCAACGAAATTGCACTGAGCGCGCCCTGTCGGGGCCGCAGCTGTTGCGCAGCGGGCGCACTCATGCAACCTCGCAAACGGCAAACAGGCGCGAAAATCCCCCGGCTCGTGCCCTTTAGTGGAGTATTCGTCATGCGTTCGATCCATTTTGCGACCCTGGCCCTGGCGGCGCTGCTCGCCAGCTGCGCCACCCAGCCCGCCACCGAAGTCACCCGTTTCCACCTCGGCCAGCCGATCCCCAGCGATACGATCGCGCTGGTGCCGGCGCCCGGCGGCGACGCCAACAGCCTCGAATTCCGCAGCCAGGCCGCAATCATCGCGCGCGATCTCGATGCCGTCGGCCTGCACCCGGCGACGGGTGGCCCGACCGGCTATGTCGGCACGCTCAAGATCGAACAATCCACCCGCATCGGCGCACCCAAGGCATCGCCCTTCAGTATAGGGTTCGGCGGCGGCACCGGCGGCTATGGTGGCGGTGTCGGCGGCGGCATCACGGTCCCCGTCGGCGGAGCGCGTACCGGGGAAGTGCGCACCAATTTCCTGTCGCTGCAGATCCGCCGGCGTTCGGACGCATCGATGGTCTGGGAAGGCCGCGCCGTCCAGGATATCGCCGCCGATGCCCCGGCCTCGGCGCTCACTGCCGCGCTGCCGGCGCTGTCGAAGGCGCTGTTCAGCAATTTCCCGGGGCCCAGCGGCGAAACCGTCAAGGTGAAGACGACCAAATGATCAGCGTCAGCGCCGCTTTCGATTCGGGCAATATCGTGGTGCACCGCTGCACCGGGCCGGATGACATCGAACTCGCCATCCGCAAGGATGCGCATTCCGATTTCTACCAATGGTTCCATTTCCGCCTGTCCGGCGCGCGCGGCGTGCCGTGCACGTTGCGCATCGTCGATATGGCCGGCAGCGCCTATCCGGGCGGCTGGCCGAACTATCGCACGGTCGTTTCGGCAGACCGCCAGCACTGGATCCGCACCGATACAAGCTATGATCCGGCAGCCGGCAACGGCACGCTGACGATCAACGTCACGCCCACCGCCGATTCGATCTGGCTGGCCTATTTCGCCCCCTACTCGATCGAGCGGCATCATGACCTTGTCGCCCGCATCGGCATGGCGCCGGGTGTGGCAGCCGATGTCATCGGTCACAGCATCGAAGGCCAGCCGATCGATCGCCTGCGTATCGGCACCGGGCCGTTGCAGGCCTGGCTATATGCCCGCCAGCATCCCGGTGAATCCATGGCCGAATGGTGGATGGAAGGCGCGCTGGAGCGCCTGATCGACCCAAGCGACCCGCTGGCGCGTGCGCTGCGCGGGGCGGCGACGTTCCACATCATCCCCAACATGAACCCCGATGGATCGTGCCGCGGCCATCTGCGCACCAACGCCGCCGGGGTGAACCTCAACCGCGAATGGGCGGCGCCCTCGGCGGAACGCTCCCCCGAAGTGCTGTGCGTGCTGGCGGCGATGACCGAGAGCGGCGTCGATTTCGCCATGGATGTGCATGGCGACGAAGCGATCCCGCAGGTCTTCATCGCCGGCTTCGAAGGGATTCCGTCAATCACCGAGAAACAGCTGGGGCTGCTCAATGACTATAAGGCGCGGTTGGCGCGGCTGACCCCCGATTTCCAGACGCGCATCGGCTATCCCGCGGCACCTCCGGGCAAGGCCAATCTGACGATGAGCACCAATGCCGTTGCCGAACGCTTCGGCTGTCTCGCGATGACGCTGGAAATGCCATTCAAGGACAATGACGACCTGCCCGACCCGGTTGCCGGCTGGTCGCCGGGGCGCAGCAAGGCGCTGGGCCGCGATTGCCTCGCGGCGCTTGCCGAAATCGTCGGCAATCTGCGTTAATTGGGCAATTCCGGCAGGCGGGGGTCGATTGGAGCGGCGCTCGACCGGATCGGGTTATCGGCACTGCCGCGATTTCGGCTTGGGGCGACAAACGGGGAGCGGCGCGGAGCCGGACGTGTCCGATGAAGGCGCCCACCCGGAAATAGGGCGTCAGCCTCGCTCTTTTGGTTGTTCCCTGCGCCGCTGAATCGGCTATCACTTGACGTAAACGTAAAGCCATCGAACGGGGAGCGTCGACGCCATGACCTATGAGCACATCCTTTTCAGCGAGGCCGATGGCGTCGCGACGCTGACCATCAACCGCCCGGCGCAGCTCAACGCGCTGCACCTCGGCGTCATTTCCGAGTTGATCAACGCCGTCGACCGGGTGCGCGACGAAGGCACCGCGCGGGTGCTGGTGCTGACCGGCACCGGTCGCGCCTTTTGCAGCGGCGCCGATCTGGCGGGTGGCGGCGCGACGGGCGGCGGCGGCAGCGGGCCGGTCGATGCCGGCAAGGGACTGGAGACGCATTTCAACCCGCTGCTCGAACGGCTGTTCGCGCTGCCGGTGCCGGTGATCACCGCGATCAATGGCGTCGCCGCCGGCGCCGGCTGTTCCTATGCGCTGGCCGGCGACATCGTGGTTGCGGCGAAAAGCGCCTATTTCCTCCAGGCCTTCGTCAATATCGGGCTGGTTCCCGATGTCGGTTCGACCTGGATGCTGCCGCGCCTCGTCGGCAAGGCACGCGCCCAGGCGATGATGATGCTCGGTGAAAAGATCCCGGCCCAAACCGCCGCCGACTGGGGGATGATCTACAAGACCGTCGATGATGCCGATCTGGCCGATACCGTGGCGGCGATCGCCGCCAAGATGGCCAAGGGCCCGACGCTGTCGTACCGCCTGATCCGCCAGGGCATCCGCGACAGCCTCGACAAGACGCTGACCGAAGCCTTGATGGTCGAGCGCCGCAACCAGCTCCACGCCGGCCGCAGCGCCGATTTCGCCGAGGGCGTGACGGCGTTCCTCCAGAAGCGCCCGGCGGCGTTCAAGGGCAATTGAGCTAGCTCAACACCACCGTCTTGTTGCCATTGGCAAAGACGCGGTGCTCGGCGTGCCAGCGCACGGCGCGCGCCAGCACCGAGGCTTCAACTTCGCGGCCGATGGCGACCATCTCCTCGGGCGTCACCGCATGGTCGACGCGGCGGACATCCTGTTCGATGATCGGCCCTTCATCGAGATCGGCGGTGACGTAATGCGCCGTCGCCCCGATGATCTTGACGCCGCGAGCGTGCGCCTGGTGATAGGGGCGGGCGCCCTTGAAGCTCGGCAGGAAGCTGTGGTGGATATTGATGCAGCGCCCCGCGAGCCGGCGCGAAAAATCGTCCGACAAGATCTGCATGTAGCGGGCAAGGACGATCAATTCGGCCCCGCTTCCGGCGATGACAGCGTCGAACGCTGCCTCCAGCGCCGGCTTGTCGCCACCGGCGGGCAGGCGGTGGAAAGGCAGGCCGTGCCATTTGGTGGTAGCGCGCATCACGTCATGGTTCGACACGACCCCGACGATCTCGACGGGGAGCGAGCCGATCTGCGCCTTGTGGATGAGATCGGTCAGGCAATGCCCGAATTTCGATACCGCGATCAGCAGGCGCGGGCGTTGCGCGAGGTCGTGCACCCCCCAGTCGAGCGTCCAGTCGTCGAGCACCGGCGCGATCGCCGTGGCCAGCGCGTCCGCTGCCAGCGGCGATTGCAGCTCCATGCGCACGAAAAAGATGCCGGTCGCCGGGTCGCCATAGCTTTGCGCGGCGCGAATATCGCAACCATGGCCGGCAACGAGCGGCGCCACCGTGGCGAGGATACCGGGGCGGTCGGGGCTGCGAAATCGCAAGACCAGGCCATGGGAAGTCGTCATCGTGCCGTCATTTCCTTGGGGTCAGGGGTCAGCGCCGGGCCTGGGTGCCGCGGTTGTAGACACGGTCGGTCGGCAGGATCGTGCCGATGGCGATATCGGGCAGGGTCTCGAGCGCTTCGTACAGCGGCCCGAAATCGGTTTCCTGTGTCTGGCGCAGCAGGTCCTCGAAACTGTCGATGACAAAGTAATTCTGCTGGTAATCGTCGATGCGGTATGCGCTGCGCATCAACCGCAGCATGTCGAAGCCGAGCCGGTTGGGGCTTGGGTCAGCGAGCGCGAACACCGATTCGCCGTGCGAGGAAACGATGCCGGCACCATAAAGCTTCAGGGCGTCGCCGCTGCGCACCAGCCCGAATTCGACCGTGTACCAATACAGCCGCGACAGTTTCGCGATGGCGCCGGCCCCCGCGGCGCGCAGGCCACCCTTGCCATAGGCCTGCATGTAATCGGCGAACACCGGGTTGGCGAGCAACGGCACATGGCCGAAGACATCATGAAAGACATCGGGTTCCTGGAGATAATCGAGCTGTTCGGGGGTGCGGATGAAGCGCCCCGATACGAAGCGCCGCTCGGCAAGGTGCCCGAAGAACACATCGTCCGGCACCAGCCCTGGCACCGCCACGACCTGCCAGCCGGTCAGCCCCTGCAGCCGCGCCGACAGTTCGGCAAAATCGGGAATCCCCGGGCGCGACATCTTGAGAACATCGACCCCGGCCAGAAATTCCGGCGCCGCGCGATCCTGCAGCATCGCCACCTGGCGCGCGAACAACTGGTCCCAGGTGGCGTGTTCGGCAGGCGTATAATCCGCCCAGCGCTGGTCGATCGTCCAGTCAGGTGCAGCGCCCGGGGGCGGGGCGGCGGGCAGCGGCGTGTCGGCATCCTTGATCATGAGCGCGGCACTAGCAGGAAAAGCCCGGTCGCGATCAATCCATCACCAGCACCGGTTTCACCACCCGCCCGGCGCGCATGTCGGCAACGGCCTCGTTGATCGCGCGGAAGGGGTAGGTGGTGACCAGCCGGTCGTGCGGGAAGCGCCCGGCGCGGTGACGCTCGATGAGCTCGGGGATGAAAATCTGCGGATCGGCATCGCCTTCGACCGCGCCGCGAATCGCCCTGCCGCCGAGCAGCAGGTTGGGATTGATGCTGACTTCGGTACCTGGCGGCGTGACGGCGAGCACCGCCAATTGTCCGCGTGTTGCCAGCGCTTCGGTGCCGGCGCGGATGATCGCCGCGATGCCGGTGGTATCGACGATGAAATCGACCCCGTTCGGCAGGATGGCGCGCAGATCGTCGGCGAGATGCGCCGGGTCGGATAATATGCCGTGGCCGGCGCCCAACTGCATCGCAAGGTCGATGCGATCCTGGTTGATATCGACCGCGATGACCGGGCTGCAACCGCTGTCGACCGCCGCCATCAACGCGGCCAGCCCGACGCTGCCGGTGCCGACCACCGCAAGCGATTGCCCGGCCTTGGGCGCCAGGCTGTTGTAGACGGTGCCGGCGCCGGTCTGCATGCCGCAGCCGAAGGGTGCCGCCAGCGCGAAATCCATGTCGGGCGGGATCTTCACGGTGTTGCGGGCATAGGCGATGGCGTGGGTGGCAAAGCTCGATTGCCCGAAAAAGCCGCCATAGACGTCGCCGTCAGCGCCCTCCATTGGCACCCGGCCATCCGAAAGCACGCCGCCATAGTTGAGCGCCATGAACTGGCTGCAATATTGCGGATGATCGTCGGCGCAATTGCCGCAATGGCCGCAACTGGCATAGCTGAGCACGACATGGTCGCCGCGTTCGACGTTGGTGACGCCCTCGCCGACCGCGAGCACGATGCCAGCGCCTTCATGGCCGAGCACCTGCGGCAGCGGCAGGCCCTGTTCGTAATTCTGCACCCCGACATCGGTATGGCAGATGCCGCAGGCGCGGATTTCGACGAGCACCTGCCCCGGGCCGGGTGCCGCCAGCGTCACCGCCTCGAGCGCATAGGGGGTGCCGCGGGCGCGCAGCACCGCGGCGGTGGCGGCGGTCGGTTGGCAGGCAGCGGCATTTTCCGCATCCGCCGTCGCGCCGGCGATGGCAGCATTGGCAGCAATAACGGCGGCGTTCGCAGCGATGACGGCGGCATTCATGGCACTCTCCCAAGCTTTTGCCAGCACGCTAGCGCGTCCGGCATGGCGCGTCACGCGGCAGAGTCGCAGCCCCGTCGCCGCCTCCCGGCTTGACCCTGTCCGCGCGCCCGTTCAAACACGCGGCATGGATAGCATCGACCCTGCGCAACTGAGTTTCGAAGCGGCCCTCAAGCAGCTCGAAACCATCGTCCACCGCCTCGAAAGCGGTGAGGCCAGCCTTGAAGATTCGATCAATCTCTACACCCAGGGCCAGGCGCTGAAGGCGCATTGCGAAAAGAAGCTCGCCGACGCAACGGCACGCATCGAAGCGATCCAGCAGAATGACGCCGGCGACGCCATCGGCACCCGCCCCTTTGACCCCGCCGCGGCGCCCGCCAGCCGCCCGGAATGACCCAGGAAGCCGCCACCGTGCACGTGTCATCGACCAGCCTGAAACCCGCGCTCGATGCCATCGGCAAGGCCATGGACCAGCGATTCGACCGGCTGCTGCCGGTACCCGACGACAGCCGGGCACAATTGTTCAACGCCATGCGCCACGCCGCCATCGGTGGCGGCAAGCGGATGCGGCCGCTGCTCGTCATCGCCGCTTGTGACCTGTTCCATGTCGATCGCGAACGTGCGCTCCGGGTCGCGCTCGCCATCGAATGCATCCATGTCTACAGCCTCATCCACGACGACATGCCGTGCATGGACGATGACGACATGCGCCGCGGCAAGCCGACGGTGCACAAGGCCTTCGACGAAGCGACCGCGGTGCTGGCGGGTGACTGCCTGCACGCGCTGGCCTTTGAAATCCTGGCCGATCCGGCAACCCATGAAGACCCGTTCGCGCGGTGCGAGCTCGTCACCGAACTGGCGGTTTCATCGGGACCGTCGGGCATGGGCGGCGGCCAGATGATGGACCTTGTCGCCGAGCACGAATTGTACGATCTCAACGGCGTCACCCGCCTGCAGGCCTTGAAGACCGGCGCGCTGATCGGTTTCTGCCTCGAAGCCGGCGCCATCATGGGCCGCGTGCCCGAAGCACAGCGCACGCCGCTGCGCGGTTATGCGCGTGATCTCGGGCTGGCCTTCCAGATTGCCGACGATCTGCTCGATGTCGAAGGCTCGGCCGAAGCCGCCGGCAAGGCAGTGGGCAAGGATGCCGCGGCCGGCAAGGCGACCTTCGTCTCGTTGATGGGCGTCGAACAGGCGCGCACCCAGGCGACGATGCTGATCGATCAGGCCATCGCCCATCTGCACGGTTTCGGCGAGGAAGCCGACCTGTTGCGCGCCATCGCGCGCTTCGCCATCGAACGCGATCGTTAGGAGAGCCGCATGCGCATCGGCGTCTATCCCGGCACTTTCGACCCGCTGACCCTCGGGCACATGGATATCATCCGGCGGGGCGCGCGGCTGGTCGACCGGCTGGTCATCGGCGTGGCGACCAACCCGTCGAAATCGCCGATGTTCACCCTTGCCGAACGCAAGGACCAGGTCGAGCGCGAATGCGACGGTATTGCGGGCGTCGAAGTCGTCGAATTCGACGAACTGCTGATGACCTTTGCCGAACGGCTGGGCGCCACCGTGATCGTGCGCGGGCTGCGCGGCGCCGGCGATTTCGAGTATGAGTTCCAGATGACCGGCATGAACCGCGCGCTCAACGACGATATCGAACAGGTGTTCCTGATGGCCGATGTCGCGTTGCAGCCGATCGCATCGAAGCTGGTCAAGGAAATCGCGGTTTACGGGGGGGATATCCGCAAATTCGTCACACCGCGGGTCGCCGCGGACGTTGTCGCCAGGGTGGCCGAAACCGGTCGCAGAGGATCATGATGTCATATCTGTCGCGTTTTGCGTTTGTTGCCATTGTGGCGCTCGGCCTGTCGGGCGGCGTGCATGCGCAGGGCGCCCCGTCGAAGGCCGATCTGAAGGCGCCGCCGGTGTTGCCCAAGATGGGGCCGGCGCCGACGCTGCCGGGATCGCTGGCGACAATCGACGAAGAAAATGTGCTGGTCCTCGACCTGTCGACCGGCGGCCGGGTGCGGATCGTCATGCGCGCCGATGCGGCGCCCAAGCATGTCGAACGCGTCAAGACACTGGCCCGCGAAGGCTTTTACGATGGCACGGTCTTCCATCGCGTCATCGAAGGCTTCATGGCGCAGGGCGGTGATCCGACCGGTACCGGCCAGGGCGGATCGAAGCTCCCCGATCTTGCTGCCGAATTCAACGATCTGCCGCATGTCCGCGGCGCGGTGTCGATGGCGCGCGCCCAAAGCCTCGATTCCGCCAACAGCCAGTTCTTCATCGTTTTTCAGCCGGTGTTGAAGCTCGATCGCACCTATACCGTCTGGGGCCGGGTGATCAGCGGCATGGAATTCGTCGATGCCATCGCCAAGGGCGAGCCGCCGGAAAATCCGTCGCGAATCCTGAAGGCCTCGATCGCCGCCGACAAGGTGCCGCCGCCGCCGCCGGCTTCGCCGATTCCGGCAGAGGCGCTGGCACCACCGCCCGTGCCGTTGGCCCTGCCGGTGGCAGCGCCGGTTGCCAAGGCGCCAGCAGCCAAGGCGCCAGTTGCCAAGACGAAGGCGAAGGCCAAACCCCGGGCCAAGGGCTGATCCTCGTGTCGGCAGCAAACGCACCGCGCCGCCGGGCGCCGCTTGCCACCATCCTCGTTACCCTGTCGCTGCTGCTGTCGGCGTGCGGCGGCGGCGGCGCGCCGCCCACCAGTGGCGTCACGCCATCACCGACACCGACCCCCAGCACCGGCGGCACCTGCTCGCTGCGCTCGCGCCAGGATTGGGCGGCGGCGCAACTGCGCGAATTTTATCTGTTCCCCGAAACCTTGCCGGCAACGCTCGATCCGGCCGGCTTCTCCAGCGTGACGGCCTATATCGACGCGCTGACCGCCACGGCGCGGGCGCAGGGGCGCGATCGCTTCTTCACCTTCATCACCTCGATCGCCGAAGAAAACGCCTTCATCAATTCGGGCCAGACGGCGGCCTTCGGTATCCGCCTGCAGACCGACAGCGTCGCGCGGCGGGTGTTCGTCGCCGATTCCTATGAAAATGCCCCGGCCTTTGCCGCCGGGCTCGATCGCGGCACCGAAATCCTGGCCATCGGCACGTCGGCGGCCGATCTGCGCAGCGTCGATGCGATCATCGCGGCCGAAGGCTCGGCGGGCATCAGCACTGCTTTCGGCCCCTCGACCGCCGGGGTGACCCGCACGGTGCGCATCACCGATACCGGCGGCACCCGCGTGGTCAGCATGACCAAGGCGGATTTCGCGATCCAGCCGGTCAGCCCGCGCTTCGGCACCCGCATCATCGACGATGGCGGCAAGCGCGTCGGTTATCTCAATCTGCGCACCTTCATCTCGACCGCCGATCCGCAATTGCGCGACGCCTTTGCCAGCTTCAAGGCGCAGGGCATCCGCGACGTCATCATCGATTTCCGCTACAATGGCGGCGGGCTGGTTTCGACTGCCGAACTGATGGGCGATCTGCTCGGCGACAACCGCCTCGCGTCCGACGTTTACAGCTTCACCACCTTCCGGCCCGAAAAATCATCGAACAACTCAACGAAATTTTTCAACCGCCAGGCGCAATCGATCGCGCCGCTGCGCATTGCCTTTATCGGCACCGCCGCCTCGGCCTCGGCGAGCGAACTCGTCGTCAACAGCTTCACGCCGTATCTCGGCACGGCGAGTGCGTTGATCGGCGCCAACACCTTCGGCAAACCGGTCGGCCAGATCGCCCGCGATCAGGCGGCGTGCGATGATCGGCTGCGCATCGTCGCCTTTGCCACCCAGAATTCGGCACGCCGCGGCGATTATTACAACGGCCTCGCCGGGGAAGTCGCCGCCAGTTGCCGCGCCGATGACGCACTGTCGGCACAGATGGGCAGCCCCACCGAAGCCTCGACCCGCGCCGCGCTCGATTTCCTCGCCGGCAAACCCTGCACGCCGATCAGCGCCGATGCCCGCAGCGCCGCGGGGGCCGAACTACCGCGCGATCGCCGCGTGCTGCTGGTGCCCGACCAGCCCGGGGTTGCCCAGCGTGAGGTGCCGGGGACGTTCTAAGGTCGATTGCTGTCTGATCTGAACGGATCGCTCATCCCGAGCAACGTCGAGGGATTTGACCGAAGGTCGCGCGCGTCCCTCGACTTCGCTCGGGATGAGCGAGATGGCTACTGTACCGCCTCTACGCCGCCCGCACGCCCTGGACGCCGGAGCCGGTGTGCAGCACGCTTTCCACGCCATCACGGATATGGAACACCGTGCCCTGCGGCGCATCGGCGGCCACTCGCACGCCGTGCCAGTCGTCGCCGCCGACCAGCAGCCCGCGCAGCACCCGAGCGGTGATGCCATGGCTGATCGCCAGCACCGGCCGCGCCGGATCGAGCCCGGCGAGCCAGTCGCTCAGCCGCTCGGCGATCGCCGGGAACCATTCGCCGCCGGGGGGCGGTACGGCGAACAGCCGGCGCTCCGCATCGACGATCGGCCCGGTTTCGGCGACGATATCGGCATAATAGCGCCCCTCCCAATCGCCGACATCGATCTCGAGCAGGCGCTTGTCCTGCCGCCAGTCGAAGAAGTTGCGTCCCAGATGCTCGCCGACGATCGCCGCGGTCTGCTGGGTGCGGCCCGACGGCGACACCCACAGGTCGCGCCCTGCCGCGGTGCCGGCCGCTGCCAGCGCCGGCGTGCCGGCTGCCGCCAGCGCCGGCGTGCCGGCCGCCGCTAGCGCCGCGCCCATCGCTTCGGCCTGGGCAATGCCGGCGCGGGTCAGCGGCGTGTGCGCCATATGGCCCTGCATCCGCGCCGCGGCATTGAAAACGGTTTCGGCATGGCGGGCGAGAATGATGTCCATCGGTGATCCCCAGGTGCGGCGGCGGCAGCCATCCCAAAGCGACGGCTGCCGCAATTGGCGCCGCTGTATCAGTTTGCTGCAACTTCACCACTACCGCGCGGCGTCAGGAACGCTATAGTCGTGGGTGAATCCCCCGTTACGGGCAAGCAAGGACTGTAAATGAAGGCGACTGTCGAACGCGCGACGCTGCTGAAATGCCTGGCGCACATCCAGTCGGTGGTGGAACGCCGCAACACCATCCCGATCCTGTCGAACGTGCTGATCGAAGCGCGCAGCGACGGGCTGCGCCTGATGGCGACCGATCTCGATCTCCAGGTTGTCGAAACCATTCCGGCGGTCATCGACATCAACGGCGCTACCACCGTCAGCGCGCATACGTTGTTCGATATCGTCCGCAAATTGTCCGAAGGCAGCCAGGTCGAACTCGCCGTCGCCGGGGACAAGATGACTGTCGTCGCCAACCGTTCGCGCTTCAGCCTCGCCACCTTGAAGCGTGACGATTTCCCGGTCATCGCCGAAACCGAATTGCCGACGGTGTTCTCGCTGCCCGCGAAGGATTTGCGCGAGTTGATCGACAGCACGCGCTTCGCGATTTCGACCGAAGAAACCCGCTATTATCTCAACGGCATCTACATCCATGCCGTCGAAGGCGCGACGCCGAAACTGCGCGCCGTCGCCACCGATGGCCACCGCCTCGCCCGTATCGAGCTCGACCTGCCCGAAGGTGCCGCGACGATGCCCGGCGTGATCGTGCCGCGCAAATGCGTCGCCGAAGTGCGCAAGCTCCTCGACGAATATGCCGATGACGCGCTGATCGAAATCTCGCTGTCGACGTCGAAGATCCGTTTCCGCTTCTCGCCCGAAGCAACGCTGACCTCGAAGCTGATCGACGGCACCTTCCCCGATTACAGCCGCGTCATCCCGACCGCGAACGACCGTATCCTGAAAATCGACACGCGCAGCCTGTCCGAAGGTGTCGACCGTGTCGCGGCCATCGCGACCACCGAAAAGACCCGCGCCGTCAAGTTGGCGCTGGGTCGCGACAAGGTCACGCTGTCGGTCACCAGCCCCGAAAACGGCACCGCCGCCGAAGAAGTGCCGGCCGAATATTCGTCGCCGGAATTCGAGGTCGGTTTCAACTATCGCTACCTGCTCGACATTCTGGGCCAGGTCGGCAGCGACCAGGTCGATGTCCACCTCGCCGATGCCGCCGCGCCGACGCTGATTCGCGAAAGCGATGATTCGCGGGCGCTCTATGTGTTGATGCCGATGCGGGTCTGAGGCCGGAGCTTACTCCGCCTCACCCATGCCCCCAGCTGGTGCCGATGCGTTCGGCCAGAATGTGCCGCACCGTCGGCTGCATCCGGGCATTGTAGCGCGCCAGCACCGGGTGATCACCGCCGGCGGCGAAATGGGTGAGCAGGTCGCGCCCGGTCCAATAGTGCAGGGCATAGCCCGGGGGTTCGGCAACGATCATGTCGCGGCCATCGGGGTGTTCGGGATCGATGTCGCGAAAATCGATGGCGACCTGCGGCCCCGATGACGGGCACACCGCCAGCGTCGTACCAGCCCAGCTCGTGACGATGGCGCGGTGCAGATGGCCGGTGACGATGCGGATGACATGGCGGTGCCGGCTGATCACCGCTTCGAGCCGCTGCACCCAGGGTGCATCGAGATCCTCGGTCATCCAGCCATTGCCGGTTTCGATCGGCGGGTGGTGCAGGACGACGATCGTCGGCTTGTCGGAGACCAGCAGCGTCGCGTCGAGCCAGTTGGCGCGGACCGCATCGAAGGCGCCGCCGTGATGGCCCTCGTCGAGCGTATCGAGCACCACGACGCGGACCGGCCCGGCATCATGAGCATATTGCACAAAGCCTTCGACGCTGGGGGCTTCGGTGAAGACGGTGCGGAAATTGGCGCGATTGTCGTGATTGCCCAGCGCCGGGAGGACGGGGAAGGGCAGGGCGTCGCAGATCTTCTTGAAAACGCGATAGGAAGCGACCGTGCCATGTTCGGTCAGGTCGCCGGTCGCCAGCAGCACATCGGGGCGGGGGTCGAGCGCCAGCAGCGAGGCAACGACATCGTCGAACCGCTTGCGGTTGAGCTCAGCCGGGTCGTCCGGCTGAAATCCCAGATGGATATCGGTGACCTGTGCGATCAACATCAGTCTATTCTTCATTCCCCCACGTATCTCAAGATACGTCCCCCACCATCAAAGTGACGCAACGGCCGACGCTATGCAAGGTTAACTAACAATCTCACCGTCGGCGCTTGATATCATGAAGAATCGCCCGCGCCGCATTGTGACCTGGCGCCCCCGTCACGCCGCCGCCGGGGTGGGTGCCGGCGCCGCACATGTAGAGCCCGGCGATGGGCGCGCGATAGTCGCCATGGCCGAGCATCGGCCGCGCCGAGAACAGCTGGTCGAGCGTCAGCTTGCCATGGAAGATGTCGCCGCCGACCAGCCCGAAATCACGTTCGAGATCGAGCGGCGATTTGATCTGGCGGCCGAGCACCGAATCGGCAAAGCCCGGCGCCGCCGCATCGACCGTCGCGATCATCAGGTCAGCGACGGTGTCGCGATGATCGTCCCACGACGCACCGCCGGGCAGTTCGGGGGCGACATGCTGGCAGAACAGGCTGGCGACATGCTGCCCGGCCGGGGCAAGACTATCATCGAGGGTCGACGGAATCAGCATCTCGACGATCGGCGCCTTCGACCAGCCGGTCTGGCGCGCGTCGATCCACGCCGTTTCCATATAGGCAAGCGTCGGCGCCAGGATGATCCCGGCCGACAGGTGCGCGCCGGCGCCGGGCAGGCAGCTGAAGCTGGGCAGCGCCGACAGCGCGACATTCATGCGGAAGGTGCCCGAGCCCGATTTGTAGCGCGTCATGCGGGCACGGAAATCGGCCGCGAGGTGCGCTGGATCGATCAGTTTTTCGAAAAGCAGCCTGGGATGGATGTTCGAAACGACACGCCTGGCCCGGATGATATCCCCCGCCGCCGTCACCACGCCGCAGGCACGGCCGCTTTCGACCAGCACTTCCGCGACGGCGCAATCGGTGCGGATGCGCACGCCGCGCGCTTCGCAGGCCCGGGTCATGGCCTGGGTGATCGCCCCCATGCCGCCGATGGCATGGCCCCAGGCGCCCTTGACGCCATTCACCTCGCCAAAGACATGGTGGAGCAGCACATAGGCCGAGCCGGCGGCATAGGGCGAGGCGTAATTGCCGACGATGCCATCGAAGCCGAGCACCGCCTTGATCGGGTCCGATTCGAACCAGCCATCGAGAAATTCGCCCGCCGACGTTGCGAACAGTTCGAGCAACACCCGGCGTTCGTCCATCGTCAGCCGCCGCAACCGGTTGCCGAGCCGCGCCGCGCCGAGCAGTTCGGGGATCGCGTCGCGCCAGCCGCCGCTGGTCAGGTTCGGCGGCGCTTCGAGTACCAGGTCGCGCAGCAGATCGGCGATGGTTTCGAGCTGCGCTTCATAGGCCGGCAGCGCGGCGGCGTCCTTGGGCGAGAATTTCGCGACTTCGGCCTCGGTGCCGCCGCCGCCGGTCAACAGATAGCGGCCATCCTCGCTGGGCAGGAAGTTCGAATAGGGGCGGTTGACGATACGCAGGCCATGCCTGGCCAGTTCGAGATCGGCCATGACCCGCGGGTTGAGCAGCGAGACGGTATAACTCGCCACCGAATTGCGGAACCCCGGGTGGAATTCCTCGGTCACCGCCGCGCCGCCAGTGACGCCGCGGCGTTCGAGCACCGTTACCTGCAGGCCGGCGGCGGCGAGATAGGCGGCGCAAACCAGGCCGTTATGGCCGCCGCCGATGATGACGATGTCGGTTTCGTGTGCGGCCACTATGCGATTTCCCCTTGCCTGGCTTGTCCATAGCGGCGCGGCGCGGCTTGACGCAACGCGCGGCTGTCGCCAGCGTGGATCCGATGCCCCTCGAGAAACTCTTTTCGCTCGCCAGCGCGGCGGCGCTGGTCGGCTGGCTGGCACTGGCGCTGGCCCCGGTGCAGCGCGGCGCCATGGTGTTTGCCGCGCGGTTGATCGCGGCGATCCTGTGCGGCGCCTATGCCGCGTTCCTCGTCACCGGGCTGATCAGCGGCGGCGGCATGCCCGAAGGCGCCAGTTTCAACAGCCTGGCCGGGGTGCGCGTGCTGCTCGGCAGCCCGCAGGCGCTGCTGGCGGGCTGGGTGCATTATCTGGCCTTCGACCTGTTCACCGGCGCGTGGGAGGCCGAGAACGCCCCGGCGTCGCGCGTGCCGCACTGGCTGCTGCTCGGCTGCCTGGCGCTGACATTGCTCGCCGGGCCGGTCGGCCTGCTGCTCTATCTCGTCATCAAGGCGGCGCGACAGAAATGACTGTGGCATCCCCCTGCACCAACGTCTGCCGGATCGAGCGGCGCTCGGGCTTCTGCGAAGGCTGCCGCCGCACCGTCGATGAAATCACCCACTGGCCGCTGGCGAGCGAGGCCGAGCGTCGCGCCATTTTGGCCGAACTGCCGCAGCGCCCTTCGCGCAAACGGCTGGGCGTACGCTGGTGATCCTGTCGGTTCTCGACCAGACGCCGATCGCGGCCGGCACAACCCCGGCGGCGGCGCTGGCCAACAGCATCGATCTGGCCAAGCATTGCGAAGCGCTGGGCTATCATCGCTATTGGCTCGCCGAACATCATGCCTCGCCGGCGCTGGCCGGGTCGGCGCCCGAAATCCTCATCGGCGCGGTCGCGGCGGCGACGAGCCGGATGCGCATCGGTTCGGGCGGGGTGATGCTGCCGCACTATTCGCCCTTGAAAGTCGCCGAACAGTTCAGCCTGCTCGCCGGGCTGTATCCCGACCGCATCGACCTCGGGCTCGGCCGCGCGCCGGGCAGCGACCAGCGCACCTCGGTGGCGTTGCAGCGCGACCGGCGGCAATATCCGCCGAATGATTTCCCCAACCAGTTGGCGGAACTGATCGGTTATCTCGAAAACACGCTGCCCGCCGACCACCCGTTCGCGCCCTATGCCGCCACCCTGCCCGGCCTGCCGCACGCGCCCGAGCCCTGGGTGCTCGGCTCGTCGCCCGACAGTGCGGGGTTCGCGGGTGACCTGGGGCTGCCCTATTGCTTTGCCGATTTCATCAGTGCCACCGGCGCCGGCGTCGCTGCCGATTACCGCACCCGTTTCCGGCCGCGGCATGCCGGAGACACACCGAAAGTGATGGTCGCGATCTGGACCGTCGTCGCCGAAACCAATGCCGAGGCACAGCGGCTGGCGGCGCCGTCGCGGATGATGTTCGCACATCTGTTGATGGGTCGCTCGATTGCGGTTCCCGACCCCGATACGGCGCTGCGCTGGCTCGCCGACCGGCCCGAGATCTCGGCGCCGCGCGCCGGCCGCCGGGTGGTGGCAGGGTCGCCCGAAACCGTGCGCGCCGGGCTCATCGCCGCCGCTGCCGAATATCGCGCCGATGAAGTGATGCTGGTCAATATCCTCCACGACCATGCCAGCCGCAAGCACAGCTACACACTCGCCATGCAGGCGATGCAGGGGTTGACCCAGATCGCCGCTTGACAGGCGGAGCCTGCGTCGGGACTAGAGCCGGACACAGGTTGGCGGGGCGATGTGACCGGAAACAAACGCATTCTCGCGATCGCATCGGGCGGTGGGCATTTCGTCCAGCTGCTGCGCCTGCGTGCCGCCTGGGAGGGCCATCGCGTCACCTATGCGACCGTCCATGCCGCTTCTGCCGTCGATGTCGCGCCGGCACCGCTGCTGACCTTTCGCGATGTGAGCCGTGCCGATTGGTGGCGGCTGCCGCTGACGCTGTGGGACGTGGGCGTAATCCTGCTCAAGGTCCGCCCGCAGGTCATCATCACGACAGGCGCGCTGCCGCCGCTGCTGGCGCTGGCGCTGGTCAAGCCGTTCGGCGTCCGCACCTTGTGGGTCGACAGTATCGCCAATTCCGAAATCCTGTCGGGTTCGGGCCGCCACGCCGGCAAGGTGGCGAGCCAGGTTATCACGCAATGGCCGCAGCTTGCGGCGCCGGGAGTCGACCATTGGGGCAGCGTGCTGTAATGTCTGTTCCTGGGGGCGTGTTCGTTTCGGTCGGGTCGATGATGCCCTTTGATCGCCTGGTACAGGCGATGGACGACTGGGCCGCGGCGCACCCGCAAGTGCCCGTTGAAATCCAGATCGGCCGCGGCAAGTATGAACCCCGGCATGCGGCTTTCGTGCGCCTGATGCCGGTCGCCGATTATCGTGATCGGGTGGCGGCGGCCCGGTTGTTCGTCGCCCATGCCGGCATGGGGTCGATCATTTCGGCGATCGAGGCGGGCAAGCCGCTGCTGATGCTGCCGCGGCTGATGGCGCAGGGCGAACACAACACCGATCACCAGCTTGCCACCGCCGCCAGCATCGGCGCGCGCCCCGGGCTGCATGTCGCCGCCGATGTGGCGGACTTGCAGGCGCGAGCCACCGCGCTGCTCGCCGACAGCGGCGCGCCGCCGGCGCCGATTTCCAGACTTGCCGATCCCGGCTTTACCGCGCGCATCCGCGCCTTCATCGAAGCGCCATGACCCTGATTGCCCTGCAACCGACCGCTGACCCCTTGCGCTTCCAGCTGCGGGTGACCCCGCAGATCTGCGTCGGCCACCCCGACAGCCTGTTCATGTTCGGCGGTGCCGGGCTCGCCACCGGGCTCGCGGCGATCGAAACCGCCACCGGCCGGCCGACGGTGTGGGCGGCGGCGCAATATCTGTCCTATGCCAGGCCCGATGCGCTGCTCGATGTCGAGGTGCTGGTGCCGGTATCGGGCAAATACACCAGCCAGGGCCGCGTCATCATCCGCAACGGCGATACCGAGATCCTGACCGTCAACGCAGCGCTCGGCGCGCGGCCGGACCAGCCCGAGGCGCAATGGGCGGCGATGCCCGAGGTGCCGGCCCCCGCCGATTGCCCGCGCATGGAATATGACTGGGTGCGCCGTCCCGATGATCTCAACGCCAGTTTCGAAAAGCGCGTCGCCGCCGGGCGCTTCGGCGCGGCGCGCAGCGAAGGCGGGCCAAGCGTCGATGGCGTCGCCCGGCTGTGGGTGCGGCCGTCCGACCCGGCGCAGACCGTCGATCGCATCATGCTGGCGGTAATCGCCGATTTCCTGCCCTCGGGCATCGGCAGCGCCATGGGCAGCGCGGCGGGGGGCAACAGCCTTGATAACACCATCCGCTTTGCCAAGGCGGCGGCGACCGAATGGGTGCTTGCCGATATCCGCATCCATGCCGCGTCGCAGGGTTTCGTCCATGGCCGGGTGCATCTGTTTGCCCAGGATGGCGCCTTGCTTGCCACCGCCAGCCAGTCGGTGATCCTGCGCCGGCACTGAATTGCGCCGGAAACGACATTGTTTCTGCCACAAACCGGGTTAGGCTGGCGCATGATCAAGCTCCTCCTGCCGCTCCTCGCCCTGCTGGCCGCGCCGCTCGCCGCCGCGCCAACAGCGTCCCCGGCGACCATCGCCGACAATGCCGCGCTCGCGGCAAAGCTGAACTGGGACGACAGGCAGGATTTCGATTTCGCCGGACGCGGCTTCGTCGGCACGCTCGCCGATCCAATCATTCGTGACAAGAATGGCGCCGTCATCCGCGACCTTTCGGAAGATGCTGTCTTCACCGGCCCGGCGCCTGCCACGGTCAACCCCAGCCTGTGGCGCAACGCGACGCTGCTGGCAAAGCACGGCCTGTTCCAGGTCCGCGACGGCATCTGGCAGGTGCGCGGCTTCGACCTGTCGAACCTGACCGTCATTGCCGGCAAGACTGGCTGGATCGTCATCGATCCGCTCACCACGGCCGAGGCGGCACGTGCGGCGATGGCATTGGTCGGCAAGCATCTCGGCCAGCGGCCCGTTGCCGCGGTCGTCTACACGCACAGCCATGTCGACCATTTCGGCGGCGTGCGCGGGATCGTCGACGAGGCCGAGGTCGAGGCGGGGCGGGTCGCGATCTATGCGCCGGCGGGCTTCATGGAGCATGCGCTCAGCGAGAACGTGATCGCCGGTCCCGCGATGGCGAGGCGGGCGCGCTACATGTTCGGCAACAATCTGCCCTCGGGTCCGCGCGGCCATATCGGCACCGGCATCGGTCCGCGCGGCGCGGGCGGCACGGTCACGCTGATTCCGCCCACACGCGAGATCGCCACTGATGAGGCGCTGACGATCGACGGCGTTCGAGTCGAGGTCCAG
>JANPKK010000073.1:0-93906 GCA_031426015.1 Alphaproteobacteria bacterium
GCGCCGATCACCGTCGCGATGCGCGGATAGCCCGCGGTCGTCTGGTGATCGGCGAGCAGCACCGTCGCGGTGCCGGCGCCATTGACCTGCACCGCGCCGCGCAGCAGCGGGGCGGACAGCATCGTCACCGCGGTCGGCACCAGCGCCGGGCCAGCAAGCACCACCCCCATGCGGTCGAACGCCGGGGCGATGTGGAAGGGCTGTTCGAGCAGCGCCGCCTGCGCTTCGGCCGGAAAGTAATCCGCCTGCGGCCCCATGACGACGCGGATCGGGCCGGTGGCGATCGAGGGTAATGGCAACGACCGCATCTCGCCCGGCGCCCGCGCCTCGATCACCAGCCGGTCACCGGCCGCCAACCGGCCACCGCCGAGCCCGGCGAGCGCCAGCGTCGCGGCACTGCCAAGCCAGTGCGGGCAATCGATCGTCCCGGCAAAGCCCAGCACCGCCCAGTTGCTGCCGCCGCCGTCGCGCACCTGCAGCCGCTGCCCGGCGCGCAGCGTGCCCGTCGTCCAGCCGCCGAGCGCCGCGCCATCGAGCCGCGCGGTGAAATCGCCACCGGTGAGCGCAAAGCCCGCCTCGCCCTCGACACAGCGCAGCGTGATGCCGCCGTGCGACAGTTCGACCACCGTGCCGGCGGCATTTCCCAGCGCCGCATGCGCGCCCGCAAAGGCGGTGCGGTCGATCGGCCCCGACCAGGTGACGCCGTGGCGGAGATGACCGAAGCGCCCAGCATCCTGCAGCGTCGTCAGCGGCCCGGCCTGTTCGACGACAATGACACAGCGCGCCATCAGCCGGCGTCGAATTCGGCGCGGGCAACGGCGCGGAAGCGCACCCGGTCACCGGGCTGCAGCAGGAACGGCTCGGGGTCGTCCAGCCGCAGCACCGGGGTGCGGGTCTGGCCGATCACCCACCAGCCGGTCGGCATCGGCAGCGTGGTGATGAGGCACTGCCCGCCGGCAATCATCACCGTGCCAATGGGCCGCGACCGCACCGGCACCGCCTTGCGCGGCAATCGCAGCGCCGCGGGAACGCCGTCCATATAGGCATAGCCGGGCGCGAAGCCGACCATGTAGACGCGATAATCGGCAGCCAGATGCGCGGCGATGACAGCGTCGGGCGCGAGGCCGGTCTGCGCCGCCACGTCCGCCAGATCGGGCGCCAGATCGGCATCGCTGCACATCGGGATGACATGGTCGCGCCCGGCGGGACGGGTGGCACCGCCCTGCCCGGCCAGCGCCAATGCCGCCTCTGCCACCGCCGCGAAATCGGTAACGAGCGGATCATAGACCAGCAACAGCGTCACATAGGCCGGCACGGTTTCAAGCAGCCCCGGCGGCGGGTCGGCGGCCAGCGCCGCATCGAGCGCCAGGATGCGATCGAACACCGCCGGATCGATCGCATCACCGAATTCGAGCAGCACGCCGCTGTCGCCGACCGGCTTGCAGGCGGGTGCCTGCATCAGCCGCGCGCGATGAACGGCGCGATGCCGATCCCGCGCGTCGTGAAGCCGCTGCGGATATACCGCGCCATCGTCACGGCATCGGGGCTGTCACCATGGATGCACACCGAATGCGCCGCCAGCGTCACCGGGTCGCCCCCCACCGCCGGCATCTGGCGATTCTGGAAAAAGCCGAGCAGGCGATCGAGCGCCGCTGCGGGATCGTGAATCATCGCCCCGGGCTCGTTGCGCGGCACCAATAGACCCTTGGGTGTATAACCGCGATCGGCGAAAATCTCGCTGAACACCGTCAGGCCGCGGGCGCGGGCCACCTGTTCGAGCATCGTCCCTGAAATGGCGAGGATGGCCAACCGCGGATCGACGGCATGGGCGGCGCGGACGATCGCTTCGGCCACCGGCGCCTCCTCGGCCGCGACATTGGCGAGCGCGCCGTGCGGTTTCACATAATCGATCGGTTGCCCGACAAGCCGGCCGATGGCAATCAGCGCGCCGATCTGCGCGGCGGTGAAGCGCTCGATCTCTGCCGGCGTTGCGGCGAGGCGGCGGCGGCCGAAGCCTTCCTTGTCGGGGTAACTCGGGTGCGCCCCGGTGACGACACCGTGTGCCCTGGCCAGTTGCAGTGTCCGCGCCATCGTGTCGGGGTCGCTGGCATGGCCGCCACAGGCGACATTGGCGCTGGAAACGAGCCCCAGCATCGCGGCGTCATCGCCCATCGTCCAGGGGCCATAGCCTTCGCCGAGATCGGCGTTGAGATCGATCGTCCACATGCCCGAGCAGCAATAGAGGCAAGCCGGGCGCAGCGGAACCCCGCGCCATGCGTTGAGCGTCACGAACCCACAGGAGAACGCGCATGAGCCACGACATTCAGCCGCAGATGCAGATCATCGGCGCCGACGGCGGCCCCATTGGCACGGTCGACAGCGTCGAAGCGCATCACATCACGCTGGTACCCGCCACCGCAGGCGCCCACAAAGGCCATGTCCACCGCATTTCGCGCGGGCTGGTCGCCGGCGTCGAAGGCAAGGTCGTGCGGCTGTCGGCCAATGCCGATGTCGCGCTGACGTTCGAGGAAGAAGCCTGAAAAAAAGGGGCGGTGGTTTGCGCCACCGCCCCTTCTTCGTTTCGATCAGCGGCCGCCGCGATAACCGCCGCCGCCGCCACCGGCACCGCGACCGCCTTCGCGGTTGCCGCCGGCACCACCACCAGCATTACCACCGGCGCCATTTCCGTTACGCGGGCCACCCTGGCCGCGATGCGGGGTCACCTTGGCACGCGGATCGCGGCCCGGGCGGCCGCCACCCGGGGCGCGACGGGCGAAATCGCGGCGTTCTTCCTCACGCGGTGCAGGCGGCGCGGCACGCTCGATCTTCTGCGCGGCGACAACGGCAGCGCGGAAATCGGCGGGCAGCGCCAGCACGGTGATCTTCTGGCGGATCAGCTTTTCGATATCGCGCAGGAACGGCCGTTCGTCCTCGGCACAAAACGCAATCGCCTGGCCATCGGCGCCGGCGCGCGCGGTGCGCCCGATGCGGTGGACATAGGATTCCGGCACATTGGGCAGTTCATAGTTGATGACATGCGAAACGCCGGTCACGTCGATACCGCGCGCCGCGATATCGGTCGCCACCAGCACCCGGCAGGTGCCGGCCTTGAAGTTGGCGAGCGCGCGTTCGCGCTGCGGCTGGCTCTTGTTGCCATGGATCGCTTCAGCAACGATCCCGGCATTGCCGAGCTGGCGCACGACGCGGTCGGCGCCATGCTTGGTGCGGCTGAACACCAGCGCACGATCGATCGACTTGTCCTTGAGCACGAGCTGCAACAGCGCCGGCTTTTCGGCCTGGTTGACGTGGATGACCGCCTGCTCGACGCGCTCCGCGGTGGTCGCGGCGGGCTTGACCGAGACCTTGACGGGGTTGGTCAGGTACTTGGCCGCCAGTTCCTCGATGGCTTTCGGCATGGTCGCCGAAAAGAACAGGGTCTGGCGCTTGCGCGGCAGCAGGCCGACGATGCGGCGCAGATCATGGATGAACCCCAGATCGAGCATCTGGTCGGCTTCGTCGAGAACCAGGATTTCGACGAGCTTGAGATCGATGGCACCGCGTTCGACGAGATCGAGCAAGCGGCCCGGGGTGGCGACGACGACATCGACGCCGCTGCTCATGGCGCGTTCCTGCCGCGGGATCGGCACGCCGCCGAACACCGTGGTGACCGTCAGCTTCATGTACTTGCCGTAATCGGTGAACGACTGGGCGATCTGCGACACCAGCTCGCGCGTCGGCGCCAGCACCAGCGTGCGGGTGGCGTATTTCAGGCGATGCTTGGGGTTGGCGGCGAGGCGATGCAGGATCGGCAGCGCGAACGCCGCGGTCTTGCCGGTGCCGGTTTGGGCGATGCCGCACAGGTCATGGCCTTCGAGCACGGGCGGGATAGCCTGGACCTGGATCGGGGTCGGTTCGGTATAGCCCTTGTCGGCGAGCGCACGGGCGAGCGGTTCGGCAAGGCCGAAATCGGTAAAATAGGTCATTTATGGTCTCTGGAATCGGGCACGCGACAAACTCGCGTGGCTGCCTGCGGCCTTCGCGGGCGACAGGACGAGCGGGTTTTGACAACCCGCGTGATGGGGTGGCCCTTGGGGCTGGCCTCTGAACATCCGGGTCTGGGGCGGTGTCACAAAGACGTTGCCCGATCACGCACCCGGCGTTGGCAGCGAAAAATGTCCGCGCTGAAGCCGAGGCGCATATCGCGGTTCGGCAAGAAAATGTCAAGACATGCGCCGGGCGGCCTTCCCGCCACTGGCCCCGGCCGCCGTGTTGGTGCAAGCTTTGTCGTCAAATCGTCACGAATCTGTCATCGCCCGGCTCTAGGGCGAAGGATGCTGGGAGCCATGACGTCATAATGCGGGATGCGATGAAACGACAGGCGGACCGGCTGGCCGGGGGCATCGCGCCCGGGCCGCTGCTGACGACGCTCGAATTCGCGCTGCTGGGCGTCCTCGGGGTGGCGCTGGCGAGGCTCGCCTGGGCGATCGTCACGCCGGTTGATCCGGTCGGCAACTGGCAGCCGCAGCGCAGCCTCGTGGCACCCGACACCAGCATCATCGGCAGCTTCGATCCCTTCTTCCGCCAGGCAGCCGATGCCGCCACCGAGGTATCGAGCCTTGGCCTTACCCTGCTCGGCACCCGCGTCGATACGGTGTCGGGGCGCGGCTCGGCGATCATCGGCACCAGCGACGGGGTGCAATCGAGCTATGCCGTCGGCGACGAGATCAGCCCCGGGGTGCGGTTGACCGCGGTCAGCTTCGATTCCGTGACAATCGACAGCGGTGGCCGCCGTGAAAGCCTGTTTCTTGATCAGTCATCCGGCAGCGCACCGGTGACGCCGGAAAGCGCGGGCGTGGTCAATCAGGCGCGCCTTGCCGCCGATATCCTTGTCACGCCGCGGCTGCAGGGCACCGCGATCACCGGCTATGTGCTCACCCCCAAGGGCTCGGGCACCGCCTTTCTCGCCGCCGGCTTGCAACCCGGCGACGTACTGGTCAGCGTCGATGGCGCGCCGGTGGCGAGCATCTCCGACCCGGGCGCACTGACCCGGCGGCTCGATGCCGGCGGCGTCGGCATCACCGTCGAACGCGCCGGCAGCCGCGTAAACCTGCAGATCGGGAACCGCACGTGACAGTCTGGAAGCATGGGTTTCTTGCCGGGGTGGCGCTGCTCGGGGCGTTGACGACGCCCGTGATCGCGCAACAGACGGTCAATCTGCGCGATGCTGATGTGCGGGCCTATATCCAGGACGTGGCGCGCGCCACCGGGCGCACCTTCATCATCGACCCGCGGGTGCAGGGCAAGGTGTCGGTCGTTTCCGAACGCCCGCTCGGCCGCGAAGCCTATTTCGAGCTGTTCCTGTCGACCCTGCGCGCCAATGGCCTCGTTGTGCAGCCCGCCGCCGGCGGGGCGTTTCGCATTACGCCGGTCGATGGCGCCGCCACCCAGCCGGGCGGGCCGGGCACCGGCCGCGACCGCTTCGTCACCGAAGTCATCCGGCTCAATTCGATCGATGCCGCGTCCGCGGTCGAAACACTGCGCCCGCTGGTCAGCCGCGAAGGCCAATTGACCGCCAACCGCACCGGCAACGCCATCATCGTCGCCGATTATGCCGATAATGTCGCCCGTGTCCGTGCGCTGGTCCGCCAGGTCGACCGCGATCGCGCGACGGTGCGGGTGATCGCCCTGAAAAATGCCGGCGCGCGCGAAATCGCCGCTTCGCTGGGGCAATTGACCGGGGGACCCGGCGCGGCCCAGGGCGGTGCCACTCCCGGAAGCGGCCCCGGCGTCTCGATCGTCGCCATCGACAGTTCCAATGCGGTTGCCTTGCGCGGTGACGCCACGGCCGTGGCGCGGCTTGCCGAAACCGTGCTCGACCTCGACCGTCGGGCGGCGGCCGGGGCCGATGTCCGCGTCATCTTCCTCGCCCATGCCGATGCCGAAAAGCTGATGCCGGTGCTCCAGCAGCTCGTCGGCCTGACGCCGAGCGCGGTCGCGAGCAGCACGACCGGCTTCAGCAGCAGCATGGGCAACCAGGCCAATGCGCAAAACCCCTTCGGCAACCAGCAGCAGGTAAGCGCCGCCCAATCGAGCGGCCCCGCCGTGCAGATCCCCGGCGCCACCATCGGCCGCGGCCAGGCGGTTATCGCGCGCTACGAAGGCGCCAATGCCATCATTATTTCGGCGCCGGCCGATGTGCAGCGGCAATTGGGCGAGGTGGTGCGTCAACTCGATACCCGCCGCGAACAGGTGCTGGTCGAAGCCATCATCGTCGAAATCTCCGATGTCGCCGCGAAACGCCTCGGCGTGCAGTTCCTGCTGAGCGGCACCGGCGGCAGCAACATTCCGTTCTCGGTGACCAACTACAGCAACGCCGCGCCCAATCTGCTCACCGTCGCCGGCGCGGTGGCGGGCGAAAAGCTCGATCCCGGCTCGACGACGACAACGGCGCTACGCGATGCCGCGGTGCAGACCCTGCTCGGCGCCACCGGCGGCACCTTCGGTTTCGGCGGCAACCTCGGCAACAACGCCATCTTCGGCTTCGTCATCAATGCCGTGAAGTCCGACACCGCCTCGAAAGTGCTGTCGACGCCGTCGATCATGACGCTCGACAACCAGCAGGCGAAAATCCTCGTCGGCCAGGACGTGCCGATCTCGACCGGCGAAGCGCTCAGCAACAATTTCGACAATGCCTTTCGCACCATCCAGCGCCAGAATGTCGGCATTCAGCTCGATGTAAAACCGCAAATCAACGCCGGCGGCACCATCAAGCTCGCCATCCGCCAGGAAGTCAGCTCCATCGCCGGGCCGGTATCGGCAGCCTCCCCCGAACTCGTCCTCAACAAGCGCGAGATCACCACGACAGTGACCGTCGATGATGGCCAGATCATCGCCTTGGGCGGCCTCATCGACGAAAACGAGCGCAATACCATCGAAAAAGTGCCGCTGCTCGGCGACATTCCGGGCCTTGGCGAGCTGTTCAAGTCGCGCTCCCGCAGCAAGACCAAGACCAATCTGATGGTGTTCATCCGCCCGACCATCGTGCGCAGCGCCGCCGATGCGCAGCGACTCGCCGCCGAACGCTATGATTATGTCCGCCAGGCCGATATCGAGCGTGGCGGCAGCGACGTGACCTCGCTCGATGCGCTGGTGCGTGACTATCTGCGCACCGCTCCTCCGGCGCTGCCCGTACCGCCAACCCTGCCTGTCCCCAAAGCGCCATGACCGACAGCATCGCCCCCGCTGCTGAAGCCCTGCCGCTGCTGCCCTACCCTTTTGCCAAGAAATTCGGCGTGGTGGTCACCGGAGCGAGCGACAACGGCGTCGCCATCGGGCTGCGACAGGGCGATGATGTGCGGGTGCTCGCCGAAGTGCGCCGCATGGTCGGGCGGCCGATCCGCATCGTCGCGGTCGATCCGGCGCAGTTCGACCGGCTGCTATCCGACAATTACGCCCTCGAAGGCTTCACCGCCGGCGCCAGCATGAACGCCGACGACACGCTCGGACTGCTCGTCGACAATATTCCGTCGGCCGAAGACCTGCTCGACACCCAGGACGAAGCGCCGATCATCCGACTCATCAACGGCCTGATCGCCGAAGCAGCGCGCCAGGGCGTGTCGGACATCCATCTCGAGCCTTATGAAAGCGCACTGATCGTCCGCATGCGCGCCGATGGCCAGCTCAGCGAGCGCCACCGCCTGCCCGCCAATGTCGCCGCGATGGTCGTCAGCCGCATCAAGGTGATGGCGCGGCTCGACATTGCCGAGCGCCGCCTGCCGCAGGATGGCCGCATCGGGCTGACGCTCGGCGGCAAGAGCCTTGATGTCCGCGTCTCCACCCTGCCCAGCCGCGGCGGCGAACGCGTCGTGCTGCGCCTGCTCGACAAGGACAATGCCGGCATCGACATGACCGCGCTCGGCATGCCGCCGGCCATCGACACGCTGTTTCGGGCCGCGCTCGCCGAGCCCAATGGCATCGTCCTCAACACCGGGCCGACGGGTTCGGGCAAGACGACCTCGCTTTATGCCGGGCTGCGCCTGCTCAACGACGGCAGCCGCAACATCCTGACCGTCGAGGACCCCGTCGAATATGCCGTGGATGGGGTGGGACAGACGCAAGTCAACGCCAAGGTCGGGCTGTCGTTCGCCGCCGGCCTGCGCGCCATCCTGCGGCAGGACCCCGATACGGTGATGGTCGGCGAAATCCGCGACAGCGAAACCGCCGAAATCGCCATCCAGGCGTCGCTGACCGGGCATCTCGTGCTGTCATCGGTGCACACCAACGACGCCGCCGGCGCCATCACCCGGCTGCGTGACATGGGGATCGAGCCCTTCCTGCTCGCCTCCACCCTGCGCGCCGTCATCGCCCAACGGCTGGTGCGCAGGCTGTGCCCGGCCTGCCGCGTCGAACATTCGGCCGACGCCGCTATTGCCGCGCTGATCGGCGTCGCGGTCGGCACGCGCTATTGGGAACCCGGCGGCTGCGACGCCTGCAACGGCACGGGCTTCAAGGGCCGGGTCGGGGTGTTCGAAGCGGTGCGCATCACCGACACGATCCGCCGGCTGATCCTCGATGGCGGCGATGAAAGCGCCATTATCGCCGAAATGAGCGCGGTGTCGCCGCCGCTTGCCGCCGCGGCGCGCGGCCTCGTGCAGGCCGGCACCACCACGCCGGAGGAAGCCGTGCGCGTCATGCGCGGCGGCGGCCTCGATGGCTGAGTTCGCCTATCGCGCCATCGACATGGCCGGGCGCGAGCGCCAGGGCCGTATCGAAGCCGCCGACAGCGACGCGGCGCGCGCCGCGCTGCTCAAGCAGAAACTGTTTGCGACGAAGCTCGACAGTGCCGGCCCGCGGTCGCGCGGCACGCCGCTCGCCACCACGGGCCTTACCCGCAAGCTCAACGTCAAGCAGCTGACGCTCTTCACCCGCCAGGTCGCGACGCTGGTGCAGGTCGCACCGCTCGAGGAAACCCTGCGCACCATCGTCCGCCAGACCGAAAAACCGCATGTCCAGCGCATCCTCGGCCGCGTCCACACCGGCGTGGTGGAGGGCCGCCGCCTGTCGGACGCGATGGCATTGGAACCCGGCAGCTTCCCGCCGCTCTACCGCGCCATGGTCGCGGCGGGGGAAAGCGCCGGCTCGCTTCCCGAAATCCTCGAACGCCTCGCCGATCTCCAGGAACGCCAGGCCACGGTGCGCGGCAAGGTCATCGCCGCCATCGCCTATCCGGCGGCGCTGGCGGTGGTCGCGACCTTCGTTGTCATCGCACTGATGATCTTCGTCGTGCCGCGTGTCGTCGAACAGTTCGAAGATATCGGCCAGGCGCTGCCGCTGCTGACCCGCATCGTCATCGCCATTTCGGCCTTCCTCGCCGCCTTCTGGTGGTTGTTGCTCCTTGGCGGCATCGCCGGCGTGTTCCTGTTCAACCGCGCCATGCAGGACGAAAGCTTCCGCTACCGCTTCGATTCGTGGCTGCTGCGCCTGCCCTTCTTCGGCCGGTTGCTGCGCGATCTCCACGCTGCGCGGCTGGCGCGCACCCTCGCCACCATGGTCGCCAGCCGGCTGCCGATCATCGAAGGGCTGGCGCTGACCACCGCGACGGTCAACAACCGCGCCCTGCGCCGGGCATCCGAAGACATCGTCACCGCCATCCGCGAAGGCGGCAGCCTGTCGGCAGCGCTGCGCAAATCGGGGGTGTTCCCGCCACTGCTGGTCTATATGGCCGCCGGCGGCGAAAGCTCGGGACGGCTCGACCTGATGCTCGAACGCGCCGCCGACTATCTCGAACGCGAATTCGATACCTTTACCGCTACCCTGTTGTCGCTGCTCGAACCCGGCGTGATCATCGTGATGGGCGGCGTCGTTGCCGCCATCGTGCTGTCGATCCTGCTGCCGATCCTGCAACTCGACACGCTTGCCGCCCAGTGAGGATGAACATGGCCCCTGATTACTCGGCTCCCGAAAACGAAAACGGCTTCACCCTTGTCGAACTGATGGTCGTCATCGTCATCATCGGGTTGCTGGCGACCGTCGTCATCGTCAACGTGCTGCCGACGCGCGACAAGGCGATGGTCGAAAAGGCCCGGGCCGATATCGCGCTGATCGAACAGGGGCTGGAGATGTACCGGCTCGACATGTTCACCTACCCGCGCGCCGAAGAAGGCCTGGCAGCGCTGCAGACTCCGCCCGCCGGGGTGGCGCAGCCCGATCGCTATCGCCGCGGTGGCTATCTCAAGCGCCTGCCCGACGATCCCTGGGGCAAGCCCTATCAATACGCCCTGCCCGGGCAGCACGGCGCCTTCGACATTTATTCGCTCGGTGCCGATGGCGCGCCCGGCGGGACAGGCGAAAATGCCGATATCGGCAACTGGAAGTAATCCGCGCCAAGCCCTGGCTAACGCCGGCTTCACGCTGGTCGAGCTGCTGGTCGTGCTCGTCGTCATCGGGCTGATGGCGGCGACGGTGGTGCTTACCCTGCCCGATCCGCGCGGCAAGCTCGCCGATGATGGCACGGCGCTGGCGGCACGGCTGGTCGCGGCGCGCGATCTGGCGATCATCGGCGGGCAGGACATCGGCGTGCGCTTCGATGCGGCGGGCTATGGCTTTCAGCAGCGCCGCGGGGAAACCTGGGCACCGCTGGCCGAACGCGCGCTGGCGCCGCAGCGCTGGCGTCCCGGTGTTGCGGCCACGGCCGCGGTCGAAGGCGGCGCAGCGCTGGTCTTCGATGCCACCGGCCTTGCCACGCCGGCCCAGATCATCCTGCGCCGCGACGGCGCCAGCAGCGTCGTGACGGTCGGCAATACCGGCCAGGTGCGCGTCGATGCGCCGTAACGCGCCCGCCGAGCAGGGCTTCACCCTGGTCGAAGTGCTCGTCGCGCTGGCGATCTTCAGCCTGGCGGCGCTGGCGCTGCTGCGTCTTCAGGGCTCGGCGCTGGGCACGGCAGCGCGGCTCGATGACAAGACACTGGCGGCGATCGTGGCGCGCAATCAGGCGGTCGAGGTGATGGTCGCCGCGCTGCCCCCCGCCTTCGGCAGCGCCAGCGGCGTGGAACGCAACGGGGGCCGCGACTGGCGCTGGACGCGCGACACGCTGCGCACCCCCGATCCGCGCCTGCAACGCATCGAGATCCGCGTCGCGGGCCCCGATGGCAGCACGGCGGCGGCGCTCACCGTCGTGCGGCGCGCGGCATGAGGCAGGTTACCCCCCGCGACGCCGGCTTCACGCTGGTCGAATTGCTTATCGCCATCCTGTTGTTCGCGCTGCTTTCGGCGGCGGCGGCGGCGCTGCTCAGCTTCGCCGTCGATGCGCGCGGCCGTACCGGGGAGCGGCTCGATACGCTCGCCGCCGTCACCCGCACCCGCGCGCTGCTTGCCGCCGATCTCGGGCAGGCGGCGGCGCGGCCGTGGCGCGATGATCGTGGCATCGCGCGCCCGGCGCTGGTCGGCCGTGAAGGCGATGCCCTGCTGACGCTGGTGCGGCGCGGCTGGCGCAATGATGGCGGCGCGGCGCGCGCATCGTTGCAGCGCGTCGAATACCGCCTCGTCGCCGGCCGGCTCGAACGCCGCGCCTGGCCGTTGGTCGATGGTGCGGCACCCTATCCGCCGGCGGTGCTGCTGTCGGACGTGACAGCGCTTGAATTACGCTTCCACAGCGCCGGGCAATGGCAGGAGCGCTGGGACCCGGCGAGCAGCGACAGCCTGCCCGATGCCGTGGCGATCGACATCACCGCGACCGGCCTGCCGCCGCTGCACCAGGCGTTCCTCGTCGGCCCGGGGGCGGTGCGATGAAGGGTCCCAACGGCGAAGCCGGCGCCGCCCTTCTCACCGTCCTCATCCTCGTCGGCGTGATGGGCGCCATCGCCGTCGGCGTTTTCGACCGCTTGCGCCTCGCCACGATGCTCACCGGCAACGCCACCGGCCTCGAAGCCGCGCGCGGCTTTGCCGAGGTCGGCGAACAGCTCGTCAGCGTGCGCATCGACGATCTGCTCGCATCCTCACCGAACCGCACCACGCTCGCCGGCGGCTGGCAGGGGCGGACCATCACCCTGCCACTCCCCGCCGGCACGGCGCGCGCCCGGGTCGTCGACGGCGGCAACTGCTTCAACCTCAACAGCCTCGCCACCGGCACCGCCCCCGATGCGCTCGCCTCGCGCCCGCTCGCCATCGGGCAGTTCGTCAACCTGATGGTGCTGCTCGACGTTTCGCGCAGTGACGCGCGGCGCATCGCCGCTTCGGCCGCCGACTGGATCGACAGCGATGATCGCCCCAACCCCGATGGCGCCGAAGACGGCGTCTATGCCGGCGCGCCGCGGCCCTATCGCGCCGCTAACACGCTGATGGCCGAAGCCAGCGAGTTGCGCGCCGTTCAGGGTGTCACCCCGGCGCTTTATGCCCGCATCCGCCCCTGGCTGTGCGCGCTGCCGGTCGCCGACCTGTCACCGATCAACGTCAACACGCTGCTGCCCGCCCAGGCGCCGCTGATCGCGATGTTCTATGGCGAAGCGCTGAGCCTCGATACTGCACGCCGGGTCATCGCCGAACGCCCCGCCGGCGGCTGGAGCGCCATTGCCGAATTCTGGAACAGCCCGGCATTGCGCGACCTGCCGCCGCCGGGTGAAATCCTTGACCAGCCGCGCGTCACCACGCGCTGGTTCGCGCTGGACCTTGACGTTGCCGTCGGCGCCACGCAATTGCACGAAACCGGGTTGATCGACGCGCGGCAACCGCCCGCCCGCATCGCCGCACGACGCTGGACAGGTGACGAATGATCCGGACCTTGCTGTTCCTGCCCGATGACGGCCGCCGCTGGTGGCTGCGGCTCGGTGCCGACAATGGCGCGGAGCGCGGGGGGGGCGGCCCGCAGCGCGGCGACGGCTGGCCCGAAGCGCTCGATCCGTCCATCCAATCCGAAACCATCGCCGTGGTGCCAGGCGCACAGGTTGCGCTGCACTGGGTCGAACTGCCGCCGCTGGCGCCGGCGCAGACTGCCGCCGCGGTGCGCCTGCTCGCCGCCGATGTCAGCGCCACGTCGCTCGAAGCCACCCATGTCGCGATCGGGGAGAGCCGCGGCGATGCGCGGCGGCCGCTGGCGCTGGTCGACACTGCGCTGATGGCGGGCTGGCTCGGTGATCTGGCGGCGGCGGGCATCGACCCCGACCGGATCGTGCCCGACACCTTGTTGCTGCTGCCGCCCCCCGAAGGCGTCGCCGTGCTCGCCGATGGCGATCTGTGGCTGGTGCGCGGCCATGAACGCGGCTTTGCCGCCGAGCCTGACCTCGCGCAACTGCTGATCGGCGACGCGATCATTTCGCCGCTGGGCAGCGACGACTGGGCGGCGCAATTGCCCGGCGCGCTGGCCATGGCCGGCCTCGATCTGCGCCAGGGGGCGTTCGCCCGGCCAAGGCGCTGGCGGATGGACAACAGCCGCTTGCGTCGGGTCGCCTTGCTGGCGCTCGCGATCGTCGCCACGCTGCTCGCGACCAGCGCCGTTTCATACCTGCGGCACGACCTCGCCGCCGCCAATGCCGAGCGTGAGCTTGCCGAAGCCGCTCGCGCCGTGCTGCCGCGCGACACGGTCATCGGCGACGCCCGCGCCCAGGTCGCGGCGCGCCTCGACAGCCTGGGCGGTGGCAGCGGCTTCACGACGCTGGCCGCACCGCTACTGGGCGCGCTACGGGACCGACCGAACGCAAGCCTTGATGACCTCGACTATGCTGCGTCGACCGGGCTCGTCGCCGTGCTCGTCGCGCCCGATGCCGGTGATCGTGCGGCAATTGCCAGCGCGATCGATGCCGCCGAGGCAACGGCGCGGCTCGGGGCGCCGCGCGACGATGGCGGCCGCGTGCTCGTTGATATCGTGGTACAACCGCGATGATGGCGCTTTTCCTCCCCTGGTGGCGCGATCGCAGCCCCCGCGAACAGATCCTGCTGGCGATCATGGCCGGCATGCTTGCCATCGTCATCCTGTGGCTCGGCGTGCTGCGCCCGCTCGCCGACGCCGGCGATCGCGCCGCCGCCCGCCACGCCACCGCGGTTTCGGCGCTCGGCGAAGTGCGCAGCCTGACCGGCGCCATCCGCGCCGCCGAAGCGCGCCGCCGGCCGGGCAATGACACACCGGCACTCGAGCGCGTGCGCGCCAGCGCCAGTGCCGCCGGGCTGACCCTCGACACGCTGGAAAGCAGCGCCGCCGGGCAGGTCAATGTGCGCATCACCGCGATCAAGCCGGCGCCCTTGCTGCGCTGGATCGCCGATCTCGAGGGACGCGACGGCATCACGACAACGCTGCTCGCCAGCAGTCGCAACGCCGACCAGACGCTGGCGGTGACGCTTACCTTGTCGGGCGGTGGCCGATGATGCGCCGCTGGCTCTGGCTGGTCGCCGCCTTCCTGATCGGTGCGCTGGCGCTACTGCCGCTGCGCATCGTGCTGGCGCTGGGGAATGCCGGCTTGGCCGCGCGGTCGGTTTCGGGATCGCTCTGGTCGGGGCAGTTGGCGGATGCCGTCTGGCGCGGCATGCCGATCGGTGATCTGGATGTCGGGTTGTCACCGCTTTCGCTGCTCGGCGGTGCGCCGGCGCTGCACCTTTCGGGCACGGCATTGACGGGCGTCGCCAGTCGCGCCGGGGTCAGCGGGCTGTCGGGGAATGTCGACGCCAGCGGGCAGACGCCGTTGCCGCTCGGCCGCATCGGCCTGCAGGATGTCGAAATCGTTTTCGACAACAAGACCTGCACACAGGCGCGTGGGCTCGTCACCGTCGCCGCCACCGGCAGCCTCGCGCCCGCGCTCGGCGGCAGCTTGCAGGGGCTGGCGCGCTGCGAAGGCGGCGCGCTGCTGCTGCCGCTCGCCTCCGCTACGGCGCAATTGCTGCTGCGCATCGGCGGCGATGGCGGCTGGCGAGCGGTGATCAGCGTCACCAGCGTCGACGAAGCGACTCGGACCGGCTTGCTCGCCGCGGGCTTTGCGCCCACGCCGCAAGGCTTGTCGCGTACCCTGGAGGGCCATTTGTGAGCCATTTGCCGCTTCTCGCGCTGCTGCTGGCGGCCGCCGCACCGCTTGCCTCGCCGCTCGGGCTCGATGAACTGCCGCCGCAAACCCTCGCCAGGAACAGTTGCGCGCTATTCCTCTGGGATCGCGCCAGCCAGCAACGCGTGGTGATGGCGACCGCCGCGCCGGCGCAGATCATGGTGATGCGCCGCGGCAAGCCGGTGGTGCTGCCGCAATCGGGCGCCAGCGGCACCGCGGTGCTCGGCTTTGCCCCGCATGCTACCTATGGCGACGGCGCCGCTCAGATCGCCCTCGATATCACCGTCTTCGCGGCCGAAGGCGGCGGCGGCGTGGTCCGCGATGGCGCGATTACCGTCACCGCCGGCGACGGCAGCAGCATCGTCGCCCCGGTGGCGGGCATCATAGGCTGCAGCTGAGCCATGGCCGGTCGTGCCACCACACCGCGCGCCACAACCCCGCGAGAATGGGCCATCGCGCTGCTTGCCGGGCTTGGGCTGTCGGCAGTGCTGGTCACGCTATTGCGCGGCGACGATGCCGAAGCGCCGGCGGTGGAGGTGACGAGCGCGCCCATCGCGCCGCCGGCACCGTTCAATGAGCCGCCGGCGCCGGTCAATGTGCCGCCGGCGCCGGTCAATGCGCCGCCGGAACCGTTCATCGCGCCGCCGGCGCCCTTCATTGCGCCACCACCGGCCGCCGTTGCCCCGGTTGCCGTCACCGGCTTTCGCCTGCGCGGTGTCATTGCACGGCCCGGGGCGGCGGCATCGGCGATCGTCGAAGGCGCTGACGGCCGGCAGCGGCTGGTCGGCATCGGCAGCCAGCTGGCACCCGGGCAGACGGTCAGCGCGATCGATGCCGGAGGTCTCACGCTGGCCGGCGCCGGCGGTGAACAGCGCCTCGATTTCGGCGATCGCCGCCCTGAAAACGCTACGGCGACGGCCAGCGCACCGCCCGAAACAACCGGTGCCGCCTCGCTCGCCAGCCTCGTCGCCAGCGTCAGCGACTATCGCACCGGGCTCGATCCGCGCAAGGTCGGCGGGCTGACGCGCGGTTTCACGCTGGTCGATGCCAGCCGGCTGCCGCTTTTCCGCAAGGCCGGGCTGCAAGCCGGGGACATCATCCTGATGGTCAACGGCACGGCGATCGACAGCGAGGAAAAGGTCATGGAACTGCCCGTCGAGGTCAACGGCGCCAGGGCTGTTGAAATTCTTTACGAACGCAGCGGAAAACGCGAAACGGCCCGGATTCCGATCGTTCGTTGAAACAAAACTGTCATTGATTGAAACATTTTCGTCACCAAATCGTCGCGAAAGCATCATGCAGCCCGCCTAGGGCAACCGCATCGGGTACGGGATGGCGCCGAATGATTCGGTGTGCAATCCGCCCGGCGCGACCAACAGGCGGAGATTTCCCATGGCGAATTATCGGGCACTGCTTCTCATCGGTTCGGCACTGGCCCTCGCGGCCTGCGACGGCGCCACCAACATCGCCTCGCCCGGCGAAGGTACGCTGGTGACCCCGCCGGCAACCCCGGCACCGACCCCCACCCCGACGCCGACCCCGACCCCCACCGGCCCTGCTGACAGCTGCCCGACGGGTACCGCCAACGTCGGTATCGTCAACGGCCTGCGCAACTGCCAACTGTCGGGCACGATCACCGGCAACCTGACCCTGCGCAACCTGCGCGGCGTCATCTATTCGCTCTCGGGCCGCGTCAACGTCGGTACCGATCTGGGTGCCGATCCGGCCGCCCCCACCGCTGGCGCCACTGCCGGCATCCTGACCATCGATCCCGGCACGGTGATCTTCGGTTCGGCCGGCGCCGATGCGCTCGTCGTCAACCGCGGTTCGCAGCTGTTCGCCGAAGGCACCGAAACCCGCCCGATCATCTTCACCAGCCGCTCGAACATCGAAGGCGCCGTGAACGAAAACAGCATCGGCCAGTGGGGCGGGATCGTCATTCTCGGCCGCGCCCCGATCCACACCTGCATCGGCGCCGGTGTCACCGGCGGCACCGTTGGCTGCCAGTCGGCTGTCGAAGGCTTGACCGGCGCTTTCTACGGCGGCGCCTCGCCGTCGGACAACAGCGGCCGCATCCGCTACGTCCAGGTGCGTTTCCCCGGGTTCGAAGTGTCGCCGGGCAACGAGCTCAACGGCATCACCCTGGGCGGCGTCGGCTCCGGGACCACCTTCGACCACATCCAGATCCACAACAGCTCGGATGATGGCATCGAATGGTTCGGCGGCCGCGTGAACGCCAAATACCTCGTGCTGACCGGCAACGACGATGACAACATCGACACCGATCTCGGCTTCAAGGGCTTCATCCAGTACGTCCTCGCCGTGCAGCGCAGCACGGGCGGTGACCGTATCATCGAAGCCGAAACCGCCGGGTTCGAAACCCGCACGCCGCGTTCGAACATCCGCTTGTCGAACTTCACCTTCATCAGCAACCGTCCGTCGGACCCTGTCCTGCTGCGCGGCGGCACCGACTACAGCCTGTTCAACGGCATCATCTCGAACACGACCAACTCCTGCCTCGACATCGATGGCGCACAGACGGTCGCCGCCGCTGATGCTGCTGTCGATGAAACCGGCGCGCCGGTGTTCCGTTCGGTCATCTTTGGCTGCCCGACCGCTGCGCGCGATGAAACCGATGTGCCGCTCACGCTGATCACCCCGCTGATCACCGGCAACAACAACCTGTTGCCGCCCGTCACGCTGACGCTGACCAGCATCTTCCTGCCCGGCGCCAACGAAACCGTTGCGGTCGGCTTCAACCCGAGCACGATCAACAGCTTCTTCGATGCCGCGACCTATGTCGGCGCGTTCCGCAACGCCACCGACACCTGGTACACCGGCTGGACCTGCGGCGTCGGCACCGGCGCCACCTCGTGCCTGACGGCGCCGGCCAACACCGGCAGCTAAAACCGCGAAGCCGGGGTGGCGCCGTTGCCACCCAGGCCTTGTGCGCCCGGGCCGCGCCCGGGCGCACGACACGCGAGACGACAAGGGGCCAATGCCATGAAGTTCAAGACCAAGCTGGGCAGCATCCTGCTCATCACCACCACGCTCGGCGGCCCCGCGCTGTTCGCCCAATCGGCGCCGGCACCCGAACCGGCAACCAACGCGCCGGCGCCCGCCCCCGCCGAAGCCGCACCGGTCGAAGAAGAAGTCGATATCTCCGCCCCCGGCGGCAGCAGCGGCGAAATCGTCGTCATCGGTACGCGCATTCCCAACACCATCCGCGCCAGCCGCGAAGTCGCATCGGTGCTGACCCAGGGCGACATTGCCCGCACCGGCGAAGGCGATATCGCCGGCGCCCTGCAGCGTGTCACCGGGCTTTCGGTCGTCGGCGGCAAGTTCGTCTATGTCCGCGGTCTTGGCGAACGCTATTCGCTGGCGCTGCTCAACGGCCTGCCGATCCCGTCGCCTGATCCGCTGCGCCGCGTCGTGCCGCTCGATCTGTTTCCGACCAGCGTGCTGGCGTCCTCGGTTGTCCAAAAAAGCTATTCGGCCAATTTCCCGGGTGAATTCGGCGGCGGTGTCATCAACCTCACCACGCGCGCCGTCCCCGATGAACCCTTCATCGAAATCGGCGGCAGCATCGGCGCCAATACCGCCACCACCAGCCAGCTCGGTTATGTCTTCCAGGGCAGCAGCAAGAGCATCTTCGGCTATGTCGACGATCGGCTGGCGCTGCCCAAAGGCCTGGCCGCGTCGCAGAAAGACGGCAAGATCCTCGCGGTCGGCCCCAATTTCACCCAGCGCCAGATCCAGGACATCGCTGCCAGCCTGACCAATTCCGAAACGAACCTGATCCAGGCCAACAACGACATGCCGGTCAACTGGGGGATCAATTTCTCCGCCGGCAAGGCCTGGGACATTGGCGACACCCGCGTCGGCATCATTGCCGCTGCCGGCTGGAGCACCGACTGGCAGACCAAGGCCGGTCTGCAGCAGCTGTCGAACGGCGAAGCCATCGGCCCTGCCGGCACCCCGATCCTGCGCCCCGACCAGAATTTCCGCTTCGTTTCGACCGAAAACCGCGTCGTCATCAACGCGCTTGTCGGCATCGGCGCCGAATTCGGCGAACACAAGATCCGGCTGACCAACGTCTATCTTAACGACACCATCAAGGAAGCCCGTATCCAGTCGGGTACCGATGATACCAATGTCGGCGGCGACGTGCTGCTCAACCGCAGCTTCACCGGCACTTTCCAGCGCCAGTTGATCGACACCCAGGCCGTCGGCGAATTCAAGTTCGACAATCTCAGCCTCGATATCCGCGGCACCTATGCCAATTCGAAGCGCCTCGCGCCCTATGAGCGCAACAACAACTACGCTTTCAGCACGGTCGCCAAGGATTTCGTCAACGATCTGCGCAGCCCCGGCCAGGCCAGCACCGTCGCGTTCAGCCGGCTGAACGAGAATGTTTATGGCGCCGGCGCCGACCTTGGCTACAAGGTGGAGGGCGGGCCATTCCCGATGCGCTTCACCGCCGGTTACGCCTATACCGACAGCAAGCGGACTTCGAGCCGCTTCGACTATCGCTACAACATCAACGGCGCGCTGCCGACCGCGGTCACGCAGGAACGCCCCGACTTCCTGTTGTCGGACTTCAACGTCTATTCCTACGGCATCATCCTCAACACCGTGTCGACGACGGCACCGGTCTACAACGCCGGGCTGACCATCCATGCCGGTTATGGCCAGTTCGAGATCGAACCCTTCGACGGCGTGCAGTTTACCGCCGGGGTGCGCTATGAAACCGCCAAGGAGTTCATCAACCCGATCGATGTCTTCGGCGTCAACGTCGATCAGACGATCCGCACCGAGCTCAACAATGATTATTTCCTGCCGGGCGGCACGCTGACCTGGAACTTCGCCGAAGACATGCAGGCGCGATTCTCGGCATCGAAGACCATCGCCCGCCCGCAGTTCCGCGAGCTGGCGCCGCAGACCTTCTTCGATACCGACACCGACCGCACCTCGTTCGGCAACCAGTTCCTCATCGACAGCCAGCTGACCAACCTCGAAGCCCGCTACGAATATTATTTCGGGCGTGACCAGCGCATCACCATCGGCGGCTTCTACAAGGACATCACCAACCCGATCGAGACAGTCGCGTTCAACGTCGGCGGCACCTTCAACACCACGTTTGCCAATGCCCCCAAGGCGCGGCTTTATGGTTTCGAAGCCGAAATCCAGAAGTATTTCCCGCTCGATGCCCTGTCGGACGCGGCCTTCCTCGCCAGCCGTCGCCTGTTGGTCAACGTCAACTACACCTACAGCGATTCGCGCATCAACGTGAAGGCGGGCGACACCACCATCTTCCCGTTTTCGGGCGAAGTCCGCCCGGCGTCCGACCTGTTCCGCGATGGCCAGCCGCTGACCGGCCAATCGGACCATGTCGCCAATCTGCAGATCGGTTTCCAGGATCAGGACAGCCTGTCGGAACAGACGCTGCTGCTCAACTATGCCAGCAACCGTTCGACCCAGCGCGGCCCGAACGGCCAGCCCGACCTGGTTGAAAAGCCCGGCCTGCGGCTCGATCTCGTCATCCGCCAGGGCTTCAGCCTGGGCGGTGTCAATCTGGAAGCCAAGATTGAAGCCCGCAACCTGACCAATACGAAGTATCAGGAATTCCAGACGCTCAACGACTCGCGCATCGACAACAACACCTACGTGCTGGGCCGCACCTTCCAGCTGGGCGTCAGCGCCAAGTTCTGATCGGCCGCATCAACAGCGCATTTGCCCCGCATGACCCGGTCATGTGGGGTTTTTGCTGCCTTTGAGTCTTCCCGTTATCGCGAGAGCATCGGTCGGCCGCTTACCGCGAAAGCATCGGTCGGCCGCGCTACCGCGAGAGCATCGGTCGGCCGCGCTACCGCGGCCAGGGCCGATCGCGGAACCAGTTGGTGATGATGTATTTGGTACCGGCGCGCACCGGCATGCCGTGGTGCAGCGTCATGGGATTGGGGCTGCCATCGGGGTTGCGGTTGTTCCAGGCGAGCAGCTTGCCGGTTTCGGGCTGGAAGGTCTTGTCGAGCCGCTTGAAGCGCGTCGCACCGCCGGCACCGGGGACGTTGAGATAGACCATCAGCGTCCAGCTGCGCTGCCCGGCGGCGGCGCAATACAGGTCATATTCGGCGCCCGATGGCTCGAAATAATCGGTGTGCGGCTTGAACTCCTGCCCCACCGCATAGCGCTGGCCCTGCAAGGGTTCGGCATGGGCGGCATCGAGACCGGCATAGGAAGCAAGACGCGCGACGATGCCGCTGACCAACGGGTCTGCATCGTCGAGGTCGCAGGTCTCGCTGGTACGAAAGCCGGGGCCACCATCATGGTCGGCAAGCCCCGAAGGCCGGCGCCGCGCGTCGATCCTTTCGATGAGCGCAGCGCATTCGGCGGCGTCGAGGAAATCCCGGCGGGCGAACATTTCCACGGTGCGAGACGGCAAGCGCTGGGCACCGGCAAAACGGGGTTCGGTCATGGCCATGTGATAATCGCCGCCAGCGCTGGCGACAACTGGCCTGCCAGCCCGAGCGGCGAAACCACCAGAAAAAGCGGCCAGGCCGCCGCCGCCAGCATCGCCCCGAGCGGCACCCGGCTGTGCCGCGTCACCGCTCGTCCCGACACACGGTCATAGCCCGCCAGCGCGAGCCCGAGCAGCGCCGCGAGCACCAGCACCAGGGGCAACACCGGCCAACCGAGCCAGGCGCCGATGGCCGCAAACAGCTTCGGATCGCCGCCGCCCATGCCGGTACGGCCGGTCAGCGCCTTGTAAGCCGCCGAAATGCCGGCAAGGCTGGCCCAGCCGGCGGCAGCGCCGACCACGCTGTCGAGAAGCGGCCAGCCCAGCCACAGCGACGCCGCTACGCCCGACAGCCCCAGCGGCAGGGTCAATCGGTCGGGCAGCCAGAGATGTTCGACATCGAGCACCAGCAGCGCCAGCAAGGCCCAGCCGAATATGGCGCCGGCAAGGCCATGGCCGTCGGGATGCAGCGCCAGTGCCGTGACGCCGATGGCGCCCGCCGCCAACTCGATCGCGACATGGCGCGGTGCGATGGCGACCCCGCAATGCCGGCAGCGGCCGCGCAGCCACACATAACTGAGCAGCGGCACCAGGTCGCGTGGCCCCAGCACCACGCCACAGGCATCGCATGCCGACCGCCCGGCAACGATGCTGCGCCCTTGCGGCCAGCGCCAGGTCAACGCCGCGATGAAACTGCCGATGATCAGCCCGGCGAAGCCGCCGGCAAGCACCATCACCCCGGAATCAGGATCTGCCGGATCGCTGCCCCCGAGGCGAGATCGTCGAGCGCGGCGTTGATTTCGGCCAGCGGTCGTGTGCCCGACAGCAGCCGTTCGACCGGCAGGCGCCCGGCGCGCCACAGGGCGATATAGCGCGGTACGTCACGCGCCGGGATCGCCGAGCCCATGTAGCTGCCGAGCAATGTCTTGGCATCGGCAACCAGGCTGATCGCCGGAATGGTCAGCGGTTCGGCCGGGTTTGGCAGGCCGACAGTGACAGTGCGGCCGCCGCGCGCGGTCAGCCGATAGGCCTCGGCCAGCACCTTGCCCGAGCCGACGCTTTCGATCGCGACCATCGTGCCGGTGCCGGTGATCGCCTTGATCGTCGCTTCAGCTTCGTCGGGATGCACCGCCGCGCGCGCGCCGAGTTCGAGCGCCAACGCGCGCTTTTCCGCCACCGGATCGATGGCGATGACGGGTTCCGCGCCGGCTGCGACCGCGCCCAGCAAAGCCGCCAGCCCGACGCCGCCCAGGCCCCAGACGGCGACGCTTTCCCCCGGCCGCACCACGGCCGAATTGAACACCGCGCCGACCCCGGTCAGCACCGCGCAGCCGAACAGCGCGGCGATTTCGGGCGGCACATCCGCGTCGATCTTCACCGCCGATCGTTCATCGATGACGGCATGGCCGGCAAAGGCCGACAACCCGAGATGATGGTGCACCGGATGGCCGCATTCCGACAGCCGCCGCCCGCCGCCGAGCAATTCGCCGCGGCCATTGGCGGCGGCGCCATTGGCGCACAACCAGCCTTCGCCCGATACGCATTGCACGCAATGCCCGCACGCCGGCAGGAAGGCGAGGACGACACGATCGCCCACTGTAAAGCGGCTGTCGGCACCGATTGCCATCACGGTCGCACAGGCTTCATGGCCCAGCGCCATCGGCACCGGGCGCACGCGATCGCCATTGACCACCGACAGGTCGGAATGACACAGGCCGGCGGCATCGATGCGGACCAGCAGTTCGTGCGGCCCGGGATCGGCAAGATCGAGTTCGGCGAGCCGCAGCGGCCGCGTCTGGGCGAACGGCCGCACCGCATGGCTGGCATCGAGCACGGCGGCGATGGTCTTCATGGCGCGGCGTTCCTTGCGATTGCTGCTCGCCTGATATGGTCAATCCGGCTTTCGCGAAAGGCCCGAATTGCCATCTGTCCGCCTGCCAACCCCCGTAGTCTCAGGCCTTTTCGCGCAGCAGTTTCGTCACCAGCGCGTCGAAATCGCGCTTTGCCCGGGCATTTTGTTCGGCCATCGCCGGCCCGGCCCAGCCGACATGGACTTCGCGCAGCGTCCCGTCGCGCCCGATGAACAAGGTTGTCGGATAGACCTTGACCGGCCCGACCCCCGGCAGCGCTGCCGTAGTGCTTTCCGGCGTCGGCTCGCCCGCCAGCAACAGCGGATAGGCGAGCTTGTAGCGCCGGGCATAGCTGTCCATCAGCGCGTTGTTGCGCGCCGTATCGGTGCCATATTCGAAATGCAGCGCGACGACTTCGAGGCCGGCGCCCTTGTGCGACGCCGCATAGGGCCCCATGAAGCGCGCCTCGTCGTGGCAATTGGGGCACCAGGCACCACCCAGCGTCACCACCACCACCTTGCCGCGAAACTGCGGGTCGGACAGCGACACCATCCGGCCCTTGCTGTCGGGGAAACGGAACTGGAAGCGCTTGGTTTTCGCGGCTTCGACGGTCACCGCTTCCATCTTTTCCCGGAGCGCGCGCGTTGCTGTCCAGGCGGTGCCGGCCTTGCTGCCGGTGGCGGTGAACTGCGCACCGGTCAGCGTGCCGCCAGAGATCGTCGCGGTCCACAAGGTCGCGGCATTGCCATCGAAGGTCGACAGTTTCAGCTGGTTGCCGGCGACATCACCGGCGAGATAGCGGAAATCACCGCTCGGCAACTGGATGGCGCCGGTGATGCGGCTGCCCTTCTGGCGGAACACCGCTTCGCCCTTTTGTCCCTGCGCGCCGAAACGCAACTGCCAGCGGCCGCTGAGATCGGCGGCGGGCTTGGCCGCGGTTTCGACAAAGCGCCAGGTGCCGCGTGTGCCGGTGGCAGCGATCGTCACCGGGCCATTGCTGCGCAGCATGTTGGCTTCGCCCGCCAGCCCGTCGCCGGCGCGGCGCAGCACGAGCTTGGCGCCATAGGACGGAAAACCCAGCGTCAGCACGTCGCCATCGACGCTGGCGGTTTCAACCGGCATACGCTCGGGCGGATTGATCAGAACGGCCGAAACCGTGTTGCCGCGGGCCTTGATCTCGAGGCCGAAGGGCAGCGCCCCGCCGGGCAAGGCCAGCGCAATGCGCCAGGTGCCGACGAAGTCCGCAGGGGCGGCCGCCAGCGGCGACAGCGACCCAACCAACAACAGCACCGCGGCAAGCCAGCGGGAAAAGCGCATCATCACGTTCATTCTGCCCCGGTATTCGAAATAATCACCATAATGGCACATCGCGGCCAAAACCCCAGCGAGCGATTCTACGCCGCCCCCAAGCCGGGGTTGTGGCGTGCCGCCGCCAATGTTGCCGCCACAAGCGCCGCGGTCGCATCGATGAACGCCACCGGCACATCGGTAGCGCGCAGCGCCAGCGGAATTTCGGTGCACGCGGCAATGACCGCGCCAGCCCCTGCCGCCGCCAGCCGGGCCGCCTCGGCCGCCAGCGCGGCGCGCACCGCCGGGCCGGTGTCACCGGCCTTGATGGCGGTGACCAACGGTTGCACCACGGCACGGTCGCATTCGATCGCAGCAACACCCGCCGTCGCCAACCGGTCCTGATAGAGCCGTGCGTCGAGCGTTGCGCCGACCGCGATGATACCGACCCGGATTGCCCCGGTGGCAACTGCTGCTGCCACCGCGGCATCGATCATGCTGACAAAGCGCATCGGCGTCGCGGCGGTGATCGCATTGGCCCAGCCGTGCGCGGCGTTGCACGGCATGGCGAGAATTTCGGCCCCCTGCCCCACCAGCCCCTGCGCCATTGCCACCAAGGCCGGGCCGGGTGATGCCCCCTGCCCGGCCCTGGCAGCGTTGCGATCGGGGACATGCGGATTGCAATCGACGAAGATGCGCGGATGGTCGGCATCGCGGGCCGCCCCCACCGCAACCACCAGCCGCGCCAGGAAATCGGCCGTCGCCGCCGGCCCCATGCCGCCGATGATGCCGATCGGCCGCCAGTCGCTCACGCGTGGTTGAGCGCCGGGTCGCGCAGATCATGCGCATAGGCGTGCAGCGATGGGCTGCCACCGGTATGGACGAACAGCAAGCGTTCATCGGGCGCGAAATGTCCGGCGCGCACCAGGCCGATCAGCCCGGCCATTGCCTTGCCCGAATAGACCGGATCGAGCAAAATGCCTTCGCTGGCGGCGAGCAGGCGCACGGCTTCGACCATTTCGGGCGTCGGCAGCGAATACCCCGGGCCGACCCAATCATCGAGCGCGACAACGTCTTCGCGTGCCGGTGCCGGGGTGCCGAGCAGCGCCGCGGTGGCAACCGCGAGCTTGTGGACATTGCCTTCCTGTTCGGCGCGCGCGCGGCGGACATTGATGCCGATGACCGGGATGCCCGCGTTGAACGCCGCCAGCCCGGCCAGGATGCCGGCGTGCGTGCCGGCGCTGCCGCTGGCGACGATGATGCGATCGAAGGGCACCCCCATGTCGAAGGCCTGCGCCACGATTTCGGCGGCGCACGCCGCATAGCCGAGCGCACCGAGCGGGTTCGAGCCGCCGCCGACGATGGTGTAGGGCTTGCCGCCCGCTGCCCGCACGGCCGCCGCGTCGATTTCCATTTCGGCAGCCAGGTCGCTACCCAGCGGCACGACGCGGATGTTGGCGGCGCCCATCAGGTCGAACAGCAGATTGTTGCCGAGTGCCGCCGTGTTGAACGTGCCCGCAACGCGTTCCTCGATGATCAGGCGGCAGGCCAGCCCTTCCTTGGCGGCGGCTGCCAGCGTCAGCCGGCAATGGTTGGATTGCGGCGCGCCGACGGTGATCAGCGTGTCGGCGCCCTGCGTCAGCGCATCGGCGACGAGGAATTCGAGCTTGCGGGTCTTGTTGCCACCCCCGGCGAGGCCGAGCAGATCGTCGCGCTTGATGAACAGCTGCGGCCCCCCGAGCGCCGCCGACAGGCGCGGCATCGCCTCTACGGCCGTGAAACCATGGGTGTAGCGGCGGCGGGGGAAGCGAGCGAGGTTCATGACGCGCTTGTGACGGGCGCCGCGGCTTTAGGCAACCGCTCGCTTCAATCCCTTACCATTTCGGCGGCAGGCGGCGGGCCGGCCGGCTTCTTCAGAAACAGCACCAGCGGCATCATCGCCGCTGTCACCCAGAACAGCATGTAGAAGACATCGACATAGGCGATCATCGCTGCCTGGGCATTGACCGCGCCATCGATCGCCGCGGTGACGGCATCACCGCCGAGCATTCCGGCAACCCCGCTATCGGCCCAGGGCGTGGAAAACGGCGTCAACCCGGCGCCGATATCGGCATGCGAAACCTGCATCTGCCGCGCCAGCACGCCGACCGACATGCTCACCCCGATCGAGCCGCCAAGATTGCGCAGCAGCTGGAAGAACCCCGCCGCATCGGTGCGCAAGTCGACCGGCAGCGTCGCAAAGGCAATGGTGTTGAGCGGCACGAAGACCAGCCCCATGCCGACCCCCTGCACCAGCCCGGTGATGATCAGCGGGCGATTGTCCATCTGCGGCGAAAACTGGCTCATCGCGTACAGCGATGCCGAGGCCAGCATCAACCCGATCATCATCAGCACGCGCGGATCGACCCGGTTGATCAGGCGGCCGACCACGACCATCGAGAACATGATGCCGGCACCGCGCGGCGCCATGATCAGCCCGGTCGTCATCGCGGGATAGCCGAACAGGCTTTCGAGCATCGTCGGCAACAGCGCGGTGGTCGAGATCATCAGCACGCCGATCAGCGCGGCAAAGCCCATGCCCGCCACCATGTTGCGATCGGCGAGCATGCGGCGATCGAGGATGCTGCCGGTGCTGGTGGCGACATGCACGGCAAAGGCCCAGAGTGCTGCCGCCGCGATTCCGGCTTCCAGGCGCACTTCCCAACTGGCGAACCAATCGAGCTGCTGGCCGCGATCGAGGCACAGCTGCAGCGCCGCGACGCCGAGCGCCAACAGGCCGAAGCCGAGGAAATCGAAGCGCCGCGGGTTGGACTGCAGATTAGGCAGCACCGCCACGCCGGCGAACAGCGCCAGCACGCCGAAGGGCAGGTTGATGAAGAACACCCAGCGCCAATCGAGATTTTCGGTCAGGTAGCCACCGAACACCGGCCCCAGGATCGGCCCGATCATGATGCCGACTCCCCACAGCGCCATGGCCTGGCCATGCTTGGCCCGCGGCCAGGCATCGAGGATGAAAGCCTGCGCCAGTGGCGCGATGAACGCCCCGAAGGCACCTTGCAGCATGCGGAAAACGACCATCTGCCCCAGCGATTGCGCCAGCCCGCACAGCATCGAGGCGGCGACGAACCCCGCCACCGACCACAGGAACAATTGCCGCCGCCCGATTTTTTCGGCCAGCCAGCCGGTCAGCGGCGTCGCGATGGCGGTGGCGACGATATAGCTGGTCAGCACCCAGGCGATGGTATCGGACGCGGCGCCCAGGCTTGGTTGCATGAAGGGCAGCGCGACGTTGGCGATGGTCGAATCGAGCACTGTCATGAACGAAGCGAGGATGACCACCGCGGTGATGGCGAGACGGTTGGTCGCCCCGTCTTCGGGGGCGGCGGCCAGGCTGGCGCTCGCCATGGTCAGGGTTGGGTCTGGATCTTCACCGTCGCCGACAGCCCGGCGATCAGCGGCACATCGGTGCTGTCGATGGCAATCCGCACCGGCACGCGCTGGACGACCTTTACCCAGTTGCCGGTTGCGTTCTGCGCCGGCAGCACCGAAAACTCGCTGCCCGTCCCGGCGCCGATGCTTTCGACATGGCCCTTCAGCGGTTGCGACGGATAGGCATCGAGCTTGATGGTCGCGGCTTGCCCGATGCGCATCTTTTCAAGGTCGGTTTCCTTGAAATTGGCTTCGACATAGCGGCGATCGCTGATGACCAGCGACAGCGTCGGCACGCCGGCAATGATCATCTGACCGACCTGGACCTTGTCGGTCTGGCTGGCGATGCCATCGGCCGGCGCGCGCACCACGGTGCGCGCCATGTCGAGCGCCGCCCGGTCGCGCTGCGCCAGCGCGGCGAGGATGAGCGGATGGGTGCCGCTGTAATTCGCGGCGGTGCGCGCGCCGGCAGCGGCCGATTCCGCGGTGGCAAGATCGCTCTGCGCCTGGTTGAGCGTATGTTCGGCGACCTGCAGACGGGCGCGGGTGGTGAAACCGGCCTTGAGCAATTCCTGCTGGCGTTGCAGATCGATGCGGGCAAAGGCCACCGCCTCGCGCTTGCCGGCAACATCGGCATTCTTGCCGATCGTGCCCTCGCGCAGGCCCGCGACCTGCAGGCGGGCTTCAGCAACCGCCGCATTGGCCTGGTCGAGCGCGATCTGGAAGGGTTGCGGCGCGATGCGAACCAGCACATCCCCCTTCTTCACCGTCTGGCTTTCGCGCACCAGCACTTCGGCGACACGGCCATTGATATCGGTGCTGATCGACACCTTGTCCTGCTGGACATAGGCATTGTCGGTGCTGACGCTCTTGCCGGACCCGAGCCAGAGATAGACACCGATCGCCGCGACCAACAGCGGGCCGACAAGCATCAGCACCGGCCGCAGCCAGCGCCGCGGCGCCTTCACGGCCAGGGCATCACGATCGACAATGGCGTGCATCAGCGGTGGCTCATCATGCGGGGGGCGGGCGCCGGTTCGGCATCGTTGCGCGGCGACAGGTTGCTGCGCAGACGGGTGAGCAGCGTGCCCATGGTTTCGAGTTCGGCAGGCGAAAATCCGGCCAGCGCTTCGGCCATCACGATTTCGCCGACGCTGCGCAATTCCTCGAGAATCGGGTGGGCGCGATCGGTCAGGTGGAGCCGCCAGGCGCGGCGGTCCGCCGGATCGGCACGGCGTTCGACCAGCCCGGCATCGGCGAGGCGATCGACCATGCGGCCGACGGTGATGGTTTCGACATCAAGCGCTTCGGCGAGCCCGGCCTGGTTGATGCCTTCGTTGCGCGACAGGGCGAAAAGCACTTGCCATTGCGCGCGGCTGACGCCGATGCGGCGGGCACGTGCATCGAAGCGCCGACGGAAGAACCGCGACGAATCGGCGACGAGCAAGGCAACACTGTCATTCATGGCGGAGGACTTAATATACATGCTTATTATGTGCAAGGCTTGTTGCGTTGCACATACGGCCGGATCCGCCGCTTTTGCAGCGACATGGCTGGCGCAGCGGCGCTTTGCCGCGTAGCGAGGCGGGTTCAGGCACAGGGGTCAGGCGCGCATGACGATCACGGCGGTTCTTTGGGATTTCGGCGGGGTCATCACGACCTCGCCCTTCGACGCCTTCAACCGCTACGAAGTCGAGCGCGGCCTGCCGGCCAATATCATTCGCCGCATCAACAGCCTCGACCCCGACCGTAACGCCTGGGCGCGGCTCGAGCGCGACGAACTCGATGCCGATGGCTTCGATGCCGCCTTTGCCGTTGAAGCAAAGGCGCTCGGCCACGACATTCGCGGCGCCGAGGTAGTGGCGCTGCTGGCCGGGGACATCCGTCCGCGCATGGTGGCCGCGCTCGATGCCTGCCGCGCCGCCGGGTTGAAGCTGGGCTGCATCACCAACAACGCCCGCGTCGGCGATGGCGCCGGCATGACGCGCGACCCGCCCAAGACCGCTGCTGTGGCAGCGATCCTGGCGCGGTTCGACCATGTCATCGAAAGTTCGAAGGCCGGTATCCGCAAGCCCGATCCGCGCATCTACCGATTGATGTGCGACACGATCCATGTCGCACCGGCCGATTGCGTCTATCTCGACGACCTCGGCATCAACTGCAAACCCGCCGCGGCGCTCGGCATGACGGCGATCAAGGTGACGAGCGAAGCCCAGGCGCTAACCGATCTCGGCAGCATCCTGGGCCTCGATCTTGGCTGATTACATGCGGTGCAGCGCGCACAGCTTGTTGCCATCGGGATCGCGCAGATAGGCGAGATAGAGGCTGCCCATGCCACCGGTGCGCACGCCGGGCGGGTCTTCACAGGTGGTGCCGCCATTGGCGACACCGGCGGCGTGCCAGGCATCCGCCTGTTCGGGCGATGACGCAGCAAAGCCGATGGTCGCGCCATTGGCGCAAGTGGCGGATTCACCGTTGATCGGCTTCGACACCGAAAAAATGCCAGTCGGTGTCATGTAGAAAATCCGGTGGCCATCGACCATCGCCGGGCCGGCGCCAAGCGTGGCGAGCAGTGCATCGTAGAATTTCTTGGCGCGGTCGAGATCGTTGGTGCCGACCATGATATGCGAGAACATCGCGAATTTTCCCCTGTAAAATCGCCACGAACAGCGATGCTGCATCGTGCCGCGACGCGCCGGGCTTGTCACGCTGCCAATCTGGCCAGCCCGGCCGATTTCGAAGGCGCTCCGTCTTGCAAATGATCGGGCGGCAATTACATGTTTTTCATCTTCAGGGGGTGTGTCATGGGACTTGGCAGTTTCTTTTCGAAACAGTTCGTCGATGTCATCGACTGGACCGACGAACCCGGCGTGCTGGCGCTGCGCTATCCGATCGCCGACCGCGAGATCCAGCACGGCGCGCAGCTGACGGTGCGCGAGGGCCAGGCGGCGGTGTTCATGACCGAGGGCCGGCTCGCCGATCATTTCACGCCCGGGCTGCACACGCTCGACACGTCGAACCTGCCGTTGCTGACCTCGCTGGCGAACTGGGACAAGGGCTTTGCCGCGCCGTTCAAGTCCGATGTGTTCTTCTTTTCGCTGCGCCAGCAGGTCGACCGCAAATGGGGCACGGCCCAGCCGATCACCCTGCGCGACAAGGATTTCGGCACGCTGCGGCTGCGCGCCTTCGGGCGCTACAGCTTTGCCGTCGGCGATGTCGACATCTTCTGGAGCAAGCTCGTCGGCTCGCTCGAGCGCTTCACCGTCGATGATATCGAACCGCAATTGCGCGCGCTGATCCTCACCGCCTTCGCCACGCGGCTGGGCAGCGGCGATGTCGCGTTTCTCGACATGGCCGCCAACCAGACCGCGCTGTCTGATACGCTGATGGCCGCGGTCGCGCCGGGTTTTGCCGCACTCGGTCTCGTGCTTACCGGCTTCCAGGTCGAAAGCCTGTCGCTGCCTGACGAAGTCCAGGCGGCGATCGACAAGGCCAGCGCGATGCGTGCGCTCGGCAATGTCGATGATTACGCGCGCTTCCAGGCCGCCGACAGCATCTCGATCGCGGCCGCCAACCCCGGCGGGGTCGCCGGCATCGGCGCCAGTGCCGCCGCCGGCATGGCGATCGGCGCCGCGATGGGCACCGGCCCGGCGACGCCTGCCGCGGCAGCCGAGGACCCGTTCGCGCTGATCGCCAAGCTGCACGGCCTGATGACCGCCGGTGCGCTCACCCAGGCCGAATTCGACGCCAAAAAGGCCGCCCTGCTCGCCAAAATCGGTTGATAATGTGCAGAACGGCAATTGCCCCAGTTGCGGGGCACCGATCCTGTTTCGCAGCAGCGCGCTGCCGGTGGTGGTCTGCGACTTCTGCCGCAGCAGCGTGCTGCGCCGCGATGACGGGCTGACCCTTGCCGGGGTGGCGGCGCAGGTGCCCGAAACGCTGACCGCGCTGCAATTGGGCGTGACCGGCCGCTTCGATGACCAGCCATTCCAACTGATCGGCCGGATCGGCTGGGAATGGCGGGATGAAGCGGGCCTTGTCGGCGGGCAATGGACCGAATGGCTGGCGCTGTTCGCCGATGGCAGCCAGGGCTGGCTCGCCGAAGCGATGGGCCGGCTGGTGATGCTGCGCGCGGTCGATCCGTTGCCCGATGATCCGGTCATCGCCGCGCTCGCCGCCGGGGAAGGCTTCGCGCCGGGCGCCGAGATCAGCCTGGCCGGCGACAGTTTTCGCATCGCCGATGCCCGCGAGGCCACGGCTACGGGCAGCGATGGCGAACTGCCCTTTGCCACCCCCGTGGGCGAAGCGCTGTTCAATATCGACCTTGCCAGCGCCGCTGGCCGCGTCGCCAGCCTGCAGAAACATGGCGACTCCATCACCGCCTGGGCCGGCCGCGGCGTAACACTGCGCGAACTGGTGCCCAAAAGACTGCGCCGGCTCGACGGCTGGCAAGTACCGGGCTGGGCGGCATGACCGGTCCCGAACTGCGCAGCCTGGTCTGCCCCAATTGCGGCGCGCCGGTGACGGTACGCGCGGTCGGCATCACGCTCACCGTCGTCTGCGCCAATTGCGGCAGCAGCCTCGACGCCGCCGACCCCGACCTCGCCATCCTCCAGCAAAGCTTTGCGGCGCGCTCGCGTGCCCGCATCCCGCTCGGCACGCGCGGGCGGCTCGGCGGCATCGAATGGGAAGCCATCGGCTATCTCGAGCGCAGTGGCGGCGGCGGCGAATGGGACGAAACCCTGCTGTTCAACCCCTGGGTCGGCTATCGCTTCCTCGTCCATGCCGAGGGCGAATGGCGATCGGGCACGCCGATGGATGCGGTGCCGGAGGAAGACGGCAACCATGTCATGCTCGGCGGTGATCGCTTCCGTGCCGAAGAAGGCTATGACGCGACGGTCGATTTCGTCGTCGGCGAATTCTACTGGCGCGTCGCGGTGGGCGAAACGGTTTCAGTGGTCGATTTCGACGGCCCCGGCGCTGCCATGCTGTCGCGTGAAGCCACTGGCGCCGAAGTCAGCTGGACCCGGCTCGAAAAGCACGGCGACGGGGTTGTCGAGCGCGCCTTCGGGCTGGAGCCGCCCGCGTCGCGCCACCATGCCACCCGCGAGGCACCGCTCACCAAATCACTGATCGCGCTCATCGCCACCGTCATCCTGCTGTTCATCAGCGTCATCGGGCCCGGCGCCCAGAAGGTCATCGACACGACCTTGATGCCACAACCCGATGGCCCCGTGCTGACCGAAACCATCGGCGTCGTCAGCCTGCAGCGCTGGCGCAACATCGTCGCGGTGACCAGCCGTTCTGATCTGAACAACGCCTGGGTCGATCTCGATTTTGCGCTGGTCAACAAGACGACGCAGGAACGATTCGAAGCCTATACCGTCGTGGAGGCTTATTCCGGCACCGATTCCGAAGGCCGATGGACCGAGGGCGACGCAAACCGCACGATCCATTTCGCCAGCCTGCCGCGCGGCAGCTATGATGTGCTTGTCGAAGCCAGCGCCCACAAATGGCCCGCCCGCGGATCGTGGGAGCAGGACACCGACCTCGCATCACCCCCGACGCCGGTGACCATCACGGTCAGCCGCGACGGCCAGATATCTGGCAATCTGTGGTTGGCGCTGCTGCTGATCTGGCTGCTGCCCGGCTGGCAGTGGTTGGTTTATTTCAACACGGAGGATGATTGATGATCTTCCGGCATTTCTGGTTCATCGCCTGGACGACGTTGGTAATTGTCCTGTTCGCCGTCAGCACCTTCTCCGCCTGGTCGCCCTTTGCCGACGGGCGCAGCAGCGGCGGTGGCGGCGGAATCTTCATCCGCTCGGTGGGCGGTTCGCAGCATAAATGAAGGGGAAGACACCATGCTGACCATGACCGTTTTCGGATCGACCGTGCTTTATGCCGTGCTCGGCATCACCATTTTCGTCGTCGGTTTCCGGCTGTGGGACTGGCTGACCCCGGTCGATATCTGGAAGGAAATCGCCGAAAAGCACAATATCGCGCTGGCGGTGATGGCTGGCGCCATCGCCATTGCGCTCGCCATCATCATCGGCAGCGCCATTCATGGCTGATCCGGCCGGCGCCGACCCTCTTGCGCGTGTCGGCCCGGTCCTGCTGTTTTCGGCCTTTGTCGTCGCGACCTGCGGCCTCGTTTACGAACTCCTCGCCGGCACGCTGGCGAGCTATCTGCTCGGCGATAGCGTTACCCAATTTTCCACGGTAATCGGCAGCTATCTGTTCGCGATGGGCATGGGCGCCTGGCTGTCGCGCGGGGTGCAGCGCAACGAACTCGCCGTCTTTATCCGCGTCGAGATCCTCATCGCCGTCATCGGCGGCTTCTCGGCGGCGCTGCTGTTCCTGCTCTTCGATCGCGTCGCCGATTTTCGCCTGCCGCTCTACGGTATCGTCCTGATCATCGGCACCCTGGTCGGGCTCGAAGTGCCGTTGCTGATGCGATTGCTCAAGGACAAGCTCGAATTCGGCGATCTCGTCTCCAAGGTGCTGACCTTCGATTATATCGGTGCGCTGGCGGCGTCGTTGCTGTTCCCGCTGGTGCTGGTGCCGCAACTGGGGCTGATCCGCACCGGGCTGGTGTTCGGGCTCGCCAATGTCGCGGTGGCGCTGGGGTTGCTGCTCAAACTGCCGCCGGGGCAGAAATTGCGGCGCGAAACGGCGGCGGCGCTGATCGTGGTCGCAGCGCTCGTCGCGGGCCTGTTCGGCGCCGAACAATTGCAACGCCTCGCCGAGGTCGCGGCCTATCAGGCGCCGGTGATCTATGCCGATGCCACCCCCTATCAGCGCATCGTGCTGACCAAGGCGGGCAGCGATCTGCGGCTCTATCTCAACGGCAATCTGCAGTTTTCGTCGCGCGACGAATATCGCTATCACGAAGCGCTGGTGCATCCGGCGCTGGGACGGGTGGCGCGGCCGCGCCAAGTGCTGGTACTCGGCGGCGGCGATGGCCTGGCGGTGCGCGAGGTGCTCAAGCATCCCGGCGTCGAAGCCGTGCTGCTGGTCGATCTCGATCCGGCCATGACGCGGCTGTTTGCGCATAGCGCCATGCTGACCCCGCTCAACCGCGGCGTGCTGAGCGACCGCCGCGTCACCGTCATCAATGCCGATGCCTTTGTCTGGCTGCGCGCCAACCGCCGGCAATTCGACGCGATCATCGTCGATTTTCCCGATCCGACGAGCTTTTCGGTCGGCAAGCTCTACACCGTCAGCCTCTATCACGAACTCGCCCGCGCGCTGGCACCCGATGGCGTCGCGGTGGTGCAGAGCACCTCGCCACTGGTCGCACCGAACAGCTACTGGACCGTCGCGACAACGCTCGAAGCCGCCGGTCTCAGCACCCGCGCTTATCACGCCCATGTGCCGAGTTTCGGCGAATGGGGATTCATCCTCGCCGCGCACCGCCCGGTCGCCGCCAAAGGCCGGTTGCCGCCGGGGCTGCATTTCCTCGATCCCGCAACGGCGCAGGTGATGTTCGACTTCCCGATCGACATGGCGCGGCGGAAAACATTGGTGAACCGGCTCGACAACCAGGTACTCGTGCGCAGCTTCGACGCCGAATGGGGACGCTACGAAGGATGACGGCCGGCCCCACCCGCCGCGGCGTCATCGGCACGGGCGCCGCCATGCTGGCCGCCAGTGGCTGTGCTACCGACACCGCCATGCCCGGCACGCTCGGCGGCGCCGACATGGCGCGCGGCCATCTGCTGCACCACCCCTTCGGTGATGCGGCGCCCGCCGAAACCCGCCGCACCGGCATCGCCATCATCGGCGGCGGTGTCGCCGGGCTGGCGGCGGGCTTTGCGCTGGTCGAAGCGGGCTACAAGAATTTCCGCCTGCTCGAACTGGAAGACGCGCCCGGCGGCAATGCCCGATCGGGGCGCAACGCCATAACGGCCTATCCGCTCGGCGCGCATTACCTGCCGATCCCCAATGCCGAAGCCACCGGCGTGCGGCACCTGCTCGACCGGCTCGGCATCATCACCGGCTGGCAGGGCGGAAAGCCGGTTTTCGACCCCTATCAGATCGTCGCCGACCCCGATGAACGGCTGCTGCGCCATGGCCGCTGGCAGGAAGGACTAGTGCCCGGCAGCGCACTGGCCGCTGGCGACCGCGACCAGATCGCCGGCTTTTTCGCCGCGATGGCGCGGTATCGCGACGCGCGGGGCCGCGATGGCCGCCCGGCTTTCGCCATCCCGATGGAGTTGAGCTCGCGTGATGCCGACCTGCTGGCGCTCGACCAACTGAGTTGGACCGCCTGGCTCGATACGCAGGGCTGGACCAGCCCCGAATTGCGCGCCCATATCCGCTATGTCTGCCGCGATGAATATGGCGCCGAGCCCGGCGACCTGTCGGCGTGGACCGGCATCCATTATTTTGCCGCCCGGCGCGGCGAGGCCGCCAATTGCGATGGCGATGCGGTGCTGACCTGGCCCGGCGGCAATGGCCATCTGTCGGCCTTGATGGCGCGTCGCATAGCGGGGTATATCAGTACTGGCCACGTCATCGGCCGGGTCACCGCCACCGCCGATGGAGTCACCATCGATGCGATCGACGCGCCCCGGCGTCGGCGCATCCGGGTGCTCGCCGATGCCGCGATCATCGCCGTGCCACGTTTCGTCGCGGCGCATGTCGTGACCGGCTGGGAAGGCAGTGCCGCCGGCTTTTCCTATGCTCCCTGGGTCGTCGCCAACATCAGCGTCGATCGCCTTCCTGCCGGCCCTGGCGCGGCGCTGGCGTGGGACAATGTCTCGGCGACGAGCGAATCATTGGGTTATGTCGTCGCGACCCATCAGGGGCTCGCCAGCGCCGGCGGGCCGAGCGTGCTGACCTGGTACATGCCGCTCTCCACCCTGCCCCCGGCGCAGGGGCGCTCGCTGCTCGTCAGCCGCCCGCTCGCCGATTGGCAGCGTATCGTCAGCGACGATCTGCTCGCCATGAACCCCGACCTGGCGGGCGCGATCCGCCGCATCGATGTCTGGCGCTGGGGCCATGCCATGGTGCGGCCGGTGCCGGGCTTCATCTGGGGCGCCGCGCGCCAGGCCGCTGCGCAGCCGACGCCGCCGCTGTTCGGCGCGCATTCCGACCTGAGTGGCCTGTCGATCTTCGAGGAAGCGCATTACCGCGGTACGCGCGCCGCTGAAGCCGCGCTGGCGCATCTCGGCATCGCACATCAATCGGTGCTCGCCGCATGACCGCGCCGCTCGGTATTCACCTTCTCGCTGACCTGTACGGTTGCGAAGGCCTTGCCGACCCGGCGCGAATCGAGGCCGCGCTGCGCGCCGCCGTATCCGCTACCGGCGCAACGCTGCTCAACCTGCAACTGCATCATTTCGGCCCCGGCCAGGGCGTCACCGGCGTCGCCCTGCTCGCCGAATCGCACTTGTCGATCCACAGCTGGCCAGAACACGACTTCGCCGCCATCGACATCTTCCTGTGCGGCGGCGCCAACCCGGGCGCGGCGCTCGACATCATCGCCGCCGCACTTTGCGCCACCCGCATCGAGGTACAGCGCGTGCCCCGCGGCATGCCGTTCGGAACTGGTGCGTAACCGTCGGACTTTTTGCCCGAGCCAACGAAAATGCCGTCAGCCTTCGAGCACGAACAGCCCGACATCGATCGTGCCGGCGCGAAAGCCGGCCTCGCAATAGCAGAGGTAATAATCCCACAGGCGGCGGAAGCGGTCATCGAAGCCCAATCGGGCAATCTCGGGCCAGGCGGTATCGAAGCGCCGCCGCCATTCGGCGAGCGTTTCGGCATAGCCGACCCCGAACATTTCGACTTCGGCCAGCCGCAACCCGGCGCGCGCCGCCTCGCTGGCCACCGCTTGCGTCGTCAGCAGCATGCCGCCGGGGAAAATGTAGCGCTGGATGAAGTCCGAGCCGCTGCGATAGGCGTTGAAACGGTCCTCGCGAATGGTGATGACCTGCAGGACGGCGCGGCCGCCGGGGGCAAGGCAGGCGCGCAGCTTGTCGAAATACACCGGCCAATAGCGTTCGCCGACCGCCTCGATCATCTCGATCGAGACGATCCGGTCATAAGTTTCGGCCACGGCGCGATAATCCTGCAGCCGCAGGTCGACACGGTCACCAAAGCCGGCAACACGGCGCCGGCCCCAATCGAGCTGTTCGCGCGACAAGGTGACGCCGGTCACCGACGCGGCGTGGTCGGCGAGATGCGCCGCCAGCGCCCCCCAGCCGCAGCCGATTTCCAGCACGCGATCCTGCGGCCCGGGTGCCAGCAGCGCCGTGATGCGCGCCAGTTTTTCCGCCTGCGCGGCTTCCAGCGATTGGCCGGGGCCGACGCGCAACGCCGAGGAATAGGTCATGCTGTCATCGAGCCAGTGGCGGTAGAAATCATTGCCGAGATCATAGTGGAAAGCGATATTGCGCCGGCTGCCGCTCGCCGAATTGCGCCGCGCCAGATGCTTGAAGCGGTTGACCAGCCGCACCGGCGCCCAGCCGTCCATCACCCGTTGCAGGCGTGCGACATTTTCGGCGACCAGCGTGATCAGCGCAACGAGATCGGGGGATGACCAATCACCCGCGATATAGCCTTCGGCAAAACCGATATCGCCGGCCCGGGCCAGCCGGCGCAGCGCCCGCCAATCATGGATGGCAAGCGTCGCCTCCGCCCCCGGCAGGTCGGCGGCATGGTCGTAGCGCTCACCATCGGGGGTGACGATGGTCAGCCGGCCGCGTTCGATGCACGAAAGCGCCCGGCGGATCAGCCAGGCGCCAAGCCCGTATGGCGCCGCCGCCAGCGGTGCCAGGGCTTCACCAATAGCGAGGGTCATGACATCTTTGCGCATCGATCAGGGCCTTGCAGGAGCGGTGACGGAAACGGCGGGCGCCGGCGGCAATCGGTGAACGGGGACGCCCTTTACCCAAAGCAACAGCGCTTCCCAGCCGATACCGGCGACGACTTTCAGCGTCATCAGCGGCTGTGCCAGTGCGGCGCGCAGCAGGGTGGCATCGGTCAGCGGCTGGCGGTCGGCGCTGAGCGCGGCGGTGATCAACACGCCGTCGGCATCGCGGCCGGTGATAGCGATGGCGAGGCGTTCGCCCGGCGGCAGGACGCGGAAATCATAGGTCATGTCGAGCGCCATGAAGGGGGAGACGTGGAACGCCTTGGGGCTCGAATGGCGAACAATGCCGCGGGCATCGATGGCAGCGGGCAACAGATAGGAATGGCGCTGCCCGAAGGTGTTGTTGACCTCGTAGACGATGGCGCGAAGGTCGCCGCCCCGGGCATGGCAGAAATAGACGCTGAGCGGGTTGAAGACATGGCCGCAGAGCCGCGGCATAGTCAGCAGGCGTATGGCGCCGCCATCGGTCACGATCCCGGCGGCAATGAGATGCGCTTCGACCTGGTCCCGCAACGGCGTTGCCGAACCGTCGCCATGGTCGCCATCGTGAAAGGCGAACAAGTTGAAACGCCCCCGCGAGAACAGCCGCAGCCGCGCCGCGAGGCCATCGATTTCATCGAGATCGAGCAGCAGCGAAAACATGCGGTAGCGCAGCCGGTGCACCCGCGGCCGCCGGCGATGATGCATGACGCGGCCAAGATACAGCCCCGACGCGCCGGTCATGCCGCGACCCGAACAACCGGCGCCGGCGGCGGCGGCCCGACATGGATGCGGCCGGAAGGATCCGCCACCGTCCAGGGCCGGCACACGCCGCCCAATTGCTCGGCAACTGCCAGACCGGCCTGCAACCCGTCTTCATGGAAGCCCGCCCCGAAATAAGCGCCGCAGAACCAGGTTCGCCGCCGGCCCTGCAGTGACCACAGCTGTTCCTGCGCCGCGCCTGCGGCGGCATCGAAAACCGGGTGGGCATAGGTTTCGCGGCGGATGACATGTGCCGGATCGGGCGGCTGCACCGGGTTCAGCGTCACGAACAGTGGCTTGTCGGCGGGCAGATGCTGGAGCGGGTTCATCCAGTAGGTTACCGACAGCCCGCCGCCGTCGGACAGGTAATTCCATGCCGACCACACCCGCCGCCGCACCGGCATCAGCCGCGCATCGCTGTGCAGAACGGCTTCGTTGCGGCGATAACCAAAGGCGCCGAGGATCGTCGTTTCCGCACTATCGGCATCGCCGAGCAGGCGCAGCGCATCATCGGCATGGCAGGCGAGTACGACATCGTCGAAACGTCGAACCTGGCCATCGGCAAGGTGCAGCGCCACGCCATCGGCCAGCCGCTGCACCCGGGTCACCGCCACGCCGGTCTCGATCCGATCGGCAAAACCCGCCGTCAGTCGTTCGACATAGCGCCGGCTGCCACCGACCACCGTGCGCCACAAGGGCCGGTCACTAAGTTTGAGCAGCCCATGATTTTCGCAGAAACGCACGAAACTCGCCGCCGGATAATCGCCGATCGCCGTGACGGGCGTCGACCAGATTGCCGCAGCCATCGGGTAAAGATGGTCATCGCGGAACGCCGCGCCATAGCCCTTGCGATCGAGATAGGCGCCCAGCGCTTCGTCGCCCAGCGTCGCCAGATCCTGCGGCGCCTCACGATAGAAGCGCAGCAGATCGCGCAACATCGCCCAGAAACGCGGCCGCAGCAGGTTCGATTTCTGCGCGAACAAGCCGCCAAGGTCCGAGCCGGAATATTCGAGCCGGCCACCGTGTGCCGAGACGGCAAAGGTCATCTCCGTCGCCACCGTCGCCACCTTCAGATGGGCGAACAGTGCGGTGAGATTGGGATAGGTTGCTTCGTTATAAACGATGAAGCCGGTATCGACCGGCGTGCTCCCGGCGTCGACGGTGTTGCTGTGCCCACCGATCCGGCCATCGGCCTCGAACAGAGTCACGTCATGCGCGCTGGCGAGCAGCCAGGCCGCGGACATGCCGGCAATGCCACTGCCGACAATGGCGATATTGCGCCGTTCGCCCGTTGTCCCGCCCTTAAGCATGATCCCGCCCGTATCCCCCGCGCCGGCGACCATGATATTTCGCCCTGCATCGGCAGATACGGTGCGCCCCCGGTTTCAGATTAGCAGCTGCGACGATTCATCCAATCCCTTCCTGATTTCGTATAGTTTTTCATCTGCAACAGTGCGCCAGACCGGCGGCGCCAAGGGGGATTGAACCAGCATGGGCTTTATCGAAACCGCTACCCGCCTGGTCGAAGCAACGCCTCTGCCCGATCCCGTCACCCGCGCCGGCATCGAATGGCTTTGCGCCCGTACCGCCCGCAAGCTCGGCCAGCAGCCCGACAGCGAGGCCGCCTTTGCCCGTACCATGACCGACTACCCCATTGCCGAACATGCCGACCTTGCCAACGAACAGCATTACGAGCTGCCGCCGGCGTTCTTCGGCCTCACGCTGGGCCCGCGCCGCAAATACAGTTGCTGCTATTACCCGACCGGCAGCGAAACCCTCGCCGAAGCCGAAATTTGCGCGCTCGATGAAACAATCGCCCATGCCGGCCTGGCCGATGGCCAGCAGATCCTCGAACTCGGTTGCGGCTGGGGGTCGCTCACTCTCACCATGGCAGCACAATTCCCCGCAGCACGCATAACCGCCGTGTCCAATTCAGCGCCGCAGCGCGCCCATATCGAGGCCGAAGCCGCCAGCCTGGGCCTTACCAACATCACCGTCATCACCGCCGACATGAACGATTTCGACACACCCGCCCGCTTCGACCGCATCGTCTCGGTGGAAATGTTCGAGCATATGGCCAACTGGACCAACCTGCTCGCCCGCGCCCGGCGCTGGCTCAACCCCGATGGCCGGCTGTTCATCCATGTCTTCACCCACAAGCGCCAGCCCTATCGCTTCGACCGCGCCGACCGTTCGGACTGGATTGCCCAGCATTTCTTCACCGGCGGCATCATGCCCAGCCATGGCCTGATCGGCCAGTTCGGCGACAGTTTCCGCATCGAACAGGAATGGCGCTGGAACGGCCGCCATTACCAGCAAACGGCCAACGACTGGCTCGAGCGCTTCGACGCCAACCGCGCCGCAATCGATGCCGAGTTGACCTCGGTCTATGGCCCCGATGCCGGCCTTTGGCGCCGGCGCTGGCGCATGTTCTATCTCGCCACCGCCGGCCTTTTCGGCCACGCCGACGGCGAGGAATGGGGCGTCAGCCATTATCGCCTGGCACCGGTGACCTGACGGCCGGGGCGCGACGCCGAATCACGGCCGCTTCGGCAACAGCTGTCGGACGGTCGTCAGCGGGACAGCCTCCACCACGACCGCGTCGCCGTTGCTGTCGCGTCCCGTCATCGGCGTCGCCATGAACAGCGAGTTGTAGATGGCTTCTTCGGTCGCATCGGCGACCGCGACGAACAGCGCCGACATGCCGTCGTTGGGGACATTTTCGGTGGCACTCACACCTGCGCGGCGCTGCGCCGTGCGGCGTACCGAGGCGGCGGTCGAAAAGGCGATTGCATAATCGCCCGATCCGTTCGAAAAAGCGGACCCGGTTCTCGCCAATCCCGCAAAGCTGCGCTCGGCCAGGCGCTTGAGATTGCGGTCACTGAGCGGGGCATCCGTCGCCAGTATTATCATGATCGAACCATCGGCGCTGCTCGACCGCATCGTCGCCGGTGCCGCGGCCAGGCGCTGCGCATTGCCGATCTCGGTGCCCAGGATCCGCAGGCTGCCGCCATAGTTGGTCTGGACAAGCACCCCGACGCGGTAACGTTCGTTCGTTGTCGAAACAATGCGCGAACTGGTGCCGATGCCTCCCTTCCAGCCGAACGCCACGGTGCCGGTGCCGGCACCCACCGCGCCTTCGGTCACGGCGCCGGTAGAGGCTGCGGCGATGGCGGCGAGCACATCATCGCGCGTGATCACCCGCTTGCGGATATTGTTCAGGCGACTGTCGTTGGTTTCGCCGACGACCGGATTGACCGAGGCAACGGCTTCGTTCCCCGGCTGGGCCAGAGTCCAGGTGATCAGCGCATCGGCGGCTTGCGGGACCGAAAGCGTATTGGTGAGAATGATGGGGGTTTCGATTTCGCCGAGCTCGACGATCTGGGTCGTCCCGGTCAGCTTGCCGAAGCCGTTCGCCACGGCGACGCCGGCCGGCACCTTGTCCTGAAACAAATTGCCGGCATGAGGCAGGATGGCGGTAACGCCGGTCCGCACATCGGCACCTTCGATCCGCGTCACCTGGCCGACCGCGACGCCCGCAACATCGGTGATGGCGTTGAGCGGCCCCGGCTGCAACGTCCCCGGCGCCACGCCAAGCGCCCTGGCGCGGACACGCGGCGGTTCAGCAGCAGCGGTCGTCGTCATCATCAGCAAGGACACCAGACACAGAAACGGCTTCACCATGAGGCACTTTCGACAATGCCGGCAGCGGCCGGCGGAACCGCCCGCTCCACCGTGCTGCGAGCATCTTCAAGGGTGTGCGCACATTGTGCAAGCTTGCCAGCCGTGCAGGCAACGTCGAGCAGTGTCACTGTATCGCGATCAGCTCTGCAGCGTGGTGCCCGGGGGCGGATTTGAACCACCGACACGGGGATTTTCAAGACTTAGATGGAGCGTGTCAAAACATGCGATAAACGGATATATCTCGGATTTTCAAGCAGGTTAGCCCAAAGCCGAATAGGTAGAACATGCTATGAACAACCAGTGTAATCGGTGCTTAATTACACACGAATTACCATAGCGTTGTTCAACGGATGTTCTGGCTGGTATTGACGCCAGACCGGAGGTTTAGACTATGACCGGCAGAGCTGGCACGCCCACAGCCAAGCGGTGCAGGACCGCAGAGGCGGCCGCCGTCACCGGATTGACCGCCCGTACGCTGCAGGAGAAAGCCGCCGTCGGCGAGGTGCCAGGCGCCCGCAAAGTCTTCGGTCGCTGGACCTATGACGTCGGCGAGCTCGAGAAGCTCGGGGCCGCTCCGACTGGACAGCGCGTCCGCCAGCGCCGGCCCATAGGCAAGGTATCGATGCTGGCGCGCGATGTCAGCGACCGCTATGAGGCCTTGTTCGCATCCGCCCGCGCGAAGCGGTAGGGGCAGCGCAGCCAGGCTCACGCCGGCAGGAGCGCAGTATGCTCGAGCGGCGGCGCCTCCTTGCGATCGGCCGCTCTGGCAGGCATAGACTATCTCGCGCGTTCCGTTTCGGACGTAATGCCGGGGGCTCGCACATCCGGCCGCGCGCAACTCAGCTCTTCGAGAACAACGGCGGCGGCGCTGATACGGGCGGCGCGGATGACTATGCGCGCGGTCAAGGATCCTAGGCAGCCGGCGGGCCCTGTATGGGGCGCTGTCCCTATTTGAAGAAGTGCCCCGCGAGCTTCTCGCCGACGCCGGCCATGATAGCCCTGGCGCGCGCCATGCGCTGCTCTCGGTTGCCGACGCTCGCAAGTAGGCGGCCGGCGAGATTGATCATGGTTTCGCCCGCAGATGGCGATATGACCATGTCGACGAACATGAGCTCTGCAGGATCGGCAACGGCATTTCGTGCTCGTGCCAGTAGCATCCTGGCAGCCGCGTTGGCGTCGATAATCCCTTCGAAGGTACCGCCACCACCGGCTCGAATGTCGAGGCAGGAGCGGCCGGTTTCGTAGCCGGCTTGCTCCGAAAGCAATTCGTAGCGCTGCAACGCCGCGGCCTGACGATTGTCGAGCCATCCGTCTGCCTTCATCCGATCGATGCGACAGACCCGCTTGCGGGTGCGAGTGAGCTTGTCGCGGCCCAGTTGCTCGCCGGGCTGGCGAGGCGCGGACACGACGGCGAAAGCGTCGCGCCGCTGGCGCTCCAGTGTCGGTTCTGTCGGCGATGGCGCCAGTATTGCGCGCTTGATTTTCGTTGATTTGCCCACGGCGTCGAGCCTCTCGTTTCAACGGTTTCCGGCGTGAGCCTTTGGAGTGTGGCGCCGGGGCAAACGCCAGCACACCCCGGCGCCACGATCGAGCGCAGCCTAGACCGGCGCGCCCGAAACCGGATCAAGCCAGGCCGTCGCGCCTCGCACGATGACCTTGCTCAAGGTCGTGTCGAGATAGCGAAAGCCGGGCTGGATAGCATTGTTGAACTCGTCGACGATCGGGCGCTGCGCCGTCGTGCCGCGATGGTTGGCGAGCACCGTCCAGCCGGCCGCCGTCAGCTCGGTGAAGTCGTTGAGGGCGCGGTCGACGATGACCGCATTGCCGCTGTAGCTGCGGCCAGGCTGCGCGCCGGGCAGCCCTGCCGTGTAGGACGGGCCACCCGCCAATGTGCTGGAAAATCCCATGTTGCTCTCCTGTTGCGGCTACCGATCGGCGCCTTGCTGATAGATCTCGATGTAGGCGTTCATGAGCTCAAGAAGCGCCCGCGAGCCGGCCTCGTGCATCATGTCGACAACCGCCTGAACGTGCGGCGCGCATTCGTCGGGGACGGTGATTTTCATGTCGACGGCCATCCGTTCCCATGATCCTTTGAGACGGCCGACGACGAAGGCGATGGCCTCCGCGTCGTGACCGCGCTCCGCCATCACGTCCCGCGCCGCTGCCTCAACCCCTGCCGACTGGCGGACCTCGCGCGCAGGGAAGGCCACCACGTTGTTGTTTTCGTCGCTCATCGATAGCCGTCCCTGAATGCTGATTTCATCGCCTTGGCGAGCTTGTGCTTGTTGCGCTCTGCCCATTGTTCGACGTCGCGCGAGTCGTTGCAGTGGATATGGAGATGATTGCCACCGCCAGCGCCGCCGCCCCGGATCATGTTCGCTTCCTTCTTCGGCAGGATCATCTCTTCAGGGTGCACGATGCCGACTTGCCCGCCTTTGCCGTCAATGCCCGCGCCGGCCCATGCCGGCACGGAGTAGCCGTCCTCTGCGGAGAAGGCCATGACGCCGGCAAACGCGGCAGCAGCAGCAACCGGCGCCAGAATGGGGCCGATGAACGGAACGCCGACGACGGCCTTCCATGCGGCGGCGGCTGCCGTCTTTGCGTCCGACAGGATCATAATGGCGTTGGCGCTCTTTTGCACAGTGACCTTCAGGACGTGCATCATCACCCATTGTCCGATCATCTGGGCGATCATGTTGGTGAAGTTGCCGAGGATGCCGCTCCAAAGCTGATTGATCGTTGTGCCGAACCCCTGTTGCAGCGTCGCCATGCGGGCCAGGACGTTGCCCCAAGATCCTGCGACGCGGCCAAACGCCACCTGCCACGACTTCGCAACGGGCTCAAAAGCCTTGGCGAGCGGTCCTTGCTTGACGTCGGCAGCCCAGCGCGCCGTCGACTCCTTGACCTTGACGGTCGTGCGGTAGAGCCAGTTATTGAGCCCGACCTCCAACCCCTGAAGGTCGACGCCGCCGCTCTTGGCAGTCGCGCCAGCGCCGCCCGCGCCGCCCGCTTTTGAGCCGCCGCCGGCCGCTTTCGCTGCAGGTTTCTTCGGCGGCGCGAACGTCTGCTTGGGCTTCGTCGAGCTGCTGTAATCGTCAGGGAACCGGGCCGCGAAGTTATCGGCGACGACCGATGCGTCGCTGGCCTTCACCGCTGCGCCGATCATGCCGAAAATAGGCGTGTTGGCGAGGCCACCATGGGCATCGATGTAGCGCCCGACTGCCGCCGTCATCGCATCCCACTGCGAGATCATCTGCGCCGCGAAGATGACGAACGTGCCCTTGGTGTGTGCGACGAAGCCGTCAATGGCCTCGTTGGCGTCAGCCAGGCGGTTGATATACTGTTCGGAGATGACCGAGCCCGTAGCGCGCCACTGGGCCTCATGTTCGTGCAAGGCGACGCCGCCGTCACGCAACGCCGCTGCGAGGTCGACGCCGAACTTTCTGCCGACGAGGTCCACAACCGCCGCGGTGAATTCCGCTTCGGTCTTGAACCGGCTGGCGCTGGCTGCAACGGCGTCAAGCAGCTGGTCCGTCGTGGTGATGGTGCCATTAAGAATATTGGCGGTGATGCCCATGCGATCGAGCGCGGCTTCAACCCCGCCCGCCGCCGTGCCGCTCTGCACCGCGCCAAGGGTATCGGCTAGAGATTTGAAGGAACGGTCCGCCTTCGCGCCATCGACTTCGAGATAGCGCAGCGCCTCCTTCAAAGACTGATAGCGTTCGACGTTGATGCCGGCTTGATTGGCGGCGGCGGCAAGGTCATCGGCGAAGTCGAGCGTTGCCTTGCCCAGGTTCAATATCTGGTCAACGCCGACGCTGGCGGCGAAGCCAGTGAGGCTACCAGCCAGCAGGCCGAACGCTCCGCCGGCCGCATGCCCTGCCGTCTCCATGCGGCCCAGTGCGCCAACGGTTTCAAGCGATGCTGCTTCCGCGCGGCGCGCTGTCCGCTCTGCGGCGTCGCCGAGCTGGTCGAAGTTTTCGCGCGAGGCGAGGCCAAGCTCGATCAGCTTGCTCCGCATGATGTTGACGGCGCCGGAAACAGCGCCTTCAGATAGCCTTGCCGCTGCGACCGCGCCGCTGGCGTCGCCGATGATGCGGACTTCGACGGTGCTGTCCAGGCTCATGCTCGCGCCTTCCTGTTACGCTTCGCCTTTGCCGCCGGGAGGACCGGTTGCGGAATATCGGCCATGCCCGACGGCAGCGTTCCCATGATGGCGGCGAAGATGGCGGCGCAGTTGTCGGTGTCGATCAGCTCTGCAACCTGGTCCCGCGTCATTTCGGGATAGTTGCGCGATAGGGATGCTGTCACCACGTCAACGATGAGGCCCGGCGTCGGCGCCATCTTGAGCCGGTCCTCCAGCCGCTCGAGCGCGCCCAACGACAGCGGCGCAACGACAAATGTCGTGCCGCCCAAGTTGATCTCCCGCCCGGCGATCATCGCAACGCCTCCGCCAGAGCCGCGTCGATATCGCGCTCGATGACGCCGGCCGCTTTCATCTCGCGCAGCGCCGATCGCAGAAACGAACGCTCCGGCAGGTTGACCGTGCGGCTATAAGCACCGACCGAGGCGGTGACGGGAGTTTTCAGCCGCTTGCCGAACGCCTCCTTCACCTCGCGAAGGTGCGCGCGGACATTGACCGTGCCGCGAAAGCCATACTCGTGCGGCGGCGCATATTTGACGTTGGTCGAAACGAAGCCGACGATCTTGGCGCCGACATCGCTGACGGCCTGCCCGATCGAGCGGCGCAGCGTGCCGGTGCGGACGTTGAGCACCTGGCCGCTCAGCTTGTCGCGGACCACATTGCGCTGGAGCTTAATGACGAGGATGCCAATGGCGAAGCGTGCTGCGGTCCTCGTGTCGGGCGCGATGCTGGCCAGCTTGCGGAGAGCCGCCGCGCCGTCGATTTCGCCGTCCAGGGGCGCGCTCATCGCATCGCCTTCCCATGCGGGCGGCTGTTCTTTTCGATGATATCGAGCCGGCGATGCAAATCGGGGACATTGGCCAATGCATTGTCGACGGCTGCCATGTCACGCGCGACCGACATTGCTTTGGCAAGCTCTGCCGCCTGCCTTTCCGCGAGGACCGCATCAGCGACCTTGATGCAATCCTCCAGCGCCGTCCGCGCCAGCGCAGATAGGGTCATGCCCTTCCGCGTGGCGACTTCGGTCGCAATGATCTTGAGGGCTGGTGCAAGGCGGACTTGCAGCAAATCCGTCTTGGTCAACGCCGCATGTCGTGCAGGCTTTCTCGCCATTCTGCCACCTTCCAATTCGGACGCGAGCATATCCGAGGAATTCTGTAAAGACAACAAACCATTGATATTACACAACTATAGCATGTCTTGGCCCGTTGCAGGTGATTTAGGACATACCATTTACGAACATTATACGACTGTATAAGGTTCATAAATCGCTATCGAGGCCGCCAGCGTGAAGCCGATCGTCGCCTATTTCCGCGTCTCGACACGCCAGCAAGGCAAGTCCGGGCTGGGCATCGAGGCGCAGCGCGCGGCCGTCGCCGGCTTCTGCCAGGCGCATGGCTTCACGCTGGCGGACGAATTCGAGGAGGTCGAGAGCGGTAAGGGCGCCGACGCCCTCGATCAGCGGCCAAAACTGGCGGCGGCGCTGGCGGCGGCCAAGCAGGCGCGATGCTCGGTTGTCGTCGCCAAGCTTGATCGGCTATCGCGCGACGTGCATTTCATCTCCGGATTGATGGCGCAGCGGGTCCGCTTCATCGTCGCCGACATGGGGCCCGACGTCGATCCGTTCACGCTTCATATTTTCGCCGCGCTTGCCGAGAAGGAACGGGCGCTGATCAGCGAGCGCACCAGGGCGGCGCTGGCGGCGCGCAAGGCCCAGGGCGCGAAGCTGGGCAACCGGACGAACCTTGCCGAGGCGCGCGAGCTGGGCCGCGCCACCCTTCGCCGCGGCGCCGATGCCTTCGCCGCGAACGTGCTGCCAATCATCCGCGAAATTCAGGCGGCGGGTGTGACCGGTTTGGCTGCGATTGCCGGCGCCCTGAACGCCCGAGGCGTCGCCACGGCGCGCGGCGGGCAGTGGCATGCGGCGACGGTGCGAGCGGCGCTCCTGAGGGTGCCTGGCAAGGTTGCGGAGGCGTGACGGTCGAACCGGGCTTGCTGGCACTGGCAGCTGCTGTTGCCGACTGGGCAGCGCCCGCCGCGCCAGTGCTGGTCTATATCTTCGGGAGCCGGGCGCGCGGCGATCATCGCTCCGATAGCGATGTCGATATCTATGTCCCGTTCATGACCTTCGCCAATTACCCTAACGCGCTCGGTTGGTGGTTAGATCAGAATGACAGCGACTTTGCCGCCTTGCGGTGCGTGCTACCCGGGAGGCTCGAATTGCTCGCCGACAATCCAACGCTAGAAGCGGATATCCGCGCGGCGCCGGTGGCGCATGTCGACCGCAACGTCCGTTGCGTGACCCTGCCAGGATACGACAAGGCGAGCTAGATCGCGGCCCTCAATCCGCCGTAGACGGCGCCGGCGAGTGGACCTTCATCGACGAACTTGACCCTATTCGCTTCGAATGCCTGTCGCATTGCGGCGACCTTATCCGGCTGCACAGCAGAACCTGTTTCGAACCGCACAACGGTGGCGACGCCGACGCCAGCCGCTTCGGCGAGGTCGGAGCGCGACCACGAAAGACAGGCGCGAGCCATGGCGGATTGTTGCGGCGTCATCTGATAAAAATATTATCAAACAGGCGTTGACGCAAGCAGTAATTGTGATAAATATTTTATCACCGGCTTCAAGCCGGGTGACCCGACGAGGTGTTAGAGCACCGCCGCCGGGTCTGACCTCAACCGAACGCGAAAGGTTCGATCATGGCTGTCTTGAGAATAGATGTTCCCGCCGTTCCCGCCAACCCGGAATTCAATGGCGATGCTTGGCGGACGGCTTGGTTCCGCACGGTCGGCGCCTGCGCTGCGCCAGATCCCTCCGGCCGCCTTGCACTGTGCTACAGCGAGCGGCGCGACCCGGCCGTTTATCAAAGTCTTCTTGCCCAGCTGTATAGCGTGCCGGGCGCAGTCCCTGCCGTCGTCGCTGCCTGCATCGCTGGAACCGCTCGGCAAGAGCTTCGCTGGGGCATCGCAGCATGACCGCGGCGGCTCCCCTTCTGGCCATGCTCGCCGCCATGTCGCCGGCAATGCGCGCCCGGGCCATCGGCGAGCTGATCAACGCGCTCGATCTCGTCGACATGGCCAGAGAGGACATGGAGGATGACGACGAGGACTGCTGCCCGGCCGGCGATGACACGGTGCAGAGCGGCGGCCGGATGATCTACGGCCTTAGCCGCGACGATCCCGGCGACGTCGACGATGCAGAGGACGACAACCGCAACCTCCGCCGGCCGCGTTATGCCGTCGATCAGCGCCGGCTGATTTGAGCCGGCCGGGCGCATCGCCGCCGACGAGACGGCCCGGGTCGCGATGCCCGGGCCGTCTTCTGTTTTGCCAGTGGACTTTGGTGGACTGCCTCACCCCGGCAACGCAGCTCGGGCCTGGTCCATCAATCGCGCCATCTTGGCGTCGAACGCATCCGCTGCCTCCTCGATAACGCCAACCACCGCTATCGGGCCGCCGCCTTCGCCGGTCAGCTGGAGCGGCAGCAGCTTGGGATAGATGACGCTCCAGAACAGCCGCTCATTGTCGGGGTTCTCCCTTACCCAGGCTGCCATCCGTTCGGCCCCACCGATCGCATCGGCCGCGGCTTCGATGACGGCTTTTACGGTGACGGTCGTGCGGTTGGGGACGCCCTTGGGGCGCCCCTTCCCGGCATTGGTGAGATTGGCGACGCGGCCTTGCAATTGGCCAGTAGTTTGCTGATCGGTCACAACGCCAGCGCCGCGCGATGATCATAGGTCGCGACGACGGTCAGCCGGGTGACGCCAAAGCCAGCGTCGTTGATCGACACGCCGTGCGGCAAATCGACAACGTACCCCGTCGGCACGCCCTTACGCGCCTCCCAGAAGGCCGCAGCCAGCTTCGTCAGAGGCTCCACGGCGGCGGCAAGGCGATCGGCGTGGACATGCGCCTGCGCGGTCGACATGGCCCGCTGCGCCTGTGCCACGGCCTCCTGCAGCGCCGGCAGGGATGTGCCCGCCTCATTCATCGGGCTTTCAACGGCGAAGACTGCGCGCTGCAGCCGGGTCGACTGGAACTGATGCTCTGCCGTTGCGGCCTGCCAGTCGGCGCTGGTGGCATAGCTGCCGACATCGGGCGCCGGGCCTAGCGCTGCCAGGGCGGCTTGAGCGGCCTGCACTGCATCGACCTTCCGGTTATAGTCCGCTTGCGCGACGGCGAAGGCGGCCTTGGCGTCATCGATTTGCTTCTGTGCGACTGCGAGCGTCGCGGCTTCGATTGGTGAAAATTCGGTCATGGGAGTGGTTTCCTTGTCGATATCGGGCAGGGGAATTCGTCGGCCTGGCGCGGGTCGGCGCCGGCATAGTCAAGGCGACTGGCCTCGAGGCTCCGGGCGATCAGTCATCATCGTTGCCATGATCCGGCGCGGCGACCTCATGGGCGGCGCCGGATTTATACGTAGTATATAGGGGGTGAGTGCGTGCGGGTTGGGGCAATTCGCCCCCTGTATCGTCCGCGTGGTTGGGGCATGGTTGGGGCAACGTTGGGGCGGGGGTTGGGGCGGGGGTTGGGGCAAATCCGAGGCCTGTCACCCATGTCCGATTGTCGCGCCGATAGACGTTCGCGCCGTTGACGATTTCGCCCGAATGCAGGAGCCTTTGCAGGGCCGCCTCGAAACCCTTGAGCTTCACACCCCTGGCGCTCGGCATGGCGGCGAACACACGTGGCGCGTAGTTGCTGGCGGAGCGTGACGCGGACGTCGCGCGCTTCTCCTCGATCGCCTTGGCCAGGCAGCGAACGAAGGCGGCGTCTTCGGTCACCGCGGCGAGCTCACCGGCGATGCGTGCGCGGTCGGCCTCCTGAAGGTCTTCCTCCCGAACGAAGGCCCAGCGATGCCACCGGAACGACACGCCCTCGCCGTTGCGCGCATAATTGGCCTTGGCCCGGGTGAGGATCCGTGCGTCGGGGTCAGTGACCTCGCCATCACCGTCGCGCGGCCGATCGAGGAAAAGCCGCGAGCGGACCTGATTTTCCCATGCGGTCGACCCTGAGAAGTTGTCGCCGGCTTTGTTCGGATGGCCGATGAACAGCACGGCCGCGCCATTGTCGGCGGCGAGGCTGTTGAGCAGCCCGCAGAACGCCGCGACCTGGTTGCGGATATTCTCGTTGCCGGCGAAGAGATGCGCGACGTTATCGAGAACGATGAAGCCTGCACCGGTCTCTTCGACTGTTGCCCTCAGGGAAGCCCATGCGGCGGTCGTGCCCATCCTGCCCAGCGCGTCGAAGGTGGCAAGCTCGTTGCCAATGGCGCCCGCCAGCGACACGAGGTGAAAACGCCCGCTCAACTCCCTCAGGTCGACGTTGACCGCTTCACAGATGGCCTTCTGCCGGCGGTGCAATTCGTCGACGTCATCCTCGCATGTCAGATAGATCGATTTTGCACGGCGCGTTTCGATGCCGAGCAGCGGCAAGCCGAGCGCAACGCACGTTCCGAGCTGCTGCCCCAGAAGCGACTTGCCGCTGCTTCCGGCACCGGTGAGATAGGTTGCTTGCCGCGCTGGTATCCACCCCTCCAGCGCCCATCCCCGAGGCGGTACGTCGACGCCCTGCCACGCCGCCGGGTCGATCAGGGGGAGTGTCATCACCGGCGAGGTTTCGGCGCCTGGCCCAGCTTCGAAACCGTCGGCGTGATATGGCGCTTCTTCGGGGAATGGTGGCGGAGCGTCCAGGTCGTCGATCATGCCGCAACCCTCATGTCCGCACGCCTGGCCATGATGACCGGCAACCAGGCCGCGCGGAGCATGGCGGCGGCGAGCGGCTTGGCCAGTCGGGGACTGTCGATCTCGATCGCAGTGGCGAAGTCGATATCGGCAAAGCTGGAGATCTTGTCCGGGTCGCCGATCATCGCCATCCCCGGCAGGTGGGCGGCCATCAAGAGCACGTCGCTCGCAACGCTGGCGCGCGCCATCAAGGCGAAGATACGGGCGCGCGCGGCAGCCCAATCCCGCGCCAGCGTGAGGCCGTTCGAGTATAGTTGCAATCGCTCACCGCGGGGCTGAGCGTCGCCCCAAAAGCCGGTGGCGCCGGCGTCTTCGCCAAACCGCATCGCGCCAGTCTTCCAGTCGATGAGCAGGATGTCGGCCTCAAGGTCGACCGTTAGAGGGGCGAGCGTCGCGCCGATATGCCAGGCGCCATCGATCACCACCGGGGCAAAAGGCGCGAGGGCAAACTCCTCCGCACGATCGCGGCGCAGATGTTTCGCCATGGCGATATGCGCCGCACTGTCGACGCCGCCCGGGCCATGCTTTGCCTGATAAAAGGCTGCCGGCGTCAAGATGGCCACCGCGGCCGGAGCGTACCGGCGATGCGTGGGGGGCCAGCAATGCGGCCGAGAACAACTGCAGCCACAGCGCCGATCGGCCAGACTTCACCGCGGCGCCACTCTGTGCTATCCGAATTGTCGTTGCTCGCGGCTGCCTGGCCTCCGATGCGATTTGAGGGCTGCGCACCGTGCCGGGTGTCGCGGCCCTCGCCGTTTCTGGGCGGCGCCCTTTGAGGCTGCATCAGTTGGCGGCTTCGCGCGCACCGGTGGCAATGAACGCCTCGAGGTCAGCACGGCGGTAGAAGACCCGACCGCCGATCTTCCGCGGGAGCGGACCCTTTCCAGTGCGCTGCCAGGCAGCAAGAGTGCGCGGCTTCAAATCGAGGAAGGCTGCCGCACCGTTTCGCGACGTGCGCCCGTCGGGGGTGAAGCGAACTCGTGTCTGATCGATTTCCATCTGCCAACTCCTAGTTATGCAATAACTGGTGCATGCATAACTACGAATGCAACAAAGGGTTGTCAACGACTGTATTTGCCCATACACGCATAACTCGGTGATACGAGGTGAGAGATGGGTAAGGGGCCGGGCGGCAGGCCGCCACAGAACGATGTGGCCAAGAGGTCGGCGATAAGTTTGCGCGTCACGCCTTCGCTTCGCGAGAAGGCGGACAATGCGGCTCTGGAGGCCGGCCGCTCCCTATCTCAGGAAATTGAACTGCGTCTCGAGCAATCGTTCGCGCGCGACGACCTCGCTGGCGGCCCCGCCCAAGCATCATTGCTCAGGCTCATAGCCGCCTCTGCATCCGGGCTCGGAAAGACGATCCGCCAGTTTGACCTGCTTGTGCAAGCGATCGAGGCGCGCACGGGCAAGTCCTGGCTTGATGATCCTGAGACCTTCTTTGCCGTGCGCGCCGGCCAGATCGATCTTCTCGATCGGTCAATGCCCGACGAGCCTGAACTTGCGGCCATCCTCAGCGGAGCGAAAGTCAATAGGCGGCCCGAGTGGGATGCGATGGGGATCGCTGTTGCACGCGCAGTCTTTCCGCCGCCGGTCAAGCACCCCGGGCACGTCGAAGCGGACGGCAGCGTGACGCCCGTCGCCATCCTGAACCGCGGCTAGCCATGTCTCTCAGGTTCGCCCGCCTGACACGCCCGGCGGTCCGCAGCCTGGCGATCGGCGCGCGGATCATGGAGCACGGCATCGTCGCCGAGCGCCTGAGCAGCGGTGACATACGGTACTCCGTCAACATCATGGTTGACGGCACTCGTATCCATCGCGTGATTGGCCGGGAATCGGAAGGCGTCACCCGCGCCCAAGCTGAAATATTCATCGAAACGGCACGCACCGATTCGCGCGCCGGCCGTCTGAACCTGCCGAAAGGTCGAAAGCTGCACCGCGGTTTCAGTGAGGCCGCCAGCGAGTATATCAAGCTCCTCGAGGAGACCGACGGCAAGAATGTCGCGAAGAAGAAGGGGCATCTGAAACTCCACCTGACCCCGCATTTCAAGACGCAACGCCTCGACCGCATCACTGAATTTTCAATCAAGGCGTACATCAAGAAGCGGCGCGAAGAAGGAGCGGCTCCGGGTACTATAAACCGGGAGATCATGACGCTTAGCCACCTTTACACAACCGCCATCGCGCAAAAATGGATCATTCGCGATGCCAAGCCAGAGATAAAGCTGCAGCCGGATGCGGCCAAACCCAAGCTGGCACTAAGCCAGGCGCAGTGCGCGCAGCTCATGGAGGCCGCCGCCGGCGATCAGGACGAGTATATGGAGCTATTCGTCGGGTTCGGACTGAACACGGGTATGCGCCATGTTGAAATCACCAGGTCTCGGTTTGACGACATCGACGAAAGCACCAGCTCGATCTGGATCGACAAGGCGAAGGCCGGCGCCCGCAGCCAGCCCATCACGACGCAGCTATCGACGATGCTGGTACGCGCCAGGGAGAATGCCGAAGATCCGATAGGGCCGATCTTCCCGCCGCTGCGAGAGGGAAAGAAGAAGCTCCCGAGGAACCTGACGGCGGGGTTCAAGCGGTGCGTCGTGCGCGCGGGGCTAGACCCCAAGATGGTGACGCCGCACACTATGCGACGGACGGCTATCACGCAGCTCATCATCGCGGGCGTTGACCTGCCAACGATCATGAAGATCAGCGGGCATAAATCCGTCGCTATGCTGCTGCGATATTTTCATTCTTACGGCGGCCATCTTCAAACCGCGATCGCGAATATCGGCATCGCGCCGGCTCAGGTGGCGTCGGAAATTCTTGGCGCAGTTACACACGCTTTACACGCGGACGGCGAAGCCCCTTGGCCGTCCAGCATGTTCGAAATGCGGAAATCTGACGCAATTCTAATGCGTTAGTAATGGTGCCCGGGGGCGGATTTGAACCACCGACACGGGGATTTTCAATCCCCTGCTCTACCCCTGAGCTACCCGGGCCCATCATGCAGCCGGCGGGGTAAGCCGGTGCGGAGGCAGGCGTCTAGCCGTCCAATTCGCTGTTGTCCAGACGCCCGATGTCGGAAAGTTCGTCTTCATTGTCGCTCGCCGGCAGGGCATAGCCGCCGCGCATCCATTGCAGCAGGTCGCGATCCTGGCAACCCGGTGAACAAAAGGGCGCATAGGCCGGCACGCGGGGGCCCTTGCCACAGAAGGCACAGGTTTTTTCACGGGCTTTTTCAACCATGGACATCGCCCGCCACCATGGCCAGCGCCGGGTCGGCTTGCAAGGCAATGTCACCGCCCAGGCCACGCGCCAGTTCGGCAACCAGCGCCGGGTGGCGCTCCAGCCAAGTGATCACTGCCGGATGCGCTGCCAGCGTGCGATTGCCGGCGCCGCTGCGCCCGGCGCGGCGCAACAGTTCGAGCGCGGCAAAGCCGGGCGCCCGCACTGCCTCGACAAAGCTGGCGCGCCGCCTTGGACGCACGATCTGGACAAAGCCCCAGCCATTTACCGCGGTACGTTCGAATGGCGCCGGCAGTGCAGCATCGAGCAATTCGCCGATTCGCACCCGCGCCGCCTTGCCCTCGAGGGTCGGGAAATCGATGCCGATCGACCCCTGGAGGTCGAAACGCGCAATCGCCGCTGCCACCGCGCTCGCCGCTGCCAGCGCCAGCGCTTCGGGATCGCCGGGGCCGTCGATATCGATCACCGTCATCGCCGGGGTCGGGCTGATGGTCAGCAGCCCGCCCGGGAACACCACATGGCCGCTGCGCGCCGCTTCGACCGACTCGCTCCAGCCCGCGGCTTCGAGCCGGTCCTCGCCGATCCCCGACAGGCGCACCAGCCGCCCCTGCCCCGCCAGACGCGCCGCCAGATCCGGCCCGGCACGGACTTCGCCTTCGACGGCTGCATCGCCTTCGGTGTTGCGCAGCTTGGCGAGGCGCGGCCGTCCGGCCTCGTGTAACGCGGCGCGGGTAACCTCGACGCGCAGCAAGCCGCCTTCGGGGCAATAGGGCAAGGGTTCGACAAGGCCCTCGTGATCGCCGACGCGCATGATGCCGCGGCGCCCGGGCTCGAGGATTTTCGTCAGCCGCGCAACATGCACCGCGCCCGCCGCCGGGCCTTCGTCATCGCGCTCGAAATGCGCAGCAACGATCGTGTCGCCATCGACCACCAGCGCCCGGGTCGCGCCGATGCCCCGTTCAATCAGTATCTCGGCGCTCATACGGCCGCGGCCAGCAGCGCCCGGGTTTCGGCAAGCGGCAGGCCGACGACGCCCGACCAACTGCCCGACAACCAGCGCACATAGGCTTCGGCGCTGCCTTGCAAGGCATAGCCGCCGGCCTTGCCGCGCCAATCCCCTGCCGCAATCAGCGTATCGATGGCGGCCGTATCGAGCCGCTGGAAGGTAACGATGGTTTCGCTGGTGCGTTGGCGAATGCGGCCCTGCGTATCGGCAAGCGCCACCGCCGTCACCACCCGGTGGCGACGCCCCGACAGCAGCGTCAGGCAGGCGCGCGCCGTCGCTTCATCCTCGGCCTTGGGCAGGATACGGCGGCCGACGCCGACCACCGTATCGGCGGCGAGCACCAGCGCGCCGGGGTGACGCGCCGCCACGAAAGCGCATTTCTGCCGTGCCAGCCGTTCGGCATGGGCGCGCGGCGTTTCCGTCTTGCCCGGGGCTTCATCGATATCAGCGGGATCGACGGCATCGGGGACCAGCCCGATCCGGGCGAGCAGTTCGACCCGGCGCGGGCTCGCCGACGCGAGGATCAACCGTGCCATTGCACAAAGCTCCCGTGCGGGTGGGCGTGCGCGAGCAACTGATCGCTGGCGTCGCCGCCCTGCCACAACGTCAGGCGCAGCGTCGGCAAGTTTGCGACGCTCGCATCGTCCATTTCATAGCGCAACCAGGCCAACGGCGCCGCCGGCGTTGCGCGTGTGCCCTGCGCCGTCATGTGAGACGCAATCCGCGCCTTGGTGGCGGGCGGGAAATACTGAAAGGCAACCGAATGAAACACGACTGCTACCGATCCTGACTGCGGCGCGACCTGCCTTTCCAGCCAATCGGCAGCATCGCCCTGGTCGATCGGCGGCCGCAGATCCCGGGCGAGCGCAATCGCCGCTTCGGCGCGGGCCACGCGTTCGGGTTGATCAGGCCAGACATAGGCCAGCAGGCGCTCACGCACGCTGGCGTCGCCAACATCTAGCGGTTTGATATCGGCACCGCGCAGCGCCAGCACCTCTACCGGTGCAGCCGGCGGAGGCGGGCCATTCCAGGCGGGCTTGAGCTGCACAGGCGCGCCGGCATCTCCCGCCGCTTGTCCACCCAGGTCATAACCGAAGCGATCGAGATTGAGGTTGAGCCCGGCGCTGCATCCGAGTTCGAACAAGCGCAGCGGCAGGCCGGTGGCGGCGGTAATGACCATCATGCCGGGCATCAGGACGCCGGCGCGAGCGACTTCGTTGGTTTGCGGCGGGCTGGCCAGCCAGTTGCACAGTTCGGCATCGCGCGCCGGATCGGCGAGCAGCAAACGCAACGCCTCGGCCAGCGCCTCGACCGATGGCAGCGTTGCCGGCGGATAAAGTGCTGCCAGTTCGGGCGCGCGCCCGGCACGCACCAGTGCATTGCAGCCGCCGGTAAAGCGCATCATCAAGGCATCGGCAAAAGCGTCACCCGGCCATTCGATGATCGCACGCCCCGTGGCGCTGCCGGTATCGAGCGCCAGTATCGCAGCATCGCAGACCGCCGCGGTAAGCGGTGCCGCCAACGCCCGGCAAAACCCGGCCTGCCGGGCAAAGGCCGCCACGATCGGCGCGGGCAGCGCGGATCCGGCCGGCGTCACCCCGATCAATCTTCCGGCGCGATGGTGACCTTCAGGCCATCGAGCGCGGCGGTGAAGGCAATCTGGCACGACAGGCGCGAATTGGGCCTTTTATGGTCCGAGCTGTCGAGCAGATCGGCTTCATCGGCGCCGGCAGATCCGGTGTCGCCCGCGTCGACATAAACATGGCAGGTCGCGCACGAGCAGCAGCCGCCGCACAACGCCAGCAATTCGTCGATCCCGCCGTCACGGATGATTTCCATCACCGACATGCCGTGCTTGGCCGCAAGCGTGATTTCCTTGCCTTCGCGGGTGGTGACGGTAATTTCGGCCATGGCGTGCGGTTTCCTGAAAAGCGGCGTGACGAGCGCTTGACCCATAGCGGGGGAAAGCGTGGCAGGACAAGATGGCGAAACCGGCGCACCGCGCCTAGGGTGGCAAAAAACCACGGGGAATCAGCATGCGCATCGTCCACCAGTTCGCACCACCGATGTCGGCGATGCTCGCCGGGCTGCCGGGCGTGACCAGCGCCGAGCATGTGCCGCTGGAAAGCCGCTGGAACCTGCCGGTCGATGCCGATGTGTTGTTCGTCATCCACGGCGAAGGCGATACCCGCGCCGTCGCCGATGCGCCGCGCCCCGCCGGCTGGCCCGGCACGACGAAGCTGGTGCAGATCGCCAGCGCCGGGCTCGATGATTATCCCGAATGGTTGTTCGAAGCGCCGGTGGTGGCGAGCGCATCGGGGACCAATTCCATTCCCATCGCCGAATATGTGCTGGCGGTGATGCTCGCCCACGCCAAAAGGCTGGCCGACATCACGCTGCAACCGGGCGCCGCCTGGCCCGATCGCAACGCCATGATCAACCAGCCGCTGGGGTCGCTGGCGGGGCGCACCCTCGGGCTGCTCGGGCTCGGCTCGATCGCGCTGCAGGTAGTGCGCTATGCCAAGGCCTTCGACATGAAGATTATCGCGACGCGCCATTCCGATGCGCCGTCGCCCGATCCCGACGTGACGCTGGTGCCGCTCGCTGATCTTGCGGCGCGGGCCGACCATCTGGTCATTGCCGCCCCGATCGATGCCAACACCCGCGGGCTGGTCGGCGCAGAATTCCTCGGCCGGATGAAACCGCAGGCGCACATCATCAACATCGCCCGCGGTGCGATCATCGACGACGACGCGCTGAAGGCCGAGTTCGACAAGGACCGGCTCTGGGCGTCGCTCGATGTGACCGATCCCGAGCCGCTGCCGGCCGGCCACTGGCTGATCGGCCACCCGCGCGCCCGGGTGACGCCGCATATTTCGTGGAGCTGCCCCGAAACCTCACAGCGGGTCTTCGGCCGGCTGATCGACAATATTGCCCGGTTGCAGGCGGGGCAGCCGCTACTGGGGCAATTGAAGGGTTAGAAAGGCGAAACCTTGCCCTTCTTCGAAAATTTCAGATAGCCGGCGTTGATTCCCAGGCGCCAGCCGACCCCCAGCTTGATCGGCACGATGACGACATCGTCGCGCTGGAGATAATTGGCGGCAAAGCCGCCGATCAGATAGGCCTTGCCCTCGGCGGCAGGATAGCGCCGGAACAGATCCTCGGTATTGTTGAGATTATAGACCAGCGCAAAGGTCTTGGACCCATCACCGCCGATATCGAAACCCACCGACGGACCGGTCCAATGCACCGGCATCTGGCCTTCGACCTTGTGATAGAGGGTGCCCGAGCCATAGCGCAGCCCGAACAGGATCGCACCGCCGGCTTCGCGACCGACGATATAGCCGTTGGGCTGGCCATGTTCCTTGAAATTGCGTCGCACGATCTCGGCCAGGCCCTCGGCACCCTTGCCGAACACATCTTCGGCGGCACCGAGCACATCATCCTCGGCAAAAGTCGGCTCCTTCGCCGCGGGCAGCGGTGCCGGTTGCGCGGCGGGCGCAGCCTCTGCCACCGGAGCCGTCTGCGCGAGCGTGACCGCCGGCGTTACCAACAGCAGTGCCGACACCAGACCCGCAAACTTCATCTTCGTCTCCCATCCCAACCTGACGGCGATCATCATGTCTGCCAGCTTAACAGCCGATGACCCGGATGGGCAGTCGGCAACTTTGCTGCGCAATGGCTTTTCGCCGCCCCCTTGGCCATGCTAACGCCGCGCCGACACCGATTTGCAAATTCACCTTTTCCCCCACGACCACCACAAAGGGTTTCCCATGCGCGTCGCGATGATCGGTTCGGGCTATGTCGGCCTTGTCTCGGGGGCGTGCTTTGCCGATTTTGGCCATGATGTCGTCTGTGTCGACAAGGATCCGGGCAAGATCGACCGGCTCAACAACGGCATCATGCCGATCTACGAGCCCGGCCTTGCCGAATTGGTGAACGGCAACGCCCGCGCCGGGCGCCTGACCTTCACGACCGAACTCGAAAGCGGCATCGCCAATGCCGAAGCGATCTTCATCGCCGTCGGCACGCCGTCGCGGCGCGGCGATGGCCATGCCGACCTGTCCTATGTCTATGCCGCCGCTCGCGAAATCGCCCTGGCAATCAAGGGCTATACCGTCATCGTCACCAAATCGACCGTGCCCGTCGGCACTGGCGACGAGGTCGAGCGCATCATCCGCGAAGCGAACCCCTCGGCTGAATTCGCCGTCGTCTCCAACCCCGAATTTCTGCGCGAAGGCGCTGCCATCGGCGATTTCAAGCGCCCTGACCGCATCGTCGTCGGCACCGAAGATGCCCGCGCCCGCGATGTGATGACCGAGCTCTACCGCCCGCTCTTCCTCAACCAGTCGCCGATTTTGTTCACCGCCCGCCGCACCGCCGAGCTGATCAAATATGCCGCCAATGCCTTCCTGGCGACCAAGATAACCTTCATCAACGAAATCGCCGACCTGTGCGAAGCCGTTGGCGCCGATGTCCAGGACGTGTCGCGCGGCATCGGGCTCGACAACCGCATCGGCAGCAAGTTCCTCCACGCCGGCCCCGGCTATGGCGGCAGCTGCTTTCCCAAGGATACGCTGGCGCTGGTCAAGACCGCGCAGGACGCCGGCGCCCCGATGCGCATCGTCGAAACCGTCGCGGCAGTGAATGACCAGCGCAAGCGCGCCATGGCGAAAAAGGTCATCACGTTGGCCGGCGGCGACGTTCGCGGCAAGACAGTGGCGGTGCTCGGACTGACCTTCAAGCCCAACACCGACGACATGCGTGATTCGCCCGCCATCGCGGTCATCCAGGCGCTGCAGGACGCCGGTGCCAGCATCCGCGCCTATGATCCGGAAGGTACGGGCCAGGCGCGGCTGGTGCTCACCAACGTCGACTATGCCGCCGATCCCTATGCCTGCCTGACCGGCGCCGATGTCGCCGTGCTGGTGACCGAATGGGATGCATTTCGCGCGCTGGACATGGACCGCGTCAAGGGCCTGATGAAGACCGCGGCCATAGCCGATCTGCGCAACGTCTATCGCCCCGATGAAATGGCGCGCCGCGGAATCGCCTATGCCAGCATCGGGCGCTAAAAAGGCCCGCGACAACGGTTGCCAAGCCCGGCCAAGGGCGGTTATAGCCGCGCTCTCGCGGAGTCGTGGGTGAGCGGCTGAAACCAGTAGTTTGCTAAACTGCCGATCTGGGTAACTGGATCCGAGGGTTCGAATCCCTCCGACTCCGCCAACTACCCCTTTTTCAACCGGTTCCATCCGGTGCAAATTGGGACACAACACACTGAAAAATGGCGATAATCCCCCGGATACCTTGTTCCGGGTGGTCCACTCCTGTATCCTGCGGTTCTTCCCCATGTGTGGGTGAAGTTGTGGGAAAGGATCAGGGTTGTGGGTAAGCTCTCATCAAAGGCCCTTGCAAAGCTCTTTCAGCCCGGCCGCTACGCCGACGGCGATGGGTTATACCTGTTCGTCGATTCGAAGCAGCGGCGATACTGGCAGCTGCGATACATGATCGGTGGCCGGCGCCGCGACATGGCGATTGGCCCCGAACGGCACTTCTCGCTTGGTCAGGCGCGCGAAGCCGCCATGAAGCTGCGGCTGACCCTGATCCAAGGCCTCGACCCGCTGGAAGAGCGCAAGGCTGCTGAGTTTGCAGGAACCACATTTGCCGAGGCCGCTCGCACAGTTCACACGGCGCGTGCTGCCGGCTGGCGGAACGGCAAGCACAAGGACCAGTGGCTGACGACACTGGAGAAGCATGTGTTCCCGGTGATTGGGGAAAAGCCGCTGGCTGGCATCGAGCGTTCCGACGTCCTCAGCGTGCTGGAGCCGATCTGGCTGACGACCCCCGAAACCGCGCGCCGCGTTCGTCAGCGCATTGCCGCCGTGATCGATTGGGGTGTCGGCGCCGGGGTCCGCAAGGCCGGAATCGACATGCGGATCGTGACTCGCGCCCTGCCCAAGCATTCCCGCAAGCAGAAGAACTTCCGAGCGCTTGAGTATGAAGACGTGCCCAGCTTCATCAAGGCACTGCCCCTGTCACCTGCGGGACCCAAGGTGCGCGCCGCGATAGAAATGCTCGTCCTAACCGCCTCACGCCCTGGAAATGTGCGGCTCATGCTCTGGGACGAGATCGATCTGGAAAACGCCGTCTGGACGATCGCCGCCGACAAGATGAAGATGGACCGTGAGCACCGGGTGCCGTTGCCGCCGCGCGCGCTCGAAATTCTGCGGTCGATGCAGGACATTCGGAAGGCCGGCGAAATCTATGTATTTCCTGGCATCACCTACCAGCAGCCGATGAGCCTCGACACGTTGCGCATGTCGATGGGCCGCATGGGTTTCGACACGACCGCGCATGGTTTCCGCTCAGCCTTCAAGGGCTGGTGCGAGGATGAGGAATTTGCCGACTCCTGGAGCGAGCTTGCGCTTGCCCATGTCGAACAGAACAAGGCCCGAGCCGCCTATGCGCGCAAGGATCTGCTCGAAAAACGGCGAAAAATGATGACCGCCTGGGCAGACTTCATTGCGGGACGCCGACCGGCACCGGTGGTATCGGAGACGGCTCGCTGACAAGCGCCGTGGCTACCGCGTAGCGCCTATTCCAGCGCGGCGCGAAGCTGCGCCCTGACGTCCATCCCGTCCAGCGACGCCTGCGCCATCACATAGACGCCGTTGCCGCCGCTGGCGCGCTGCCAGAGTTCACCGATCGTGCGCTTCTCCAACGATGCCGCGAGCAACTGGTCGCCCTTATACTCGACCACGAGCAACCGCCCGTTCTTCAACTTGGCCACAAAATCGGGATAGGTCTTGCCGCCAACGACGGGGAGCCAAAACGCGTTCGGGTGCTGCGAAACGTTACGCGCCCAATATTCCACCTCGCTCAGGCTATCGATTGCCTGGGCGCATTTATACTCCTCGCCGCCTTCGCCCTTGCCGTCGAACGCCGCTACTCGGTCCCAACCCAGATAGTGTTTCGAGAATCGGTATTTGCCGCGATAGCTCGGCACGCCATCGAACATGCCGTCAAAAAACCGAAAGCCGTTCTCGAATGACAATTCGGGCTTCGCATCGGCGGCGAACAGGCACGCCTGGTAAGCCTTCGCCCGTTCCGCTTGGCGGATCGCCGCAATCCTATCCTTCAGCTTGCGCGCCAGAACGAACCGGCAGCGCATAAGCGTCGCCAGCGGAATCGCGCGCGGTCCGGTCAGGTGGCGCACCACATCGGCGAGCCACGCCACCAGTTCGCCCTGCGCGATGAAGCGGTCGCGCACCATGCGGTCAAGCAACTGCACCAGCCCCGCCTCGCTCCAGCCGTCGACCGGTACGTCTAGCATCAGCTGGTCCGACGTATCGGTATGGCGCAGCATCAATGCCTCGCCGTCGAGGTCGATCTCGAAACTGTCCGCCGTCACCGTCACGCGAAACGCCGCTTCATCCAGCTGCGCGGAATGGTCCGCCAGCGACCAGTCGAAATATTCCGCCAGGATCTCGCTGTCCGCCAGCGCCAGTTCGCCCTGCACCCAGGCCATCAGTCGCGGCACGACGAACGGTTTGCCCTGCTCAGCCGGCGAGGCGTTATGGAGATGCTCGGCTTCGAACTGCGCCATCGCCTCTCGAACCGCCACTGCAGCCGGTTCGGGCAGCGCAGCGTACATCGCCACCTTTTCCGCCTCGCGCAAAAATCCGGTCACCGTGATCGTCGCGGTGCCATCCGGCCCTTCCGCCACCGACACCCGCTCCGGCGCCGCGGCGCGGACCGCCGCTACAGCCGCCGCGTCGACAGCCACTGCGACCTTGGTCGATGGCAGCGATCGCCGCCGTTCGCCCCACAGTCCGCCTGCATCGTCGCCTGCCAGATGCGATTGCAGCTCGATATTCGCCGCCGCCTCTTCCTCGCCGAAGCCCATTTTCTCGACCATCCGGTCGCGCAGCGCATCGGCCGCTTCGGCAAAGGATTTCGACACCAGATTGGCGTAGGCCTTGTTCAGCACCGCCGCCTTGCGCCGCGTCGCATAAGGCATGCGCAGCACCCGACCCAACAACTGCTCGGCATCGGTAGCGCTGCGGATATTGGCGACCGAACAGAAGACATAGGCAAAGGAACAATCCCAGCCCTCCTTCAACGCCTCCACGGTGATGACGAAATCGATCAGGCACTTGGGGTCGAACAGGTCGATCCCGTCCAACTCGGTCTGCGTCCCCGTCGCCACAGCGATGCGGTTTTCGGCGATGCCGTGCACATCGATCAGGTGCTGGCGCAACACCGTAACATTGACCTCGCGGTCCTTGTTCTCCGCCTGGAACAACACGATAGGGCGGATATAGGCCTCGCGGTCGTTCGCTGCGGCCACCGCCAGTTCGGCGCGCCGCTCGATGGCGCCCGTGACCGCGGCTTCCCAACTGTCATGTTCTTCCAGCCGTACCGGCAGCTTGATCATCGCCTCGTCCTTCAATTCAGCGGCGGTGACCGAATGGAGGATGTTGCTGCGTTTTTGCGGGGTCGCGGTGAATTCGATGATGGCGATCGGCTGCACCCGTCCCTGCATCGTCGCCGACAGGTCGGTAATCGCCTTGTGCGCTTCATCGACAATCATCAGCGGCTGATTGAGTCGCAGCAGATTTGCGAAGGAATAGCGAATGTCGTCCGCGTGCCCGCCGACCTTGGCCGCCAGTTCGGCGCCCAGCGTTTCCAGCCCCGGCAGCCGCTTGGAAACCCCGGTGAAGTGCGATTCCAGATCCTCCTGGTGGTCGTAAACCTTGCGGCCTTCGGTCTTATCGACGCGCAGTGTCTGGATGGTGCCGATGATGATGCAGACATTCGATTTCAGATCCTGCGGGCGTAGCCGGGTGAAATCGCCGATATCGAAGATCTTCACCCGGCCATCGAAGGCGGCATCGAGCGCCTTTCGATACGGGTGGCGCGGGTTGTTCAGCGCCTCGACGGTCTGCGACCGGATCATGTTGCTCGGCACCAGCCACAGTACCAGCGGATAGTCGCGCTCGATCCACGCATCCTTGGCCACCGCAATGGCATGGGCGGCGAGCAGCGTCTTGCCGCCGCCAGTGGGCAGCCGCAGGCAGACATAGGGCGTATCGGCCAGCCCGCCGAGCGGCACATAGGTGCCGCCATAACCGCGCAGGCGTTTGGCCTGCTCGGGTTCGCTGGTAATGGCGGCATAGGCGCTGGCGGCCCCTTGCACACGCGCGGTTTCCAAGAAGCGGCGCAACACGGCCAGCGTCGCGTCCTGATATTTCTTCAGTTCCATCAGCGCGCCTTCACGTCATAGGGCGTCTGCTTGAACGTCACCCCCGCCACCCGGAGCGCTTCGGCACCGATGCGGCTGGCCTCGCCATAGATGGTCAAGGGGCCATTGAAGTCGCCGGCTGCGGCGCGGATGGTGGCGAGCGTCGCGCGGGTCAGCACATTGCCGCCGGCGGGTCGCTTGTCCCCCAATATGCCGTTGTAGAGCAGCGCGACGCCCTTGCCCGCATGCACGCCCAGGAACGGCGAAGCGGGAGTGCCGTGCATTGGCACGAGATTTTCCGAAAACCAGGTATGCGCCGCCAGCGCGGCAAAGCCGATGCCGGCATTGATCCGGCCATCCGCGTCGAACACCGGCGCGCCGAGCCGGTAAAAGCCGAAACCGCCGCCGCCGGTCCAGCCGACCGTCTTTGAAATGCCGCCCTGTTCACCGGCAATCACCTTGGCGAGGCGCGGCGCGCAATGGGTGACAGCATGGGCGCCCATCTCGATGCCGATCCAGCGCCGTCCCATCTTGTGCGCCACCGCTGCCGTGGTGCCGGATCCCAGAAAGCTGTCGAGCACAAGGTCGCCGGGGTTTGATGCGATATGGATTACCCGCTGTAACAATTCCTCCGGCTTTGGCGTCTCAAACGAAGCCTTACTCCCAAACAGCACCTCGAGCTGCCGGCTCGCGTGCTGATTGAAAGCAACATCGTTCCAAACTGAGGAAACTGTCATGCCAGCTTTTGCTTCGGCGAGGTATAGCTTCCGCATCGGCGTTTTTGCTGTGCCCTTCACGCCCCAGTACAACCGCCCTTCGGATTGAAGGCGTGCCATTTCTTCTTTGTTATGCCGCCAGCATGTGCCTGCTCGCGGCCAAACTTCTTCGTTTGTGTAAGGGTTCAGAACGCCGAAAACCAAGCTCTGAACGAGGCGCCCGCCTTTGCCGTTCGCTGTCGTATCGATTTTTCGGTACGGCCCTTTTGGATCCAGTCCATTTGGCTCTGGAAACACGCGGTATTGGGCATCAGCTTTGTCGCTGCGCGGCATGAGATTAAAGCGTTCTTCGGCGAGCGATCGCTTTTCGTTAGGCCTGCGGGAGTTTCCCCACACCAGCACATTTTCGTGAATTGACGCAATTGTCCGATCGTTCGGTGGTCCATCTCGTTTTTGCCAGGCGACGCTAAGGATGAAATTGCGCCGCCCGAACACCTCGTCCATCACCACCTTGAGGTAATGGCCTTCATTGTCATCGATCGACACCCAGATGCTGCCATCCTCCGCCAGCAGGTCGCGCAGCAGTTCCAGCCGCGGCCAGATCATCGCCAGCCACTGGCTGTGCTCCAAATTGTCGTCATAATGTTCGAACGCCGACCGCGTATTGTAGGGCGGATCGATATAGATGCACTTCACCTGCCCCCGATAGTAAGGCAGCAGCGCCTTCAATGCCTCCAGATTGTCGCCTTCGATTAACATGTTACCGGAATCATCGCCGACCGACAGCGACGCCTCGCGCGTCAACAGCCGATACGGCACGGCATCAGCGGCCCGCAAATCCTTGTCCCGCGTCAACCAGTCCAGTGTCGGCAACCCGCCATCCCCCAAAACCCGCAGCCAACAGCCAAAACCCGCCGCCGCGTTCCCGTTTCGTATTGCCCGCAACGGGGCCGCGTGCGCAAGCCGGCATCGGCGCGCAACGGGCAGCAATCGCTCGTTCCGATGTAGCCGACTTGTCTGGGTAAAGATTTCACGGCTTGATAAAGGGAAATCACGAATTTTATCTGCGATGTCTTTTCCGTCACGCCCGAGGATGCGCGTTGATCAATATCCTTCGTTCCATGGCACTTCGGTCAAATTTTCCCTTCTGACCGTAATGGCGTCCTTGCCGCCTGGAATCTTGATCATTTCCATTGGCTGAGGCGAACCCACCACGATCAATCCGGACACTGATGGGACCGACGAAAGGCCAAAGCGCCTCTGAAGATCACCGGCATGGGCTCGCAGATAATCAACGCGCGTCAGGTGCTTCATCAAATTGTCTGGCTTGCCGTTCGATTTAGGCTTTCCCTGATACTCGGACAGGCGGCGGGCCGTTTCGCCAAGCGTCCTGCACATTTTCAGATCCTTGGCTTCGATCACCCACACCCTTGTGCGATTGGGCGAAAACACCAGCACGTCGATGTCGCCGAGCCTTTTGACCTGATCGGTCCCTTGATGGTTCAGACACCATGTCATCTGCGCCGAGGAATGGGCGTCCAATCCGATCTGAACGAGTTCCCGAGCCAACTCGTCATTGAAAGCCAGGCCTGTTTCATCGCCGCGCCGGCTTGCGAATTTCCGCATCGCCTGGCTCGACCAGAATTCATTCTGGAGTCCGCCCGTCATCGCGCCGCTCAGATTGTGGCGCATGCTGCGTTCGACCATGGCTGGGGCGATCATCAGCAAAGGGTCTGCGTCATCGTCGATCGCGACAATTGGTCGACCGATCAGCGAATAGCGGCGATCAAACTTGGCCAGATCATAGTCCCGGGAGAGCGCGCCCGGATGTGACGTGGCCCACCCGGTGCGGCAGGGCAAAGTGTACCGATCGATAAGCGGCGCGAGATCGCGCAATAATTCGTCTTGTCCGTTCACTGCCATCCGGAGCTCCGAACGGCGCATCGCGAAAACGCCAGCTTTCACCGTTTCTGCGACCATCACGAGGGCGCCCGCAAATCCGACATATAGATCGTCGTCGACTCCGAATTCAGCCAGGATTGCCTCTGCTAGAGCATCGCCGGGACCTGGGATTGGCGTCGATCCGACCTCGGCACTGCGTTCAACGTCCTGATCGGAACCACGGTCGGACTGGTGCCTTATCTCGGCCGTCCGCAGCAGACTCCCCTGTTCGAACGTCCGATCAAGCAACACGTCGCCGGTGGGGGCAATCTTGATCTCCGGCTTTATCCATCCGCCTTCAAGAGCAGGAATGGTATCAGCATTCTTGAAGAGCAACGCCGCATGAGCTTGCAACTCGTCGAGATCCAGGTGTCCGACATCCCTTCCGCCCTCGGTTGGGGACTCTGCAACGGCGAGTTCGATCAGAATCGACGCAGCACGGATGACGGCATTGGCTTTGCCAGCTTGATTGAAGCTGACGTCGAAATCTTGCTGTTGTCCGTGGATCGACTGCAAAGCCAGCGCGCTTTTTGTCCAGCCCCGACCGTCACCTAGCGCCGATTGAATGGCATTCAAACAAGCGCCAACAAGACTCAGACGATCATACAGACCGACCTGATTTAAAAGGCTTCCGAGTAAAACTTCATGTTGATGATCGAGGAAGGCGCGGCAATCCTGTTTGCCTTCGATCAGATACCCTTGTTCTCTCGACCGACTTTGCCAGCCCAACCCGGTTTTGACCAGTGCACCCGCCGATTGCGGAATTGGTCTGAAGCGTGCCAGCAGGCCATGAGCCTTCAGCATGTCGATTGGGCGATATGCGAAGAAGGAGTGCCGCCACCGTGCAAACGGGCTCCCGATCTGTGCCACGGCAAATTCCACAAGATCGGTTGGAGAGATTGCAGTTCCGGTTGCGCTTGCGACCCCTGACAGAAAATTCGCGGCAAGCACTGCCTCCGCAAAGTTATCCTTTCGCTGCAACGCGATGTGCCAAGCTGGGGCGACATATAGTCCGATGCAGGATCCGACATTGTCCCAGCCGATGCTGACAGAATCCAGAATTTCGCAATCGGTCATTTCTCTCAGCGCGCGCTCATCGTCAAAATTGACGACGAAGCGGATCAATAACGGTCTGGTCAGTTGCAAGCTGTAACGTTTCAAAAATGGATCAAGAATACGCCCGGCCCATGCCAACAGCGCCGCCCATGTCTCGTGCGCGTCGAACGATCGTGGATCTTCGGGCCTGGTCATCAACTGAATCCAGACGACGCCCAACTCGCTTTCGATGGCTGCAATTAGGGAGCCGGCCTTTGCTGCTGACATTGATGCAAAAACTGGCTGCCGCTCCGAAAAGTGGGTTTTCGTATCTAAGCGCATCACCAATATTGGTTGACCCGATGGCGTCAGAAGACAACGCCTTCCGAGTGCTTCAAGCGCTTCCCTCCTTGCCGCGAGAAGCAGATTGGTACCAAAGTGGATCGTTGCAGGAGGTTGGGCGTCTAAAACATGCTCCGGCACGAACATGTTGTTTGTGTCGCGCCACCACTCAAATCGATTGAGCAAGCCATTTTCAGTTGGGAAATGAAAACCCTGCGCTTGGACAAGTTCATACTGCCTGTCCATGCGCCAGATATCTTCGAGCTTTCCGTCCTCGCAAGCGCCGAGGAACATCGCGTCCTCCGGTTCCATGAAGATGACGCGCCATCTCGACAGCGCACCGACACGCGCCCAGCTGAAGGAGTGCCCTGAGCCCCATCCGCTCAAAAAGACGAAGGTTACCCCGTCCACATAGTCGTCTTTGGTCTCAATCTCGAGTTGAGCCTTCGAAATAGCTTCGGCCAGGACATCGCCAAACGCATTGTTTTCGACAGTAGGATCTGCACAAAAGGCGTAATTCGGCCAAGCTCCGAAATTGTCGATAGCCTGAATTATGTGGACATAACGACCTGGACACACACGCTGGATATGCTCCCGGCAATATCCGTCGTGGCCAAGCTTTGAGATGGGGCCTACCACGCGCGTGAAGCTACCAGTTTCGATGATTTGGGAATGCGTCGCCAGTAGCTTTCGCCTCAGCGCATCGCCCTGTCCTCCGCCAATCGCTACGTTGATCAGATGGCCTCGAATTGCCGTCGAAATATTGGCAGGAGCCAGAAGTGCCACCCCTTCTGGTGTCTCGACGAATGGCTGGAACTCGAGGGCAGAGTCGCCAAGGGCGCTTTCCAGGAGCGCTTCAAACTTTGAATGGGGTAAAATGAACGGCGCCAGTCGCTCCCGCGTGATACTAATAGCAATGAGAGCTTCCCACTGAAACTCCACCCGCGCCTTTGCTGTCGCTATTAATCCGATACCGCTAATCGGCATAGGTTTTCGAGGCTTACTCGAACCGACGATATCTGAAGCAAGATTCGATCGTCGGCAAACTTCGTCTGATATTTTTAGTAGATTATAAACATTATTGAGCGCCTCGTCTTTCTGCTCATCATTTGGGAGGTCTTCAAAAGCTCGGATGACTGATTCTGTATGATGTGATGCCTTTTCCCAAACTCCCGTGAGAATGCGAAAGTTTCCGCGCGATGTTGGCACTGACGAAACCATCACGTCTTCGACAGGATCTTCAAGCAAATTTACCCTACTCTTTTCAAGCAAATCATTCAGCAACATTCGGAGCTGCGGTTGGTTCGGCAGTGACCTTCCCGACGCTAGTGCCAACATCAGTCGAACTGCCCATTCGAGCCTACAATTCGCTTGATTTTCAGGATAAGTCTGTAGGCCAGCCAAGATCGAGGCAGCGCCTACAGCATCAAATTTATGCATAAAGTTTGCAAGGTTAGGCAATATTGCAACTGCTCCAGCCGGAGAGACTGGTGGTGAATTAGCTGCGATTATAGCATCAATGTCCATATCTCGTAAGTTGCCGGATTTCCGGACTAATGGGAATTACGAAGATGTCAGCCTGAAGGATATTCGAGGCCGACGATCCAACCGCCAAGCATCCCCGCGGGAGGAACCGCTCATGAATGATCGCACCGCCTCTGCTAACGCTATGCCGGCGCGATCAGCTTATCGTCAAAAGATGCGCGCCAGATGCAAGCTGCTCGAATTCGCAACGGCGCCCCATGAACTTTTCGATGATATCCGCAGCAGTCCGGCTGTGCTGGCTAGGTTTCACGGTAGTGAAGCCGCCCCCGCCTGCTAGGGCAAAAGGCAGCAGCAACTGGTCCGCGAGATAAGGACCAGCAAAGGCTTCGGACTCGAGATATCCCGTCATCCGCGATGCAGCTGTCTTGACCACATGCTCAGCCGACACACCGAGCTTCCCGAAACCACTCACGATTTCGGTGACGTTGCCGAATTGGGCAGTGAGCAGGACGATGTTGCCCGGCCCGCGGTCCTCGGGAAGCTGATTGATCGCAAAGACGTCCTCGGGCCAGTCGAGCAGCTTGCGCGCCATTACAATCTCGCGCTCAGCGATCTCTGGCATCAACCCGGTGATCATCGCGATCGCCGAGCAGCCTGCCAGGGGTCCTCGATCGAGGCAATCGATCGGGCGCAGCGGCGCCGGTGCGATGTCGACCTCGATACGCCCGCCACCCCGCGGATAGAAGCCGTGCCGAACCAGACGCGCCTCGACCCGCGGCCCCATGCGATTGATGATCGGCAGGAAACATTCCGCGATGAATTCGAACGGAGGCGCCATCATGTTGTGGGTGCCGCCTTCAAGTACCAACCGCGACGGGCCACCAGCAAGCAGCAGCGGCATCAGGACCGTCTGCAGGACCAGCCCGGTGCTGCCGGCCGTGCCGATAGCGAAGCGATACTCGCCGGGCACAACCGTGCCGGGCATGAAGGTGAACTCACCCGAGCCGACCGCCAGGCCCTTACAGGTGGCGATGCCGATTGCGCACGCGGCCTCGATCGCCGTCACATGCTGGCGCATGAGGCCCGGCTTCGACCGGTTACCGCGCACATTGATGATGCGGAACGGCTTTCCAGTCACCAGTGACAGCGCGCATGCATTGCGCACGATCTGGCCCCCGCCCTCGCCTTCCGATCCGTCGATGATGATCATGCGTTTACGATTTCCAGAAAGAGTTGGTCTGCACGGGCGCGATGATAATCGTCCGGCTGCGACCGGCCCGGCACATCGGAAGCGCGCGCCAGTTCGTCCCCGATCAGGGCATCGAGGGCCGGCATTCGCGCGCCGTTCGACCGCTCATTGGTCCGGCTCTTGGCTTCGACGAGCACATCTATATCGCGCGCCAAAGCTTCCGGCACGTCACTGGCAGCGACCAGTGCCTGCAAGTTCATCGGCGGGCGCAGCGCAGGATTGTGACGCAGGCAGCGAATGGCGAGCGCTGGCCGCAGCGCGTAAAAATACTTCTTTACCGGTACATCGTCTTCGCCACTCAGCCAGCGGTCGGCAGCGTTTCGGCCGAGGCTGGCATAGTGGTGAGCAAGAGCGCGCGGATCGAGCACATCGTCGGCGAGAACCCGCAACTTTTCGATGATCGGATGATCGGCCTGGTAGCGGATTGGCGATTCAATCCATTCGCTGATCACTGCATTGGATTTCAAAAGCAGCTTGATCGCCTTGCGCACATCCCAGCCATTGAGATCGATCTCATCAACAATGGGTCGCTCGAGGACATCGCGCCCCAGCTGCAACTGAAGATACCAGTCACGGCTGCGGGCGTAGAGGAAGCGCACGTCATAGTCGCTGTCAGGCGATGGAAATCCCCAGGCGCGCGACCCCGATTCAACGGCCATCAGCATGCGCACGCCTTCATCGGCCGCGAGCGTCTGCAGCCGCAGCTCGATGTCCTGCCGAACGGCGGACGGGATGGCGTCGTTGTTTGCGATGGTCACTTTGGAGATCCGGTTCGTTGGGCGGCGTGAAGGGAGTCACCCCTTCACGCACACCACCTGCTTCAGCGTATGGACGATCTCGACCAGGTCAGCCTGCGCCGCCATCACGGCCTCGATCGGCTTGTACGCCTTCGGGGTCTCGTCGATGACGCCTTCGTCCTTACGGCAGGCAACGCCCGCCGTGTCGGCAATATGCTCATCGAGCGACACCAGCTTCTTGGCCTGGGTGCGTGACATCACACGCCCCGCGCCATGGCTGCAGCTGTCGAACGATTCCGGGTTGCCGAGCCCGCGCACGATGAACGATTTCGCGCCCATCGACCCGGGAATGATCCCCATCACGCCCTTGGCCGCCCGCACTGCCCCCTTACGGGTGACGAGCACGTTCTGCCCGAAGTGGTTTTCGCGGCGGACATAGTTGTGGTGGCAGTTGATTGCCTCCAGCTCCGCCTCGAACGGCTTGGCGATCTCGCCGCGCACCGCCCGGATGACGTTGGTCATCATCATCCGGCGGTTGAGCGCGGCGAAGTCCTGGGCCCAGCCTACCGCTTCGACATAGTCGTCGAAATGGTCGGTGCCTTCCGGGAAGTACGCCAGATCCTCGTCGGGCAGGTTGATGAACCACTTGCGCATGTCCAGCTTGGCGAGCTCGATGAAGAAGGTGCCGATGGCGTTGCCGACACCGCGCGATCCGGAATGCAGCATCACCCACACCCGCTGCTCGGTATCGAGACAGAGTTCGATGAAGTGGTTGCCGGTCCCGAGCGTGCCGAGGTGCACCAGGTTGTTGGTGTTCTTCAGCCGTGGATGCTTGTCGGTGAGCAGCTTGAAACGCTCGGCGAGCGTTGCCCAGGCCTCGACGATCGGCGCCGGGGGATCGCCCCAGGAACCGCTGTCACGCTTGCCCCGCCCCATCTCGCGGCCATGCGGCACCGCCCGCTCGATCACGGCGCGAACGCCCTCCAGGTTGTCGGGCAGGTCGCTCGCCACCAGCGAGGTCCGCGCCGCCATCATGCCGCAGCCGATGTCGACACCGACAGCTGCCGGGATAACGGCACCTTTGGTCGGGATCACCGAGCCCACGGTGGCACCGATGCCGACATGGACATCGGGCATCGCGGCGACATGCTTGAAGACGAACGGCATCTGCGCCGCGCGCTTCAGCTGGTCACGCGCCTTGTCGTCCACGGGCACACCGCGGGTCCACATCTTGATCGGCACGCCGCCTTCGACATGCTGGTAGTCAAAATTCGTTTCGGCCATCGGGACCTCCTGTCCTGTTCTTGCATGTCATGGTCGCGGCGACGAGGTGTTGGTGAAACGGTGCTTGATGCTCTGCCGTTGAGCTACGGGCGAAAGCCCGGCCGGATTCGAACCGGCAACCCTCAAAGTCCATGTAGTCCCACCGGCATTCGCCGCAATCGTGTTGGCAGTACCGGCGACGAGTAGATGACGAGACGTTTTGCCTGAGCTATCCGGTTACCCGGAGCTGGATTTGAACCAGCGACCTTCTGCCCGAGAGCAGTTGCTCTACCTGTAGTCCCGCCGGCATTCGCCGGTGTCGAAAGTGCTGGCGACGAGTGTTGACGAGACCTTCTGCGGATTCGAACCGCTCGGCCTCGCGGCCTTTCCCAATGTAGTCCCGTCGGCATTCGCCAGCTTATGTCTGTTTCACGGCGACGAAGTATTGGCAGACATTTTGTGCTCTACCGACTGAGCTACCTGCCGAAACAGGGCGAGATTCGAACCCGCGACACCATGTAGTCCGACCGGCGTTCGCCGTGATTGATGATTGGCCGTGGAGACGAGGAATGGCGAGACGCGGTCCTTAAGCTACGTTCCAGCGGCGGGATTCGAACCCGCATCTCCCTTGAACCATTGCTAGTTCACGGACGCTTTACTCGTCGCACCTCGGATGTGGATGTAGTCCGACCGGCATTCGCCACGGCAAATCAACTGGCTGCGGCGACGAGTTTATGAAGAGACACGGACAGCGCCCTACCATTAGACGACCGGTTCGCGAGAACCGGGGCGGGAATCGAACCCGCCATTTCTGGCGTTCAAAGCATGTAGTCCCTTCGGCATTCGCCGCAGCCCTTCGTTTTCATACCTCCGTTTCGTTGATGATCCCGACCCAGTCGCGCGTTTCGCCCTGGGCGAAGCGTGCGACCACATCGAAGACGGCGTCGGAGAAGCCCCCGACATTGAGGATTTCCGGACGGCCCGAAGCCTGGGTCGTGCCGTGCGGCTGGATGTCGATGCACACGAGGCGGGCCGCCGGATTGCGCCGAACGATCCGATCCCACTCGCGCATCGTAGCGGTAGCCCCGCCCCGGGTGGCATCCACCCAGGACTGGTTGTCCGAAACGATGACCACCAGGTCGACCGACGCCTTTTCGGCATTCAGCTTCGCCAGCGGTGCCGACACCGTGGTCCCGCCGCCCCCGATCGCCGCCAGCTTTGCCGTGTTGACGGCAAGACGGGCATGCGGATCGAGCGCGATCGGCACGACGTCGACTTCGAACGGCAGCACGCGCGCCTCGCGGTTGGCCCTCAGCACCGACGCCGCGACCAGCGCCGCGACGTCGTTGCAGGTGACCTTCGACGTGGCGCCCTTGCGGTAGCCTGTCGCCGGCGAGTTCATCGACCCCGACACGTCGGGGCAGACGACGACCTGGCCCGGCACCTGCGGCACGTTCGAAACCGAAGCCTCGAGCGCATCCTCAAGCGCTGCCTGGACCTTCAGCGGCACGCCCTCGCCCACCGTGCCCATCGCCACCATCAGCTGGTAGGGAAGAACCCCTGCACGCTTCAACGCACCGGCATCCGAAAGGCGTGCGGCAACCGCGTCGGTGACCCCCGCGACACTGAACGCGCCGTTGCGCGCCAGTGTGTTGAGGTTCATCCGCAGCGCCTGCCAGCCCATCGTTCCGGCCAGCTCGCCCCAGTGCTCCGCCGTCAACGGCAAGGCCGTCAGCCATTCGAACGGCACCGGCGGCAAGGCGCCCGTGGGCGCCAGCTTCCAGGCTTCGAAGGTCGCGATCTCCGCCGGCAGCGCCGCGACATCATAGGGCTTGCCGATCAGCCAGCCATAAAAGGCGCGCCGTTCCGCATCGGCCGGAGCCGGGTGAACCATGCGGACGATATCGGCTAGCGACGGATCATTGCCCGTTGCCGCCGCCATCAGATCGCGCATCGAAGCCGTTTCCAGCCAGGCCTTCACGAGCCGCTTCGGCCGCGTGCCGAGTGACGTACGCCCGACTTGGCCCGACCGCATGATCTGCACGAAGCTGCGCAGCATGCGGCCATTATCGATCACGCGCCGGAATACCGGCACGGCGAGGTCGGGGTCGGCAACCGTCAGATAGGCTGCCAGGAGCGCCGGCATGTCCTTCATCCGGCCGGCCTTGCGCGCATAGACAGCTGCCTTGGCGACGAACGCCGGGTCGACAGCCTTTGCCGCCGCAAGCACCTCGGCGAGGTGCGTTTCGGCGGTCGCATAGAAGCTGTCGGACAGCGTACCCGTTGCGGCAAGCTGAGCGAGCTTTGCCTCGGCGCCGAGGTCGTACGCCGGTGCCTGCTCGCGGTTCAACACCGCCGCCGCCGGCAGCAGCCGGGCGATCGCCGAACCAAAGAGTGACTTGTTAGCCATCGTTCAAATCCTTCGCGATCCGGGGCGACCGGCCTATTCCGGTCGCCCCTACCGCGCCGTCCAACTTGCGATGTGCGAAATCACTTGCCAGACATGACAGGCCTTGCATGTAGCGTGCCAACTGGCGTCCACATTAGGCGGTCTCGCCCTAACATATTCGGATATAAACACTTTCAATCGTCACGAGAGGGCCAGACTGGATACGTCACTTACTGAAACAGTATCGACGGAGCTATGGATTTATCCTACGGGATAAGGATGAAACCTCTCGTTGCCATTGGATTTCTCGGCTCCACGCTCGATGCCAGCAAGTTTGGCCCGTCGCGCTGGAACAAGTGGCGACCCTCGGTCGGCATGTGCATGCATGACGACCTGCGCATCGACCGCTTCGTCCTGCTCCACGGCAAGGTGCACAGCCGCCTTGCTGAATACATCGCCGCTGATATCGCATCGGTGTCGCCCGAAACCACCGTCGAGCCGCGGGTCATTGACTTCAACAATGCTTGGGATTTTGAGGAGGTCTACGGGAAGCTGCTCGATTTCGCGCGCGCCTATCCGTTTGATGCGGAGGCCGAAGACTATCTGGTCCACATCACGACCGGCACCCACGTGGCCCAGATCTGCCTGTTCCTGCTGACTGAAGCCAATTACCTGCCTGGTCGGTTGCTGCAGACGCAGCCCGAGCGCGGTGCGCCGTCCGGCGCACCGGGCACATGGACGACCATCGACCTCGACCTGTCGCGTTATGACAGCATCGCTACCCGCTTCGCCGCGGTGGCGGCGGAGAGCACGTCGTTTCTCAAATCCGGCATAGAAACCCGCAACGCCGCCTTCAACACCATGATAGACGAGATTGAGCAGGTCGCGATCCGGTCTAAAGCGCCGGTGCTGCTGATGGGACCGACCGGCGCCGGCAAGAGCCAGCTGGCGCGGCGAGTCTATGAGCTGAAGAAGCTGAAGCGCCAGGTGAAGGGGCCGTTCGTCGAGGTCAATTGCGCCACCCTGAAGGGCGACGGGGCGATGTCGTCGCTCTTCGGCCACAAGCGCGGCTCATTTACAGGAGCCACCGCCGATCGGCCTGGGCTGCTGCGCAGCGCCGACACCGGCATGCTCTTCCTTGACGAAATCGGCGAATTGGGGCTCGACGAACAGGCGATGATCCTACGCGCCATCGAGGACAAGCGCTTCCTGCCCGTTGGCGCCGACAGCGAAGCCTCGTCAGACTTCCAGCTGATCGCTGGCACCAACAGCGACCTGTCGCGCGCCGTCGCCGCTGGCCGCTTCCGCGACGACCTGTTCGCGCGATTGAACCTGTGGACCTTCACCTTGCCCGGCTTGGCCGAGCGCAAGGAGGATATCGCGCCGAACCTCGATTACGAGCTCGATCGTTTTGCCGAGCGTGAGGGCGAACGCATCACGTTCAACAAAGAGGCTCGAGCGCAGTATCTGGCCTTCGCCACGGCACCGGACGCGACCTGGCCAGGTAATTTTCGCGACCTCGCCGCCAGTGTTACCCGCATGGCGACGTTCTCGCCCAAGGGTCGCATCGACAGCGAATGTGTCCGCAGCGAGATTGCGCGTCTCAGGCGACTCTGGTCTGGAACGGGGCATATCGACGATCCGCTCGTTGGCCTGCTCGGCTCGGACCATGCTGACGCACTCGACCCGTTCGATCGGGTCCAGTTGGTCCATGTGGTGGGGGTTTGCCGCGCCAGTCGATCGTTATCGGAGGCGGGAAGGACTCTTTTTGCAGCCTCGCGCTCGCGCCGGGCCACGTCCAACGATGCCGATCGACTGCGCAAGTATCTGGCGCGGTTCGACCTGACCTGGCAACTGTTACAAGACTAGCGGAGAGCACTCAAATGGCAACAAATGCGGAACCGAAGGTCTATATGGTTCGCCTTCCCGAGGCGTCTGGTGTCGACCCAAAATGCGCCGTTCGCCGTTCAGGCCTCCAACAGCAACTTATACCAAAACCAGCCGTTCGGTCGGCGCGAAACCGCGTAGCAGCAAAGCGCGCCCTAAGAGTTGCCGTTCAATGAGCTGATCTTGATCCCAAAAGCTGCCGCCGGAGTGGTCTGAGATGGGTCTAATCTCGCCGTGTAGCAAACGCCGCTACCACTTCTCTGGCTGCGGTCGATCCGGAGTCCGCTAGAATGGCGAGGACCGCGCGCCCACGGGTGCGTACATCATTACTCGAGTCGGAAAGAGGCTTGAGCAAGACGGCCGCCTTGTTCGCCAACCCGTTATAGGACCAGAAGCTTTCATCGGGCCCGTGGAGCTGGGTCCAATGCGCCAGCCATGGCAGGAACCAGCGCACACGCTGGTCGGGGCTCATGCGCTCGACGATGTGGATCACCGAATAGGCGCCCGCCGGCAGATGCGCGGTCGCGCGCACCCAGCGATCGACCGCGCCGAGCACATCCTCCAGATGGGGCCAGTCCGGGGGCAATGGTGTGTAATAAGGCCCGACGAAACCCGCCGCCCCGGCGCCGTGCGACAGGTGATCGTACCGACCGCGACGCTTTGGAATCGCGTGCTCTAGCATCCAGTCCGCGGCAGGCTGCCAGCTCGACCAGAAGCCGGAGTCGGGCCGTTCGCCGCTTTCCACGAGGGATGCCGTCGCACCTTCGAGATACTCGCCGACCAGTTCTTCGGGCCGGTCGTGACGGGAAAATGCGATCAACGCCTTCCATTCATCCCCGCCGCCATGGGCGACCGTGAACCGGCCCAGTTCCTTGGCGAGCCCGTGACCCCATTCATACGGAAACTGACGATCGTGCCGATCGGTGTCCTCCGAATAGGCGCGTGTCCATTCGACAAGCTTGGTCAGATAGGTCGAAAATGGCGCGTGGTGCTTGCCGCCATCGGTGAGGCGGGCCCAGTCGAGACCCTTGGTCAGCGCCAGCGCCCGGCCCCAGCTGAGGACGCGTTTGGCCGGCATATAGAGCCGTTGCAGCGGGCGCGGCCATTTGCCGGTCCAGACCCATTTCCAGCTATCGGGTGCGGGAGGTTGCAGTGGTGCGCGAACCCCGTGAGAACCAAGCGCCCAGCGCATCGCTCGCCTGCGCTCCCGGGCATTTTGGCGCTTCGCCTTGTCGCGCTGCCGGTCGCCGCGCCACCACCAGCCTATATTGACGACGCAGGTGTCGAGCGCGGCGATGTGCAGCGCCCGCACGAAATCGGGGCGCAGCGACCATTGCAGTCCTTCAAGAGCCCCTTGGGCGATCGCGTGCACGCGGTGCAGTGCAAGGAAAGTGACTTGGACGTCGATGGTCGCGTTCGCAGGCCCTCGGCTCGCCAGGCTTGCCAAGCCCCATGCGGCCAGGACCTGAAAGTCGTCGAACAATATCGCATAGTCGTCGACATCCTCACGCTCGCCCCCCGATGCTCCGAGCAAAAGCCAGTGCTCGATCCAGGCGCGACGGGTGGCCAGTTCCGCTTCGCTCAAATGCCTTGCAGCAACTGCCGCCGTGCCAACGATGGCGGCGCCGCCAAACCTGCGCGCAAGGTCCAGATGAGCATTATCGGCATCCTCGAGCGCGGCGGCGAGTCGGGTTGCGCGCCCGATCGCGTCGACAATAGGTATGGCCTGCGAGAGGCTTTGCTGTTCGCGGGTGGCGCGGATCCAGTTCGCAAGCGCGGTGGCCTCGCCGAGCAAGCGGTTGGCCGTGCCCATCGCTTCCATCTCGGGCAGCGCTTCCTCGGGTGGGGAGATGCTGACCTTCACACCTTGCTCGGCTTCTTCGAAGACGAGTTGCCCGGGATCGCCATCCGACCGGTATCGTTCGATTTGCGCGGTCCGCTCCGACACGAGCGCCCGGTTATCCAACTCGTCCTCGAAGCTGGCGAGATCATCGGCGGTCCAGGTGAGCCGCGCGGCATCGAAGCGCTGGCGCACCTCGCCGCCGGCCATCAGCCGGAACGGCAGAAGCAGAGCATGGTGGAGCGGACTGCGCTTCATGTGGCGCTGATGATTGCGCTCGTTCGCCTGAAAATGGATATTCTCGGCCGAGAAAACCCCGATCCGGTGCGCTCCTCCTTGGTCGTCGATGTGCCGGTGGATGTCATATTCCCAAAGGCGGGGGAGTGCGAGGAAGGGACCCGCGGAGTCGATGGCGCCTGCCGTGTTCACCTGCTCGCCCATAATCGCGATCAAGGGCGCCGCGGTGGCGACAAGGCCTTGGTCCTGGAGCACCAGATCGATCAGCTCGGCAACGGGGCGGCCAGCTTCGGCCTGGCGGCTAAGCCAGTCGTCGAGCGCGAGATAGACCGATCCCAAAATGTTCGATCCGAGAATGCCGCGCGACCAGCGATAGACCGGATCGTGCCCCCACAGCGTGACCTTGCGGTGACCCAGGTCGACGACGAGGGGCCGCGGTCGTCTTTTGTCGTAACATTTGGAACGCCACCGCCAATGCACGCTCGCACGCCGCTCGAGCGCATGGAACAGGCGAAGCGCCTGTGCCGAATCCGCTTCGAACAATTGATCGAGGCCGGCCCGCAAGGCTGAGGAGGGCGACATGCCCTGGTCGCTGCCAAGACCAGCACGCTCATAATCATGCCATTGGAACAGCTCCCTGCCGAACGGGCCATCGCGGCGCGCGCGGCGCCGGCGGGGGAGGAACTGGCGCAGGCAAAGGTCGGTCCATGCCTGCGGGAGCTTTGCCGGAACTCTGCCATGCGACTCGATGATATCCGTTCGCGGGCGTCCGAGACTCTTTCCGGTCGTGAGGCGTCGCAGATAGGTATTAACCGTCGAGGGCGAGGACTCCACGCATGCGACGAGCACCTCGCGGAGGCGGTCTTCGACCTTCTCCCAGCCACGATGGTGGTCAAGCTTTACCCCGAACGGCTCTCGGCGATCGTCAAACGTCTCGACATAGCAGGCGTCCTCGATCTCGATCAGCCATTCGTGCACGATCTTGGCGAGGCTTTCGGAGAAGCCATTGGGAATATTCGCCGTGGCCCGCGCGAATATCGCTGCGACCTCCGAGAGCCGCGGCACAAGCTTTCCTGGCCATTCCCGCCAATGCGGTAGCGACCACCTCAGGAACGGAACCCAGCTCGGGTAGTGGGGCTGCCGCCAATAGGCCGCCATGGTGTAGCGGGTCTCTTCATCCCGGTCCGCGAGCAGAGCAAACATCCGTTCGTCGAGGCGCGTTTCGAAGACGATCAGCGTGTCGAGCACGCGCAACAACAGGCTGGCCTTGTCGGAGAGGAGGTTCTCGGACAGGCGCGCTAATATCTCGTCGGAGCGTTCCGAATAGAGTGGTGCCGCGAGCACCGCGCGAGCCCAGGCCGGGTCCAGCCCTTCTGCGGCGTCTAGATTGGCGAGCATTTCCCGCCATCCTGCGACGTCACCCGTCTCCAGGAGCAGCTGGGCGCTCAACCTGACGGCCCGGAGCCACCAGAGCGGTTGATCGGCGGCGGCAAGGATTGCCGGGAGTTCGCTGCGCCGGGCATTGAGGTGCCGGGCGAGCAGCCAGTCCTCGTGCACGTCATAGACCAGGCGAAACGCATCGCGGTTCGGGAGCTGAAGGACGGTACCTTCGTCGATCAGCGCCTGCAGCCCGTCCGGATCTATATCGGATCGGCCGGGGAGCCGGACTGGCACCGACACGAGCGCCGCTCCGATTTCGGCCAGCGCCCTGCTTCGCCGCGCCTCCCCAGACGCCCAGGCGTCGGCGATGTCGAGCTCGGTCCATGTCTCGGCCGGCGGTGTCCCCCGCAGGAGCAGTTCCCGGATCAGGAACAGCGAACGGTTCTGGCGGCCCAGGTCGCGACGCGCCGATAGCGGTGCAAAGCTTGGAAACGCTTGGGCCAGCAGTTTGGTATCAGCATCGGTGATGCCTTCGACGGCGACTGGGGTTCCCGTTTCGGTGATCCCGGCTTCGACGAGCGCGTCCGCGACCAAGTCCCGATCCTGGTAAGAGCGGGCGCTGGTAACGATCCGCCAGCGGTCGCGGTTTTGAGAGCCTGCAATTGCGCGGAAGAGATCGAGGACGACCCCGCGTCCGGCCGACATCAGCAAGCGATCGGCGCCGTCGATCACGCACAATGCCTCGCCATCGCTACTGGCCAGATCGATCAATTCCGCCGGGTCGCTATCGACGCCGAGTTGCGAGCAATGCTGGACGAGGCTGGTCGCGGACACGCGATTGTCCTTGAGCACGATACGCGGCCCATCGAAGGCCTGCGCGAGACGCTTCAGGATCGCGGACTTGCCCGTGCCGCCGTCGCCCGTCAGCCGGACAACGCGTTCCTCGGCAAAGGCCTCACTCGCGCGTCTCCAGGTCTCGGGCCGTTCGATGGTAATCTCGGTTGAGCCAAGCCGGAGCGTGTCGTCGAAGCTGGCTAGCGCGGCGTCCCCGGCCGTCGCGACCCGCGCGAGGTCATCCTGTGCCGCCGGGGCCTGCTCAGGGTAGAATTGCCGGATGACAGGGTGGTGCTGCGCGATAAGCGCCAGCAGCGAACCCCATCCTAGGACTTCCACCGGGAACTGCCCAACAGCAACCCGCGCCGTGCTTGTCTTTCGCGCATGTTCCTGAAGTTTGGCGTCGTCAGGCGCGGTGGTGACAAAAATCCAACGGGATAGGTCCGGCTGAAAATTGTCAGCCTTAACAAGCTCCGCATCAAACTCGGCCTTGGTGGCTTTTGATCCGTATCCGAGATCCTTGCCCTTGCACTGAACGCCAACCCAGCTACCGGGCTGATCCAAGAGCTCGACAAAGACGTCAACGCCATGCTGGGGCTGTCCCCGGCGACCGTTTTTCGAAGCGAGCGGGTTTTTGAAGACAGCTGCAAATAAGGCGCGGCAGAGTTCTTCGAACGTCTCCCAGTTGCGCGGTGGTGCGATTTGCTTGTCTAAAAAATCCACTACATTGCCCACCTGTTGAGGCTGACTTCCTCACATCGGCGCACAGCTTAGTCCAGTGTGTTTTCTGCGAGCCATCGTTTGCGAACAGTGACCGCCGCTGAAACATGATCGGTCCGCGTCGTTGCAATCGCGATCCTCGCTATTGCGCGTTTCGCTTGAACGCGCGAGCGATCGCCCGCACATCTGGGGGATGGCAGAAGAGGGGACCAGTATCGACACCGAGCATGGCTCGAGCCCGGCATCGCGCGGTGCGGCCGGCGCCTATATCGAGGGCGATCTCGGCGCGCTCTATCTGCTGGCGCTCCTGACCGGCAATAGGGCGCCGGGGCTGCCCGATGCGCGCGTCACCAGCGTGCGCTTCCAGGGCGTCGAGCAAGGTTTCAAGCTCGACGACCTCATCATCAAGGGCGTCGGCGCCAGAGGGGATGCGCTGCTCGAAATCCAGTCGAAGCGCGACATCCAGTTTTCGCCAAAGGACGCGGTCTACAAGGACGTCGCCCATCAGATCGCCAGCAGCACGATCGGCGACGTGCCGGCGGAGCGCCATCTGTTCGGGATCGCCACGCAGCGGACCAGCCGCAAGATTTCGGGCGCCTATCAGGATGTGCTGGGCTGGGCGCGCAGCGCAGAAACAGCGTACGAGTTCTTCACTCGGCTGGGCGCCAAGGGCGTGGCGAACGACGACATGCGCGCGTTCGTCACGACTACACGCGCGCATCTGGTCGCGGGCGGTGTCGCCGATGAGGATGAGGCGATCTGGCGGCTGCTCCGCCGGATGCTGATCCTCGAATTCGATTTCGAGGCAAGTGCGCCGATCGCGCGGACCTATGGTCTGGCGCTTGCGCGGATGGCGCTGGCCGACGAGCAAGTCGCACGCGCCGAGGCGCTGTGGAGCCGGCTGGTCGATCTCTCGATCCAGACAGGCACGCGGGGTGGCGAAATCGACGCTGCCGCGCTCAAGGCCAATCTCGCCGAGGCCGATTTCAAGCTCGCCGGTGAACGCGATTATGGCCCGGCACGCGCGCGGCTCGCCGAACTCGCGCATAACACCCTCGCGCCGATCGGGACGAGCGTCGCGGGCGTGACGCTGCCGCGCCTGATGGCGGTCGCGGCGCTCGACGAGGCGGCGGAGACGCAGCGCTTCATCGTCGTACGCGGCGATACCGGTGTCGGCAAGTCCTGGGTGCTGCGCCACTATGCCGAGCGCGTCGCCGCGCGCGCGCCGATCATCGTCCTCGACCGTGAGGCGACACCGCCAAGCGGCTGGCTGTACCTGGCGAACGCGCTCGGAATCCCCGGATCGGCCGACGCCTTCCTGACCGATCTGGCGGCGAGCGGCGGGGCGTATCTCTTCATCGACGGCATCGACATGATCGACGATGCGGGGCGCCAGCGCACGATCAGCGAGTTGCTGCGGGCAGCTTCCACTATTCCCGGCTTCACGGTGATCGCGACCGCACGGCGGGGCGGCGCCAGCGACGCCATTCCCTGGCTCGACGCTGGAATCGCGACCACGCTTGGCGGGCTGCATGCGGTCGAGGTCGGGACGCTGTCGGACGAGGAAGTCGCGATCCTGGTCGACCAGGCGCCCGAACTCGGCATGCTGCTCGATGCCAGCCATCCCGCGGCCCAGATTGCGCGCAATCTCTACCGCCTGTCTCGATTACTCCGCGAGCCGAGCGCCGCGTCGGTGCGGACCGAAGCCGAGCTCGCGCAGTTGTGGTGGACCAGTGCCGATGGCGCGCCTGCGGCCGAGGTGCGGGCAGCGCAGCGCATCCTCGAGGCGCTGGCGACCGCGGCGCTCAAGGGCGAGGCCGGGATCGATCTCGCCGAGGATTCGCCGGCCCGCGACCATCTGCTGGCTGCGCAGTCGGTCCGCGAGGCCAGGCGCGACCGGCTCGATTTCTACCATGACGTGCTGCGCGACTGGGCGATCGGGACCTATCTCGTCGAAGACCCGTCTCGCTTGGCCGGTTTCGACCTGAGCGGGCCCGTATCGCCGCGCGTCGCCCGTGGCGTCGAGATCGCCGCGCGGCTCATGCTCGAGACGGGCAAGGATGCGAGCGCCTGGCTCGACCTGCTCGCGCATCTCTCGCCGCCGAGCGCGCACGGGTCGTGGCGCCGGCAGGCGATCCTTGCCCTCGTCCGATCGGAAGTCGCCATAGACGTGCTCGATAAGGCGAGCGTCTCGCTCCTCGCCGAGGGAGGCGCGCTCCTCGCCGAACTGTCCACCACGATCGTCGCGGTCGAGACGCAGGCGGCGGCAGACGTCATCACCCTGCCTGACGGATCGAAGGTCGATCTGCCACGGTCGTATCGGACCGATGTGACGGGATCGTCGGTCCTGGTGCTGCGCTGGGCGCTCGACCACGCCGCCGAGATCCCCATGTCGGCGATCGGCGCGGTGGTCGAGCTGGTCGAGGTCCAGACCTTCTTCCTCAAGATGCTCCCCTCGCTCGCCGAGCGCACCGCCCGGCTGCTGTTCGGCTGGCTCTGCCAGCTCGATCTGCGCGACACCCCGGTCACGATCCCAGGAATGGACGGTCACGCACGCTGGGCGAGCGATGCACGGCGCCAGACGATCGACAAGCTCCGACTGATGACGATGCTGCTCGGGTCGTTCGCGCCGGACGCGCTCAAGGCCTATCTCACCGCGATCACGAGCGACGGCGACCATCACAAGATGAAGGATCTGCGCCAATTCTCTAGCGTGATCGCGCCGGTCGCGCCCGCCGAGCTCGCGGCGATGGTCAAGGCTAGCCTGATAGAGAAGAAGGACAATCGGCGCGGGCGGGACCGGGCGATGGAGCGCGCCTTCAGCTTTGCCGACAGCGACTATCTGCCGCCGTCGCCCGCGCAACCGCCGTTTCTCGACCTGCTGAATGCCGCGCCGGCTGAAGGACTGGCGCTGATCCGGGCACTCGTCGAGGAGGCGATCGCGTTTCGCACCGACGGGCGCGAGCCCGGCGACGATGGTATCGCAGTCGACTTTGGCGAGGGGCCGCGCTTCTTCCCTTGGGCCTGGAGCTATGGCTGGTCGCGGGGCCGCGGCAATGAATATGCGGCCGCCTCCGGGCTTTTGGCGCTGGAGGCGTGGAGCCAGAAGCGGCTCGATGACGGCGATCCGGTCGAGGCGGTGATGGCCGACATTCTCGGACCGGAGGGGAGCGCCGCCGCCTATCTGCTGATCGCGATCGATGTTCTCCTGTCGCACCGCACGATCGCGCGCTTGCCGCTCGCGCCGTTCCTCGCCAGCCCGCAGCTGCTCGCCGACGATCGCACCCGGCAGATCCATGATCAGATGGGGTCGGGGCTCGACACGCTTGGGCTGAAGGAAGAACCGAAGGGTCCGGTGCGCATGGCCGATCTTCGAGCACGCCCCTCGCGTGGCTATTCGCTGGTCGACACCCTGCCGAATTTCCTCGCCGATGAGCCGGTCGGCAACGGGTTGCGGACAGCGCTCGCGGCCGCGGTCGAGACGCTTGAGCCTTATGGCGCGCACGCGACGTTGAGCGACCCGGAGCTGGCCGGACGGAACGCGCTCAACCTCCTCACCCGGGCGAACTGGTTCGAGCGGGACGACGGCAATCTCGAATATCGCTCGCCGCCGGACGAGGCCGCGCATTTCGCGGCGCTCGAAGCCAAGCGCGACGTGTCGGTGCAGGCAAGCGGCATGGAAGCGCGCATTTCGATGGCCGCCGAGGGCGGCGACTACGCGACTGCCGACACCGCGCGCGACGCGGTCGCCTATGCCGAGGGCGGCGTGCCCGATGGCAGCGATACCGACGTGCTCGAGTCACGCTCGACGCGGCTGATCACGACGGCGCTGCTGGTCGCGCGCGACGGCGACGACGCGCTACTCGCGGCGAACGAAGCCTGGGTCCGGCAAGTGATCGCCATCGCGCTTGAGGAGAAATCCGATCGCGGCGGCGGCTCGCACGACACGCTGCGCTACAACCGCCCGGCGATCGCGATCCTGGCGCTGATCCATCTCTGGGCGCGGCAGGGCCAGACCGCCGACCGCGATGCGTTGGTCGCGCTGGCGACACGACAGGACCGGGCGCCGGCCCCCGCGGTGGCGGCGGCGGTTCAGCGCATCCTCGAGATCGAGCCACGCCTCTTCAAGGCGATGATGCGCGCGGCTTTTGCCAGCATGACGTGGCGCTGGAAAAGCTACGAGCCGGAAGACGAGGCGCCCCACGCGGCGTTCGAAGCGGAACGTGCCGCCGGGATCGATGCGGCGGAGGCGGCCGAGCTGGCCTGGCTTGACGGCGGTGCGGAGCCGGACTGGCCAGCCTGGCCCGACGAGCGTCCGAACCTACGCCGGGCTAGCCGGATGCGAGTGCCGAGACCGGTCACGCTGGAGGAGTTCGACGTCGACGACGCGCTCGAGACGGCGATCGACGCGTCGCCGGCGATCCTTCATGCCGATCATCGGGCGGCGGCCGAATGGCTCGCGATGATCCAGTCGGCGCCTGCCGGCGCGATCGGCTGGCGGCAGGAGATCGTCTCGGCCTATGCCGAGTGGACGGGGCGAATGAACGGGCTGGGTTATGCGGCAGATGCCGAGGTAAGCCGCGACCCGAACGACTGGAATATGCACTATTACGCCTTCTACGCCGAGCGGCTGCTCGACGGGGACGATGCGGCGTTCGCGGCCGACTTGCCGTTCGTGACCGACCTGCCGGACGCGCCGTTCGGCGAAGTCGCGCAAACGGTGCAGCATGCCGCCGACGCGCTCTATTTCAACGACAGCGGCCGTGCGGCGGCGCGACCGGTGGCGCTGCGCGAAAAGCTGGTCGGCCGTGTGATGACCCTCAACCGGTGGCAGCATGCCCGCGACCCTGCCGAAGCACGGATCGACATGGAGAGCGGCGGCGTCATCGCGAAGATGCTGTTCAACACCTATGGGATGATCAACGGGACGCACAGCTATTTGCCGCGCGCCCTGTTCGACAGGGTCGATCCCTTTCTGCCGGTGCTGCGCCCGATGTTGCCTGGCGGGCAGACCGTGTTCGTGGCGCGCTGCACGATGAACCTGTTGCTGATTGCGCCGCGCGCGCGGCATCTCGACTTCCTGCTCGACGCAGCCGAGGCCTGGTTCGGCCGCACGACATCGCCGGGCCTCTGGATCGCGGCGGGCGTCGGCCGTCAGGTCGTGCAATGGTTCGAGGCGGTGGTGGTCGAGGACCCGGGGTTGCTCGCGCCAGCGCATCCGGCGCGTGCGCGGATCGATCGGTCGCTGGGGCAACTGGTCGCGGTCGGTGTCGCCGAAGCGCATGATCTCGAGGGCCGTGTCACGGCGGCGGCCGGAGCCGCGACCGTGGCGCTCGTTCGTCGCACTCCGCCCGATTAAGAGTAGGGCGACCTCGTCCGCTTTGGTTGACCGGATAATGAAAGCTGTCAGCCTCCTCTCGGCCCATTTCCAGCCGCATTCGAGTGCGGTTTAAGGAAGCATCGAACGTCGGCTCTTGACGAAACCTGCCGTTTGACAGGTTATCTGGGAACGGCAGCAACGTCCCAGTTCCCGGCATTCGCAAGCTCGTCGTGATGCGAAAAAACGTCAGGTCTGGACCACTAGAATCAATAGAATGGGTCTATAAGAGCCAACCCCATCTCCTCAAAATCTTTCGTATTCCGGGTGACAACGGTCATGTCATTAACGAGCGCAATGGCGGCAATTTGCTTGTCGAGCGCATTACTCGGATCGGGGACGCGTAGACGCCCCCAGACTTGAGCGGCCTCGGCATCGAATGCAAGAATGCGGTCGGAGAACTCGGAGAGTATGATCGCTAGCCAATTTTCCAACAGCCCCGCTTGGTCAAGATCGCCGCGGTGGCGGATCAACTCGACGCCGCGACGCAATTCGCCGATCGATATGGTGGAGAGATAGACAGGGTCATTTGCGGCATCGACGGCGTTGAAGAAGGCTACAACGCCAGGGTTAGCTCGGAGCTTTCGCGCCTCGCTGATGACGTTGGTGTCAATCAAATACACGGGCAGGCTTGTCATGCGATTCAGCACGTTCGAAATCAGCGTCGAAACCGACATCGGGCATGGCAGAGAGCACTTGTGCGAAGCTTTTGCGGCGCGGCCGCTGCAATGCGGACGCTAGGATTGCTCGGTGTTCCGCTTCAGCACTGCGTCCGTGAATGCCAGCACGCTCTTTCAAGGCGCGAACCAGTTCATCGTCGATGCCTCGCACCAACAGGTCTGCCATTTCAATGCTCCGACAATTCACGATATCATTGATATCAGTTCTTGCTTGAGTTCGCAAGCAGGGGCGCGTGCCGCCTTTTGGCCTTAAAATGAAGCCCGCGTCCATCATCACAAGCCCCAGTCTCTATCACGCTCAGGGAGCGGCACTTTATATTGTTCAGGCGCTGGTTCGCGTTCTGGCCAGATAATCTTGGGTCTGTCCGGTTCCAGCGTAGATTCCCACATCCCGATAGGAAGGCGCCTCCCCGAGGGTTTCGGGTCTGACGACTGTTTCGCGCCAGCGTTGTTTGCGGCGGTTCGGTCGGTCGCCTGTCCCGCAATTTCCAGCGCCGAAGCCTTCTCTCCAGCATTCTCTCGCGCCCGCCGTTCGAAGCCGGACAGGTTGTCGACGACGAACGTGACTTGCTCGCGCGTCCGGGTGAACAGGGCACCGACAAGTGATCGGTTGATCAACGCGCCCTCGGTGCTTTGCGCGACAACGATAGCCATGTCGGCAGTCGCACCCTGCGAGGCATGGGCGTTGGCGGCATAGGCGAGGTCGATCCGTTTCAGCATTGGATCGTCTTGGGCAAGCGCCACCATGTCTCCCTCCCCAGATCGGAACAGCAGGCCGTTTTGACCGATGCCTTCGAACCTTGCGGTCTCGGCATTGGTCAGGCCGCGTTGTTGGTCATTGGCCGTCCAGCGGACAGGGTCGCCGACCCGCAATGTCAGGTCCTGGACGTCGAACACGCGGAGGGCATCCTCGACGCGATTGCCGGCGAGCCGCCCCGGCCGGAACAGTGCGCCTTTGCCGCCGGGAAGCTGCACGATGATTTCGCCACCCGGCCGCGTTGCCATTACCTTCATCTGTCCCACCGGCAGCCCCTGTGATGTCAGTGGTCGCGACAGTTCGATGACCTGGCCGACGCGGTAGCTTTGGGGGTGCTTCTGCTCCTCGCGGGTGAGATGAACCGGAACCAGAGTGTCCATGATGTGAAGCGCCTCGCCGAGTTCACCGCGCTGGTACCGAAGACTTTGAACCTCGCGGTTTACGTCGTTGCGAAGTTGCCGGCCGGAGACGAAAATTGACGTGCGGTCCCGCTCGACGTTCGGCAAATCCGCCCACATCTTTGCCGCCGTAGCCGCGGCAGTGCCCGGCGCTTCGACGGCGTTGGGTTCCACCAGCCTGACCAGTTGCGCGACATCATGCGATTGCGCCGCTTTGTGCATCGCCAGCATCTCGGGCGATTTTGCACGAAGGTTCTCATCCATCACAACTGTCGCTGCATCCTGTGCGAGCGCGAACGGCTTGCCGGCTTCGACGGCGCCAAGCTGCTTCGTATCTCCGACCAGCGCCAACCGGCCGACTTGGGCGGCATTGGCAATGGCAACGAGTTTTGCCGCGTCGCGGGTCGACAGCATCGATGCCTCATCGACAACGATCAAGGTCCCTTTCAGCGAAGCGATCGCCGTGTCGCGCTGTTCCCGCGTGGCAGTGTCCGACAACAGCGCGCCGTGCTCGCGGACAAACCGTGCTACCGTCATCGCCGGGATTTTGACGTCGGCCTTCAACCGGTTGGTGATGGCATTTGACACCGCCAACCCGATCACCGTCCGGCCTTCGGCCTCAACCATCCGTGCGACCGGTGCGAGCATCGCCGACTTGCCGGTGCCGGCGTTCCCCTGGATGTGAACGACGCGATCGCGGCTCTCGAGGATCTGCGTCGCTGCGCGGCTCTGGCCCGCCGTCATCCTGATGCCGGCAGTTCGGGCTTCGGCCTTCACGGCTTCGCCGATATCGTCCCTTGCCAGCAAGGGAGCAGCCTGTCCCTTGCCGTCCCTTACTGCCGCCAGATAGGCCTTTTCCTGAGCCAGCGCCTCGGCAGTCGTCATCATCCGATCATTGGCGCCAGAGATGAGAAGTCCCTTGCCGAAAAGGGATGCGACACGAGCATCGATCGCTATCACGCCAACGGGTGCACCCAGATCAAGCGCCGCTTTGACGAGATCGACCTTACGGAATCCGGCCTCGCGTTCCGAAAGATGCCGAACGGCAGCGGCCACGGCATGGGCGGCGGCAAATTGGTCGGGACTGAGACGGTCGGGCTTTTCAGGGACGAGCGGGTCTGCCGTCGCCAAGGGTTCAAGCAACCCTAGTCGCTCAGCAAGAACCCGGCCCTGCTCGGCGATGCCTTTCACGCCGTCGACCAACCGCCGCCAAGGCGTCGCTTCGCGTGCGACGCGCACAGCCGCCTCGACAACCATAGAGGGCGCGTTGAACCCCAAACCTTTGGCCCGATCCCGCCATTCAGCATGCAGGCTCACTCGATCCACATTCGCCGGCTTGTCGCCGCGCGTGCGTAGCGTCACCGCTGCCATTGCAGCCGGTGTATTGTGTTCGAGCTTGATCGCTTTCTGTTCGATCTCAGCACGGCGCTGCGAGAACGCCATGATGACCTTGCGGTCAATGCCGGCGATTTCGAACTGGCCGTGTTTGCCGGTCGGCTCGGTCCGATAACCCAAGGCTTCGACACGCTGGCGGAACTCGGCGTTGTAGACGGAAGCGATCGTCGTCTTGCCTTGCCACAGGGCATATTCTGCCAAGGCCCGCCATTTGCCATCGGGTGCCTTGGTGGCGTTGGCGATGACCGCGTGAAGATGGGCCTGCGGATCAAGCAACCGGCTGGTGTCGTGCTGGAACAGCGCGACGAGTAGATTTCCGGTGCCGACGACCTCTTGGCCGCGTCCCTTGCTGACCCTTGCTTCGGCGAAGGTCCTTTCGGCCCAGGACAGGGACACCTTCACTGCATCGAGGTGGGCCGAGAGCAACCGGTCGTCACCGCCGATGTACGCCAGCAGC
>JANPKK010000074.1:0-29551 GCA_031426015.1 Alphaproteobacteria bacterium
AAGCATGGGCGGCAAGGGCGGCAGCAACCTCGCCATGGCGGTGATCCGCGAACATCTCGCAGCGCGCGGCCTTGGCCTCCACAATGATCTGCAGAACGAACATTCGATCGTCGGCAACAACCCCTTCATCCTGTTGTTCAAGGAATTCGCTACCCCCGAACAATATGCCCGTGATGGGGAGGCGGTGATGTCGGGCGCCATGCGGACCGTCTTCGGCCTCACCGAGCCGAACCATGGTTCGGACGCGACCTTCATGGAAACGGTCGCCGTGCCCGAAACCCGCGACGGCATCGAAGGCTGGCTGATCAACGGCGAGAAAATGTGGTCGACGGGCATGCATGTCGCCACCCACGCCATGGTCTTTGCCCGTACCAGCGGCAAGGATGGCGATGCCACCGGCATCACCTGCTTCATCGTGCCGGCCCATGCCGAAGGCGTGAAGATCGAGGAGTATCTGTGGACCTTCAACATGCCGACCGATCACCCGCGGGTCAGTTTCACCAACGTCTGGGTGCCGCACGACAGCTTCTGGGGCCAGATCGACCGCGGGCTCGGCATCGGGCAGAGTTTTGTGCACCAGAACCGCATCCGCCAGGCCGCCTCATCGCTCGGCGCCGCGCATTTCTGCATCGAGGAATCGGTGCGCTATGCCCGCACCCGCAAGCCGTTTGGCAAGCCGCTGTCCGACAACCAGGCGATCCAATGGCCGCTGGTCGAGCTTGCCACCCAGGTCGAGATGCTGCGCCTGCTGATCCGCAAGACCGCGTGGCAGATGGACCGGATGGAGCACAAGGCAATCGAGCGCGAACTGTCGGACAAGGTGTCGATGTGTAATTACTGGGCCAACCGCCTCGTCTGCGAAGCCGCCGACCGGGCAATGCAAGTGCACGGCGGCATCGGCTATTCGCGCCACAAGCCGTTCGAGCACATCTATCGCCACCACCGCCGCTATCGCATCACCGAAGGCGCAGAGGAAATCCAGATCCGCAAGGTGGCGGCGTTCCTGTTCGGCTATCTCGGCCCGCGGCGAGCGGCGTTCCGCGATCTTTAACGCAAAAGCCTGCGCCGACGGTCGGGTCCGCGATAGTTGACCGTCGCCTCACGGCGGTCGAAGCCGCCGGGCGGCGTGACGATGTTGCGAATGACCTGTTCAGCCGAAACGATCGCGGCCGGCAGGGCATCGGCACCGACGGCATGGCAGAAGAAATAGCCTTGGGCGCAATCGATCCCGGCGCGCAACGCCATCGACAGATCCTCCGCCGTTTCGATCCCTTCGGCCGTGACCGTCAGTCCCATGTTGCGGCCAAGCATGGCGGCGGTGCTGAATACGCTGGCTGCGGCGGCATCGGCTGCGCTGCCCGCGATCAGCGTGCCTGAGATTTTCAGCTCATCGAGCGGCAGCCGGCGCAGCCGATCGAGCGAGGAGAAACCTGCGCCGAAATCATCCATGGCGACGCGGATGCCCATGGCGCGCAGGCGCTGCATCGAATCGAGCCCCGCCGACATGTCGGTCATCAGCGATGTCTCGGTAATTTCCACGACCAGCCGGGTCGGCGACAGACCGGCGGTCGCGAGCGCATCGGCAAGTTCCGGAGCAAGCGCACTGCTCTGCATGTCGAATGCCGAAACGTTGATCCAGAGTGACACCGGCGTCGGCTGGCGTGCCGCGACGCTCGCTGCCTGGGCGACGACGACGCGGCGCAAATCGACCAGCAATCCCTTGTTCTGCGCGGTCCGGATCAGGCGTTCGGTGCTGATCCTTTCATCGCCATCGTCACGCCACCGCGCCAATGCCTCGATACCCGAAACCCGCCGGGTGCGCAGATCGACGATCGGCTGGTAGGCCACGTCGATCCGGCTGCTGCGGATGGCCGCAGAAACACGTACCTCGGTACTCGACCGTTCTTCGGCTTCGCTAAGCAACCGTGGCTCGAAGACGACAATGGCGCGGCCGGGTCCGCGCTTGGCGGCCAACAAGGCCAGATCGGCGGCACGCATCAGGTCGAATGGCAAAGGCGCTACGGCCGGCACCTGGGCGATACCGGCGGCCAATTCGATGTTCAGCACGATGTCTCCCATCGTCAACGGTTGTACCGTCGTGCGGGCGAGCGCTTCGGCGACACGCACGGCCGCTGCTGTATCGGCGGTATCGACCAGAACGGCGAATTCATCGCCGCCCAACCGCGCCACGAACAAGCCCGGCAAGGCGGTGCGCAACCGCAGCGCCATGGCGGCAATCACCCGGTCACCCGTCGAATGACCGTAGCGATCATTGACCAGCTTGAAATCGTCGAGATCGACGAGGATCAGCGCAAACGGATTGGTCGCGATATCTGCGCGGGTGCAGCGCGCATCGAGTTCTTCCATGAAGGCGCGGCGATTGGGCAAGCCCGAGAGCATGCATCGCCGTGCCTCGCGGTTGAGTTCGGCCAGCGCCGCGCGTTCGCCGGTCGTGTCGCGCATCACCACGACCCAGCCGGTATCCGGAATGCGCTCGACCTGGATATCGATGACCCGGTCATCGGCGAGCCTGAAAATGGTGTCGAAGGGCTGGTCAGCCTGGCGCAGCATGGCCGCGCGCTTCAGAAAGGCTTCGCGTTCCGCCGGTGTTTCCAACGCCAGGTTGGGCGCATTGACGAGAACCTGGCCGAAACTGGCGTCCGGAGGCAGCGTATCGGCGCCATAGCCCAACAGCGCGCGGCAACGGTCGTTAATCACCACCACCTTGTCGTCGCGATCGAGCATCACGAGTCCATGGGGAAGATGCACCATCGCTGCCTCCATGCGGGCGCGTTCGGCACGCTGCTCGTCGCGCGCCTTGATCGAATCGACCTGGACGAGATACGCCTTGCGCGCCGTGACGGTGCTGATGAGCGCATAGGTGGCGATGCCCAGCGCTGCCGCCACTGCCGTCCAGCCATTCAGGTTGATCAGGAAAGCGGCAATCGATGGCACCGCAATGCATAGCGCCTCGATAGCGACAATGGCCGGCTTGCTGGCGCCGGCACCGTTGGTGATGCCCAGGGTGGCGATAGCTACGCCAAAGGCAAGCAGGTGCATTTCAGGCTGACTTGAACCCGACAGCACGAGAAAGGTCACGCCGCCGACACCGGTGCCGACCAGAACCGTCGACAACGAAAAACTGATTTCCAGTTTTTCTATCTGCTCCTGGACGACGAATTCACCAGCGCGTGATATGCCGACGGAAATAACGCCAAGGAAAAAGCCGATGGCGGTTATGGCGACCATGACAAGCGGCAATGGCCCGCCCAGTTCAAGCGCCAACCCCAGTTCGAGCGTAGTACAGACCAGCCCACCGATAATTATCGGCCAAAAAAATGACCCCAGGCCATTGATGAACAGGCCGCGCAAGTGCGCCGGCAATGGGTCGTCAAGCACATGGCGCAAACCCGAACCACCCGCCATAGACTCCGATTTCTCTAGTCGCGGATTGTCGGTGCTTTCGGACATGAATTCAGATTAAACCCAAGCATGACGACTGTCCATCGAGCATTCGAGAGAAATATGAAGAGCTTGTAGCGGAAATTTCATGCAATTAATTATTTACGTTTCGTTTCCACTTCGTCGCCGACTATGCCGCACGGTGCCATGCTTGACACCCTGCCGACCCTCGCTTAATGCGGCAAGGTCCCTGAAATCAGGGGGCGCGCGTCCACGGATGCACGCCGGCCGGCGAGTTTTCGCCCGCCGGCGTAATTTCGTTTGGAGAGGGTAAAGTTTGTTCGACAGCCTATCAGAACGCCTTGGCAGCGTATTCGAGAAACTCCGGGGGCGCGGTGCGCTGACCGAACTCGATGTGCGTGCAGCGATGCGCGAAGTACGGATCGCCCTGCTCGAAGCCGATGTCGCCCTGCCGGTCGTCAAGCAGTTCGTCGATGATGTCACCGCGCGTGCCGTCGGCGCCGAAGTCACGCGCTCGGTCACGCCAGGGCAGCAGGTCGTCAAGATCGTCAACGATGCGCTCGTTGAACTACTGGGCAGCGAAGCCGCCGGACTGAACATCGATGTGACGCCGCCGGCTGTTATTATGATGGTCGGCCTGCAGGGTTCGGGCAAGACGACGACGACGGCAAAGCTCGCCAAGTACCTGACCGAAAAGCGCGCCAAGAAGGTGCTGATGGCGTCGCTCGACGTGGCGCGGCCGGCAGCGCAGGAACAGTTGCGCGTGCTCGGCGAACAGACGGGTGTTGCCACCCTGCCGATCATTGCCGGGCAACAGCCCGTCGCCATTGCCGAACGCGCCCGCCAGTCGGCAAAGCTGCAGGGCTTCGATGTCGTGCTGCTCGATACCGCCGGGCGGTTGAACGTCGATGTCGCCTTGATGGCCGAGATGGCAGCGATCGCCACGGCGACCCGCCCCGATGAAATCCTGCTCGTTGTCGACGCACTGACCGGCCAGGATGCCGTCAACGTTGCCACCGCATTCAAAAGTGAAGTTGCACTGACCGGGGTCGTGCTGACCCGCATGGACGGCGATGCCCGCGGCGGCGCGGCGCTCAGCATGCGCGCCGTCACCGAGCGGCCGATCAAGTTCGCCGGCACCGGTGAAAAGCTTGACATGCTTGAAGCCTTCGATCCGCAACGGGTCGCCGGGCGCATCCTCGGCATGGGCGATATCGTCGGCCTCGTTGAACGCGCCGCTGCCAACATCGAACAGGCCGATGCCGAAAAGATGGCGGCCAAGCTGGCCAAGGGCCAGTTCGATTTCGACGATCTGCGCAGCCAGTTGCGCCAGATGAAGGCGATGGGCGGCCTTGGCGCGCTCGCCGGCATGATCCCCGGCATGGCGCAGGCCAAGAAAGCCATGGACAGCGGCGCTGTCGATGAAAAGGCACTCGGGCGGATGGAAGCGATCATCTGTTCGATGACGCCCAAGGAACGCACCAAGCCCGAAATCCTGACCGCCAAGCGCAAGATCCGCATCGCCAAGGGCGCCGGCACCACGGTGCAGGAAGTCAACAAGGTCATCAAGATGCAGCTCGAAATGGCCAATGCCATGAAGCGGCTGCGCAAGATGGGCGGCATGAAGGGCATGGCCGCGATGATGGCCAAGATGGGCGGCGGCGGCGGCCTTGGAGGCCTCGGCGGTCTGCTCGGCGGCGGTGGCGCCCTGCCCCCCGGTTTCGACAAGTTCACCAAACGATAATCAGCAACCCGAATTAAACGAAGGAAGACAAGACAATGGCATTGGCAATTCGCCTCGCACGTGGCGGCATGAAGAAGCGCCCGTATTACCGCATCGTCGTCACGGATTCGCGTAACGCGCGCGACGGCAAGTTCATCGAAAAGATCGGCACCTACAACCCGCTGCTGCCCAAGGATTCGGCCGAGCGCATCAAGCTCGACACCGATCGTGCCACGCACTGGCTGTCGGTCGGTGCCCAGCCGTCGGACCGCGTTGCCCGCTTCCTCGATGCCGCCGGTGTCCGCACCCGTGACGCCCGCGTCAACCTGAAGAAGGGTGAACCCGGCGAAAAGGCCAAGGAACGCGCCCAGATCGCCATCGACAAGGCCGCCGAAGCCGAAGCCGCTGCCGCGCAGGCGATCATCGACGCCAAGGAAGCTGCCGAAGCGGCCGCCGCCGCTGCTGCCGAAGCTGCTGCTGCACCGGCCGAAGAAGCCCCGGCTGCGGACGAAGCACCCGCCACTGACGAAGCACCTGCGGCTGACGAGACGGCTGCCTGAGCCGCAGTGCCGCCCCGACCGTGGCGCTGGCACTGGCCGTCGCCATGGCCTGGCTGGCCTATGAACATGTCGCGCGGTCGGGGGCAAATCCGGCCGTCGGCTTGAACGATCGTATCGCCGCCCTGGCCTGTGCCGGGGCAGCGATCGGTTTGTTGATACCCCCGGCACGTCGCCGCATTGCCTTTGCCCTGGCCCTCGCGCTGTCGTACCGCCTGTCGTCGGGCTGGCTGGCGGGCGCGCCATTGCCCGAACTGGCCAGCCTTTTGATGCCCGCGGTGGCGGCGTTGTATCTGTGCTGGCCGCAACTCATTGTCGTGAAGAAGCCAAGATGACCGATGTCACCCTCGCGGCCGTCGCCGGTGCCCATGGCATTACCGGCGAAGTACGGCTGAAGCTTTTCGGCGAAGGCCTCGACAGCCTGACCATCCACAAGGCCTTTCACGCCGGCGGCCGCACCCTGACGCTGAAATCGATCCGCCCGGACAAGATCGGCGCTGTCGCGCGCTTTGCCGAAATCGGCGATCGAACCGCGGCAGAAGGTTTGCGTGGCACGCTGCTTTCCGTGCCGCGCGACAGCCTGCCGCCACTCGGCGAGGGCGAATATTATCATGCCGACATCATCGGCCTGCCGGTCGTGACGCTGGGCGGCGACCCGATCGGCACTGTTACCGCCATCGAGAACTACAACGCCGGCGACATTCTCGAAATCACCTACCCCGATGGCAAGACGGTGATGGTGCCGTTCCGCCCACCGGCGGTGCCGCAGGTCGGCGCGGCCGTGACCGTCGATCCGGACTGGCTGATCTGATGACCTGGGTCGCGACCATCCTGACCCTTTACCCCGACATGTTCCCCGGCACGCTGGGCCACAGCCTTGCCGGGCGGGCGCTCGCCGATGGCATCTGGTCGTGCTCGGCGCGCAATATCCGCGACTGGGCGACGGACAGGCATCGTACCGTCGATGACACGCCGGCCGGCGGTGGCCCCGGCATGGTATTGCGCGCCGATGTGGTGGCGGCGGCTGTCGACGGCGTCGCGACCGGCTGTCCGGTCATTGCCCTCACGCCGCGCGGCGCCCCGCTGACGCAAGCCAAAGTCCGCACCCTCGCCGCCGGCCCCGGTGTCACCCTGCTCTGCGGCCGCTTCGAAGGTTTCGACGAACGCCTGTTCGAAGCGCGCGCCATCGAACAGGTCAGCATCGGTGACTATATCCTGTCGGGCGGCGAGGTTGGCGCGACCGTCCTTCTCGATGCTTGCGTGCGGCTGCTTCCCGGTGTAATGGGCGCGGCCTTGAGCGGTGTGGACGAAAGCTTCGAAAGCGGTCTCCTCGAACACCCGCACTATACGCGGCCCCCCGAATGGGAAGGCCGCGCGATCCCCGAAGTGTTGCGATCGGGGGATCACGCAAAGATCGCCGCATGGCGATTGGCGCGGTCCGAACAGGACACACGGTCACGGCGGCCCGACCTTTGGCAGCGTCATTCCGACGCCGCGGGTCAACCGCCCTCTGGCGCGCGACGACAGAAAAAGGAGGAATGAGATGAATCTCATCCAGCAGATCGAAGCCGAAAACATTGCCAAGGCGATCGCCATCCGCCCGATCCCGCAGTTCCGCGCCGGCGACACGCTGCGCGTCGGGGTGAAGGTCGTCGAAGGCGAACGCACCCGCGTCCAGAATTACGAAGGCGTCTGCATCGCCCGCAGCAATTGCGGCATGGGATCGTCGTTCACCGTCCGCAAGATCAGCTTCGGCGAAGGTGTCGAGCGCGTCTTCCCGCTCTATTCGCCGTCGATCGACAACATCGAAGTCGTCCGCCGCGGTGTCGTGCGCCGCGCCAAGCTCTATTATCTGCGCGGTCGTTCGGGCAAGTCGGCGCGTATCGTCGAAAAGCGCCTGCCGCGTCCGGTCAAGGAAGATACCGCCGGCTGAATCGCCACTGGCGATGCATGAACAAGACGCCGCTTCGGGCAACCGGGGCGGCGTTTTTGTTTGATCCGGCGCACATCCGCGGCCCGGCAATCGACGCCTGCCATTGCAATCGCGACCGTCACAGTCCCGATGACAGGCTTCAAAGTTCACGAAAGTCACGTTTTTGCACGTTTTTGAAAAACGTCATGCACAGGCGTTGCGTCTCGCTCATCCCGATGTCTTTTCTTCGCGATGTCAAAGAGCTGATCTTGGCGTCTGCATGACATAAAGCAGCCGTGTAGGACAGCGATTACGCTGATTGCCGCCTGGCCGGAAATCGCTCTGGCTTCAATGTGCCGCAAATCCCGCCGGCTTCACCCCGCTTGCCCTTTCCTGCCCATGCCGGCTTCGTTAAGACGGGGGGGTGCACAATGATCTCCCCACCACCGGTCGGATCGAGGCCGGGCGCCATTACCTGCCGCTGCGCGTCTATTTCGAAGATACCGACCTGACCGGTATCGTCTATCACGCCAATTACCTGCGCTACATGGAGCGCGCCCGCACCGAAATGCTGCGGCTTTCAGGTGTCGTTCATACCGAGATGATGAAGGAGGGCACCGGATATTATGCCGTGCACGAAATGAACATCACCTGGCACCGCCCGGCACGGCTCGATGACGAGCTGATCGTCGTCAGCCATGTCACCAAGGTGCGCGCCGCCGCTACCTGCCTTGTCCATAACGTCATGCGCGGCGCCGAAACATTGTGCAGCGCTTCGGTCACCGCCGCCTTTCTCGACATGGAAGGCCGCCCGCGCCGCCAGTCGAAACAGTGGCACGACCGCTTCACCCTCCTCATGCAACAGGCCGCTTGATCACCATGGATCCCATTGCCAAAGCCGCTGCCGACCTGTCACCCTGGGCGCTGTTTCTCGAGGCCGATATCGTCGTCAAGCTGGTCATGTTCGGCCTGCTGGCGGCGAGCGTCTGGTCGTGGGCGATCATCTTCGATCGCTCGCGCCGGCTCCGCGCCATCAATGCCCAGGCCAAGCAGTTCGAAGACTGGTTCTGGAAGGCCGAAAGCCTTGATGCGCTTTACGATCCCGCCGCCAAGGCCAGCCACCCGAGCGCCAAGCTGTTCATCGCCGGCATGAACGAATGGCGCCGCAGCCTGGCGCGTGGCCGCATCGATCGCGAAGGCGTGCGGGCGCGGCTGGCCAGCGTCACCCAGGTCAGCATCCAGCGCGAAATCGACGAATTGGGCGATCGCCTAAACATCCTCGCCACCATCGGCTCGGTGGCGCCCTTTGTCGGTCTGTTCGGCACCGTCTGGGGCATCATGCGCAGCTTCACCAGCATTGCCGCCTCGCAGAACACGACCCTCGCCGTCGTTGCGCCGGGGATTGCCGAAGCCTTGTTCGCTACCGCCATCGGGCTGTTCGCCGCCATCCCCGCGGTCATCGGCTATAACCGCATCCTCCACAATGTCGGCCGGCTCGAAGCGCGGTTGAGCGCCTTTGCCGAGGAATTCCAGGGCCTGCTGTCGCGGCAGCTCGACGGGATGGAGCAGAAATAGGTGGCCATGGGTTCCCCCACCCGCCGCGGCAAGCGTCAGCCGATGGCCGACATCAACATCACCCCGATGGTCGATGTCATGCTCGTGCTGCTGATCATCTTCATGGTGACCGCGCCCTTGCTCGTTACCGGCGTGCCGGTCGACCTGCCCGACAGCAAGGCCAAGGCGCTGAAGGCCGATGACACGCCGATCCAGGTCAGCATCGACGCCAAGGGCACCGTGTTCATCGATCAGCAGCGCGTGCCCGCCGCCAGCCTGCCTGCCAAGCTGGCAGCGCTGCGCGAGGCGCGTTCGGGCGCCGGCGACGATGCCCGGGTCTATGTCCGTGCCGATCGCCGCCTCGATTATGGCCGGGTCATGGAAATCGTCGGCGAAGTGTCGGCCGCCGGCTTCCGCAAGGTCGCGCTGGTCAGCGACAGCCGGCCGGAGAAGCGCGCGCCATGACCGAGCGGCAAGCGCTGATCGGCGCCGGGGTGGCGCATATCATGCTGTTCGCCGCGCTCAGCCTTGGCTGGGAATGGAGCCAGCAGGCGCTGCCGCCGGCCGATGAAATGATCGCAGTCGAATTCGTCGATATCGCCGATGCGCCGCGCGTCACCGAGGCACCCAGGCCATCGATGGAAGCCGCGCCGCAGGAAACAACCGCACCGGCACCGGCCGCCGCTGCCGCACCCGAGCCAGAGGCAATTCCCGACGCGGTGCCGCCGCCGGATAAGCCCAAGGAAGCCCCGAAAAAGGCGGAAAGCCCGCCGGCCGATGCCAAGCCGCTCGACATGTCGAAACTGTCGAACCTGATCGACAAGGCGCTGCCCAAGGCGCGCACCAAACCGCTCGACACATCGAAACTGGCGACGACCATCGAAGCCGCGGCGCCAAAAGTCGCCGCCATCGATCCGCGTGCGGCAGCGACCATCGCTCAGGCGATCCGCGCCCAGGTCGCGCCGTGCTGGAACCCGCCGATCGGTGGTGCCGATGTCCGCAAGATGACCGTGCTGATCCGCGCCGATTTCACCCGGGACGGCCGCTTGATCGGCGTGCCGAGCATCGTCAGCCAGACCGGTGTGACCGCGGGCAACGCCGATTATTCGCGTGCCTTTGCCGAAACGGCGCGCCGCGCGTTGCTGCGCTGCTCGCCGCTCAAGCTGCCCGTCAAGCAATATGACCTGTGGAAATCGGCCGAAATCAATTTCGACCCGGAAAGCATGACCTGACCGCGCAGCGATCAGGCCCCGGACTGGTTCGCGACATGGCCGCCGCTTTGCCCCAGGTTCGCAAACGACGGGAGCGTGGCTGGTGGATGAAATCGACAAGCGAAGCTTCTGCAAGGCCTTGTCAGTGGCCGGGTTGAGCGCCGGCGGCGCGGCAACCGCCGGCACCCGGGCAGCCGCAGCGCCAGCCGCGCCGCCACAGGCGCTGATCGATCGTGAGCGGGCCAGCTTCATCATGGCGGCGACCGGCCTCGATGCGTTGTTGCTCGGGCGACCGGAGAGCAGTTATCACGCCACCAGCGCCATCCAGGCGCTGAATCGGCTGGGCATTTCCGACACCAGCTTTGCACTGGTGCCGCGCGACCTGTCGGCGCCAATCAGCCATATCGCCCCGCAATTCGCCCATTATTACATGTCCGCCGATACCGGCTTTGCGCCGGGTGTCGAACAACGGCTGGTCACCGGACCTGGTGTTGACGGTCGCGCCACCGATCCCACCCTGTTTCTCGTTCGGGACGCGGCCGCCCTGCCACCGCGCGAGGCCCGCCGCCGGGCAGCGACGGCTTCGGCCGCGCCGTTTTTCCCGACGCTCGCCGCGGCGCTGGCCGCTGCGCTTGCCGGGCTCGGGCGCTCACCGGTCGTGGGGCATGACACCCAGGCCGGCGCCGAATTGATCGCGCGCGCGACGCCCGATGCCCGCCCGCGCCCGGCGGCGGATATCGCCCGCCATGTCCGGCTGGTGCGCACGCCGGCCGAAATCGCGCTGATGCGCGCCGCATCGGCCGCCAATGTTGCCGCCGCACTGGCGACGGCTACCGAGATGCGCACGCTCGGGTCGATCGCGGCGGTGCGCGCCGCGTTCAACAGCCGGGTGGCGGCACTGGGCAACACACCCGCCTTCATGGTCGTCGATGGCGTCGTCGACGATCGGATCGACGCCGATCTTGTCGAAGGCCAGGCGGCCTTGATCGACTGTGTCAGCCAGCGCGCCGGCTATCATGGCGACTTCGGCCGCACGGTCTTCATCGGCACCCCGTCGCCAGCCGCCTTCGCACGCGCGCGCACCATGGCGGCGGCCTGGGATGCCGTTCGCGCGCAACTGCGGCCGGGCGTGCGCTTTTCACAGGTCCGGGCGCTTGGCGTCGAAACCCTTGCCCGCATGGGCAGCGATCTGCGGGTGCCCTTCAACCCGCATTGTGTCGGCCTCGCACATACCGACCAGCCCCAGTTCGACCTGGCGGGCCAACCGCTCGATCCTGTTCTGGAAGCCGGGATGACGATCAGCGTCGATTGCCCGCTGATGGAGGCCGGCGCCGGCGGCACCTTCCATCTCGAGGACCTGACCTTGATCACCCGCGACGGCAGCATGCCATTGCACGACATTGGCGAATCCTTCCTGATCGCCTGACCGACCGAGGCGGCGCCCACCGCTGAAAAACACGCTTTCGTCGAGGCCGCCTCTCCCCCTCCGCCGCGGCAGCTGCTACAAATGTCGCATGTTGTATCGTGTCGCCGCTCTCGCCCTGCTCCTCGCCCCCCCGGCGCTCGCCGCGCCGATACGGGTCGATATCAATTCCGGCATCGCCCAGCCGCTGCCGATTGCGGTGCCGGCGTTCGCTGCGACCGCCGCGCAAACCACCGAAGCGGGATCGACTGCGGATCTGGGCGGCCGCGTCGCCCAGGTCATCGCCAATGACCTGAAATCTTCGGGCCTGTTCCGGCCGATCGACCCGCAAGCCTATACGACCACGGTGGCCGCTGGCGATGTGACCCGGCCGCAGTTCGCCAACTGGCGCACGATCGCCGCCCAGGCACTCGTTACCGGCAACGTGAGCGTCAACGCCGATGGCAGCATCACGGTCGGCTGCTACGCCTATGACGTTTTCTCTGCCGAGGAACTGACCCGGCAGGGCTTTGTCACCACCGCCGCCGGCTGGCGGCGCGCCGCGCACAAATGCGCCGATCTCGTCTACAGCCGGCTGACCGGCGAAACCGGCTATTTCGACAGCCGCATCGTCTATGTTTCGGAAACCGGCTCGCGCACGCGCCGCATCAAGCGGCTGGCGGTGATGGACCAGGATGGCGCCGGGCATCGCTTCCTGACGCAAGGCCAGAACCTCGTGCTGACGCCACGTTTCGCGCCCAACCAGCAGACGATCACCTATATGAGCTTCGAGGGCAATCGCCCGCGCGTCTGGCTCTACACCCTCGGCTCGGGGCGCCAGCAGGCGATCGGCGACTTCCCGAACATGAGCTTTGCGCCGCGCTTCTCGCCCGATGGCAGCAACCTGATCTTCTCGATGGCGGTGGGCGGCAACACCGATGTCTATCGCATGGACATCGCCAGCCGCCGGCTGACCCGGCTGACCACCCAGCCCGGCATCGACACCGCCCCCAGCTATTCGCCCGATGGCAGCCGCATCGTCTTCGAAAGCGATCGCGGCGGCTCGCAGCAATTGTATGTCATGGCAGCCGATGGCTCGGGCCAGCAGCGCATCAGCTTCGGCGATGGCCGCGCCGCGACGCCGGTGTGGAGCCCGCGCGGCGACCTGATCGCCTTCACCCGTATCGGAGGCGGCCGCTTCTCGATCGGCGTCATGCGCCCCGATGGCGGCGGCGAACGCCTGCTGACCAACGCCTATCAGGACGAAGGCCCGACCTGGTCCCCCAACGGCCGGGTCATCCTGTTCTTCCGCTCGGCACGCGGCGGGCCGGTCGATCTCTGGTCGGTCGACCTGTCGGGCCAGAATGAACGCAAGGTGCCGACCCCGCTCGATGGTTCGGACCCGGCCTGGTCGCCGCTGTTGCCGTAAGGCTTGCCCTGTTGCCCCAAGCGACTAGAAAGGTGGCTTGGGGGTTGTAACGTTCTTTCGAAAGGTTTCGGCATGTTCCAGCGTTCGCTCACCCTGCCCCTGATTGCCGTGCTGGCCGTGTCGGTATCGGCCTGCGCCACCAAGAAGAAGGACTTGCCACCCCAACCGGTGACGACCGAGGCCCCGGCGGCGACGAACACCACGACGATGCCCGCCACCAACGAAGGCGTGCCGCCGGTTGCGTCGGTCGGTTCGTCGGCGATCCCGGGCTCCGCGGCCGATTTTATTGCCCAGTCGGGTTTGGATCATGTGCTGTTCGGCTATGACAGCTATGAACTCGATGAAGAGGCGCGCACCATCCTTGGCAAGCAAGCCGAATGGCTGGCGCGCTATCCGCAAGTCCGCGTGACGGTCGAGGGCCATTCCGACGAACGCGGCACGCGCGAATACAACCTCGCGCTCGGTGATCGTCGCGCTTCGGCCGCCAAGAATTTCCTCGCGGCGCAAGGTGTCGACCCGGCCCGCATGACGACAATCAGCTATGGCAAGGAACGCCCGGCCGCCGGCGGTACCGATGAAGCTGCCTATGCCCAGAACCGCCGCGCCGTTTCGGTGGTCGCCAACTGACGTGCAACGCCCTCCCGCGCGGGAGGGCGTCGAACGGGTTCCCTGACGCTGCATTTGCCGCTAACCAGCGGCGATGCGGATTATCTTCATGGGCACCCCACCCTTTGCGGTCCCGGCGCTGACCGCGCTTGCGGCCGCCGGGCACGAGATCATCGCTGTCTATACCCGCGCGCCGCAACCGGCCAATCGCGGCAAGAACCTGCAGAAATCGGCGGTCCACCTTGCCGCCGAGGCGATGGCCATCCCGGTATTCACCCCGCGTACCCTGCGTGATGCCGAGGCGCAGGCGGCGTTTGCCGCGCTGGGGGCCGATGTTGCCGTGGTGGCCGCCTATGGGCTGCTGCTGCCCCAGCCGGTGCTCGATGCGCCGCGCCTTGGCTGCCTGAATATTCACGCCTCGTTGCTGCCACGCTGGCGCGGTGCCGCGCCGATCCAGCGCGCCATCCTTGCCGGCGATGCCCAAACCGGGGTGACGATCATGCAGATGGAAGCCGGGCTCGATACCGGGCCGATGATCCGCAGCGCCGCGACGCCGATTGCCGACAAGACCGCCGGCGTGTTGACCGATGAACTTGCCGGCATGGGCGCCCGCCTGATGGTGGCGACACTGGCCGAACCCTGGATTGCCACGCCGCAGCCCGATGCCGGGGTGACGCTGGCGCCCAAGATCAGCAAGGCCGAAGCACGCCTCGACTTCACGCGCAGCGCGGCCGAACTCGAACGCGGCGTCCGGGCTTACAACCCTGCCCCTGGCGCATGGTGCGATATCAACGGTGAACGGCTCAAGATCCTGGCGGCGCACGTCGAACCGGGCACCCTGCCCGCTGGCGTCACCGGCCCGGGCCTTGCCATCGGCACCGCCGATGGCGTGCTGCAACCCATACTCGTCCAGCGGCCCGGAAAGCCGGCCATGCCGGTACGCGATCTGCTCAACGGCTGGACAATCCCGCCCGGCACCTTCGTAAACCGGACATGACGCGCTATCGCATTACCATCGAATATGATGGTCGCCCCTTTGCCGGCTGGCAGCGCCAGAACGGCCAGGCATCCGTGCAGGGCGGCATCGAAGCCGCGCTGCACGCCATCACCGGCGAACACATCGCCGTCCACGCGGCCGGACGCACCGATGCCGGCGTCCATGCCAGTGGCCAGGTCGGGCACTTCGACATGGAAAAGCCGTTCACGCCATTTCGGCTGATCGAAGCGATCAACGGCCTGTTACGGCCCCTGCCTATCGCGATCATCGATTGCAGCGAGGCACCGGGGTTTCACGCCCGGTTCGATTGCACCGGTCGTTCGTATCGCTATCGCATCATCAACCGCCGCGCACCGCTGACGTTCCAGGCCGGGCTGGCCTGGCGGGTCCCTGCGGCGCTCGATGTCGAGAAGATGCATGCCGCCGCGCAACGGCTGGTCGGCACGCATGATTTCACCACCTTCCGATCGGCCCGTTGCCAGTCCGCGAGTCCGGTCAAGAGCCTGGCGCGGCTGGCGGTCACTCGTCACGGTGACGAAGTGATCATCGAAGCCGATGCGCGTTCGTTCCTCCAGCACCAGGTGCGGTCGATGACGGGGTGTCTCAAGCTGGTCGGCCAGGGCCGCTGGTCGGCAGATGATTTGTCGGCGGCGCTCGCGGCGCGCGATCGGCACGCCCTGGGTCTCAATGCCCCGGCCGATGGGTTGACCTTCGTTGCAGCGCATTATCCCTGAACGACGCCGCAGAAGTGTCGGAATAGTTTACAACTTGATGACAGGTTACCAATCCATATCTTAACCATTACAAAAACTTCGTCGCACAGCCGGGCATGGCACGCTTCTTGCTATATCAAAGGTCAAGGTCGACAGCGACATAAGCGACCAATTGGGTTTGCCATGGCAGGAACAGACAAGACCAAAATCTCGGGGCGTTCGCTCGGCCGCTGGCTGTGGCTGATGGGCCTTGTCGTCGGCGTGCTGGGCGGCGCCGCGGTGGCGGTCGCGTTCACCACGATGATTGCGCCGCCAGAAAAGGCAGAATGATTCAGCGCCAGCCGAACGCTTCGGCGATGATGTGAAAGATGACATTCTGTTCGATGACACCGCCGACGAGGTCCGAACGCGGTCCATCGGCGAACAGCGCGACATCTTCGCCGCCATGGGTTTCGCTGTCGGTGCCATGCAACTTGTCGGACAGGTAATTCTTGTCGGTCGGCGGCAACAGGCGTGACAGGCCGGGGCCACCGAAGGGACCGTTTGCATAGCCGATCGTCGTCATCGGCTGGCCATGGTCGTCGAGCGCCCAGCCTTGCTTGCTGGTGTTGCCGCCGCCCTCGCCGGCCGCGGCATTCTTGATGTAACCAAGGATGTCGTTACCGCGCTCGGGGTAGCCGGCAATCGTCATGACATGGCTATGGTCGGCGGTGACGAGCACCAGCGTGTCGTTGAGGTTCACGGATGCCAGCACGGCCGCCACGGCGCGGCTGAACTGCTGCGCCTCGGTCAGCGCGCGGTAGGGGTTGGTGGCGTGATGGGCGTGATCGATGCGACCGCCTTCGATCATCAGATAATAGCCCTTGTTGCCGCGCGCCTTGCTGGTCGCCTGCATGTCGGCAACGGCAAAGGTCGCCATCTCGGTCAGGCTCGGTTCGCGCGCCGCATCGCGATCGGTCTCGAACGTCATGTGATCGGTGGCGAACAGCCCGAGCAACGGGCCACCACCCGGCTTGAGCGCCCGAAAGGCAGCCGCATTGCCGGCATAGCGACTGCCAGGGGCATGCGCCTGCCATTTGGCCACGAGATCGGCGCCATCATCGCGCAGGCCACCCCCGGCGAGCGGCAGGAAACGCGCCCGGCCACCACCAAGTGCCAGATCGAGTCCGCCGCCGGGCGCAAAACCGACAAGCTGACTGGCCAGATCGGGGCAACCGGCCTTGCGTTCGGCCGCCGGAAACGCCCGGTCGGCGCCTTCCCAGTTTCGGTTGGGCACATGGCCGTAAACAGCGGCCGGAGTCGCATGGGTGAGGCGCGTCGTCGTCACCACCCCCACTGCCATGCCCTGGCCCTTGGCGATTTCGGCGATGGTGCGGGGCAGCTTGTCGGGCGTGGCGCAAGCCTCGGCGGTCTGGTCCTGCCCGAGGTTTATGGTGCCGATGCGCGTCTTTACCCCGGTGTTCATGGCGCTGGCCGTGCCGGCGCTGTCGGGCACCTGGGCGTTGCTGTTGTAGGTCTTGACCAGCGCGGTATGCGGCAGGCGCTCGAAGCTGAGGCTGTTTTCCTCGCCGGGCCGGCGCGGCTTGCCCTCACCGGGGTTCTGGCCATCGTAAATACGCGCAGCGGTGATGGTGGCGATGCCCATGCCGTCACCGATCATCAGGATGACATTCTTTGCCCGCTTCGGCCGATTGACCACCGCCAGGCGTTGCGCCAGCGCGGCGCGGCCGGCGGCCCAGAAATCATCCTTGACCGGCGTGTCGAGTACCGGGGCAGCAAACGCGGGCGCGGCAACACCCAGCAACAGCGCTGCAAACATGGTGCGCATCGTCGATCTCCCAAGGCGTGAAGGCTTGTCGGCTACAGCAGTTTTATTTCCCGCAGGCGTTCGCGCAGATAGGCATCCGACGTGATCGGCGGCCAATCATTCGGACCACCCGGCATCGTCTCGATCAGGTAATCGGGGCGGAAATGCAGGAAGAACGGTGTCGAAAAACGCGCAAACCCGGCGCGATCGGGCGCCGGGTTGACGACCCGATGCGTCGTCGACGGCAGCCGGCCACCGCTCAGCCGTTGCAGCATGTCACCGATATTGCAGACAAGGCTGCCCGGTGGTGCCGCGATGCTTTGCCATTCGCCGGATTTGTCGAGCAATTGCAGCCCGGCCTCCTCGGCGCCGAGCAACAGGGTGATGACATTGATGTCTTCATGCGCCCCGGCACGAATGGCGTGGGCGCCAGGTGCGACCGGCGGGTAGTGCAGCAGGCGCAGGATCGAGTTGCCATCGGTCACCGGCCCTGCAAAGAAATCCGGCGCCAGGCCAAGGTGGATGGCAATGGCGCGCAGCATGCGATTGCCGGTATCGTCGAGCGCCTTGAACAGCGCCGAAACGGCCGGCTGGAAATCCGGCACTTCGGCGGGCCAGATATTGGCGGGCATGATGTCGCCGAAGCGGTGCCCTGCGGCCAGATCGCGCCCGACATGCCAGAATTCCTTGAGATCGGAGCGCTGCGCGCCCTTGGCAGCCTCCACGCCAAAGGCGGTCATGCCGCGCTGGCCACCGCCACCGGGAACGACATAGGCGGCCTTGATGGCCTCTGGCAGCGCGAAATAGGCGCGGGTTGTGGCCAGGGCGCGGTCGATGAGCGCCTGGTCGATGCCATGATCGGACACGACGGCAAAGCCGGTGCGGGCGAACGCATCGCCGAAACGCGCGGCGGCAGCGGCCGGATCATTGTCGACGAGGCTGAGGGGAATCGGTTGAATATCGGCAAGGGTCATGGCCGACTTCTGCCCCAACTGCGGCGTCAGCAACAGCCCCGTTGCGGGTCAGTTTGGCGAAAATCCGCTATTCTCGTTTGGGGACTGGGCTAGGCGCGGCTGGTTTTACACTTCTCGGGGGAGAATGATGATGAAAATGATGCTTTTGGCGGTTGGTCTGCTGGCCGCAACGGCGGCGCAGGCGGCGCCTATTCCCGACGCCGTTGCCGCCATGATCGATGCCGCGGCCGGCGATGCGGCCCATTTGAAGGTCGTGGCCGGCATCGCCAAGAAGACCAACCCCCAATCGGCCGCCGAAATCGATGCCAGGGTGGCGGGTTTTGCCACGGCACAGGCCAAGGCGCATGAGGAAAAACTCGCGTCGCAGGGCTTTTTCGAAGGCTGGAGCGGCTCGGGCGAAGCCGGCGGTTTCATCTCCAGTGGCAATACCAACACCAAGGGCATCGCGGTCGGTGCCAACCTGGTCAAGGAAACCCGGTCATGGAAGCATTCGCTGCGCGGCTTTGTCGATTTCTAGCGCCAGGACGGCGTGACGACGCGCGAACGCTATTTTGCCGGCTATGAAGGCAATTACAACATCACGCCGAACTTCTACGCCCTGGCGACCCTCGCCTATGAGAAGGACCGTTTTTCGGGTTTCGACCGGCGTTTCTCGGAATCGCTCGGTCTGGGTTACAAACTCATCAACACCGAAAACATCAAGCTGGCATTGGAAGGCGGCCCGGCGCTGCGCCAGACGCGCTTTACCAACGGCATCGATGACAATGCCTTTGCCGCGCGCGGTGCCGGTTCCTTGAGCTGGACGATTTCGCCGTCGCTGGCCTTCACCGAAAACGCCACGATCTTCTACGACAGCTTCAACACCTCGGTGCAATCGATCACGGCGCTGACGGCCAAACTCGGCGGCGCGCTGTCGGCGCGGGCCTCGTTCCAGTACAACAATGAATCGAACCCGCCGGCCGGACGCAACAATTCCGATACCACCAGCCGCGTCACGCTGGTTTATTCCTATTGATGCCGGTTGACCCTGTCGGGCACCCCCGACTATAGGGGCGCCTCACTGGCAACATGGCAGCGTAGCTCAGTTGGTGAGAGCGCCGGATTCATAACCCGGAGGTCGGCAGTTCAAATCTGCCCGCTGCTACCATGTCGAGGGGGCTTTGCCTCATGTCGGGTCCCCCCAACTGGTCGCTGGTCGTGCACGGCGGCTCCGGCCGCATGACACGATCCAGCACTGCCGCCGATGCCGATGCTGGCTATCGCGCCGGGCTGCAGGCGGCGCTCGCCGCGGGCGGCGCTGTGCTCGCGGGCGGCGGCGATGCGGTGGCCGCTGTCGAAGCCGCGGTCCGCGTGCTCGAAGATGATCCGCATTTCAACGCCGGACGCGGCGCGGTGTTCACCGCCGAAGGCCGCAACGAACTCGACGCCGCGATCATGGCGGGCGCCACGCGTGCCGCCGGTGCCGTTGCCGGCGTGACCCGCACGAAAAATCCCGTCACCCTGGCGCGCGCCGTGATGGAACATAGCCCGCACGTGTTGCTGGCGCGCGAGGGCGCCGATGTCTTTTCGATCGAGCAAGGCCTGACCCAGGTCGATCCCGGCTGGTTCCGGGTGGAGGAACGCTGGCAGGCGCTGCAAGCGATGAAGGCGGCAGCGGCACGCGGCGAATCCGTGTTCGACAAGACCCTGAAATATGGCACCGTCGGCGCGGTCGCACGCGATGCCGCCGGGCATCTGGCCGCCGCGACCTCGACCGGCGGTCTGACCGGCAAGCGCTGGGGTCGCATCGGCGATTCGCCGCTGATCGGCGCCGGCACCTGGGCGGATGATCGCAGCGTCGCCATTTCCGCAACAGGATCGGGAGAAGACTTCATCCGGCTTGCCGCGGCGCATGAAATCAGCGCGCGGGTGCGATTGCTCGGCGAAGCGCCGCAGGCGGCGGCGGATCATATTCTCGCCGAACTCCGTGCCGTAGATGGCGATGGTGGCGTCATCTTCGTTGGCCATGACGGCAGCCTGGGTTGGTCGTTCAACACGCCATCGATGCTGCGCGGGCAGCTGGCGGCGGGTGGCAGCGCAACCGTGGCGATCTACGACGACGAATGACAAACGCTGCCGTCAGGCGAAATCGGCATCCTCGTACAACGGCCTGATCTCGATGACGCTCGGCCCCGGCATGGGATTGGGGCAGCGCTTCACCCAGTCGATCGCTTCGGCCATGTCCTTGACGTCCCACAGCCAGAAGCCGGCAACCAGTTCGTGCGCCGGCGTGAAGGGGCCGTCCGCGACGCGGCGTTCGCTGCCATCGAAGTCGACCCGCGTGGCCAGCCGGCTCGGCTTCAAACCTGCGGCCATGACCATGATACCAGCGGCCTGGAGAGCATCATTGAAGCGGCCCATCGCCGCCATCGTCTCGCCCGAAGCATCGACCGGGGAAACTTCGGCCTCTCTTTCCTCGGTCGCCTTGACCAGCACCATCACGCGCATCACCGTCCCTCCATCAGCAACGCGACATGCTGCGGCAATCGCTCCTCAAAGCCAATAGTGGCCATGATGCCAAAGCCCGGCTAACGTTCGCGGCAACCACGTCGGAGCCCTGAACCTCATGTCGATCCCTGCCGCTTTCCAGAACCGCCTGTCGATCCCGGTCATCGGATCACCGCTGTTCATCATTTCCGGGCCGGAACTGGTGATGGCGCAATGCCGCGCCGGGATCATCGGCAGTTTCCCCAGCCTCAACGCCCGGCCGCTGGCGCAGTTCGAGGAATGGTTGCAGCGCCTGTCGACCGAGCTCGGCCCCAACGATGCGCCCTATGCCGTCAACCTGATCGTCCACAAATCCAATGACCGGTTGATGGACGACCTGGCGCTGTGCGTGAAATACAAGGTGCCGTTGATCATCACCTCGCTTGGCGCGCGCGAGGACGTCAACGCCGCGATCCATTCCTATGGCGGCATTGTCATGCACGACATCATCAACAACAAGTTCGCCAAGAAGGCTGTGGAAAAAGGCGCCGACGGCCTGATCGCGGTCGCCGCCGGAGCCGGCGGCCATGCGGGGACGACATCGCCCGTCGCTCTGATCGGCGAGTTCCGCGAAAGGTTCGACGGCCCGCTGGCGCTGTCGGGCAGCATTGCAACGGGGGAAGCCGTGCTTGCCGCCCAAGCCATGGGGGCGGATTTCGGCTATATCGGATCGGCCTTCATCGCCACTGCCGAAGCGCGCGCTGTCGATGGCTACAAGGAGATGATCGTCGGCAGCGCGTCGTCGGACATCGTCTATTCCAACCTGTTCACCGGCGTGCACGGCAATTACCTGCGCCCCTCGATCGTCAACGCCGGGCTCGACCCCGACAATCTGGCGGTGTCGGACCCGAGCGCGATGAACTTCGGCAGCGGCGGCAATACCGATGCCAAGGCGTGGAAGGACATCTGGGGCTGCGGCCAGGGCATCGGCGCGGTCAAGGCGGTGTTGCCGGCGGGCGAGCTCGTTGCCCGGCTGCGGCGCGAATATGACACGGCCAAGGCACGCCTTGTCGGGGCGCCGGTCGGGATGGCGACCGAAAAGGCGGCATGATCGCCAAGATCGGCCTGTCGGCCTATGGTCGCCTGGCCGCGCTGGCTGGCATCGCACATTTTCGGGGTGACGGAACGCAGGCGGCGGCGGGGGGTTGATTAGGCTGATCGTTACCCGGTTATTGAAAAGGCCTTGCCATGGAACTTGCCGTCGCTCTCGAAACCGTCTGCCGCATCATCCTGCGCGCGCGCGAATATGAAGCCTTGATCCCGGACAGCGATCCCGACGAAGGATCGAACGGCGTCGATGACGGCATGATGGACGCGATCGAGGACGATGGCGACAACCCGGCCGAGGAAGAATTGCGCGCCATCATCGATGATCTCGCCGAAGACGAGCAGGCGGAAGTGATTGCGCTTGCGATGGTCGGGCGCGGCACTTTCGACGCCACCGAATGGACGGACGCGATCGAAGCCGCGACCGAAGAAATCGATGCCGCTGCCGACTGGATCCTCGGACAGCCGACCTTCAGCACCGATGTCGAAGCGGGGCTGGCGGCGTTCGATCTCAGCTGCGACGGCGTGGGAACGCTGACCTGACGCCGATACGGTCCGCCGCTAGCGTCCGGGGGCAGCCCCGGACGTATTGGCGGATCGTGCGAGCACAGCGATCGAACGGCCTAGCGCCGCGCCACGCGTTCGGCGTTGCTTTCCACCGGCGCCGCACGGCTTTTGACACCGAGCGAAATAAGCAGCGACGACGACACGAAGATCGACGAATAGGTGCCGACGACGATGCCGAGCACCATCGCCGCGGTGAAGCCGAAGATCACATCCGGGCCGAGCAGCAGCATCGCCAGCAGCGCCGCGATTAGCGTCACCGACGTCATCACCGTGCGCGGCAGCGTTTCATTGACCGAGAGGTCGATGATCGGGCCAATATCCATGGTGCGATACTTGCGCAGGTTTTCGCGGATACGGTCATCGATGACGACCTTGTCATTGAGCGAATAGCCGATGATGGTCAGCACCGCCGCAACGACGTTGAGATCGAATTCAAGCTGGGTGAGGGCAAAAAAGCCCAGCGTCACCACCACGTCATGGACCAGCGCGACCACGGTCGATATCCCGAAGAACCATTCGAAGCGGAACCAGGTGAACAGCGCCACCGCCGCCATCGACAGGAGCACCGCCCAGACGCCACTTTCGATCAGTTCGCCCGACACCTTGCCCGATACGCTTTCGACGCGGCGGAAATTGACGTCGCCATAATTGCCCTTGAGCCCGGCCTGGACCTTGGCAACGACCTTTTGGACGGCGGATTGATCGCCGGCGTCGGCGCCTTCCGGCAGCGGCAGGCGGATGAGGATGTTCTTCGGGTTGCCGAATTCCTGCAGCGCCGATGTGCCGACACCCAGGCTGTCGACCTTGCTGCGCAGCGCATCGAGCGGCGGCGGCGCCTTGAACTCGACTTCCATGGTCAGCCCGCCGACGAAATCGACGCCGAGGTTGAGACCGCGCGTCGCGAGCAGCCCGATCGAGCCGATGGTGAGCAGCAGCGTCAACGCAAAGGCGATGAAGCGAACGCGGACAAAGCCGATGTTGGTATTATCGGGAACGATTTTCAGCGGCATGGCGAGTTCCTAGAGCAGGATGGCGTTGGTTGGCGCCACCAGCACGGTGTCGATTTTGGTGCATGGCGAGGAGCGAGGAAAGCGGCGATGTGGCGCATCGACGCCGCCGAGCGACGCTGCCATGCGCCAAAAGCGGCATCGCCCCGAAGGGGTCGCCCAACGGGCGATGATGGTGATGCCTGCCAATGTCATCCTGCTCTAAATGCTCAACGACGCAGGGCGCGCCTTGGCGAGCCAGCGCGATGCCATCAACCGCACGACTGTGACCGCGGTGAACACCGATGTGGCGATGCCGATCGACAACACCACGGCAAAGCCCTTGATCGGGCCCGAGCCGAAGATGAACATGATGATCGCAACGATGATGTTGAGGCTGTTGGCATCCCAGATCGTCCGCGTCGCATCGCGGAAACCGACTTCGACCGACGGGATGACCCCCCTGCCCTTGCGCTGTTCTTCACGGATGCGTTCGTTGATCAGCACGTTGGCATCGACCGCCGCGCCGATCGTCAGCACCATGCCGGCGATCCCCGGCAGCGTCAGCGTGAAACCGGCCACCGACATGACGCCGAGGATAAGCAGCACGTTGATGACCAGCGCCGCCACGGCATAAAGCCCGAAGCGGCCATAGGTGGCGATCATGATAACCGACACCGCGATAACCGCGACAATGGCGGCCAATGCACCGGCGCGGATCGAATCGGCGCCAAGATCGGGGCCGACGGTGCGTTCCTCGACGACCTTCAGCTCTACCGGCAGCTTGCCCGAGCGCAGCAGGATGGCGAGTTCGTTCGCCGACTGGACGGTGTAATTGCCGGAAATGATACCCGAGCCGCCAAGGATCGGTTCGTTGATGTTGGCGGTCGAAATCACCTTGCCGTCGAGAATGATCGAAAACGGCTTGCCGACATTTTCCTGCGTCGCCTGGGCGAAACGCCGCCCGCCGGTCGAATCGAAACGGAAGCTGACTGCGGGTGCGCCGTTCTGATCCTGGCTGACCTGGGAATCGATCAGCTGGTCACCGGTGATGACCGCGCGGCGCTTCAGCACGACCGGCTGGCCATCGATACTCGGCAGGATCTGGCTGCCGGGAGGGGCGCGACCCTGCGCCACTTCGGCCGGATCGGCGTTGACGTCGACCAGTTTGAATTCGAGCTTGGCGGTCTTGCCGAGCAGCGCCTTCAATGCCGATGGGTCCTGCAGGCCGGGCACCTGCACGACGATACGGTTGGCACCCTGGCGCACGATCGTCGGCTCGCGGGTGCCGAGTTCGTCGATACGCTTGCGGATGACTTCGACCGCTTGCGCCATGGCATTGTCGATCGACGCGGCAATACCGGCGTCGGTTTCATTCAGGACGATCTTGTTGCCGTCGACAACCGTTACATCGACATCGCGGGCACCGGTCACGCTGGAAATCGGCTGGGTCACCTTGCGCAGCGCCGCGACCGCAGCATCGATCCGGGTCGGATCGGTAATGACGACGCTGAGCTTGCCGCCGGCGGTCGACATGTCGGTGAACGCCACGGCGCCACCGTCGACCTGGCGCAATTCGCTGCGCACCGTGTCTTCAAGGCTTTCGAGCTTCGTCTTGCGGACGTCCTCGGTCGATGCTTCGAGCATCAGGTGCGAGCCGCCGCGCAGATCGAGCCCAAGGCTCAGCTGCTTTTTGGGCAGGAAATCCGGCAATGCTGCCGCCTGGCGTTCACTGATGAAATTCGGTGCGGCAAACAGGAAGCCGATGACGATCGTGGCGATGATCGACCAGATCTTCCACTTCGGAAAGTCGAGCAAGGTGGTCAGCCCTTCACGTCGTTGGCCGCCGCCGGAACGGTGCGGTTGCGCACATCGGTCAACGTGCCCTTGAGAACGCGAAACTTCACATTGTTGCCGGCGTCGATTTCGACTTCGCTTTCCATGACGCGCACCACCTTGCCGATGATGCCGCCGCCGGTGACGACCTCATCACCCTTTTTGACAGCGTCGATCATGGCGCGATGCGCCTTGGCGCGCTGTTGCTGCGGGCGGATCATCAGGAAATAGAAGATCGCGAAAATGGCGATATACGGGGCGATACCGAGCAGGCCGGCAACACCGGCACCGGGGCCGGCCGCGGTGCCTGCCGCCTGGGCAAAGGCCGGGGATGCGAACATGGTCTATGGCTTTCCTGAACGTCCAAGCTGGACTCGGCTCGCGCTCTAACCGTTCGCAGGCGCGGGTGCAACCGCGCGGCCCCGAAGAGCCCTGTTACAAGCGGGAAATGCCAGACTGCCGCATGTCCGAGAAGGGCGATTTCCGGTGGCTGGCACGGGCAATTATGGCAATGCTGCCGGTCGGCAAGGCGGATCGACCGGGTACCAACCCTCGATGGTCGGCGGCACCGTGCAATCGGCGGTAGTCGTGCGCCCCGTTCAACGCGGTTCGGGCAACTGGCGCTGCGGCAGGGCTTCGGCCTAGAAGGGGTCATGACCATGGATCCCCTGAACCGCATCGCCGACGCGCTCGAACGCCTGTCCCCGCCGCCCGCCCTTGGCGATCCTGCCTCGGGTAACTGGTTCGTCTGGGGCAACGCCGGCCTGGCACCGGTGCCGCCACCGCGCACCTCGGCGCTGGCACTCTATGCCGGCGTCGATGCCCAGCGCGATGCCCTGCAGGAAAACGCCTGCCGCCATGCTGCCGGCCTGCCGGCGCATGACGTGTTGCTGTGGGGCGCCCGCGGCATGGGCAAAAGCTCGCTGGTGCGTGCCGTCCATGCCGAACTGGTCGGCGCCGGCGCCGATGTCGCGCTCGTCCAGGTGGCGCAACCCGATCTTGCCGGCCTGCCCGACCTGTTCACGCGGCTTGCCGGATGCCCGCGCCGTTTCACGGTTTTCCTCGATGACGTATCGCTCGATACCGAGGCCGCATCGGGGGCCGGGCTGGTGCATGCGCTGCGCTCGTTGCTCGATGGCGGCGTGATGGCGCGTCCCGATCACATGCGGCTCGTGGTCACGTCCAACCGGCGAAACCTGGTGCCGCGCAGCATGGCCGAAGCCGATGCCGATCCAGCCAACCCGCGCGATGTCGCCGATGACCGGCTGGCGCTCGCCGATCGCTTCGGCCTGCGGCTGGGGTTTCATGTCTGCGACCAGCAGGTCTACCTCGACATCTGTCGAAACTATGCAACGGCCTTCGGTCTCGATTTCGATGCAGCGGCGGCGTTGACCTGGGCGGCCGGGCGCGGCGCGCGATCGGGCCGGGTGGCGTGGCAGTTCACGGTCGAAACCGCCGGCGCGGCGGGTGTGCGGCTGTAAAGCGGCCAGGGCATCGACATGAGCGGCTTATTGTGCAGAATTCACGCCAATCGACAACGATGCTGACGACCAAGAGGGGAATGTCATGTTGAAATGGTTGAGCCTGGCACTCGCAGCGCTGGTCGCGAGCCTGACAATGGTGTCACCGGCGAGCGCCCAATCGACCAATCGCATCAAGTGCGAATCATGGAATTATCAACCGGCGCAATGCGCAGTCGGCAACATCATCGATGTGCGCCTTGCACAGCGCCTTGGCGGTAATTGCCGGCAGGGCCCCGACTGGCGCTTCGATCGGCGCAGCATCTTTGTCGCCAATGGCTGCCGCGCCGTCTTCGACGTACGGATCGACAATTACGGCGGTGGCGGTGGCGGCGGCTATCCCGGTGGTGGCGGCGGCTATCCCGGTGGTGGGGGCTACGGCCAGGTGGTGCGCTGCGAAAGCAATGACTATCGCACCATCCGCTGCCCGATGAACACCAATGGTGGCGTGCGCATCTCGCGGCAGATCAGCAACACGCCCTGCCAGATGGGCCGTAACTGGAACTTCGATCGCGGCGGCGTCTGGGTGAAGGACGGTTGCCGCGCCGAATTCGTCACCGGTGGCGGCGGCGGCGGCGGCTGGGGCGGAGGCGGCTGGGGCGGCGGCGGCGGTAACGCGTCCGGTATCATCGAGTGCAGCAGCCGCAATTATCAGCCGGCTCGGTGCAGCGCGAACATCAGCCGCGGCGCGACCGTCGACCGGGTGCTCGGCGGCGAATGCATCCAGGGCCGCACCTGGGGCTGGGACAATCGTGGCATCTGGGTGAACGACGGCTGCCGCGCCCGCTTCCGCATATACTGACAACGCCGGGGCGGGCCAGCGCGGTGGCGCTGGCCCGATCGTCCCTGGCCGGTATGGCCCGGCACGCGGCGAAGCCCATCGGTGCGCGGAATCACCTGGCGGCGGCAGGACCGGCGCCTGCTGCCGCGTGGCAATCCGATTTGACGACTTGACGCGCCGCACTGGCGGCTATCGCTTCAGATTTCGGTTGGACGTGATTTATCCCGATAGAATGAACAGTCTCGGGACTTTCGGCAGGGCGACTTCAGGCAGGGGTATTCAATCGATTTCCTTTTGAACGACCCGCTATGGGCCATCTCGATCACCTGACCACTCGTCACTAGCGATCAGGCGCGTAACAAGAGCGCAGTTGGAACAGGGATTGCGACCATGCGAATGACCATCAATCTGCTCACCACGGCGGCCTTTGTCGTCGCCCAGTTGGCGCTGGCAGCGCCGGCAGCGGCTGCTCCCGGCGATCGGCAGGCCCGGCCAGCGCCACAAGCTAGGCCGGCTCCCCAGGCCCGACCCGCACAGCAGGCCCGCCCCACCCGGCAACAAATGGGTGGCGCCGGCTATAACCGCCCGGCCAGCAACGACCGGCGTGCGCCAGCAAATGGTCGGCCGAATTTCAACAACGGCAATCGCCCGGAAATCAGCACCCGCCCCGGCGGCAATTTAAATCGTCCCGGCGGCAACCCCAACCGCCCGGCCGGAAACCTGAACCGTCCCGGAGGCAACACAAACATCAACATAAACAATTCCACCAACATCAACGTGTCGGGCAGCAATCGCCCCGGCTATGGCTATAATAACCGTTACCCTGTCTATCGCCCGCCGGGCGGTGGTTATTATCGTCCGCCCAACGGTGGCTATTACGGCCCACCGCGCCCGCCCTACGGCGGCTGGCGTGGCGGTTATTATCCACCGCGTCGGTATTACTATAACGATGGCCCGTCCGTCGGCGATGTGCTTTTCGGAGTCGCCGTCACCACAAGCCTGCTGGCGCTGCTCAGCGCCGCGACACGGCCGCCGCCGCCACAGACCGTCATCGTACAGGGCGCGCCACCCCCGCCGTTGCAGCCCTACAAGCCGCCGGCAAACACGACCGGCGCCCCCGCAACGATCAACGTCGACATCAACGGCATGACGGCCGATGCACGGCCATCGGCCAGCGTCTGCCTGACCGAAGCCGCCCGCCAGATCGGCGCCACCGGTGGCAGCGAAATCCGTATCGACAAGGTTGTGGAAATCGAAAAGGGCAATGGCGGCTATCGGTTCCGGCTGACGTTGCTGGGGGTTTACCCCGATGAAACCCGCGCCATCCCGATGTATTGCCGTGCAACGACCGACAAGATCGTCGAGCTGACCTTCGGTTGATCGGCACAACTGCTGCCGAATGCTGACACTGCTCGCGGGCACGACGGTCGTCACCCGGGCGGTGCCGCTGCCCGCGGCCGAAGTCGTCACCGCCTATCGGCCCCCGGCCAAGCCCGGTGCCCCCGCGACGGTTACGGTCGATCTCGAACCCGGCAATGGCGGTTATCGTTTCCGCTGGGCGCTGGCGACGACCTCTTCCGACCAAAGGCGGCGCATTCCGGACTATGGCCGCGTCACACCCGACAAGGTGGTCGAACACACCTTCGGTTGAGCCGCGGGGACAGCGGGGGCCGAGCGAGGGCGGGCCAGGGCGGCACCGCGCGACAGTATCGCGTGTTGCCGCGCGGCCCCCGGCCCCGCTATGACGGCTTACAATTCCCGTTAAAGGCGTTCTGATGACCTTTGTCCGCTACACGTGGCGCTTCCTTGTCGGCGTCAAGGACCTGCTGGTCCTGCTGTTGCTGCTGCTGTTCTTTGCGGCGCTGTGGTCGGCGCTGAACAGCCGGTCGACGCTCAACGTGCCCGATGGCGGCGCGCTTGTTCTTCATCTCGATGGCGGCATCGTCGATCAGGGCGCCGACCAGAGCCCGTTCGAACTCG
>JANPKK010000075.1:0-18833 GCA_031426015.1 Alphaproteobacteria bacterium
CCTTCGCTTTCCAGGAAATAGGCGGCAACGGCTTCGTCGTCGGTGAGCACGGTGCCGCCCGGGGTCGTCTTGCCGATCAGGCCGCTGCAATCGGGATAGACATAGAATGCCCCGGCCGGCCGCGGGCAGCGCAGCCCCGGCGTCTGGTTGAGCATCGACACGACAAGGTCGCGGCGTTTCTGGAAGGCGGCATTGCGTTCGGCGAGGAAAGATTGGTCGCCGTTCAGCGCCGCCGTCACCGCCGCCATCGAGATCGAGCACGGGTTCGACGTCGATTGCGATTGCAGCTTGGCCATCGCCTTGATCAGCCACGCCGGGCCGCCGGCAAAACCGATGCGCCAGCCGGTCATCGCATAGGCCTTCGACGCGCCATTGACCGTCAGCGTGCGGTCGAACAGCCCGGGTTCGACCTCGGCCATCGTGGTGAATTCGAAATCGTCGTAGACGATATGTTCGTACATGTCGTCGGCGAGGATCATGACGTGCGGGTGCTTCATCAGCACGGCGGTCAACGCCTGCAATTCGGCGCGCGAATAGGCAGCGCCGGTCGGATTCGACGGCGAATTGAAAATCAGCCACTTCGTCGCCGGTGTGATCGCGGCATCGAGCTGTTCGGCCGTCAGTTTGAATTCGCTGTCGATCGTGCAGTTGATGATGACCGGCGTTGCGCCGGTATACTGGACAATGTCAGGATAGCTTACCCAATAGGGTGCCGGGATGACGACTTCGTCACCGGGGTCGAGCGTCGCCAGCAGCGCATTGAAGATCGTCTGCTTGCCGCCGCTGTTGACGGTGATCTGGTCGAGCCCGTAATCGAGGTTGTTGTCGCGCTTGAACTTGGCCTGGATGGCCTTTTTCAGCTCGGGCGTGCCATCGACGGCAGTATATTTGGTCTGGTTGTTGCGGATCGCGGCGATGCCGGCTTCCTTGACGAAATCGGGGGTCGGGAAATCGGGTTCGCCGGCGCCCAGCCCGATGATGTCACGCCCGGCGGCCTTCAATTCGGCGGCCTTGTTGGTAACCGCGATCGTCGGGCTCGGGTTGATACGCTGGATGGCGGCAGAAAGCTTCGACATGACACGGGTCCCCGGGCGGCGGACGCTGCGTTTGGCCGCCGCGACTGCGTTTAGCGGCAGCCGCCGCGCCGGTGCAACCGCCAAGCGCAACGGTTCCCGCGTGGCGACGCTTTTTTCAGCCGATCACACCAGCACCTTGTCGGGCACCGAGACCGTATCGAGCGGCGTTGTCGCGTCGATTTCGAGCAAGGTCTTGAGCAGGCCATCGCGCAGATCATAGACCCAGCCGTGCAGGCGCAGATCGCGCCCTTCGGCCCAGGCGGCGCGCACCGGTGCCGTGGCGGCGACATGCAGCAGCTGGTCACGGACATTGCATTCGACGAAGCGGTTGATGCGGCCGTCGTCATCGGGCTGCGCATCGATTTCGGCCGCGTGATCGGCATGGACAACGCGGGCATGCGCCAGCCATTCGCCCAGTGGCCCCTCGGTCGGCGCGCCCGACAGCGCCGCCTTGATGCCGCCGCAGCCATAATGGCCGCAGACGACGATGCGGTCGATCTTCAGCGTGCCGATGGCGAAATCGATCACCGCCATCAGGTTGCCGTCATCGGGTTGCACCAGGTTGGCGATGTTGCGGTGAATGAACAGCCCGCCGGGTTGCGCCTGGGTGAACTGGTCGGGCGATACCCGGCTGTCGGAACAGCCGATCCACAGGAACACCGGCTTCTGGTCGGCGACATGACGCGAGAAAAAATCGGGGTCTTCGGCAAGCTGCTCCGCCGCCCAGGCGCGGTTGTGGAGCATCAACTGGGTCACTTCATGCATGGCGTGTTCCTTTTGGGGCGCGAGCTCACCGCGATCAGGTGGCGCGAGTTCACCGCGATCAGGTGGCGCGGGCGCGCGTAAGCGGCGCGCTGATCAATGGTGCCAGCCTGCCGCGCGGATCGCCCTTCACCACCACGCGCAGGTTGCGATAGGGGGCGCTTTTCACAAAGGCGTTGATGATGTCGATATTGTCGAGATCGACATAGTTCGTTCCCGACAGGTCGATCAGCACGGTATGATTGTCGGGCACCCGCGCCAGCGCGGCCTGCAATTGCGGCTTGTGGATGAAATACAGGTTGCGCCGCGCCCGCACCATCACCGATTCCGCCGTTTCGACATAGGTGATGACATCGGCAAGGCTGCGCCAGATGACAAAGGCAAAGCCCACAAGCAGCCCGATCATGATACCGATCAGCAAATCGCTGAGCAGGATGGCGACGACGGTGACGATGAAGGGAATGAATTGCGTCATGCCCTGTGCCCAGCGCTCGACGAACAGCTTGGGCTTGGCAAGCTTGTAGCCGGTGGCGATCAGCACCGCGGCGAGCGCCGACAGCGGAATGAGATTGAGCACCACCGGGATCAGCGCGATGCTGAGCAGCAACCAGATACCGTGCAGAATCGTTGCCAGCCGCGAATCGGCCCCCGCCTCGACATTGGCCGAGCTGCGCACGATCACCGATGTCACCGGGATACCGCCGAGCAGCCCCGACACGAGATTGCCGGTGCCCTGCGCCAGCAGTTCGCGGTTCTTGTCGGTCACGCGCCGCTTGGGATCGAGCTCGTCGACCGCCTTGACGCTGAGCAGCGATTCAAGGCTGGCGACGATCGCCAGCGTCAACGCCACCGTCCACACGGTCGTATTGCCGACCGCGCTGAAATCGGGGAGCCGGAACAGCGCGAAAAACGCCGCCGGCGTCGCCGAGATCGGCACGTTGACGAGGTGCGACGGCGCCACCACCAGCGCCGGCGCCACCGCCTGGAACAGCGCATTGGCGCCGATGCCGAAGGCAACGACCACCAGCGGCCCGGGCAGCAGGCGCAACGGGCCTTGCTTGGGCCGCGCCTTGTCCCACCAGAACAGGAACGCCAGGCTGATCGCCGCGATCAGCGCTGCCCCCCAGATGATATCGTTCTGCAGGACATGGGCGAGCCCCGACAGCGTGTTACCGCCATCTGCCTGCCAGAAGCTGAAATTGCCTTCGGGGTCGGCATCATAGCCGACGGCGTGCGGCACCTGCTTGAGAATGAGGATCAGGCCGATCGCCGTGAGCATGCCGGTGATCACCGACGACGGCACGAATTCGGCGAGCACACCACCCTTGGTCAGCGAAAAGCCGATCTGGATGGCGCCGGCGATGCAGACGGCGAGAAGGAACGCGTCATAACTCGGCAATTTTTCGATGGCGGCGAAGACGATCGCCGTCAGCCCGGCCGCCGGCCCGCTGACCGACAACGGCGAACGACCGACCGCGCCGACGACGATGCCACCGACGATCCCGGCAATCAGCCCGGCAAACAGCGGCGCGCCCGAGGCCAGGGCAACCCCCAGGCACAGCGGCAACGCGACCAGCGCCACCACGATCGATGCCGGCACGTCCGTCCGCCAGCTGGCCAGCATACCCGTCGCCGCACCGGCATTGCCGATGGTCTTCTCCTGTCCCGACATCACTGCCCTTTTGTCGCGAAGTTAAAGGGCTTTCTAAACTGAATGTAATGTTGGGCGCAATCACCAATGCCGCCGCACGGCCTTGCGAGTGACCGGCCGGCCGCTAAAGATGATGGACAAACAGATCACGAGGTACCGATGCGCCCTGCCCTGCTCGCCCTGCTGCTCGCCTCGGTCACCCCGGCGCAGGCGCAATCGATCCCGATCCCCGCCGCGATCACGGCCGAGGGCGTGCCCGCCATCCCGGCCGGGCTTGCCGATAATGTCCGCCCCTATCTCGAAAACCGTTCCGCCGCCTTCCAGGGCTGGGACCCGGTTTCGCGCGGCATGCTGATCACCACGCGCTTCGGCAATGCCACGCAATTGCACAAGGTTGCCCGGCCCGGCGGCGATCGCACCCAGATCAGTTTCGAAGCCGAGCCGGTTCCCGGCGGCAGTTACTCCCCCGATGGCAAGACGTTGCTTGTCGGCAAGGACATCGGCGGCGCCGAATTCTACCAGCTGTTCACCCTTGCCGATGGCCGCCTGCGCCTGCTTACCGATGGCAAGAGCCGCAACACCGGCGCGGTCTGGTCGCGTGATGGCAAGACCATCGGCTACAGCTCGTCGCGCCGCAACGGCACCGACAGCGACCTGTACCTGATCGATCCGGCCGATCCGAAATCCGATCGCAAGCTCGTCGAATTGAAGGGCGGCGGCTGGCGCTTCCAGGATTTTGCCCCCGATGGCAAAACCGCGATCGTCAGCCACGGGCAATCGGTTGAAAAATCCGATCTCTACATCGTTGACCTGGCAACCGGCATGCTCACCCGCCTCAACCGTCCCGGCCCCGATGCCAGCTATAGCGGCGCCAAATATGCGCCCGATGGCACGATCTATGTCACCGCCGATGTCGGCAATGATTTCCAGCGCCTCGGCACGATCAGCGCGAAGGACGGTTTCAAGCAGCTCGTCACCGGCCCGGCCCAATGGGATGTCGACGAATTCGATATCGCCGAAGACGGCAGTTTCATCGCCATCACCCGCAACGAAGCCGGCATCAGCAGGCTGTATCTCGTCGATCCGAAATCCGGTGCGATCACTGCCGAGCCGAAATTGCCGATCGGCATCGTCGGCGGCCTCGAAATCGCCCCCTGGGGGGATGTCGGCTTCACCATGACAAGCGCGACATCGCCCGCCGATGCCTGGAGTGTCGACCCGAAGACGCTCGCTGCAACCCGCTGGACTTTTTCCGAAACCGGCGGGCTCGACCCGTCACGCAATCGCGAGGCCGAACTCGTCACGGTCAAATCCTTCGATGGGCTGCCGGTTTCGGGCTTCCTGACCCGCCCCGACCCCGCGAAATTCCCCGGCAAGCGGCCGCTGATCATCGATATCCACGGCGGCCCCGAGGGCCAGTCGCAGCCGGGCTATCTCGGCACCGACAATTATCTCGTCAACGAACTCGGCATCGCGGTCTTCTACCCCAATGTTCGCGGCTCGACCGGCTATGGCAAGCGCTTCGTCGCGCTCGACAACGGCCCCTACAAGCGCGAGGATTCAGTCAAGGACATCGGCGCCATGCTCGATGCGCTTGGCACCCGCCCCGATATCGATGCAGCGCGCATCGCGGTGACCGGCGGCAGCTATGGCGGCTATATGTGCTATGCCTCGGCGATCCGCTATGGTGCCCGGCTGCGTAGCGGCGTCTGCATCGTCGCCATATCCAACTTCGTCACTTTCCTCGAAAACACGCAAGGCTATCGCCGCGATCTGCGCCGGGTCGAATATGGCGATGAACGCAACCCCGGCCAGCGGTTGAAGCTCGCCGAAATTTCGCCGCTGACCCGCGCCAGCGAACTGAAGATCCCGTTGCTGGTCGTCACCGGCGGCAATGATCCGCGCGTGCCGGCGTCCGAAGCCAGCCAGATGGTCGATGCGGTGCGCAAGAACGGCGGCCAGGCGTGGCACATCCTCGCCGCCAACGAAGGCCATGGTTTCCGCAAAAAGGAAAACCGCGACTATGAATTTCTGGCGACGCTGACCTTCTGGCAGCAGACCCTGCTCAAATAGCTCGGCCGCGCACCACGCAGCGAAAGCCGATGTGGCAGGTAGCGGTATCGATTGATTCGGCGTGGCGCGCCGCTGGGCGATAACGCTGGCAATAGCTCGGGGCGCACAGGAAACTACCGCCCTTGAGCACTTTTTGTGGAATCGGCGCCGCCGGATCGAGCGTGCCCGTCGCCGGCCCGCGCGGGTTCTTCGGCACGCAACACGCCTTCACCGCATCGCCTGCATGGCGCGGCTGGAACCAGTCCTGCGTCCATTCCCAGACATTGCCGATCATGTCGTACAGGCCATAGCCGTTGGGCGGATAGGAGCCGACCGGTGCGGTGGCCTCCCAGCCATCGTCGCGGCTGTTGTGGTGGGGAAACTTGCCCTGCCAGGTGTTGGCCATGTGCTTGCCGCCGGGGCGGAAGACCTCGCCCCAGGCATAGGTGGCGCCATCCAATCCGCCGCGCGCCGCATATTCGAACTCGGCCTCGGTCGGCAAATCCTTGCCCGCCCAGCGCGCATAGGCGAGCGCATCGCCATAGGCGACCTGCACGACGGGATGATCATCGAGCCCGTCGAGCCCCGACCCCGGACCGTATGGCGCGCGCCAGTTCGCCCCCGGCTGCAGGCGCCACCATTGCGACCAGTCGCGCGTATCGACCGGCCCGCGCGTCTTGCGGAACACCAGGCTGCCAGCGAACAGCATCTCTGGCCGGGCGCCCGGGTAATCGGCGAGATCGGGCACGGTTTCAGCGACGGTGACATGGCCGGTTGCCGCCACGAACGCGGCAAATTGCGCATTGGTCACCGCTCGCGCATCGATGTGAAAGCCATCGACCTCGACACTGTGCGCCGGGGCTTCCTCGGGATAGGCGGTGTCGCTGCCCATGCGGAACCGCCCGGCAGGGATCGCGACCATGCCGGAATATGGGTCTTTCATGTTTCGATGCGACGGCGGTGCCAATCGTCGCAAAAAGCCAGCAGCGGTTCGACCGCCATCGCCGCCGCGACACGAAAGCCCTGCACGCCGTCGCAGCCCGCGAGCCGCGCCGCATCGAGCTGGATATCGTCCTCCACACCTTCGGCGATCACCGTCATGCCGAGTTGTTTCGACAGCCGCACCATGGTCTCGACCACCACCCGTTCACGCGGCGACCCGGTCAGCCCCAGGGTAAAGCTGCGGTCGAGCTTGATGACATCGATCGGCAACCGCGCCATCCAGGCCAGCGAGGAATAGCCGGTGCCGAAATCATCGAGCGCGATCTTGATACCATCGGCGCGCAACGCGGCGAGCAGTTCGACGGCGCCATAGATATCGGTGATGAAGGCGCCTTCGGTGACTTCGAGCGTCAGGCGGCTGCGCGGCAGGCCGGCGGCCACGCGCGCTTCCTCGAGCGCGCCGGCAAAACCCGGATCGGCCAGATCGGCGGCGGTGACATTGACCGACAGCCGCAGCCGCGACGCCGGGCCGATCCAGCCGGCCGCCTCGCGCATCGCCCGGGCACGGATATGGCGGCCCAGCTTGATCGCCAGCTCGGCGGTCGCCGCGGTACCGAGCAGGGTTTCGGCCGGCAACAACCCGAGCGTGGGATGTTCCCAGCGCACCAGCGCCTCCACCCCGGTAATCAGGCCGCTGCCGAGCGCCAGCTGCGGCTGGAAGAGAATCGCGATGTTGTCGCCTTCGATGGCGCGGTGCAGGTCTGATTCGAGATCGGCGAGCCGGGTCAACGGATCGCCGGCGGGATCGCGCTGGAAAATCTCGATGGTGCCGGCCTCGCCGCCGCGCGCCAGCGCCAACGCCGAACTCGCCTGGCGAATGAGCGACGCCGCGTCGCTTTCGGCACCGGCATCGCCGACGGTAATGCCGATGCGGGCCGACAGGTGGATGACATAGCCATCGACGACGAAAGGCGTCTCAAAGGCCTTGGCAAGCGCTTCGGCAAGCCGCCGCACCGCCCCCAGCGACACAGGCCCGTTCACCGCCACGGCGAATTCGGCCGCTGCCAGCCGCGCCAGCATGCGGCGTTCGGCGAGATCGCGCCCCGGGCTGCGCGCATCGACCGATTGGCCGAGCCGCTGTGCCACCGCCGCCAGCACCCGATCGGCAACGGCGCGGCCATAAGCGGCGTTGATCTGGGCAAAGCGCACGATGCCGACCGCGAGCACGAATACCGGTTGCGCCGCATCGGCATCCTGCAGGGCCGCGCTGATCCAGCCCTGCATCTGGTCGCCGGTGGCGAGCCCGGTCATTTCGTCATGGCGTCGCTTTTCGGTGGTCGCGCCCGCGCCGGTTTCGGCAAGCGCGATCGCCGCTTCCGAAAGCCGTTCGGCATGGCGCACCGCGAGACGCAGCGCATCGGCAAAGGTTGCGCTGCCGAACGGGCTGACCAGCACCGATGTCGCCCCGGCATCGTGCGCCGCGCCGGCCGCCGTACCATCGGCGCGCGACAGCAGCACCAGCATGGCACCCTTGCGCGCCTTGACCGCACCACCCAGGGATCGCGCCGCAGCCAGCCCCTGCGCCAGCGCCCCGCGCGCATCGATGACGACCAGCCGCGCCGGTTCGGCTTCGAATCGTTCGGCGGCGCGTTCGGGACGGCGCTCGACCCGCGGTACCACGTCGACATCGTTCGTCGCTGCGGCCACTTCGTCGGCATAGCGCGGCGACACGATCAACACCGGTTCGGCCGTGTTGATGGGCATGGACTCTCCTTGACAGGCCGCACCGGGACGACCTCGGGACATGACAATCTAGGGCCAATCCGCAGCGCTGTGAAGCGACCAACAACGACTAATTCATTGTGATTTCGCCATGCGTCCCGCGCGATTGCGCCAACATTCATGCGCAATTGGCTGGACTTCATGCCCTGCCATCGCCACCTTGCCGCCAGCCATGACCAGCACCCTGCTCCTTCCGGCCGAGATGGCGGCCCCGCGGGCCGCCCCCCTGGTCGATCCTTTCGGCCGGGCGATCACCTATTTGCGCGTTTCGGTCACCGATCGCTGCGATTTCCGCTGCGTCTATTGCATGCCCGAGGCGATGACCTTCCTGCCCAAGGCCGAAGTGCTGAGCCTGGAAGAAATCGACCGGCTCGCTTCGGCCTTCATTCGGCGCGGCACGCGAAAACTCAGGCTCACCGGCGGCGAACCGCTGGTGCGGCGCGGCATCATCGACCTCGTCAAACGGCTCGGCCGGCATCTCGACAGCGGCGCGCTCGACGAGCTGACGCTGACCAGCAACGGCTCGCAACTGGCGCGTTTTGCCGATGATCTGTTCGCCGCCGGGGTGCGCCGGATCAATGTCAGCCTCGATACGCTCGATCCGGCCAAATTTGCCGAGATCACCCGCTGGGGCCGGCTGCCGCAGGTGCTCGAGGGCATCGCCGCCGCCAAGGCCGCCGGGCTGCACATCAAACTCAACATGGTGGCGCTCGCCGGGGTCAACGATGGTGAAGTCGAAGCGATGCTGGCCTTTGCGGCGGCGCAGGGCCATGACCTTGTGCTGATCGAGACCATGCCCTTGGGCGAAATCGGCGTCGACCGCGTCGATCATTACCTGCCGCTCAGCCGGGTCCGCGCCGACCTGTCACAGCGCTTCACCCTGCACGATCTGCCCGACAACACCGGCGGCCCGGCGCGCTATGTCCGTATCGGCGAAACCGGACAACGGCTCGGCTTCATCACGCCGCTGACGCACAACTTCTGCGAAAGCTGCAACCGCGTCCGACTGACCGCGACCGGGCAACTCTACATGTGCCTGGGGCAGGACGATGTCGCCGATTTGCGCAGTGTCGTGCGCGCCAGCGCCGATGACACGCTGCTCGATGCCGCGCTTTCCGAGGCGATCACGCGCAAGCCCAAGGGCCATGATTTCGTCATCGACCGCCGGTCGGCGGCCCCGGCGGTAACCCGGCACATGAGCGTTACCGGTGGCTGACACCCTGCTGCCCCCCCGCCTCGCCCTGCTGGTTTCGGATACCGAAGCCGCCGAAGCTGCGGGCGCATCGCTGCGCAGCCGCCATGATTTCGTCTCGGTCAGTGACGCCGATATCGTCGTCGCGCTCGGCGGTGACGGTTTCCTGCTCCATGTGCTTCACGAAGCGTTGCAGGCGAGCAAGCCCAAGCCGGTGTTCGGCATGAATCTCGGCACCGTCGGTTTCATGATGAACGAATTTGCCGAGGACGATTTGCCGACCCGGATCGCGGCGGCGCGTGGCTTCACCCTGCACCCGCTGATGATGACGGCGATCACGATCAGCGGTGAAACCATCACCTCGCCGGCGATGAACGAAGTCTCGCTGCTGCGCGAGACCCGGCAGACCGCCAAGATCGAGATCGCCATCGATGGCCAGGTCCGAATGGAGGAACTGATCTGCGATGGCGTGCTGGTGGCGACGCCCGCGGGCAGCACCGCCTATAACCTGTCGGCCAACGGCCCGATCCTGCCGCTGCAATCCGACCTGCTGGCGCTGACGCCGATCAGCCCGTTCCGGCCGCGGCGCTGGCGCGGTGCCTTGCTGCCGCAGGCGAGTGTCATCGAATTTCGCGTGCTCGAAGCCAAGAAGCGCCCGGTGTCCGCCGTCGCCGACCAGCGCGAAGTCCGCGATGTCGCCAGCGTGCGGGTGGTCACCGACAAATCGATCAGCCTCGAACTGCTGTTCGACCCGGGCTATGCGCTCGATGACCGTATCGTGCTGGAACAGTTCGCGAGCTGAGATTCGTTGACAGAGAGCGGCACCGGCCCGCTCCCCCGCCCGGCCACCTACAGCGTAACCTGAAATGGGTGGCCCGGAGCGGATGCGACCTTCGCCGCGGGCGGGGGAGCGGGCCGGTGCCGCTTTCAGCGCAGCTGAACAAACGACTATCTTCGCCCGAACAGCTTCTCGATATCCCCCAGCGCCAGCTTGACCCAGGTCGGGCGGCCATGGTTGCACTGGCCGCTGTGCGGGGTGACCTCCATCTCGCGCAGCAACGCATTCATCTCGACAAGGCTGAGCGCGCGCCCGGCGCGGACACTGCCGTGGCAGGCCATTGTCGCAGCGATGCTGTCGAGCTTTTCACGCAGCGTCACCGCGCGACCCCACGCCGACAGGTCATCGGCGAGATCGCGGACCAGCGCTTCCGGGTTGGCATTGCCGAGCAGCGCCGGCGTGGCGCGCACCAATACCGCGGTCGGGCCAAAGGCTTCGATCTCCAGCCCCAGTTCGGCAAGCTCGACGGCGCGATCGGCGATGCGCCCAGCGGCAATCTCGTCGAGTTCGACCACCACCGGCAGCAACAGCGCCTGGCCCGCAACGCCGCCGCCGGCGAGCGCGGCGTTCATGCGTTCGAGCGTCAGCCGTTCGTGCGCTGCGTGCTGGTCGACGAGGATCAGCGCATCGGCGGTTTCGGCGACGATATAGGTGTTGGCGACCTGGCCGCGCGCCGCGCCGAGCGGAAAGCTGGCAGCGGGAGGGGTAGCCACCGGCGCCGGGCCGCGATCGGACGGCGCAAAGGCCGGCGGAAAATCGCTGAACAGCCGCGGCGGTTCGGCAAGCGCCAGCGCCGGGGCAACGGTCGGCCAGGCGGCCATTGCCCCGGAGGCCGGCGCGGCAAAGGCCGCCAGTTCCGGCGCGGCGAATGCCGCCAGTTCCGGCGCGGCGAATGCCGCCAGCGCCGTCGCCGACACCCGCGTCGAAGCGCGATGCCCGGCTTCATCAAGGGCGCGGCGCAGGCCGGAAACGATCATGCCGCGCACCAGCGCCGCGTCGCGAAACCGCACCTCGGTCTTGGCCGGGTGGACGTTCACATCGACGAATTCGGGCGGCACATCGAGGAACAGCGCCACCACCGGGTGACGATCGCGCGCCAGAAGATCCTGATAGGCACCACGCAACGCGCCGATCAACAGCCGGTCCTTCACCGGCCGCTGGTTGACGAACAGGAACTGATGGTCCGCAATGCCGCGATTATAGGTCGGGATCGCCGCCAACCCGCCGAGCCGCAGGCCTTCGCGATCGAGATCGACCGCCACGGCATTGTCGGCGAAATCGGCACCAAGCAGCGCCGCCAGCCGCGCCACCAGCGCTGCCGGGCCCTTGTCCGGCCCTGCCGCCACCGCGAGCAGCCGCCGGCTAACTCCCGCGCCGCCATGGCGCAATTCGAAGCCGACATCGGCGCGCGCCATCGCCAGCCGCCGCACGACATCGATGCACGCGGCGAGTTCGGAGCGTTCGGATTTGAGGAATTTGCGCCGTGCCGGCACCGCGGCGAACAGGCCATCGACCGCGACGCGTGTGCCGGGCGGCGTCGCCGCCGGGCCATCGCCGGTGATACGGCCATTGTCGACGACCAGCTGCCAGCCCGGAGCGGTCGCGGTGCGGCTGGTCAGCGTCAACGTGGCGACACTGGCGATCGACGGCAGCGCTTCGCCGCGAAAACCCAACGTTGCGATGCTGGATAGATCGCCATCGGGCAGTTTCGAGGTGGCATGGCGTTCGATGGCGAGGCGGAGCTGGTCCGCCGTCATGCCGATGCCATCGTCGCTGACCGACAGATGGTCGATACCGCCGGCTTCGAGTTCGATGAAAATGCGCCGCGCCCCGGCATCGAGGGCGTTTTCCACCAGCTCCTTCAACGCCGACGCCGGGCGCTCGACAACCTCGCCGGCGGCGATCTGGTTGACGAGATGATCGGGAAGGCGACGGATCAGCGGCACCCGGCGACTTTAGGCGCAATCACCCCGGAGCGATAGCGCCCGGTACGATCAGCGCAACCGCGAGAACAAACGCTGGCGCAGGGCCTGCGCCGGCACATAGCCCCAGGCAATGCGGCGACGCTGGCGCCGACGCAGCAGCACCGCGACGAGCAAGGCCACACCGCCGATGGCGGCCAACGGCACGAGGAACGGATCGGCCGCAATCAACGACAAGAAATCGGGACGATCCGGCAGCATGGCCGCATCATCCACCATCGCTTGCGAAAACGGCGCCGCTTCCAGGGCCACGCCGGGCGCGGTCAACGCATCGGACATGAGCGCGATAGCGCCGATCAAAAGGCCGATTGCCCTTTGCATGCAAGAACACCTCCCCGCGCCACTGGCAGGTGTGTCCCTGCCTTGTCATAATTCTTACATCAGTTTTATTGATCAAAAGTTAGGAACAGGCCAGCCCCGGCTCGCCCCGATCACTGCTTTCGGTAGAGCTACGCACAGAAACATGTCTCATCGCTCGACATTTTTCGGCTCTCTCCGCCGCAGTGTCGCGGCAGGCTGGCGCAGAACCGGCCCGCACCGGCGAATCACCCCGCCGCCGCGAGTCACGCAGCTTGCCGAATCGCGCCGGGGGGGACTAAACCCAACGGACGCCTGCGCGCGCCGCCACCCCCCTTTTTTCCAGATTTGGTTCCCTGCCCCATGTCGCTTTTCAGCCGGATGTTTTCGTTTCTCAGCCAGGACATGGCGATCGACCTCGGCACCGCCAACACGCTCGTTTATGTCCGCGGCCGCGGTATCGTCCTCAACGAGCCGTCCGTGGTGGCGATGGAAACCATCCGCGGCACCCGCAAGGTCGTCGCCGTCGGCAGCGAAGCCAAGGTGATGATGGGCAAGACCCCGGGCAATGTCGAATGCATCCGGCCGCTGCGGGACGGCGTCATCGCCGATATCGATGTCGCCGAGGAAATGATCAAATATTTCATTGCCAAGGTACACACATCGCGGTTGCCGCGCTTCCCCGAAATCGTCATCTGCGTGCCGTCGGGCAGTACGTCGGTCGAAAAGCGCGCGATCCGCGACGCCGCCAACAATGCTGGTGCGTCGCAGGTCTATCTGATCGAGGAACCCATGGCGGCAGCGATCGGGGCCGGCATGCCGGTCACCGAGCCGATCGGTTCGATGGTCGTCGATATCGGCGGCGGTACCACCGAAGTCGCGGTGCTCAGCCTGCGCGGCCTTGCCTACACGACCTCCGTGCGCGTCGGCGGTGACAAGATGGACGAAGCCATCGTTTCCTATGTGCGCCGCAACCACAATCTGCTGATCGGCGAAATGACCGCCGAGCGCATCAAGAAGGAAATCGGCACCGCCAAGCCGCCCGCCGATGGCATCGGCCTGACGATGGAGATCAAGGGCCGCGACCTGATGAACGGCGTGCCCAAGGAAATCACCATCAACCAGGCGCAGATCGCCGATGCGCTGTCGGAGCCTGTCGCCACCATCGTCGAAGGCGTGCGCACCGCGCTGGAAAATACCCAGCCCGAACTCGCTGCCGACATCGTCGACCAGGGTATCGTGCTCACCGGCGGCGGCGCCCTGCTGCGCGACATGGACGTGGTGCTGCGCGAAGCCACCGGGCTCCCGGTGACGGTCGCCGACGATCCGCTTACCTGTGTCGCCATCGGCACCGGCCGTGCGCTCGAGGACCCGATGTATCGCGGCGTGCTCACCACCGCCTGAACTTTATCCACACCCCGCCGCTTTCGCGCGTGACGCGGACGGGCGTGTTTGAGTAAGCACTAGCTGTGACGCGCCCGGCCGGCGCGCCCAACAAGAGTGAACAATGGACTGGACGCCCCCGCCACGGCGATCGACCGCCATGCGACGCGAGCAGAATCTCGCGCTCGTCGGTGCGGTCGTGTCGGGTGCGGTCATCGCCACCGGGCTGCTGCTGGTCGTCGTCGCGCGGGTGAACCCCGATGGCGCTGCCCGCATGCGCGGCGTCATGCTCGATCTCGTCACCCCGGTCTGGAGCGTGGTACGCGCCCCCTTCGATGGCGTTGGCCGCGCCGCCGACTGGGCGAGTGACTATCTCGCTGCCGTCGATCGCAACCGCCGGCTGACCACCGAACTCGCTGCCGCCCGCGCCGAATTGCAGCGCGCCGCTGCCGACCGCCGCACGCTGGCCACGCTGAAGCGCCTCGACAAGGTCGCCGACCCGGCGCGCGCCCTGATCGGCACGGTGCGCATCGTTTCGGCAACGTCGGGCTCGGTCGTGCGCTCGGCGATGATCGCCGCCGGGCGCCGCGAGGGCGTCATTCCCGGCCTGCCGGTCATCGGCGCCGATGGCCTTATCGGCCGCACCGTCGAAGCCGGCAGCATCTCGGCGCGGGTGCTGCTGCTCACCGATCCGGCCAGCCGCATCCCGGTCATCATCGTGCGCACCGGCCAGGCGGCGCTCGTCGTGGGCACCAACCGCCCGGCACTCGAGTTGCGCGACAAGGTGGGGGCCGATCTGCCGTTGCAGGCCGGCGACCGGCTGGTCACTTCGGGCGATGGCGGCGTGTTTCCCCCCGGCGTGCCTGTCGGCACGATCATCGGCCCGCAGGAACCCGTGCAGGTCCGCCCTGCCGCCCATCCCGTCGGCGCGGCGTACGTGCGCATCGAAGCCGCCTACATGGCGATGCCGCGCGAGGCCGCGCTGCCGACCTATGACGCGCCGGTGCCTGTCGAGGCGCGGCGCAGCGGCGGCGGCACCGCGCCGCCAGTGCCCGCCACGCCGTTACCGTGACCGGCTGATGGCCTGGTCCGCCCCGCCCTGGCGCCTGATGAACGCCGCCGAGCGCCGCCGCTACTGGTGGGGCCATTGGCGGCTGGCCGTGCCGTTCCTGACGACCCTGCTGCTCGTGCTGGTCATGACCGCGCCGTTGCTGGCGCCGGCGCCGGTGTTCCCGCAGGTGGCGGTGCTCGGCATCTTCGTCTGGGCGACCTTTCAACCCGGGCTGATGCCGCCCTGGCTGGCCTTTGTGCTCGGCATCGTCGCCGATCTGCTGTTTGCCCAACCACTCGGCGTCAACGCCACGCTGTTCGCTGCCACGGCGGGCTTTGTGCGGCTGTTCGAGGCGCGCTACGGCCATCACGCCCATGGCTTCGACTGGGCGCTGGCGGCCGCCGTGATCGTCGCCTTCGAAGCCGCAACCTGGGGGCTGATGAGCATCGCCGGCAAGCCGGTGCCGCTGCTGCCGCTCGGCTGGCAGGCGCTGACCAGCATGGTTGCCTATCCGCTCGTCGTGGCGCTGTGCGCGCGCGTCCAGCGCCTGGCCTTCGGCCCCGGCGGCACCCCGTGAGAACCGAGGCCGAACGCGAACAAAGCTTCACCCGCCGCGCCTTTGTGCTCGGCGGCGGCATGGGGCTTGTCGGCATCACGCTCGCCACCCGGCTGGCCTGGCTGTCGATCTTCGAGGGCGAAGAATATGCCCTCGCCTCCGAAGAAAACCGCGTCCAGCTGCGCCTCATTCCGCCGCGCCGTGGCTGGATCGTCGATCGCAGCGGCAAACCACTGGCGCTCAACCGCCCCGATTATCGCCTCGAGCTCATCCCCGAACAGATCGCCGATCTCGATGCCGTGCTCGCCCAGATCGGCAAGGTGCTGCCGCTGAGCTTCGAAGACGAACTGCGCATCCGTGCCGATATCGCCATCCAGCCGAGCTATATGCCGGTCGAAGTGGCGCGCGATCTCGATTGGCCGGCGTTTGCCGCGCTCAACGTCCAGGTCGCCGATGTCGCCGGCCTGCGCCCGGTGCGCGCCTTCAGCCGGGTCTATCCCGATGCCGATCATTTCGCGCATCTGCTCGGTTATGTCGGCGCACCGACGCCCGAACAATACAAGCTGCAGAAGGACCCGCTGCTTATCTTCCCGGGCTTTCGCATCGGCAAGGACGGCATCGAGCGCCGCGCCGACAAATCGCTGCGCGGCACCGCCGGCGCGCAGCGGGTGGAGGTGACGGCGCGCGGCAAGGTCGTGCGCGAACTCGATACCCGCGGCGATATTCCCGGTGATACGCTCAAGCTGACCATCGACCGCGACCTGCAGAATTTCACGGCGCGACGGCTGGGTGACAACAGCGCCAGTGTCATCGTCATCGATTGCGTGACCGGCGACGTGCTGACCATGGTGTCGATGCCGGCCTATGACCCCAACATCTTTTCCACCCGCGTCCCCGCCGCGCTGTGGAAGGATCTGCAGTCCGACGATCACAACCCGCTGCTCAACAAGAGCGCGATGGGCCTGTATCCACCGGGGTCGACCTTCAAGATGGTGACCGCGCTGGCCGCGCTCGAAGCCGGGGTAACGCCGGACCAGAGCGTCGGTTGCAACGGGCGCTATCGCCTTGGCAACAACACCTGGCACTGCCACGCCCGGCGTGGCCATGGCACCGTCGACATGCATCGCGCCCTGCCGCTCAGCTGCGACGTGTATTTCTACAGCTTCGGCCGCCAGGTCGGCATCGATGCCATCGCCAAAATGGCGCACCGCCTCGGGCTCGGCCAGAAATACGACCTGCCGCTGCCCGGCCAGGCGAGCGGCATCGTCCCGTCGACCGACTGGAAGCAGAAGCGCTATGGCAAGGCCTGGACGATCGGCGAAACGCTCAACACCTCCATCGGCCAGGGCTATCTCATCACCAACCCGCTGCAACTGGCGGTGATGACGGCGCGCATCGCCAGCGGCAACGCCGTGATGCCACGCCTGATCGCAGCGCCCGCGGGCAGCGCGCCGCCGGTGTTCGCGTCGCTCGGCATCCCCGAGGATCATCTCGCCCTCGTGCGGCAGGGCATGTTCGATGTCGTCAACGCCGGCATCGGCACCGCGCGCGGCGCACGATCCGCCATCGGCGGGGTGCATTTCGCCGGCAAGACCGGCACGGCGCAGGTACGACGCATCACCGCCGCCGAACGCCGCACCGGGGTAAAGCGCAACGAGGCGCTGCCGTGGAAGCAGCGCGACCATGCGCTGTTCGTCGCCTTTGCCCCCACCGAGGCACCGCGTTACGCCGTCAGCGTCATCATCGAACATGGCATCGCCGGCGGCCGCTATGCCGCCCCGATCGCGCGTGATGTGCTTACGTTCCTCTACGACCCCGCCCGCGCGCTGAAGACGCTCGGGCCGATCGAAGCGGCGCTCGCGGAAAAGCGCGCTGCCGAAGCGCGCGACAAGGCCGCCGCCGCGCGCCAGGCCGAGGAAGCCAGGCTGATGCCGGCGTGGCTGCGCACCGATGCGCCAACGCCGCCGACCTTTGAAATCGGCCCGCCCGATGCCCCTGCCCCGCCAACCACGGAAGACTGATGTTCAACGGTCCCTGGCTGCGCGAACTCGCCCGCATGCCGTGGGGCATCGTGCTTGTCGTCGCAGCGCTCGCCGGCTTCGGCATGGTCATCCTCTATTCGGCAGCGGGCGGCTCGCTGACACCCTGGGCCTTGAAGCACGGCATCCGCTTCGTCATCCTGCTGACCGCAGCGCTGCTGATCGCACTGGTCAACCCCGATACGCTGATGAAATATGCTTGGGCCATCTATGCCATCGTACTCGTCGGGCTCGTTGGCGTAGAGCTGCTCGGCCGCGTCGGCGGCGGCAGCCAGCGCTGGCTCGATCTCGGGATCATCCAGCTGCAACCGTCGGAATTCATGAAGCTGGCGATCGTGCTCGTGCTGGCGCGCTATTATCATTATTTGCCACGCGGTTTCGAAACCCGGGCCAATGCGTTGCTGCCGGCGCTAGCACTTATCGGCGCACCGGCAGCACTGGTCATGCTGCAGCCGGATCTCGGCACAGCGTTGTCGATCGTCTTCGGCGGCGTCGTGGTCCTGTTCCTCGCCGGCGTGCGGCTGTGGCTGTTCGGCACCGCTGCGGTCGCGGTGGTCGCCGCGATGCCGCTCGCCTGGTCGATGCTGCATGATTACCAGCGCAAGCGCGTGCTGATCTTCCTCGATCCCGCCACCGATCCGCGCGGCGCCGGTTACCACATCACCCAGTCGAAGATCGCCATCGGTTCGGGCGGCCTGAATGGCAAGGGCTTCCTGCAGGGCACGCAAAGCCACCTCGATTACCTCCCCGAACTGCAGACCGATTTTATCTTCGCCACCATGGCCGAGGAATGGGGCATGCTCGGCGGGCTGTTCATCATCATCGGCTTCGGCATCGTGCTCGCCTGGGGAATCGGCGTCGCGTTGAAGGCGCGCGGACAATTCCAGCGCCTGCTGGCGCTCGGCCTGACCGCGACTCTTTTCTTCTATCTCGCCATCAACATGATGATGGTCATGGGCCTGGCGCCAGTCGTCGGCATCCCGCTACCGCTGATCAGCTATGGCGGTTCGGCGATGATGACGGTGATGATCCTGATCGGCCTGATCATGGGCATCGCCCGCCAGAACACCCTCCCCCGCGCCTGAACACGACAAAGCCGCTGGACAAGCCCAAAACCCCCTGCTAACAGCCCGCCTCCACGCCAAGCCGTGCATGGACGTATAGCTCAGTCGGTAGAGCAGCTGACTCTTAATCAGCGGGTCCCAGGTTCGAACCCTGGTGCGTCCACCA
>JANPKK010000076.1:0-15444 GCA_031426015.1 Alphaproteobacteria bacterium
CCGCACAGCCTGCTCGATGATCCGCGCTGGAGCGCCTTTCATCTGTGGCAGGGCGGCAAACCCGTCGCCGCCAACGCCGCGCGCTGCCCGGCGACGATGGCGGCACTCGCCGGAATTACCGGGCTTATGGCCGATACGGCCGGGCCGATCCCGGTCATCAACGGCCGGTCACCGATGGTGCTGTTTTCGGCGCTCGAACCCGGCACGCATATCCAGCCGCACAACGGCATGCTCAACACGCGGCTGATCTGCCATTTGCCGCTGGTGGTGCCCGCCGGCTGCCGGCTGCGGGTGGGCAATGACACCCGCGACGTGCGGGCCGGCGAAATGCTGATCTTCGATGACAGTATCGAGCATGAAGCCTGGAATGATTCGGGCGAGATCCGCGCGATATTGCTGTTCGAGATCTGGCGCCCGGAACTGACCGAGGCCGAACGCCGCGCACTGACGGTGATGTTCGAGAGCGTGACGGGGTATGGCGAGGGGTAAGGGCTCACCCCCAGAGTTCGGCCTCTGGCGGCCACACGTCCGAATGTTCGAACTTCAGCCCGCCGGGCCGGTCCTCGATCAGCAGCGGCCCATCGAGATCGGCATAGGCGCCCTGCATCGCCACATAAAAGGCCGGCGCGATGCCGAGCGACGTCGACAGCATGCACCCGGTCATCACCCCAAGCCCGCGTATGCGGGCCGCATGGACGAGCGCCTGCGCCTCGGTCAGCCCGCCGGCCTTGTCGAGCTTGATGTTGATATGGCTGTAGCGCCCGACAATATCGTCGAGCGTCGCGCGATCGTGGCAGCTTTCGTCCGCCGCCAGGGCTACCTGCGATCGCACGCCATCCAATAGCGCATCTTGCCCCGCCGGCACCGGCTGTTCGATCAGTTCGACCCCCAGCGCCGCCAGCGCCGCCGCGGTGCGGGCGATGTCGGTTCCCCCCCAGGCTTCATTGGCATCGACGGTCAGCCGCGCATCCGGGGCGGCGCGGCGCACCGCGGCAACGCGTTCGATGTCCGCCGCCGGGCCGCCGTCACCGCCCAGCTTGATCTTGAGCAGTTCCCGCCCGCGTGCCAGCGTTGCCGCCGCGGCCATGCTGCCCGGGTCACCAAGGCTGATCGTATAGGCGGTCAGCATTGGCTGCGGCTGCGGCAGGCCGAGCAGCTGCCAGACGCGCCGGCCCGATGCCTTGGCTTCGAGATCCCACAGCGCGGCATCGATGGCGTTGCGCGCGGCCCCCGCCGGCATCAGTCCGAGCAGGTCGGCGCGGCTGGCGCCCGCCGCTACCGCATCGGCCTGGGCAGCGATGGCGGCGACGACGCTTTCGGCACTTTCGCCGCGATAGTAGATCGCGGTTGCCTCGCCGCGCCCAGTCATCGCGCCGGCGTTGATTTCGGCAACCGCGACATCGACATGGGTCTTGGCGCCGCGCGCGATGACGAAGCTGCCGCGTACCGGAAAACGTTCGATGCGGGCGGTGAGGATGCGGTTCATGGTGCGGTGATGCCGCAACCGGGGCCGGCTGTGCAACTCAAACACGGGCTACCCAGCGCCGCGCGGTGCGTTACACTGGCGACATGAACGAAGATGAAGCCGTCGAACTCGATGCCGTTGCCGCCGTGGCGCGCATCACCGCGCTCGAAATGCTCGTGCGCCAGATGATGATCGTCCAGCTGCGCATCCTCGACCGGATGGGGGAGATCAAGCTGACCCCCGATTATGTCCGCACCATCGGCGCCACTTATGCCGAAAAGGTCGATGCCTCGCCGATCATCGAATCGAATTCGCCCGAGGTGAATTACGAATTCAAGGTCAACGTCCTCCACAATCTCGAACGCTTTTTCGACGAGCTGGAGGCGCATGTCCGCGACAATCCGGTCTGATCCGGCGATTGCGGCTGAACTGATCGGTTTTTTCCGCGCCGGAATCGCCGCGGCGCATCCCGCTGCGGTATTGCCGGGTTGGTTGCCGCGCGATGCCCCACCGGGCCGCACGCTGGTGCTCGGCTGCGGCAAGGCAGCCGCAGCGATGGCCGAAGTTGCCGCCGCCACGCTCGCCGGGCCGGTTTCGGGCTGTGTCGTCACCCGCCACGGCCATGGCGCGATCGGACCCACCGGCGCGATCGAGGTGATCGAGGCGAGCCACCCCATCCCCGATGCCCGCGCGCTCGCCGCCGGGCAGCACATCCGCGCGCTCGCTGAAAACGTGGCGCCGGGCGACCGGGTGGTCTTCCTCGTCTCGGGCGGCGGCTCGGCGCTGCTCTGCGACCCGATCCCCGGGGTATCGCTGGCGCAAAAGGCGGCGATCACCGATCATCTCGTGCGCTCGGGCGCGCCGATTACCGCGATCAACCTCGTGCGCCGCCATTTGTCACGGGTGAAGGGCGGTCGGCTCGCGGCAGCGGCGCGGGCCGGCGACCTCCACAGTTTCCTGATTTCGGATGTAGTCGGCGACGATCCGGCGGCGATCGCCTCGGGGCCGACGATCGCGGCGCCGCATGATCCCGCTGCCGCGCTCGCCGCGCTCGTGGCCAGCGGCTGGCGCGTCGAACCGGCGCTCGCCGCCGCGATGCACGCCGTGCCGGCGCCCGACGTGCCCGACCATCCGGTGCAGATCGTCGCCAGCAACGCGACCGCGCTCGCCGCTGGCGAGGCCGCGGCCACCGCCGCTGGCTGGCGCGTGCTGCGCATCGGAAACAACCTGACCGGCGAAGCGCGTGACAGCGGTGCCGCCCATGCCGCCGTCGCACTCGCCCACGCCGCGCGCGGCGAGCGCGTGCTGCTGCTGTCGGGCGGCGAACTCACCGTCACCGTGCACGGCAAAAGCGGGAACGGCGGCGGCGGCGGCCCCGCGCTCGAATATCTTGCCGGGATGATCGCGGCGCTGCCTGACGGCGCGCCGGTCAACGCGCTCGCCGGCGACAGCGACGGCATCGACGGCACGATGGACAACGCCGGCGGCTGGTTCGATCCGGCATTTGCCCGGCGAGCACGGCCCGATGTGGCGGCCGCGCTCGCTGCAAACGCGACTCATGCGCTGTTCGATCGGCTTGGCGGGCTGGTCATCACCGGGCCGACCCGTACCAACGTCAATGATATGAGGCTGATCGCGGTAACGCCGCGCTGAACGCCGGGGTTACACATTGCTTTTGGAGGCCCGACCGGGAATCGAACCCGGGTTCACGGATTTGCAGTCCGTTACGTCACCACTCCGCCATCGGGCCACGCCCAGGAGTCCTGTGCGGGCGCTCCCCCTAGCAATGGAGCTTGGCGAGGGCAACCTTCATCGCTAGACGAAATTGCACGCACGCAAATTCGATTGCGACTCAGCTGTATTATCAGTATCAGACACCAGTTGCCGCAGGAAGCCCCAGTGACCATTGCCGATCTTCATGCCGCCGAAACGAGCCCCGCTGCCGAGCGGCAAACGCTTCCCGATGTCGTCGCCGCCGAGCGGCGGACGCTTCCTGACGTCGTTGCCGCCGAGCGGCGGACGCTTCCCGATGTCGTCGCCGCCGAGCGGCGGACGATGGTCGACAGCCAGCTGCGCACCGTCGGCGTGCTCGACGAAGCGGTGCTCGGCGCCATGTACGCCTTGCCGCGCGAAGATTTCATGCCGCCGGCCCTGCGCGGTCTGGCCTATGCCGATGCCGCGATCGAAGTCGCCGCCGGGCGCTGGTTGCTCGAGCCGATGGCGCTGGCGCTGCTGTTGCAGCACGCCCGCATAAAGGCCGGGGAACGCGCGCTGGTCGTCGGTTCGGCCACGGGCTATTCGGCGGCTGTCCTCGCCCATGCCGGGCTGCAGGTGACCGCGCTGGAAAGCGATTCGGCTCTTGCCGCCATCGCGCAGGCTGCCGGCGTTGCGACTGTCACCGGCCCGCTGCCCCTCGGCTGGGCGACGCCGGCGCCTTATGATGTCATTCTGTTCGAAGGCGCCATCGAAACCATTCCGGCCGCGATCGCCGCGCAACTCGCCCCGGGTGGGCGAATCGCCGCGGTCGTGCGCAGCGATGGCGTCGGCCGGGCCTGCGCCGGGCCCTTGATTGCCGGTGGCCGTATCGGCGGCGCCCCCTTCCTTGAAGTTGCTGCCAAACCCCTCCCCGGATTCGCCGCCCCCCGCGAATTCGTTTTCTGACGTGAAAGATCCCGACCTGATGTCCGTTCGTTCGTTCCTGCTGCTGGCTGTTGCCGTTGTTCCGGCCCTGGTCGCGGTGCCGGCGCGCGCCGATTCGCTCGCGGCTGCCATTGCCTCCGCCTATGATGCCAACCCCGAACTCGGCGCCCAGCGGGCAACCGTTCGCGGCGCCGACGAAGGCGTGCCGCAGGCGCTCGCGCCGGGCCGTCCGACACTCGGTACGCGCCTGACCGCCGACCAGGCCGGGCTCAGCTTCAAGGATAACGGCCGCACCTATACCGCCGGGCTGCAGCTTACCCAATCGCTGTACCAGGGTGGCCGCACCCGCACCAATGTATCGGCGGCGGAAAATCGCATCCTCGCGGCGCGCGCCCGGCTGCGCGCCACCGAAAACCGCATCGTGCTCGATGTCGTCACCGCCTATGCCGATGTGCTGCGCTTTGCCCGGGTCGTCGAATTGAACCAGAGCCAGGTCAAGGTGCTCGAACGCGAACAGCAACAGGCCAAGGACCGCTTTGAAGTCGGCGATGTCACCCGCACCGATGTCGCCCAGTCGCAGGCGCGGCTGGCCAATTCGCAATCGAACCTCGTCGTTGCGCAGAACCAGCTCGCGGCGGCACGCCAGGCTTATCAGCGCGTCGTCGGCCGCCCGCCCGAAGATCTGGAACCGATGCCGCCGCTGCCGGTGTTGCCGGGTACGGCCGGACAGGCGGTCGATATCGCACGCGAAAATGCCCCGGCGCTGATCGCGGCGCGCTTCGACGAAGCCGCGGCGCGCTATGACGTGAAGACGCTGCAAAAGCAGCGTCTGCCGAGTGTCGCCGCCAACGCATCGACTGCCTATCAGTATTTCGAAGGCGGCGGCGGCGGCGCCAACTTCGTGCGCCAGGGCGGCTTTTTCACCCAGGACGTCAATATCCAGGCGACCGTGCCGCTGTACCAGGCCGGGCTCGTCGGCTCGCAGGTTCGCGAAGCCAAGGCGCGGCAAAGCCAGCTGCTCGAAACCATTTCGAGCACCGAACGCTCGACGACCGAGACGGTGACCAACAGTTTCAACCAGCTGCGCGCCGCTCGCGCTGTCATCGAGGCGTCGCAGGTCGCGGTCGATGCCAATGCGCTCGCCGCCGAAGGGGTGCGCCAGGAAAACCAGGTCGGCACCCGCACCGTTATCGAAGTGCTCAACGCCGAACAGGAATTCCTGACCACCCAGGTCAATCTCGTTACGGCACGGCGCGAGGAACAGGTTGCGGCCTATGGCCTGCTCGCCGCTGTCGGCGCCGCCGAAGCCGTGGCGCTGGGCGTGCCGGTGAGCGAATATGATGCCGTCAGCAATGCCCGGACGGTGCGCCGCGAGATTTTCGACGATACCAGCGGCGGCCCGCCGGCGCTGCCCTTGCCGCCCGCCGTTCGCGCCAGCCGGTCGGTCGTCATCGGCCCGCCGGTGCCTTGAGGACAGCGGCAATGAGCGAGCTTCCGCCCAATATCGATGCCATCCTGGCGTCCATCCGATCGCGAATGGCCGAGGATGCGCCTGCGGCCGTCAAGGCCGCAGCGCCGGACGCCGCTGTCGTGCCGGCGCCGGAACTGCCGGAACCCGCCACGGTTTCGTTGAGCGGCGGCGACATGACGCTCGACGGCCTGATGCGCTCGCTGCTCGAACCGATGCTGCAACGCTGGCTCGATGCGAACCTGCCTGAAATCGTCGAAAAGATCGCGCAGGCCGAGATAAAGCGTCTGACCGGGCGCCGCTGAAGCGCGTCAATCCGGCAGCGAGGCGACAAAGGCATCGAACAGCGCCGTGTCATGGCGGTGCGGATTGACCGTGACGGCGGGCAGCGCGCCGTTTTCAGGCAAGCCGAAGCTTACCCGTCCCGGCAGCAGCGCCGAGAGGTGTTCATACCATTCGAGCAACGCCGGCTGCAGCCGCAGGTGCAGATCGAAGTTACGGCGCCGGCGCAGAAGATCGCCGGCTTTTTGTGCCTGCGCCTGCGCCGGATCGATGGCCTTGACGAACCAGGCGTCGGCAAAGCCCAGCCGGCGTTCGGCGATTGCAGCGCGGGTGGCGGCGCAGTCCCGCTGCCAATGCGCCACGGGCGCGGCGCCGATGCGCCACAAAGTCCAGATGTAATGCAGCTTCAACGGGTCGGTATCGCAAATCGCCAGCCCGGTTGCCGCCGCCGCCGCCTCGGCCCGCGCCCAGCGCCGCGCCCCGGCATCGGCCCAGAAGCGCGCCGCGGCATCTGGATCGGTATCGCGGTCGGGGCCGATGAGCCCGATGTTTTCATCGATGACATGGGCGCGCGGCCGGCTTGCACACCAGCTCGTCTTGCCACTGGCACTGATGCCTTCGATGACGATGATCATCTGCGCGTTTTCGCTGCGCGGGCAGCATGATGCAACCCCACCCCTTTCGCGCGCGCGCTGCAGCCGCTAACAGCGCGGCATGACTCTCATCGACAAGACCTTTGCCCCGGCGGAATTCGAACAACGCTGGTACGCCCATTGGGAAAGCGGCGGCGCTTTTCGCCCGGCGCGGCCCGATGCGGTACCGTTCACCATCATTATCCCGCCGCCGAATGTGACGGGCAGCCTGCATATCGGCCACGCGCTCGACAACACGCTGCAGGACGTGCTGATCCGCTGGCATCGCCTCAATGGCCGTGACGCGCGCTGGGTGGTCGGCACCGATCATGCCGGCATCGCGACGCAGATGGTGGTGGAACGCCAACTCGCCGAAAGCAGCCAGGGCACGACGCGCCAGGCGATGGGCCGCGCGGCGTTCCTCGAAACCGTCTGGGACTGGAAGGCGACGTCGGGCAACACCATCACCCGACAATTGCGCCGGCTCGGCGCCAGCTGCGATTGGGCGAACGAACGCTTCACCATGGACGATGGCTTCAACAAGGCCGTGACGCGGGTGTTCGTGACGCTGTTCGAACAGGGGCTGCTCTATCGCGACAAGCGGCTCGTGAATTGGGACCCCAAGCTGAAGACCGCGATTTCGGACCTGGAGGTGGAGACGCGCGAAGTCGCCGGCACCTTCACCCATATCCGTTATCCGCTGGCGGATGGCGTGACGCTGGCGGACGGCCGCGACCATATCATCGTGGCGACGACGCGGCCCGAAACCATGCTCGGCGATACCGCGGTGGCGGTGAATGCGCGCGATGAACGCTATCAGTCGGTCATCGGCAAGTTCGTGAAGCTGCCGATCACCGGGCGCCTGATTCCGATCGTTGCCGACGAGCATGCCGATCCAGAACTGGGTTCCGGCGCGGTGAAGATCACGCCGGCGCATGATTTCAACGATTTCGAGGTCGGCAAGCGGCACGGCATGGTGCCGATCAACATCTTCGATGCCGATGCGCGGATCATCGCGGCGGACGGCATTCCGGCCGATTATGTCGGCATGGATCGCTTCGACGCGCGCAAGAAGGTCGTCGCCGATCTGGAGGCGCTGGACGCCGTCGAACTGATCGAGGCCAAGACCATCCAGATGCCCTATGGCGACCGTTCGGGCGTGGTGGTGGAGCCGTGGCTGACCGACCAATGGTATGTCAACGCGGGCGAACTGGCGAAGCCGGCGCTGGCGGCGGTCAAGTCCGGCGCGACGCAGTTCGTGCCCAAGACCTGGGAAAAGACCTATTTCAACTGGATGGAGAATATCCAGCCATGGTGCGTGAGCCGCCAGTTGTGGTGGGGTCACCAGATCCCGGCATGGTATGGCAGCGACGGCAAATGCTATGTCGCCGAAAGCGAAGCGGAAGCGCAGCGCCAGGCCGGCGATGCCGTTCTGACGCGCGACGAAGACGTGCTCGACACTTGGTTCTCGTCCGCGCTCTGGCCCTTCGCCACGCTCGGCTGGCCCGACAACACCGCCGACCTCGCGCGCCATTATCCCGGCGATGTGCTGGTCACCGGTTTCGACATCATCTTCTTCTGGGTCGCCCGCATGATGATGCAGGGCATTCACTTCATGAACGATGTGCCGCCGTTCAAGACGGTCTATTGCCATGGCCTGGTGCGCGACGCCAAGGGCCAGAAAATGTCGAAATCGAAGGGCAACACCGTCGATCCGCTGGTGCTGGTCGACAAGTTCGGCGCCGATGCACTGCGCTTCACGCTGACCGCGATGGAAAGCCAGGGGCGTGACATCAAGCTCGATGAAAGGCGCGTCGAAGGTTATCGCAACTTCGCCACCAAGCTGTGGAATGCGGCGCGCTTCTGCCAGTCGAACGGCATCAGCGGCTCGTCGACGATCGCGCCGCCGCCGGCGCAGAACGCCGTCAACCGCTGGATCATCGGCGACGTCGCGGCGACCGCGCGCGCGCTCGAAACCGCCATCGCGACCTATCGCTTCGATGCCTATGCCGATGAAATCTACAGCTTTGCCTGGAACCGCTTCTGCGACTGGTATCTCGAACTGACCAAGCCGCTTCTGGCCGAAGGCGCCGACGCGGCGGTGGCCGCCGAAACCCGCGCCGTTTCGGGCTGGGCGCTCGACCAGATCCTCGTCATGCTCCACCCGGTGATGCCGTTCCTGACCGAGGAATTGTGGCACAAGTTGGCGCCGCGCTCGCGCAACCTGATCGTGTCGGACTGGGTTGCCGCCGACCTGCCGCACGATGCCGCGGCAAGTGCCGATATCGAATGGCTGATCGGGTTGGTGTCCGAAGTGCGCTCGGCGCGGACCGAATTGAACGTGCCGCCGGGGGCCAAGCTCGGCTATGCCGTTGAAGGTGCCGGCGCCGAAACGCTGGCACGGCTGGAGGGCAATGCCGCAGCGATCGAGCGGCTGGCGCGCATCGTGCCGGCGGGCGATGTTGCCGAGGGCGGTCGCCTGCAGCTCGTCCATGGCGATGCCACCTATGTACTGCCGCTCGGCGGCGTCATCGACCTTGCCGCCGAAAAGGCGCGGCTCGAAAAGGCGATCGCGACGGCAGCGAAGGAACGCGACGCGCTCGCCGGGCGGCTGAATTCGCCGGGCTTCGCCGAAAAGGCCAAGCCCGAAGCGGTCGAAAAGGCGCGCGAGGACCATGCGGCACGCTCGGCCGAAGCCGAGCGCCTCGGCGCAGCGCTGGCGCGGCTGGGCTGATGTCGTTTACCGCCCAACCGCTCGCCGTCGAGGCCTTCTACGCCGACCGCCCGGCCGCCTATCGCGACCTGGTGCAACAGCTCACCGCGCTGATCGGCGATGAGACCGACCTGGTCGCCAACGCCGCCAACACGTCGGCGCTGTTGTTCGACCTGCTGCCCGACCTCAACTGGGCGGGCTTCTACTTGATGAAGCAGGGCGAGCTTGTGCTCGGGCCGTTCCAGGGCAAGCCGGCGTGCATCCGCATCCCATTGGGGCGCGGGGTCTGCGGTACGGCGGCAGCGACCCGCACGTCGCAACTGGTCGCCGATGTCCATGAATTTCCAGGCCATATCGCCTGTGATGCGGCGTCGCGGTCGGAACTGGTGGTGCCAGTGCTGCACGGCGACACGCTGGTCGGGGTCATCGATCTTGATAGCCCGCGGCCGGGGCGGTTCGATGCGGCGGATCAGGCGGGGATCGAGGCGGTCGCGGCGGTGTTTGTGGGGAGTCTCTGACCCCTCTCCCCTCGCGGGAGAGGGCGGGAGACGCGCGTAGCGTGGCCCGGGGTGAAGGGGGGGTGAGTTACCCCTCACCCGCCGCGCTGCGCGCGAGTCGACCTCTCCCGCAAGGGGAGAGGTGAAAAACTACCGCATCAATTCGCGCACATCGGTCAACCGCCCGGTTACCGCTGCGGCCGCCGCCATCGCGGGGGACAACAGGTGCGTCCGCGCGCCCACACCCTGGCGCCCGACGAAATTGCGGTTGCTGGTGCTGGCGCAGCGCTCGCCCGCCGGCACCTGGTCGGGGTTCATGCCGAGGCACATCGAGCAGCCGGGTTCGCGCCACTGGAAGCCCGCTTCGATGAAGATTCGGTCGAGCCCTTCGGCTTCGGCCTGGCGCTTGACGAGACCCGAGCCCGGCACCACCAGCGCCTGCTTGATGTGCGCCGCGACCTTGCGGCCCTTGGCGACGGCAGCGGCAACGCGCAGATCCTCGATGCGGCTGTTGGTGCAGCTGCCGATGAAGACATTCTGCACCTCGACCGCCTGCATCGGCGTGCCGGGCAGCAGGCCCATATAATCGAGGCTCTTGGCCGCGGCGGCGCGCTTGCCCGGGTCGGCGAAACTGTCGGGCGCCGGCACGCTGTCACCGATGCTGACGACATCTTCGGGGCTGGTGCCCCAGGTGACAAGCGGCGCGATCTCGCTGCCGTCGATGACGACCACCGCGTCATACACCGCGCCGGTATCGCTGGGCAGCGTCTGCCACCACGCCAGCGCCGCTTCCAGCGCCGCGCCGCTGGGCGCGCGCGGACGGCCCGTCACGTAATCGAAGGTCTTCTGGTCGGGCGCCACCAGCCCGGCGCGGGCGCCGGCTTCGATCGCCATGTTGCAGACCGTCATGCGGCCTTCCATGCTCATGTCGCGGATCACGTCACCGGTATATTCGATGACATAGCCGGTGCCGCCACCGGTGCCGAGCTTGCCGATCACCGCCATCGCGACATCCTTGGGCGAGATCGAGAAGCCGAGCTTGCCGGTAATGCGCACTTCCATCGCCTTCGACTGGCGCAGCAGCAGCGTTTGCGTCGCGAAGACATGTTCGACTTCCGACGTGCCGATGCCGAAGGCCAGCGCCCCGAACGCCCCATGCGTCGCGGTATGGCTATCGCCGCAGACCATGGTGGTGCCGGGCAGGGTGAAGCCCTGTTCCGGCCCGATGACATGAACAATGCCCTGTTCGGGCGCATCGATGGCGAACATTTCCACGCCGAAATCGCGGCAATTTTCGGTCAGCGCGTCGATCTGCGCCTTCGACATCGGATCGAGGATCGGCAAGCTCCGGTTGGTCGTCGGCACATTATGATCGGGCACCGCCAGCGTCAGATCCGGGCGACGCAGCCGGCGGCCGGCCATGCGCAGGCTTTCGAAGGCCTGGGGGGTCGTCACTTCATGGATGAGGTGGCGATCGATGAAGATCAGCGACGTGCCGTCATCGAGGCGGCGGACGACATGATCGTCCCAGATCTTGGCATAAAGGGTGCGCGGCGCGGTGCTGGTCATGCGTTGCGTGTAGCCGTGAACGCGGGCGCGAATCCAGCCCCTGCCGCCACTGCCCGCACAGCAAGAAGTGGCGGCCTCCGGCGGTTGGGGCCGTCGGCCCCAAACCCCATTCGAAATTCGGCCATAAAATCAGCGGGCGGCGCCGGGGAACCGAACTCATGGAAGCGGGTCTGGGGCCGCCGGCCCCAGCCGCCGGAGGCGCTTCTCAATCCTCGTCGAGCAACGGCAATTGCACCGCCACGCCGGCGGGCGGTGCAATGCCGAGGTGCTTCCACGCGCCGGGATTGAGCATCCGGCCGCGCGCCGTACGGGCGACGAGTCCCGACTGGATGAGGAAGGGCTCGATGACTTCCTCGAGCGTGTCGCGCGCTTCCGACAGGCCGGCAGCGAGCGTTTCGATCCCCACCGGGCCGCCGCGATAGATGTCGGCGATCATCATCAGATACCGCCGGTCCATCGCATCGAGCCCGAGATTATCGACCTCCAGCCGGTTGAGCGAGCGGTCGGCGGTGCGCGCATCGACAACATCCTGGCCCGCTGCGGCCGCGAAATCGCGCACCCGGCGCAGCAGCCGCCCGGCGATGCGCGGCGTGCCGCGCGCCCGCCCGGCAATCTCGCGGGCGCCATCCGGCGTAAGGTCGAGCTGCAACAGCGCGGCGGCACGGGTGACGACGCGGGTAAGTTCCTCGACCGTGTAGAAAACCAGCCGCAGCGGAATGCCGAAACGATCGCGCAACGGGGTGGTGAGCAGCCCGGCGCGGGTGGTGGCGCCGACGAGGGTGAAATGCGGCAGGTCGATTCGTACCGAGCGCGCCGAGGGGCCTTCGCCGATCATCAGGTCGAGCACCCGGTCTTCCATTGCAGGATAGAGGATTTCCTCGACCGCGGGCGACAGGCGGTGGATTTCATCGATGAACAGCACATCGTGATGATCGAGATTGGTGAGCAGCGCCGCGAGATCACCCGCCTTGGCGATCACGGGGCCGGAGGTGGCGCGAAAGCCGACACCGAGTTCCTTGGCCACGATTTGCGCCAGCGTCGTCTTGCCGAGCCCCGGCGGGCCGTGGAGCAACACATGATCGAGCGGTTCGCCGCGCATCCGGGCGGCCGTGACGAACACCGACAGATTGGCGCGCAGCGCTTCCTGACCGATGAATTCATCGAGCGATTTCGGACGCAGCGCCGCATCGATATCATCGGGCTTGCGAAGCGGGGAAAGCGGCGTGTCGGTCATTGCGGCCACCTTAGCCGCTTGCGAGCGGGCTCGCCATCCTTGCCCGTCAGGGCAGGATGACGAGGAACAGATAGGTCGCGAAGATCACCAGATGGACGACGCCGTTAAGGATCGTCGTCCGCCCGGTGCGCAGCGACAGCACCGCGAGGAACAGTGACAGCACCAACAGCACCGTGTCCACATCATCGATGCCCAGCGTCAGCGGAAAGCCGAGCAGCAGCGAGACGATGGCGACGGCGGGGATGGTCAGCCCGATCGAGGCGAGCGCCGAGCCGAGCGCGAGGTTGAGGCTGTCCTGCAGTCGGTTGTTGCTCGCGGCGCGAACGGCCGCCAACCCTTCGGGCATCAGCACGATGGCAGCGATGATGACTCCGACCAGTGCCTGCGGGGCGCCGAGTGCGGCGACACCGGCCTCGATCGTCGGCGCCAGCGCCTTGCCGGACATCACCACGCCGACCAGCGCCAGAGCGAGCAAGCCCGCCGCCGTGAACGCCGTGGCGTTCGCCGGCATGCTGCTGTGGCCGATGACCGGGTCGTCGGTGAGGAAATAATCACGGTGGCGCACGGTCTGCACGAGGACGAAGGTGAGGTAGAGGATCAGCGAAACGACCGCGACAAAGGCGAGCTGCAGCGGCGCATAGGTCGGCCCCGGCGTGGCGACGGTAACGTTGGGCAGGATCATCGTCAGCGTCGTCAGCGCAGCGAGCACGGTCAGCGCCGCGCTGGCGCCCGACAGGTTGAAGCTTTGTTCGGAATGGCGCAGCCCGCCGACGAGCAGGCAGAGGCCGACGATGCCGTTGAGGATGATCATCACCGCGGCGAACACCGTGTCGCGCGCCAGCGCCGTGGTCTCCGCCCCGCCGGCGAGCATCAGCGAGACGATCAGCGCGACCTCGATCGTCGTGACGGCGAGCGCCAGCACGAGGGTGCCGAAGGGTTCACCGAGGCGATGGGCGATGACTTCGGCGTGGTGCACCGCCGCCAGCACGGCGGCGACAAGCACCGGGGCCAGCAGCCAGGCCGGCATGGCGACATGCGCCAGCTTGAGCACGGTGACGACGAGCGCCGCCAGCGGTGCCGCCCACGCCCACCAGGGCAGGCCGAGCGGCCCGCCGCGCGTTGCGGCGCTCACGGTGTGACCAGCGCGAAGCCGGGGCGCGGGGGTTCGAACAAGGTCATGAAGCGTTGCAGGACGGCGGGGTTGCCGGCGATCGAAATCGTGCCGGCGCGGAGCAAGTCGACCGCCTTGGCCTGGCCGCCGACCATGCCGACAAGTGCCAGCCGCGGCGCAGTAAGAGTCGCATCGGCGGCCGTGTCGACCCCCTGTTCGTGGAGCATGACGCCATTGGCGATGGTGACGAAGTGGCGTTCACTGGCATCGGGAATGACGAAGGCGATGGTGAAGGGCGCCCCCAGTGCACGCTCGGGCACCACCCGCACGCTCATCGTATCGAGCAAGCTGGCGACCTGCAGGTTGGCGCCGATGGTGTTGGCGGCGGGCTGCGGCGGCGCCTGCACGCCGTCACGCAATTCCCTTGCCCCCGACAGGTAGAAATCCCGCCACGGCGAGGCTTCGGCGCGAAACGCCAATTGTTCGAAGCGCTGCGCCAGCGCCTCTTTGGCCCTGGCGTTGGTCGGATCGGCGCGCACGACATGGCCAAGCAGCGTTGCGGCCCAGCGATCCTCACCGTTCGCAGCCGCCGTCTTGGCCAGCGCCATCACCTTGGCCGGCCCACCCATCGCTGCGACATAACGCACCGCCGCATCGCCTCGCGGCAGCGGATCAAGACTGACCGGATCACCATCGAAGGCGCCGAGATAGCGCTGGTAGACAGCGCGGGCGTTGAACTTGAGCGAGCCATAATTGGGCCGGTTGAACCACGCCCGCGCCAGCGGTGGCGGCAACGCGATCGCCTCGCCGATCTCGACCGCGTTGAGGCCCGAATTCATCAGCCGCACGCTTTCGTTATGAACATAGGCATAGGCCTGGGCGTGGAGCAGCAAGTAGCGATCGATCTCGCCCGATCCCCAGCGCGGCCAGAAATGCGAGGTGAATACCACGTCCGATTTGCCGGCATAGCGTCGCCGCGCCTCGAGCAGATAATCCGCCCAGCCGCGGGCATCGCGCACCTGCGCCCCGCGCGGCGTCAGTAGATTGTGCATGGCGCCATTGGCGTTCTCGGCCATGCACAGCGCCTGCAGGTCGGGCAAATAGAAATTCATTTCGGCGGGCGCTTCGGTATTCGGCGTCAGCTGGAATTCGAAGCGCACGCCATCGATGGTGCGGGTGTCACCGCTTCTGGTGATGCTGTCGTTGGGCGGCACCAGCGTGACGGTGCCGCGCGCCCGGGTCGGCCCCAGCCCCGACGACACATGGCCGGTCACCCCGCGCGGGATCAGCCAACCGAACATGTAATCGGCGCGCCGTGTCATGGCGGGGCCGGCGATGACATTTTCCGAAATCGCTTCGGCCATCAAGTTCGCCGGCGCGATGACCGGCACCTTGCCCGATGCAGCATCGGCCGCGCTCACGACGCCGGCCGATCCGCCGAAATGATCGCCATGGCTGTGGGTGTAGATGACTCCGGTAACCGGGCGGGGCCCAAGCTTGTCATTGACCAGCGCCAGCGCGGCGGCGGCGATTTCGGCGGTGGTCAGCGGATCGACGAGGATCCAGCCGGTTTGGCCGCGGATGATCGTCATGTTCGACAGGTCGAAGCCGCGCACCTGCCAGACGCCGGGCGTCACTTCGAACAGGCCGTGCATCGCGGTGAGCTGGGCGTTGCGCCACAGGCTCGGGTTGACGCTCGCCGGCGCCTCGCCCTTCAGGAACTCCACTTGCCGCAGGTCGCGCACGACATTGCCCTTGGCGTCGCGGATGACGCCCTCTGGCAAGCTGCCGATAAAGCCCTTTCGCGCGCGATCGAAATCGCTGGTGTCGTTG
>JANPKK010000077.1:0-10370 GCA_031426015.1 Alphaproteobacteria bacterium
AACGACGCCTTGGCCATCAGCAGCCACATGTGCCCGAGCGCCACAATCCCCATCATGTGCAGATAGGCGGTCGCCCCTGCCCCGGCATTGTCCGGATTGGCCATGCCGTTCTGCAGCAACCACATCGTCGACATCTGCAAATCGCCCACCGCCTTTTCAAACGGTGCCGTGATGAAGCCGAGCCGATCATCACCCTTGCCATCGGCGATCGCTTCATTGAGCAGCGCCAGCCATGCCTGCGTGCCGCGGCCGCCGTTCATGCCAAGCTTGCGGCCGACCAGGTCCATCGCCTGGATGCCGTTGGTGCCTTCGTAGATCTGGGCGATGCGGGCATCGCGAACAAACTGTTCCATGCCCCATTCGCGGATATAGCCATGGCCGCCATAAACCTGCTGGCTTTCGGTGGCGATTTCATAGCCCTTGTCGGTGAAATAGCCCTTGATCACCGGGGTAAGCAGCGAAATCAGGTCATCGGCCTGCTGGCGTGCCTCCGGTGTCGCGGCCTTGCGCGACAGATCGACCTGCAACGCCCCCCAAAGCGCCAGCGCGCGGGCGCCCTCGTTGAATGCCCGGCCGTTCATCAGCATGCGCCGCACATCGGCATGAACGATGATCGGGTCGGCCTTGGTGTCGAGCGATGCCGGCCCGGTCAGCGCGCGGCCCTGGATGCGCTCCTTGGCGTAGGTGACGGCGTTCTGATAGGCGAGCTCACCCTGCGCCAGCCCCTGGATGCCGACGCCCAACCGCGCCGCGTTCATCATGATGAACATGGCGCGCAGGCCCTTGTTCTCCTCGCCGATCAGGTAGCCGGTGGCGCCGTCGTAATTCATCACGCAGGTCGCGTTGCCGTGAATGCCCATCTTGTGCTCGATCGAGCCGCACTTGACGGCATTGCGCGCGCCGAGCGAGCCATCGTCATTGACGATGAACTTGGGCACGATGAACAGCGAAATGCCCTTCACATTGTCGGGCGCGCCGGTCGTCTTGGCGAGTACGAGATGGATGATATTGTCGTTGAGGTCATGCTCGCCGGCCGAAATGAAGATCTTCGTTCCGGTAATCTTGTGGGTGACGCTCCCGTCAGGACCGGGGGCCTGCGGCTCGGCGCGAGTGCGGATGAGGCCGAGATCGGTGCCGCAATGCGGCTCGGTCAGGTTCATCGTGCCGGTCCAATGGCCGGTGACCATCTTGGGCAGGTACTTGTGCTTCTGTTCGGCGCTGCCCACCGCCTCGATCGCCGCCTGGGCGCCGTCGTTGAGCCCCGGATACATCGAAAACGCCATGTTGGCGCTCGACAGGAATTCCTGCATCACCATGCCGATGACATAGGGCAGCCCCTGTCCGCCATATTCGGCATCGGCCATCAGCGTACCCCAGCCGGCTTCGACGAACTGGGCATAGGCCGCCTTGAAGCCCGCCGGCGTCGTGACGCTGCCATCATCATGGCGGGTGCAGCCTTCGATGTCGCCCGACAGGTTGAGCGGCGCCAGCACTTCCTCGCAAAACTTTGCCGCTTCCTCGAGAATGGCGGTGACGGTGTCGGGCGTCGCATCGGCAAATCCGGGCAGATTGGCGTGGTTCTGCAAACCGACAATGGCATCGAGAACGAACAGCGTGTCCTTAACCGGGGCGCGATAGCTGGGCATGATGGTTCCTTGCAGGCAGCGAGCGGATTTTACTGGTTCGCCGCCTTGGGCGTCAGCGTTTCAATGACCGCACAGAAATTTTCGAGTTCCTCGATCGTCGCATCGATATCGGCGCGCTGTTCTGCAAGCGCCTGGATACGCGCGCGGCACTTGTCGAGCGTCACGCGGCGCTGGGTCGAGCGGCCGTCGCCGAGATCGTACAAGTCGATCATCTCGCGGATTTCGGCGAGCGAAAAGCCGACATTCTTGGCCCGCAAGATCCACGCCAGCCGAGCGCGATCCCGCCGCGAATAAACGCGGTTCTGGCCCTGGCGCTCGGGGGCGATCAGCCCCTGGTCTTCATAGAAACGAATGGCGCGCGGCGTGACGTTGAAGGCCAGCGCGAGTTCGGTAATGGTGAAACTTTCCGATCCGCACGGCGGCGGCGGCTCTTGCACGATGGCAAAGGCATGAGAGTCTTCAGACATGCGACAGTTTTAGTTGACGTTAACGTAAGGGTCAAGTTGCCAGCGCGGCGATGGCGCGGTTCTGGTGGACATGGCGCCCGGGTTCTCTGCGATCACACAGCGCCGCCACCGCCCTTGCCACGGCATCGGCGGAAATGCCGCCAAATTTGCTTAGCGCGCCCATGAGCAGGGGGTTCAACAGCGGCGCCAGCCACTGGAACAGCGCCTCCACCGGCCGCCGTTCAGCGCGCGGGCCGAGGATGAGGCCGGGCTGCAGGATATCGAGCCGGTCGAACCCCAGCGCCGCGAGATCGCGCTCCACCTCGCCCTTCACCCGCGCATAGAATACCCCCGATGACGCATCGGCACCGACCGCGGTGATGACGATGAAGTGGCGGACGCCCGCCGCCTGCGCCGCCTTGGCAAAGGCCAGCACGGCATCATGATCCACCGCGCGAAACGCCGCCTGGCTCCCCGCCGCGCGGATCGTCGTACCGAGCGCCGAGATCGCCACCCGCGCCGACGGCAGCGGTGGCAGCGCGGCGAAATCCGCCACAACCTCACCCGCCACACCCGTCGCGCGCCGCCCGACCGGCACGATGTCGCCGTGCAACCCGAGCACCCGCGAACCGACCAGCCCCGTCGCGCCTGCCAGCAGCACCGTCACGCCGGCACCCGCTTTTCCCCCGGCAACGGCTCGCCCAGCCATTCGAGCAGCAGGATATAGCCGATAGCCAGCAGCACCGGGCCGACGAACAGCCCGAGCAGCCCCGCCGCCAGCGCGCCGCCGATGACGCCAATGAGGATGATCGGGATCGGCACAGCGAGCCCGATGCCCATCATGAAGGGCTTGAGCGCTGCGTCGAACACTGCCACCGCGACCGCCCAGCCGACGAAGAGCAGCGCCGTCCGCCCGTCGGTCATCGACCACAGGTAAAAGGCCGCCGGCACGGTCAATATCTGCGACGGAATCTGCACGATACCGAAGACCAGCAGCACCATCACCAGCACCCCGGCAAAGGGAAGGTCGAAGACGAAGAACGCACTGCCGAGCAGCACCGCCTGCACGACCGCCATGCCGATAACGCCTTTCAGCACGCTGCGCACCGTCGCGATGCTGAGATCGAACACGCGCGCGCCGCGCACCGGATTGGCGGCCAGGCGATAGACCAGCCCGCGCGCGATGCGCCGCAGCCCGACACCATAGGCAAGCAGCACCGCGGCAATGGCAATCGCACCGATGAAACGGAAAAAGCCCGACGCCAGTTCCGATGCGCGCGCCGCCACCCACAGGATCACCGTTTCGACCAGCGCGGCATGGCCGGCGAGCGCATGGGGCACATCGGCACGCAGCGCATCCCATTCCTTGAGCAACGAAGCCCCCACCACGGGCAACTTCGCCAACCACGGCAGCGCCGGCAGGGCCACCAAGCCATCGGGGTTGGCGCGCACCAATTGCAGCGCCGAGGCGGTGAAGCTGTCGACCACCGCCACCGCCGGTGCCACCAGCAGCGCGACGCCGACGACGCCGATCAACGTGGCCGAAATCGAATTGCGCAGCCCCCACATCCGCAACCGCAGGTGCAGCGGCCAGAACATCACCGCCAGCAGCACCGACCAGATGAGGACGACGATGAACGGCTGGGCGATGCGCAGGCAGGCGAACAGCAGCGCGGCGACCATCGCGAAGCGCAGCATCGTGTCGCCGAGCCAGGCCGGAGGCCTTTCAAAAGACGCAGGTGGGCGTTCGATCAAGGCAGGCGGCGGCATGATCGGTGGCTCCATGCCGGCGCTACCGCGTCTGGCCGCCGTCGACCGGCACTACCGCACCGGTCACGAAACTCGCCAGCGGGGACAGCAGGAACGCCGCCATCGCGCCGATCTCCTCGGGCTTGCCATAGCGGCGCAGCGGCACCTCGCGCTTGATCCAGCGCGCCCAGTCGGCCGCCTTGTCCCCGGTCGAATGCTTTTCCCAATCGCCGCCCGGGAAGATGATGTTGCCCGGCGCGATGACATTGACGCGGATGTCGTGGCGCCCGCTGATCCGCGCCAGTTCCTTGGCGAGATGGTTCATCGCCGCTTTCGACGTGCCATAGGTCAGCGGCGTGCCGAGCGCCCCCAGCCCGGCGATCGAGCTGATCATCAACAGCGCCCCTGCCCCGCGCGGCGCCATCACCCGCAGCGCGGCGCGCGCCAGCTTGTAGGCCGAATCGAGGTTCTGCGAGACGCCGGCGTCCCAGGTTTCATCATCGATATCAAATCCCGGCGGGCACGGATGCAGGCCGACATTGGCGACCGCGCCCCACAGCGGCCCCAGCGCCGCCTCGGCCCCGGCGACGACAGCATCAATTGTTGCGGTATCGCGCATGTCACCGGCCATGCTCCACAGCCGGTCGGCACCATGGATGGCAGCCAGTCGCGCTCGTTCGGCGGCGAGCGCCTCGGCCCCGCGTGCTGCCATGGCGACCTTGGCGCCTTCGGCAAGCAAGGTTTCGACGATCCCCAGCCCGATGCCGCGGCTGGCCCCCGCCACGAGCACGACGCGATCGGCAAGCTTCAGATCCATCGATACCCCCGGCGACCCCTATCGGGCCGTCGCCACTATGTCGCTGCGCTGGCGACGGCGCAACTCAGCCCGGCGTCAGCCCCTCGGCGGTGACGAGCCGGTAAAAGCACGAGCGCTCCCCGGTGTGGCACGCCGGCCCCGCCGGTTCGACTTTCAGCCACAGCGCATCCTGATCGCAATCGATGCGGATCTCGACGATGCGCTGGGTGTGGCCCGATGTCGCGCCTTTGTGCCACAGCTCGGCGCGCGAGCGGCTCCAGTAATGCGCTTCGCCGGTCGCCAGCGTCGCGGCCAATGCTTCGGCATTCATGTGTGCCACCATGAGCAATTCGCCGCTGGCGGCATCGCTGGCCACCGCGGTCACCAGGCCATTGGCATCCCATTTCGGATGCAGCGCCAGTCCGGTCTCGCGTTCCGACATATGACATTTCCGTTGCGGTTAAGGGGGCGACAATCGCCCGCGCAAACCCTATATGCCGCCCAGACGCGGCGCTGATAAGGCAGTTTCGGCCATGACCATGCTGACAACCGATCCGTGGGAAGATGATCATCTCCACGAAGAATGCGGCGTATTCGGCGTCTATGGGGCCGACGGCGCTGCTGCGCTGGTCGCACTGGGGCTGCACGCGTTGCAGCATCGCGGCCAGGAAGCTGCCGGTATAACGACCTTCGACGGGAAAGAGTTCCACACCCATCGCGCCATGGGGCATGTGGCGGGCAATTTCGACAGCGACGAAGTCATCAAGAAGCTGAAGGGCGACGTCGCCATCGGCCACAACCGCTATTCGACGACGGGCGAAACCGCGCTGCGCAACGTCCAGCCGCTGTTCGCCGAACTGTCTTCGGGCGGCTTTGCCATCGGTCACAACGGCAATATTTCCAACGCAATGACGCTGCGGCGCGATCTTGTCCGCCGCGGTTCGATCTTCCAGTCGACGAGCGATACCGAGGTCATCATCCACCTCGTCGCGACGTCGAGCTATCGCACTCTGCTCGATCGCTTCATCGATGCGCTGAAGCGCGTCGAAGGCGCCTATTCGCTGCTCTGCCTGACCCCCGAAGGCATGCTTGCCTGCCGCGATCCGCTCGGCGTGCGGCCACTGGTGCTGGGGCGCCTCGGCGATTCGTACATCCTCGCCTCCGAAACCGTCGCGCTCGATGTCGTCGGCGCCACCTTCCTGCGCGCCGTCGAGCCCGGCGAACTGATCATCATCAGCCCGCGCGGCCTGCGCTCGCTGCGCCCCTTCGCCGTCCAGCGGCCGCGCCCGGGCATCTTCGAACATGTCTATTTCAGCCGGCCCGATTCGATGGTCGACGGTTCGAGCGTCTATCAGGTGCGCAAGGCCATCGGCGCCGAACTGGCGCGTGAAAGCCCGGTCGATGCCGACATGGTCGTGCCGGTGCCCGACAGTGGCACCCCGGCGGCGATCGGCTACGCCCAGGAATCGGGCTTGCCGTTCGAACTCGGCATCATCCGTTCGCACTATGTCGGGCGCACGTTCATCCAGCCGGGTGACCAGATCCGCAACCTCGGCGTCAAGCTCAAGCATAACGCCAACCGCGCCATGATCACCGGCAAGCGCATCGTGCTGATCGACGATTCGATCGTGCGCGGCACCACCAGCCTCAAAATCGTCCAGATGCTGCGCGAAGCCGGCGCCGAGGAGGTGCATATGCGCATTGCCAGCCCGCCGACGCGCCACAGTTGCTATTATGGCGTCGACACCCCCGAACGCTCGAAGCTGCTCGCGGCGCAAATGGATGTCGAGCGCATGCGCGACTATATCAAGGTCGACAGCCTGGCGTTCCTGACCATCGACGGCCTCTACCGCGCGCTCGGCGAGGCCAGCCGGCTGGACGATGCGCCGCAATATTGCGACGCCTGCTTCACCGGCGATTACCCGACCCGCCTGACCGACCAGGAAGAAATCGAGATCCCCGACCAGTTGAGCCTGCTCGCCGAACGGATCATGTAAACCTGCCTTTCTCCCCTCCCGGAACGGGAGGGGCCGGGGATGGGTCTTGCCGAAGGCGCCAGTACTCCCGATTTCAGACCCCCACCCCGCTCGCCTGCGGCGAGTCGCCCTCCCCGCCAGAGGGAGGGAGTAACGAGAAAAGATGACCGACAGCTCCGACAAACCCCTCGCCCTCATCACCGGCGCCAGCCGCGGCATCGGCGCCGCGACCGCTTTGGCGTTCGCCGCCACGCACCATGTCATCATCACGGCGCGCAGCGAGAAAGACCTCGCCGCCGTTGAAGGCCGCATCCATGGCGCCGGCGGCAGCGCCACCATCGCGCCGTTCGACCTCGCCGACGGCGACGCGATCGATCGCCTCTCCGCCGCCGTGGGCGCGCGCTGGGGCCGGCTCGATTGCCTTGTGCTCAACGCGGCGATGCTCGGCACGATCACGCCCCTGCCGCACATCGACCCGAAGGAATGGGACAAGGTGATGGCGCTCAACGTCACCGCCAACTGGCGGCTGATCCGCGCTTTCGACCCGTGGTTGCGGCAAGCCCCGGCGGCCGAAGTCGTTGCCGTCACCTCGTCGCTGGGCAGCCGGCCGCGCGCCTATTGGGGCGGCTATGCGGCGTCGAAGGCGGCGCTCGAAAGCCTGATCGCCACCTATAGCCTCGAAACCGGCAACATCACCGCGATCCGCACCCATGTCATCGACCCCGGCGCCACCCGTACCGCGATGCGTGCCCGCGCCTTTCCGGGCGAAAACCCCGCCAGCGTCAAGCCGCCCGAAGCCGTTTCGACAATGATTTTGGCGGCAATCGCAGCGCCGCGCGCGGCCACGGCCTGACCCGGTGGCGGCACCCGAAGATGGCGGCAATGTCGGCGGCAGGGACCGGCGGCGCTGGCTGACGCTGGGCGAAATCCTTGCCGTGCTGGCGCTGGTCATATCCGCCGCCAGTTTCTGGGATGCCCATCAAGACCGCAAGATCGCCCGCGCCGTCACCGAAAAACCCCGCGCCGCGACGCCGCTGGTGCTCAAGGCCAGCGCCACCGATGACGGCAATGCGCTCGCCATCACCGCGGCCGGCAGCGATCGCGTCATCCAGACCCAGACGATCATCTTTCCCGAAAGCCTGGGGGTCGCTGCGGTCGATACCGTCGGCAACGCCCGCATCGAGGTCGGCTGGTTTGCCGACGCGCTGCGCCAGGCCGTGCCGGAGCCGCGCAAGGCCGGCCGCTTGGCCGTCGGCATCGTCACCCGCTACACCGACAATGGCGTCGAGCGCGAGGAAAGCGCGCTTTATGACATCGGCCATGGCTGGCGCGAACGCCTGCTGCAAAGCGATGCCCCCCGGCTGGAAGGCATCACCCTGGTCAGCCGCGGCGGCAAGGACCTGGCGGCCAAGGTGGAAACGCGCTGGCGCAAGGCGCATCCGGCCGTTCCCTGATCGCAAGCGCCATATCAGGCGACGGCCCTCAGGCCGCCTTGGCGCGGCGCAGTTTTTCCAGCTTCTTGAGCAGCATGTCGCGCTTCAGCTTGCTGAGGTGATCGATGAACAGCACGCCGTTCAAATGGTCCATCTCGTGCTGCAAACAGGTCGCCAGCAGGCCATCGATTTCCTGGTCATGCGCCACGCCCTGCTCATCGAGCCAGGTGGCGCGAATCTTGGCCGGCCGGTCGACATCGGCATACATTTCGGGGACCGACAGGCAGCCTTCGTTGTAGACGGCGAAATCATCGGATTCCCAGGTGATCTCCGGGTTGATGAAAACCTTTGGATCGCGCACCCATTTGATCTTCTTGGCGTCCTCGTCGCTTTCGGGCTCCGGCGCATCGGGGTCCTCGGGGCGCTGCAAATCGATGACAAGGATGCGCTCGGCGACACCGACCTGTATCGCGGCGAGGCCGATACCCGGCGCGTCGTACATCGTCTCGAACATGTCGGCGATCAGCGCGCGGTGCGCATCGGTGACGTGCGCGACCGGCGTGGAAATAACCCGCAGTCGCGCGTCGGGAGCTTCGATGATGTCGAGAATGGCCATGGCGGCGATGTAGGGATGCCGGGCCGAAGGGTCAAGAAAGCCTATTCCACCTGCCGCCGTGCCCTGAGCGCCAGCGCCAGCGTGCCCTCGTCAAGATAATCGAGCTCGCCCCCCACCGGCAGGCCATGCGCCAGCTGCATCACCCGCACCCCCGACGATGCCAGCCGTTCCGCCACATAATGCATCGTCGTCTGGCCCTCGAGCGTCGCGTTCATCGCCAGCACGACCTCGGCAATCGCGCCATCGGCGACCCGCACCAGCAGCGACGCGATCGCCAGATCCTCGGGCCGCACGCCATCGAGCGCCGACAGCCGCCCGCCGAGAACATGATAGCGCCCGGGAAACAGCCTCGCCCGGTCGAGCGCCCACAGATCGGCGACTTCCTCGACCACGCACAGCGTCGTCGGGTCGCGCCGCGGATCGGTGCACACCCCGCACGGATCGCGGGTATCGACATTGCCGCAGGTCGAACAGGTGACGAGGTTCTGCTCGACCGCCTGCAACGCCGCAATCAGTGGCCCCAGCGCCGTCTCGCGCTTCTTGATGAGGTGGAGCACCGCGCGCCGCGCCGACCGCGGGCCAAGACCGGGCAGCCGGGCCAGCGCCTGCGAAAGCGCATCGATTTCGGGCGAAGCCATGCGGCGTGATATGGCGCGCGCCGTCGCTTGTGGCAACGGCCCCCGGCCATTTCGCGCCGGGCGGCACACGCCACGGCCGCTGGCCAACGCATCCGTTGCAAAGCCGCCGGCAATGGCGCATCCTGTCGCAAGGCAAACGCGGGGCTGCGCGCCATGAAACGAATGCTGATCGTCGCTTTGGCGCTTGCCGCGGCAGTGCCGACCACCCCGGCTTCGGCAACCTATCTGCTCGGGGCAACCGTCAAGGTTTTCTATAATTTCCCCAGCCTGTCGGAAAGCCCGTTCTTTCCGGCGGACACCATTGTCGGGACATCGGGGCCGACCCTTTACAACGGCATTGCGTCGGCGACCGTCGACGACCGGACTCTCACGCTCGATGCCTTTTGCGGTCCCGGCTGTGTCTGGGAAAGCACCAGTTTCAACGGCTTTGTGCTGGTCGATTTCTACGGCACGCTGCCGCGATTCCAGAATGCCATGATCAATCCGGCCACCAGCTATGCCGGTTTCGATGCCTCGCGAATCATCGTCAATGAGGATGATATCCAGGTCAATTGGCAGGGCCTGACCGGCAATGGCCATATCGTGCTCGATATCAATGTCGGTGTCCCGGAACCGCAAAGCTGGACAATGCTGATCACCGGCTTCGGGCTGACGGGCGCCGCCATGCGCCGGCGCGCGCGCCGGCACGCCTGACCGCCGCAAAACCTGGTGCCGGAACAGGCCAACGCCGCCTTTTCGCATCGCTCGCAATAGGCTAAGCCGCTCGGGACTCACCGGGGAACAGGGACAAGACCATGACCGCCATCGGACAGGACAGCTTGAAAACGCGCCGCAGCCTCAGTGTCGGCGGCAAGACCTACGCCTATTACAGCCTCGCCGCCGCCGCCGATGCGCTTGGCGATATCAGCCGGCTGCCGTATTCGATGAAAGTGCTTTTCGAAAACCTGCTGCGCTTCGAAGATGGCAGCACGGTCAAGGTCGATGATCTGAAGGCGCTCGTCGCCTGGCTCGGCACCGGCAAGTCGGATCACGAGATCAATTACCGCCCGGCACGCGTGTTGATGCAGGAT
>JANPKK010000078.1:0-27180 GCA_031426015.1 Alphaproteobacteria bacterium
CGCCGTCTGCGACCGTGCCGGGCGCGTGATCACCGCCGAACCGCGCTTTCTCGATTGGCTTGGCGGTCCCGATCCGTTGGCAGCGGTGGTCGCCCGCGTCGGCATAAATCGCCCCAGTGTTTCGGCAATCGCCGATGATCGTACCGGCCGCCCGGTCGCGGTTGCTGCCGCCACCCAGGCGATGGCGCGCAACTGGCCGTTGGCGGCGCAGGTGCGCGAAGCGCTTGATCGTGGTGACGGCGAATTCGCCATTGTTGCCTTCCGCCCCGATCTGGCTGCCTGGGACCAGGCGGCCCATGCCTATGGCCTGTCGCCGCAGGAAAGCCGTCTCGCCGCCGCGCTGTCGCGTCGTGGTGATTTGCAGGCCGCGGCGCAGGATACCGATGTCGCCTATGAAACCGCCCGCAAACTGGTGGCGTCGGCGATGCGCAAGACGGGTGCAGCGCGCCAGACCGATCTGGTGCGCCGCATCCTGTCCGCCGCTGCCGGCGGCGTTCGTCCACCCGAAGGCAGCACGCGGCTGTTCGCCGAACTGTTCGGGCTCACGTTACGCCAGGCCGAACTGGCGCAGGCGTTGGCACGCGGCGCGACGCGCGACAGTGCAGCGCTGGCATTGGGCATTTCGAGCCATGGTGCCAAGGCCGATCTGCGCATCGTCTTCCAGGCCTGTGGCGTCGCCAACGCCGTCGATCTCGCACGCATCGCCGCCGAAATCGATGCGCTCGCCGGGCTGGCGACGGCGTGCAGTGTCGAGGTCGAACTACGCGGCGTCGATGCCGAGCCGCTGCGCTTGCTTGCTCGCCGACGCGCGCCGGGGCGGATTGCCGTGACCGATCATGGCGCGTTGGCGCATTTTGGGCGCGGCCGGCCGCTACTGATGTTTCATCCAGCGGTAGGGGGCCGCCACCAGTCACGCCCGCTGATTGCCGATCTGCAGGCGGCAGGCTGGCGGCCAATCGCCTTCGATCGGCCCGGATTTGGCCTGACAGACATGATTTCGGGCGCCGATGGTCCGTTTGTCGAAGCGGCGCGCGATGCCGGGGATATTCTCGATGCGCTCGGTATCGGACAGGTGACGCTTTACGCCCGCACAGCCAGCACAGCGATTGCCACGACGGCCGCGCTGCTCGGGGATCGCGTGCTTGGCGGCGTACTCGTCGGCCCGGAGCCGCCGGCTGCGCTCGACAAGCGGCTCGAAGGCATGATGGGGCGCGGCAAGGCGCTGTTTTTCGGCAATGCCCGGTTGGCACAGGCCTTTGCGCGGATCCTCTCGCGCCGCACCAGTTCGGCTGTCATCGCCCGGATGTTGCGGCAAAGCGTCAACGGCAGCCCGATCGATGAGGCTGCGCTCGATGAGCCCGGCAATCTCGCCGACATGGTGCGTGCCTCGCGGCAATCGTCGCTTGGCATGCTGGGCTTTCTGGCCGAAGTGCAGGCGCACGGCGCCGGCGCGCTGCCGCCCAGTCTTGCCGACTCAAGGCACTGGACGATCATCACCGGCGCGCATGACCCGTTGTACAGCTTCGCCGAGGCAGAAGTCTTTTGGCGGCAGGCTTTTCCGGCGGCAACGTTCGAGGTCGTTGCCGACGGGGGGCGCTTTTTGCACTTCACCCATCGACGTGCGATCCTGGCCGCGCTCGATCGCATCCCGGGCGGCTCGGTGCCACGCTGACATCGGTCGGGTTTCGGCGTAAGAGGACTCATCAGCCTCGAGGTGTCTTATGCGTATTCTTGTTCCCCTGCTGTTGCTCGCCACTGCAATGCCGGTGATCGCCGCCGAAGCACCGCCTGCCGAGACACAGGAATGCCTTGCCAACCGCGATATCAAGGCGCGGCGAATGACCGCCGAACAAGGCTATTTCGCCCGCACGAACAGCGGCTGGTGGCATAACCTGGGGCCGGCCTGTGCTGCCTATGGTCGCAACCGCGCGCTGATCACCCGCAGCCTCAACGATCGCCAGTGTCGCGGTGATGTCGTTTCGGTCGTCGATCCGTTCAGCCGCATGGAGTTTGGCGGCTGCGGTCTTGGCGCCTGGCAGCGCGTTGCCGAATCCGAAGTGCCGCCCGCCAAGAGCAAATAGGTTTGCCAGCGGTCACGCTTTGGCGGTCCTTCGATACAAAATGGCCCGGGTGTCGCCACCCGGGCCGTAATTTTTGGAAGAACGCAGGATCAGGCCGCTGGTTTGGTCGTGTCGATCGCCGCGACCGGCAGCGGCGCCGGCATCGCTTCCATCGGCGGTGCGGGCGGTGCCGACATGTCATGCGGCGCCCCCTTCAACGCCGGGTAATCCTTGAGCATGTTCACCCCGCCGAGCGGCTTGTTCTTGCCCTGGTGGCAGGTGGTGCAGAACACTTTCTTGGGATCGCCCGCCGGGCCGAGCCGGTTCGCCGGCCAGACCTTGCCGAGTGACGTGATGTAATTGTCGTTGATGTCTCGCACCATACGGATACCGTACCAGGCGTTGACGCGCTGCGGACGCGAGTTCGACCAGTTCGCGAAATTGTCGCTGTTATGGCAATAGGTGCAGTTCACCCCCAGGCCCTGCGACATGTGCATCATCAAGCCATAGGTTTTTTCGGTCTTCTGGATCGATTCGACATATTGCGAGGGATAGGCGCTTGTCGCCTGCACCCGGATGACGTTCTTTCCCTGCAGCAGCGATTCGAACGAACCATTGGGCAACGACGAATAGGCAGCGCCGAGTGACGGCGTGTTCTGACCGTGCTTGTTACCGGCAATACCCTTGGGATCGGGCAACGCGGCCGACCAGTTGTACTTGGGCACCGGCTGGCCGCGATGGCACGTCCAGCAGGTCACGCCTGCACCGTTGCCGGCATATTTGCTCAGCGAAAAATGCGGCGTCCACTTGGCATTGATGTCACGAGTCATCTGCAACATCTTGCGCGCGACGACTTTGGTATATTTCTCGTCGGACGCCATATTTTCGGGGTTGTGGCAATAGTTGCAGCCGCCGTTTTCCCCCTCTACCGGGGCGACCCAGGCCGAAATAGCCGCCATGGTATAGTTGAACTCTTCGGCGCTGATGTCACCCAGCACCTGGACATTCTGGTAAGTCTGCTTGGCAGTCGGCCCCTGGCGCATTTCCGGCGTCAGCTCATACAGCGGCTCTGGAACGACGTCGGCAGCAGGCAGTGTGCGCTTCAGCGCAACCTGGTTCATGCCGGTGCCGCGGTAACCGCTCTGATCGGTCACCTTTGTGCCGACCTCGCACCCTGCCAGCAGCAGCGCCGGCAGCACAAGGCTCATCGAGACGAGTTTGCGGATCATTGCGGTGCTCCCGGAAGCGTGGCCGGATCGACGACGCCGGTCGACGGATAGGCCGGCGCGAACTTGTGCTCGACCGCCCAGAGATACCAGTTATCGACGGCCGTGCCGGTGAGCAGGATGCCGATGCCGCCGGTAAGCGTTGTCAGCACCGCGAACCACCAGGCCCAGCGATGGATCGATTCCATCGTCGCGTTGAAACCCATCGTCCAGCGCCAGAACAGCGCAGCGCGCTCCGAAGCCGTACCGCGATCGGTAATCTGTTCGATTTCGCGTTCACCACCATAGCGGCCGACGGCAAGGATGGTGGCGCCGTGCATGGCGAACAGCAGGGTCGAACCATACAGGAAGACAATCGAAAGCGCGTGGAACGGATTGTAGAACAGATTGCCGTAGCGGATCGAAAAAGCGGCGGTCCAATCAAGGTGTGGGAAGATGCCGAACGGCACTGCTTCGGCCCAGCTGCCCATGGCAAGCGGGCGGATGAAGCCGAGCACCAGGTAAAGCCAGATTGCCGAGGCAAAGGCCCAGGCGACATGCGTGCCCATCTGCAGTTCGACGGCGCGGCGATAGGTGCGCGCCCACCAGAGCAGGATCGACGCGGTCAGGAACGCCCCGGTGATCAGCCACCAGCCGCCTTCGGCGAGCGGCGGCAGAATCTTGAGGCCATATTTGGCGGGCGGCGGCTCGAGCGACAGCCAGAACAACTGGCGGACGAACTGGATCGGATCCCAATTGACCTGCGCCCAGAAGTTGAACCCGATGATGAGAAACGCAAGCGTCCCCATAAGCAACGAGGCAACACCGAGCGTGCCGAGGTAGACGGGACCGATCTGGGTGCCGCCGAACTTGCCCATCCAGTAGGTGAAACCGAAGGGGCCAAAACGGGGATCGTTGCTGGCAGGCAGCGGCACGCCAGCTTCAAGCTCGCCGCGGACCTGCACCTGGGTGAAGATGTTCTGATAAGCCATGGTCTATCTCCCCTCAGCGCCAAATCGGCAGGTTGAGCCACCAAGTCCACCATTCCGGCCAACCACGTGACCAAAAGGGCCCCGACAGGATGATGCAGACCGCACTCCAGAAGCCGGCGTTGAGCGCCAGCAGCAGCCCGACACGGTGAATGCCGAGGGTGCCGACCGAGTAACCGATGAGATCGCGGAAGAAGGTATCTTCATATTCCGGCGATTTGACATCGGTGCCCTTGGCCGGATTGACCGCCGAAAGCACCAGCGCGCCGTGCATGCCGAGCGCCAGCGTGGTGGTGAAGAAGAAGCTCACCGCCAGCATGTGTGCCGGATTGTAGTGAAAATGCAGATATTGGTAGCCGGTGTTCGACACCCAATCGAGGTGGCTGAAGATGCCATAGGGAAAGCCAAAGCCCCAGGCACCCATCAACATCGGGCGAATTACCACCAACGAAACATAAGCAAAGATCGCGACGCCGAACGCGAAGGGCACATGATAGCCCATGCCCAGCTTGCGGCAGATTTCCACTTCGCGCAGCGCCCAACTGGAAAAGGCACCGACGGCGCAAATGGTGATGATCTGCCAGAGGCCGCCTTCGCGCAGCGGCGCGAGGTTGAGGCCATAACTGATGTCGGGGGGCGCGATACTGATGAGCCACGGGTTCCACGTCGGGCCGATCGCCGCGCCATACAGGATCAACGCGGTTCCCAACGTTGCGAAGAAGATGGTCGTGACGCCGAAGAACCCAACGTAGAAGGGCCCTACCCAGAAATCGAAAAGGTCACCGCCAACCAGCGTGCCTCCCCGAACGCGATATTTCCGTTCGAAACTCAAGAGCGCCATGGCGCACCTCCCCCCCGGATGGCATTCCACCTGAAATGCCATGCAGGAATTCTAGCTTGTGGTGCGGGGCGGGCAAGGCGACAAATTCGCCCTGCCCGTCTCGCTTTACCTGTTACGCAACACGTTCGCCGAACCAGCGAACTCAGGCTGATTCCGTCGACGTGGTGATCGCGGCCGATGCGGCGGGTGCCGCCGGTTCGGCGCCATCGAGCCAGTTGTACCGGTCGGTGCTGAGCAGGATGAAGTGAATCAGCACTGCCAGGGTGAACAGGAAGATCGCCAGGGCCGGAAGAAGGCGCTGCGGGTTGAATGCTTGCCAAACTCTCCACATTGTCTTCGCTCCTTAACCGTTCGGCGTTGCGACGGTGGTCGCATCGGCCTGCTGGACATTCTGTTCGACGGCGGCATAGGCCTTGGGCGAACCCAGCCACGGACGCCATTCCCAGACGAGGAAGTGCGCGACGATCGCGACGAAGGTGAAAAAGCCCATGCTGGCAACAAAGCCCTTGTGGAACTCCTTCGCTTCGGCGTCGGTCAGGTATGTACCTGGACCCAACATTTTATCACTCATGTAGTTTCCTCCATTTTATCCGCCGCACGGGGCCGGGATGGCCTCGCCCGACCGGCAGCTTTGCGGCGTTGGAATCCACCGCAAAGTGGTCGAGGTTCTGTCGAACCAAAGGTTACACCCCGGGACACTATGCCGCAGTGTTTATGAAAGGACCAGAGGCTCATGCAGCCTGAGATTCAAATAGTTGCGACGCCGCGAACAACCGTTCGCGGGTGACGATTTTCTCGCCGGCGTCACGCGCCGCGCGCTCTGCGGCATCGCGAAGTCGCTTGGCGGCCGAGATGCGTACCAACACCGGCTGCTTGTCGACGAGCACATCGAGCTCGGACCGCGCATCATCATCCCAGGCGACCGATTCGAGCAGCCGCGATGGCGTTGCTTCAGCGCGGTCCATCTGGCTGGCGAGCGGCAGAATAAAGAACAGCGCATCGAACAATGCGTTGCAGACTTCCTGAACAAGATAGGTTGCCCCCGAATAGCCCATGAAGGGCGAACCGGTGTGACGGCGGATCGCGGCGCCGGGGAAGCTTGCCGGCACATAGACCGACCGGCTGCCAAGCTCGGCCATGTACATGCGTTCGTTATAGCTGCCGAACATGATCAGCGGCGGATTGGTCTTCAACGCCTCGATCACCGCGGCATTGTCGGGTTTGATCCCGGCGGTACGCTTGAAGCTGAAGGTGCAGGGCAGCCCCATATCGTCTTCAAGGAAGCTGCGCAGGCCGCGTTCATAGGTTTCGGTGGCAACGATGGCAAAGCTGGCCGTGCCGAAGAAGTCCTGCGTCACCGAGCGCCACAGGTCCCACAACGGCTTGATCGTCGTGTGCTTTTCCTTCTCGATGAAGGGTTCGGCATCAAGCCCGGTCAGCTCGGCAAGCTTGCGCAGGAACAACGTCGTCGAATTCAACCCGATCGGCGCCTGCAGATAGGGCCGCTCGAGCGCTTCGCAGAGCCCGCGACCCCATTCGCGATACATGCAGATATTGACTTCGGCATCGGCGAGCCGGCGAATATCGGCGAGATGCGTACCGAGCGGGAAAACGAGGTTGACCTCACAACCGATGCCTTCGACGAGCCGGCGAATCTCGTGCAAGTCCGACGGCATGTTGAAGGTGCCATACATCGGCCCAATGATATTGACCTTGGGCTTGGCGCCTTCCTTGCGCGGGCGCAGCGGCGGGGTCTTCTTGGGGCCGAACTGCGTCCACAGCCAGGTCAGTGCGCGGTCGCCCGCCTGCCACTGGTCTTCATCGATGGTGCGCGGCAGGAATCGCTGAATATTCGTACCTTCGGGTGTCACGCCACCGCCGATCATTTCGGCGATCGAGCCGGTAACGACGACCGCCGGCAGCGCCGGATCAAGCGTTTTCCACGCCCGTTTCATGGCGCCCTCGGTCCCGTCGCGGCCGAGTTCCTGCTCACCGAGCCCGGTAACCACGATCGGCAGCTCGTGGGGCGGCAGGCCGTCGGTATAGTGCAACACCGAGGTGACGGGCAGGTTTTCGCAGCCAACCGGGCCATCGATGATGACCTGCAGCCCCTTGATGGCGGTAAAGGCGTATACGGCGCCCCAATAGCCGCCGGCCCGATCGTGATCGAGGATAAGCGTCATGAGCCGATCGCCTCTTCGGCCTTTGCCGATGCGATCATCTTGGCGGCATATTTCTTCTTGAAATCGGGGCGATCGCTGGGAGTATCCTCCCAGATGCCGGCCGAATAGCCTTCACCGACGCCTTCAAAGAATTCGCGCATCGTGTCGAAGCGCGCCTTGTTGCCGAGCGCGCCGTTGATGACCTGCGCCAGGCTCCCCGCCCCCGCCGGGCCCATCAGCGGCCGCGCCGAGATGAGATTGGTGAAATACAGGCCGGGAATGGCATGGCTCTTGGCGTGCTGCACCACCGGCGTCGTGCCGATCGACAGGTCGGGGCGATATTCGTCGACCGCGGCGATGTCCTGTTCGAGGCTGGCGCGATACTGGATACGCGTGCCCTTTGCCTCCAGCCATTCGCGATCGGGGTCCGACCATGCCGTGCGCGGGCAGGCAGTACCGACATAGGGCACGTCAGCGCCCGATTCGACCAGCAACCGGGCCACAAGCAATTCCGAACCTTCATAGCCCGAAACCGTAATGCGCCCCTCGATCGGCTTGGCGGAGAGCGCCGCGGCGATGGCGGGCAAGAACTTGTTCTGCGCTGCGGCGATCTTGTCGGCGCTAATCCCGCAGGCATCGCCGATCGCGGCGAGCCAGTCGGCGGTGCCATCACGGCCGACCGGCGCGCTGCCGACCACCTTGCGGCCGGCAGCGTGGAATTCGCGCACGCTGGCGGTGTAAAAGGGGTGGATCGCGGCAACCGCGGCGCAATCGAGCGCCGAATAAAGCTCGCGCCATTCGCGCGTAGGCACGACCGGCCCGGCGGCCAGGCCCATCGGCTCGAGCATCATCGAGATGCCGACAGGGTCGGCCGGGAACATTTCGCCGAGCAGGGTGATCGTCGGCAAGTCCTGGCGCACCGCCGGCGCCGCCACCGGTCCCGCCATGACTTCCTTGCGCGCAAAGGCGAGCATGGCGCCGGCGAGCACGTCCTTGGCTTCGGCATGGGTCGGTACGCCGAAGCCCGGCACATCGATGCCGATGATGCGGACGCCGTTGATGACATCGGGGAGCAATTGCAGCGGCACGCCCGACGCGGTCGGCACGCACAAATTGGTGATGACGATGGTGTCGTACAGCGCCGGATCGGCCATCTGGTAGACGGCGTCGCGGATATCCTCGAACAGCTTGCCGGTGACGAGGGATTCGGAATTGAACGGCACATAGCCGACGGTACGGCGCGCGCCGTAGAAGTGCGAGGTGAAGGTCAGCCCATAGACGCAGCACGCCGAGCCCGACAGGATCGTCGCGGTGCGGCGCATGCGCAGGCCGACGCGGAGCGAGCCAAAGGCCGGACACATCGATTGCGGCTGGTCATGCGGACCTTTGGGGTAATCGGCCGCATAGCGATCGAGCACTTCCGACTTGCCGGCCTTGGCGGCGGCCTCGCGCATCGTGTCGGCACCGGCGTGGCAGCCAGCGCCTTCGGCGACAGCGCCGCCTTCGGCCACCGGTGCCACCGGCACCTCGAGATCGAGATTGTCAGACATTGTCGTAAACAACTTCCAGGGTCGGCTTGGTCACGAATTCACCGCCGCGCATATCGGCCTGGCTGGCAGGCTTCAGCGTGAAATTGCCACCGGTATCTTCGGGCTTGAACAAGCCGAGCAGTCCGTCCTGGTCGAGCGGGGTCGGGCGCACCGGCGGCGCGGTTTCGACATTTTCCGCCAGGCTTTCGAACAACGGGCCCCACTGGCTCTCGTTGGTGCCGATAATCTGGTAATTGGCGGATTTCTTGCGAATATCCTCATGCGCCGGAATCGAGACCAGCACCGGAATGCCCACCGCATCGGCAAACGCCTGGGCTTCACCCGAGCCGTCATCCTTGTTGATCAGGATGCCGGCGACGCCGACGTTGCCACCCATCTTGCGGAAATATTCGACCGCCTTGCAGACGTTGTTGGCGACATAAAGCGATTGCAGGTCGTTGGACGCGACGACGATGACTTTCTGGCACATGTCACGCGCGATCGGCAGGCCGAAGCCGCCGCACACCACGTCGCCGAGGAAATCGAGCAACACGTAATCGAAGCCCCAGTCGTGAAAACCGAGCTTTTCGAGCGTTTCGAAGCCGTGAATGATGCCACGCCCACCGCAGCCGCGGCCGACTTCCGGTCCACCGAGTTCCATCGCGAAAACGCCATCGCGCTGGAAGCAGACATCCTCGATGCTGATTTCCTCGCCGGCCAGCTTCTTCTTGGCACTCGTCTCGATGATCGTCGGGGTCGCCTTGCCGCCGAACAGCAGCGAGGTCGTGTCCGACTTCGGGTCGCAGCCGATGAGCAGCACGCGCTTGCCCTGCTGCGCCATCATGTAGCTGAGATTGGCGAGCGCGAAGGACTTGCCGCTGCCGCCCTTGCCATAGATGGCGATGATCTGGGTTTCCTTGGTCACTTCGCCGGTGTGGACCGGATCGGGTTCCATGTCGGCTTCGGCACGAAGGGCCGCAGCCTCTTCGAGAAGGGCGTTGATGCTCATGCTGCGTCTCTCCAGTCGAATACCATCTTCAGGCAGGTCGCGTCGGAAAAGGCCTGGCCATAGGCAGTGGCGGCACTCGCCGCCGGCACCAGGTTGGTGACCAGGCCATCAAGCGACAACTGCCCATTGTCGACCATGGCAATCACTGCCGCCAGGTCGGCGGGCAGGAATTCGGTGGCAATCCGAATCCGCGTTTCGCGGCGAAAGGCCGGCGCAAACTGGAAGTTGAGCGGATCAGCATAAAAGCCAGCCAGCACGATCTCGCCACCACGCGCCGTGCGCATGATTGCCGGATCGAGAATATTCGAATCGCCACTGGCGTCATAAATGCTCAGATAATCGCGGCGCTCGTCTTGATCGGGGGTGGTGACCGTGTAGCCATCGCCGCCCGCCATGCGATCGGGGTTGATTTCCCACACCGTCGGCGCGGCCCCGCCCGCAGCGATCGCCATCCGCGCCAGCAAGCGCCCGAGAACGCCATGACCGATGATGAGATCGGGCAGTGCACCGCCGACCAGCGCGTGCTGGGCGGTCGCAGCCAGCGACATCAGCACGGCGGTGTCGCCAAGCCCCGACGGAATGCCGAGCACCCGCGCCGACCCGGTGATCAGCGTGCTCGCCGAACCACCGAACAGCCCGCGCGCACCGATGAATTTTGACGATCCCGGCACGAACACCGTTTCGCCGATGCGATGCCGGCCATCCGGCGCTGCATCGACCACCCGACCGACCGCTTCGTAACCTGGAACCAGCGGATAACCCATGCCCGGAAACATCGGCATCGAGCCGTTGTACATCAGCTTTTCGGTGCCCATCGAGATGCCGCTGTAGTCGACCGCGACAACCAGATCATCACCTTCAGGCGGCGTCATGCCGAGCGTGCGGAGAGCAACTTGCCCCGGCGCTTCGACGACCACTGCCAACGTTTCCATTCATGCTCCCCAGGGAAGGCCACTCGATGGCCGCCTTCCTCAACATTCCTGCATCCTATCCCAACAACTTCAGTTGTAAAGCTAGCTTGACGCTTTCGGCCCGCAAAAATTGTGGGTAATGCGATCAAGCGGTTGCGACCAGTAACCTCGTCACCATCGGCAACCCGGTGCGCCGTTCGCGCACCCGGGCAAAGCCAGCTGCACGCAGCATTTCGGTGTAGGCAGCAACACTGCGCGGCCGCCCGGAACCCATCGCCCACAGGTATAGCCCGAAATAGGCATCGCCCATCGCTTCGGCGCCTTTCGTCCCTGCCATTGGTTCGGCAATCAGCAGCGTGCCCCCTGGCAGCAACGCGGCGCGCACCGCTTTCAGCAGCGCCAGCACCACCGCGTCATCATGATCATGGAGGATCCGCACCAACGTGATCAGGTCCGCGCCACCGGGGATCGGATCATCGCGAAAGCTGCCGCCATGCGCCGCGATCTGCGGCAGGCCCTGCGCATCGAGGATTTCGCGCGCGTGGGCAGCCACCGGCGGCAGGTCGAACAGTGCCAGTTCCAGCCCCGGATGGCGCCTGGCCACTTCACGAACAAAGGCGCCATGGCCGCCGCCGATATCGAGCAGGCGGCGGTGACGGCCGAAATCGAAACTGTCGAGCACCTGTTCGGCCACCATCGGCTGCGACGCCGCCATCAGCGCCGAATAGGCCCGCGTCGCCTCATCCTCCGCCGCCGTCGCTGCCGGCTCACCGCGCCCGGCGGCTTCGGCATAACTCCAGAATGCCGCCAGCTCACCCTGCCCGCGGCCCCGCTTCAGCATCGCCACGGGGTCGGCGAGATCGGCATAGAAAAGCTTGTGATGCTCGATCATCGCCAGCGCGCCCTGGTTGCTGGCCAGCGCCGCGCCGCGCTGGCCGAGCGTCCAGCGATTGCCGGGCAGCGCCTCGACGAGATCGATCGACGCCGCCGCCGCCAGCAGCCGCATCATCGCCGCTTCCTCGAGCCCGGCCGCTATTGCCAACACGGAAGTCGATTCGGGCGCCCGGGCGAGCGCCGCGATGATGCCGAGATCGACCGCCGCGGTCAGCGTCTTGGTGTAGACGAAGCCGGTGATCACCCCGAACATCGCATTGGCGTGATAGCGCGCCGTGCCGCGCAGCAGCGGCAGCCGCATCGACCAACGCTGGAAATGCGGGTTGGACAGGATGCGATTGCGCTGCAGCAGCCAGCGTTCGCGCCAACCGGGCGGGTTTATTGGGTCGGTCATACTGTCATCGACTCTGGACAGTCGGCGCGGTGCGGTCAATCATGGCAATAACTTCGCCGGGCCGGATTCGGGTGGCCCGGCCCTTGGGGAACGTCGTGGAACAGGAAACGGGAGTCGTCATCATCGGAGCCGGTATCGGCGGCCTTGTCGCCGCCGTCCAGCTTGCCGGTGCCGGCGTGCCGGTCACCGTTGTCGAACGCATGGCGACCCCGGGCGGCAAGCTGCGCACCGTCTCGTGTGACGGCGTCGCCATCGATGCCGGCCCCACTGTCTTCACCGCGCGCTGGATCTTCGAAGCACTGTTCGAAAGCCTCGGTGAACGGCTCGATGATCATCTGACTTTGGTCAAGTCCGACCGCCTTGCCCGCCACGCCTGGGGGGACGGTTCGAACCTCGATCTCTGGGCCGATCCGGCGCGCAGCCGCGATGCCATCGGCGCCTTTGCCGGTGCCGCCGAAGCGCGCGGCTACGACTCCTTCCGCGCCGAAGCCGCGCGCATCTGGAACGCCCTCGAACACCGCTATATGGAGGCCCCCGTCACCACGCCGGTCGGCCTCGCTTTCCGCTTCGGCCTGTCGGGCATGGGCGAGATGCTGGCGATCAACCCCTTCCAGACACTGTGGAAAGCGCTGGGCAAGCACTTCAAGGACCCGCGCCTCCACCAGCTTTATGGTCGCTACGCCACCTATTGCGGCGCCTCGCCCTATGATGCCACCGCGACGCTGATGCTCATCGCGCATCTGGAAGCGCGCGGCGTCTGGCTCGTCGAAGGCGGCATGCACAAGGTTGCCGAAGCGCTGGCGGCACTGGCGACGGCGCGCGGCGCGAAATTCCGCTACAACGCCCCTGTCTCCAGCATCATTGTCCGGGGCGGCCGCGCTGTCGGCGTGCGCCTTGCCGACAGCGAAGAAATCATGGCCGGCGATGTCCTCGCCAATTGCGACGCCAGCGCGCTCGCCGATGGCCGTTTCGGGCCGGAGCCGGCGCGCGTCGTCAAGGGCACGCCGCCCGCCAAACGCTCGCTCTCAGCCCTTGTCACCATGATGACCGCCGACGCACGGGGTTTCGATCTCGATCGCCACAATGTCTTTTTCTCCGATGATTACGCCCTTGAATTCCGGCAGATCTTCGGCGAAGGCCGCCTGCCGTCAGCGCCCAGCGTCTATGTGTGCGCCCAGGATCGCGGGCTGGGGCCGCCGCCCGACGGCCCCGAACGTTTCCAGTTGATCGTCAATGCCCCTGCCCGCGGTGACCACCGCCCCCCGACCCAGACGGAGATTGCAGCATGTCAGACAGCGACCCTGGCGGCCCTCCAGCGCTGCGGCCTGACGCTGACGCCCAGGACCCAGGTGCCGGTGGACCCGGGGATGTTCGAAACCCTGTTCCCTTCGACGGGTGGAGCCCTTTATGGACGGGCATCGCACGGATGGCAGGCCAGCTTCCGCCGGCCGGGCAGCCGCACTGGCCTGCCGGGATTGTGGCTCGCGGGGGGGTCGGCGCACCCGGGGGCGGGCGTCCCGATGGCGGCCTTGTCCGGCCGCTTGGCGAGCGCTGCGATCCTTTCGGCCCGCGCTTCGACGGCGCCGTCCCGGCCAATGGCTATAGCTGGTGGTATCTCGACGCCGAATCGGACGACGGCCAGTACGGCCTGACCGTCATCGCCTTCATCGGCTCGGTCTTTTCGCCCTATTACAAGGCCAGCGGGCGGTTCTTCCCGGAAAATCACGTCTCGCTCAACGTCGCGCTTTATGGCCCGCGCGGCCGGCGCTGGGCGATGACCGAGCGCGGCCAGGGCGCGCTGTGGCGGGACCGTTCGACGCTGAAAATCGGCCCCAGCCATGTCCATTGGGACGGCAATGCGCTGACCATCGATGTCGAGGAGAAAGGCGCGCTGCTGCCCCTCCCGGTGCGCGGCAAGATCCGTCTCACCCCGCAAGTGCTCGGCCAGCGCCGCTTCCGCCTCGATCCGCAGGGGCGCCACATCTGGGCGCCGCTCGCCCCCCTCGCCCGGGTCGATGTCGCCTTTGCCGACCCCGATATCGCCTGGAGCGGCCAGGGCTATCTCGATTCCAACCATGGCAGCGAGCCATTGGAAGACGGGTTCGCCGATTGGCAATGGTCACGCGCCCACCTTGCGGGCGGCGAAACTGCGGTGATCTATGAAGGCAAGCTCCGCAGCGGCGACGATTTCGGGATGGCGCTGCGCATCGGTAACGATGGCAATGCCGAAGTCTGCGAAATGCCCGCGCCCATCGTCCTGCCGCGCACGAACTGGCGCGTCGACCGCCTGACCCGCGCCGACACCGGCCATGATGCCCGGCTGCGCGCCACCTGGGAAGACACACCCTTCTATTCGCGCTCGGCGCTGAGCAGCCGGATGTTCGGGCAGAACGTCGTCGCCGTCCACGAAAGCCTGTCGCTCGACCGTTTCCGGTCACCGGTGGTGCAATGGATGTTGCCGTGGCGGATGCCGCGCAAGATTTGACGGACGGGCAAAAATTAAGAAAGTCACGAAAGTCACGCCGGATGCGTTTTTGAAATTTTCTGGCTGTAGGGTTTGTGGGGCGCTGTTTGCGCGCTTGAATGATATTGACGATTTCAAAGAGCGAATAGCAAGGGCACCTTGGCAGAAATGTCGCCTGTAGGACAGGGGCGGACCGAACCGGGCTGTCAACGCGGCAGGCCACATGATCGCATCAATCGGCAAGGACCGATCGCCCCCCAAACCGTGAAAGGCGATAATCGACTGCGCCCGACCCGGTTCCGGTCGTTCCGGTGTCAATCTGCGAGCGATCGCTTGGGGCAAAAGCCGCCGTTCGGAGGTCGAGAAGCACGATATCGGCAACGCACTCTATCCTCGCCTTGCGGTCGCCCAGAACAGATCGTGATAGCCGCCGTCCGTTCAGGGAAACCATTGCTATCGCTGCGGCGCACGCGCCGGCACCTGTCTTTGGTGGCTCGCGCTCCCCACCCTCCCGATCTCCTGTTCCGGGAAAAGGCAGGAACAGGTTGACGTCAAGACAAAGCACGCGTCAGAGAGAAGCATGGTCGAGACGGATTCTGAGCCTGCGGCCTCTGGCCGATTGACGCGCTGGATTGAACAGCTGCCGTTGACACAGAACAATCCGGCCCTCGGTCTCGCCGCCACGTTCGGCATTTTTGCGACCGCATGGTTGGTGCGGGCTGCCGTAAACGACGCGCTCCCTCCCGGCTTCCCTTACGTTACGTTCTTCCCGGCTGTTATCGTGACATCGTTCCTGTGCGGCGTGCGCTTCGGCGCCTTGTCTGCGCTGCTTTGTGGAATAGTTGCCTGGTATTACTACGTCACGCCGCTCAATTCGTTCGCACTGGACGGCGCAAAGGTTGCGCTAGTCTTCTATGTGTTCGTCGTTGCGACCGATCTGGCCCTTGTTCACGGGATGCAAACGGCCAACAAGCAGCTGGCAAGGGAGCGCCAAGTCACCCGGGACCTTGCCGAAGCCAAGGAACGGATGGTCCAAGAGTTGAAGCACCGCATTGCAGAACGCAAGGAAGCGGCGGACGCCTTGCTTGAAAGCGAAATGAAAATGCACCTCGCGACGCAGACCGCGGGGATCGGGCTTTGGCAATGGCATGTCGAGACCGGCGACGTCCGCTGGGATCGCACGATGTTCGAACTCTATGGCATCTCTCCGACCGCAGACGGGTCGGTCCCGTACAACGACTATATCGCCAGCGTTCATCCGGAGGACGCGGTTCGCCAGGACATGGTGCTGCAGGACACTGTCCGCAGATGCGGAGAGAGCAGCCGCGAATTTCGCATCCTGCGAGGCGACGACGGCAGCGTCCGCCACCTTCTTGCCGAGGAAGTGGCGCGCGCCGGTGCCGATGGCAAAACAGAGTGGGTGGTCGGCACGAACCTCGACATCACCGAGCAAAAGCACCGGGAGAACCATGTGCAGATGCTCATGGCCGAGGTGAATCACCGCGCGAAGAACCTGCTTGGCGTCGTGCTGTCGGTAGCGCATCAGACGCGCGGAACCGACCACGCCGAGTTCATGCAGCATTTTGCGGCCCGTATCCAATCTCTGGCTGCGGGACAGGATGTGCTTGTCGAGAACGAATGGAAGGGCGTGCAGGTCGATACGCTGGTCCGGGCCCAACTCAACCATTTCAGGGATCTGCTCGGCAACCGCATTGCCCTTGGTGGCGACGACGTCTGCTTGTCGCCTCCTGCCGTGCAGACGATCGGGATGGCGCTCCACGAGCTCGCGACCAATGCCAGCAAATACGGCGCACTATCCAATGACCATGGCCGCATCACCATCACCTGGCGACGCGTTCCAGGCGCCGACACAGACCGCTTCGTCATGACCTGGATCGAATCGGACGGGCCGCCCGTCGTGCCGCCGCAACACAAGGGCTTCGGTTCGACCGTGACAGGCAAACTCGTCAGGATGAGCGTCGATGGTGACGTGGACACCGAATTTGCGCCATCCGGCTTTTCGTGGCGGCTCGATTGTCCGTTGGAAAGCATAATGGATAAGGAAGACGGATGAGCGGTTTGACGCGCGCGGAACTGTCATGAAACACCGCGTTCTGGTCGTGGAAGATGAAATCCTCATAGCGCTGTTTATTTCCGAGGTGCTGGAAACAGCAGGATTCGACGTCGTCGGACCTTGGCCGACCGTTTCGCAGGCGCTGGCCCAGTTGGCCATTCCTGACTGCTGCGACGTCGCAGTATTGGATGCGTCCTTGAGAAATGAGAGTGCTGTTGCGGTCGCAAAGGCACTGGTGGCGCTCGGCATTCCGTTTGTTGTCGCCACTGGCTACAATAAAAGCCAGCTTCCCCCAGAGCTAGCCGCGGCGCCCATCCTGGCGAAGCCGGTGAATACCGAAGAACTGATCGCTTGTGTGCGCCGCGCCTTATCGACGGGCTGACATCCGCTTGCGGGAGCGACAGCAATTCGATTTGAAGCGTTCCGAAGAATGGCAGATGTTGGCTGCCAGGTCGTGAACTCATGAATGGCCAGGGTGAGGATCGCCCGGAGATGACTTCCGGCGGTTACGGGCTCGCGAAGGCGCGCGTCGTCGCGTCGGTTGCGATAGCGGGCCATGATCTCGCGAGCGACCTTCATCCGTTCATCATAAGTCGGATCATAGGGCGATAATTCGATGCCGTTGGCGGTGCGGGCCACCGACCAGGTGTCACCCCGGTCCACGTCCGATTGCGCCCGCACCGCCTTGGGCAGGATAACGCCGGCGCTGTTGCCGATGGCGGTGATCTTCGGATGCTGCACGGCGGGCGCTCCGGATGTTGCTACAGCCATTACAAGGCCGCCACCGGCGTGTCACAAGCCGGGCCGGTGCCCGGCATGGGCACTGAGCGCATCGCGATAGGCGGGCGTGCCGCGGCGGCGGGCCTCTTCGTCGGGGACGCTCCATACCGCCGCCACCAGATCAGCCTGCAGGGCGCACGGCAGGGCGGCCAGCGGTTCGACATAGACACCGATGCTGAACAGCGCCGCGCCCGATTGCGGCAGGCGACGCAGCACTTGGCGCTCGACGCGGACGAACAGTGTTTCCCCGGCGTTGGCGGCGGTGACATGGCCGAAGCGCATCAGCGCCGGGCGGTCGGGGAGGTAGCGCAGCTGCGCGCTTTCCAGCACGTTCCAGTTGCTGCGAATGAGCAACCGCCCCGGTGCCAGCGTCGCGAAGACATGGTCGACTCCGGCCGACAGCCGCGCCGCATAAGTCGGGATCGGCGCGTGAATCGCCGCCAGCGGGTGGCCGATCTTGGCGGCGAGATGCCAGTCGGTCGGAAAGGCCAGCGCGCCCGCCAGCAGCACATGGGCGTCGCCATGGGGCAGCAGGATCAACAGGTCCTCATAGGCCGCCAGCGCCGCCGCGCGCAGATCACTCCCCGCGACGCCATACAGCGCCGCAACCTCCGCGACAGCCGCCGCCGCCTGCGGCCGCACGATCAGGCTGGCGGGCGCCGCATCGAACACCGCCGCCTTTGCCGCCGCGCGTGCCGCCTGTGCGGGGCCGGTGTCGCGCCACTGGTCATCCGCCAGCGCTGCCATCCCGAGCCGCAACGCGCCGCGCCCGCCGCGAAACGGCGCCAGCGCGGCGACCGAAAAACCATGGCGAAGCGGGGCGTTGGTCATCACCTTGTCTGTTGCCGGGTGCGTCCGCCATGGCAAGCGTTGCACCGGCGGCGGTGGCGGCGCATGGTCGGGCAAAGCAATCCTTTGGGGAAAAGATGGACAATCTCGCCGGCAAGACCGCCTTTGTCACCGGCGCCGCGTCGGGCATCGGGCTCGGCATCGCGACCGCGTTGGCGCAGGCCGGGGTGAAGGTGATGATGTGCGATATCGAGGCAGAAGCGCTCGATGCCGCCGTCGCTGCCTTGCAGGCGAGCAATGCCGATGTCGCGGGCGTCGTCGCCGATGTGTCGTTGAAGGCGCAGTTGCAGGCCGCCGCCGATGCCACCGTCGCGCGCTATGGCAAGGTGCATATCCTCGTCAACAACGCCGGCGTCGGCGGCGGGGGCGGCTATGGCGAATGGAATGACGCGAGCTGGGACTGGACGATCGGCGTCAATCTGATGAGCGTTGTCTGGGGCATCGAAATCTTCGGGCCGCTGATTGAAAGCCATGGCGAGGGCGGGCAGATCGTGTCCACCGCGTCGATGGCCGGGCTCATCGCCGCCGTCGCGCCGGCGTACAACGTCACCAAATATGGCGTGGTCGCGCTGTCGGAAGGTTTGCGCCCGGCGCTGGCGGCGCGCGGCATCGGCGTGTCGGTGCTCTGCCCCGGCTTCATCCGCACCCGCATCATGGAATCGCAGCGCAATATCCCCGATCGCCTGGCCGGCAGCGTCGCGTTGCCTCCCGAAACCGGCGAGGACGATGCCTTTCGCCAGATGGCGATCGCGGCGATCACCCATGGCATCGACCCGCTGTATGTCGGCGAGCTGGTGCGCGAGGGGATCGAGGGCGATTGGCCCTATATCTTCACCGATACCCAGTTCGAACCCGGGGTCAACGCGCGCTTTGCCGCGATCAAGGCGGGGTTCGACAAGATCCGCGACCGCACGCCCCAGCATTGACCGGGACAAGGAAATGCCGGAACTTCGGCGTGGGGAGACGGCGATGAAACGCGCGATCATGCTGGCACTGGCGCTGCTGACCGGCACGATGGTGCAGGCGCAGCAGCCGGCCGGGCTCGGCGAGATCGTGGTGACCGGCAACCGCCAGAATGCGCGCTATGCCCAACAGGACCGACCGGTGGTCGGGCTGCGCCGCCAGGCCGATTATGTCGCGCGGCCCATGGCGATATCGTCCGATGCGCGTGACCCCGCCACCCGCACCCGCGAGATTCACACGATGCTGGCGGCAGCGATCGACCGCGCCGCGGCGGCCGGGGTCGAGCTGGTATCGGGCAGTTTCGAGCTGCAACCGGTGACCCGCGCCAATTACCAGGCGCTGCCCTTTACCGGGGCCGGGCGGGTCGACACGTCGCAGGTCAATCTGCTCGTCAAGACGCGCCTCGCCGGCTCGACCGCAGCGGCGGGCGAACGGCTCGACGGCTTTGTCAAAGCCCTGCCGCGCAACGGCCGCGGCGCCATCGATATCGTCGGCGGGCTGGCGCTGACCATCGTGGACCCCGACCAGTATCGCGACGCCATCGTCAAGCTGGTCGCCGACGAGGCCCGCGCCCGGGCCGCGGCGTTCGGCCGCGATTATGCCGTGCAGATCAGCGGCATCGACGGCCAGGTCGCCTGGTCGCAGGTCGGCAGCAGCGAGGTCTTTCTCTACCTGCCCTATCGCTACACGATCGTGCCACGATGACCCCGGGAGCCACCATGAAGGCTGTCGTCGCCACGCTCTGCCTCGGCCTCGCGCTCTGGACTGGGCCGCTGACGGCGCAGGAAGACGATGGCGGCGCCGGCGAGATCATCGTCACCGGCGCGCGGCGGATCAACGGGATGCCGCTGGTGGTGGAAAAGCCGCCGGTCATCGGCTTGCGCCGCACCGCCGATTCGGCGGTACGGTCGATCGAGATCGTGTCGGATTCGCGCGGTGCCGACCTGCGCAAGACCGAGGTCCGCGCCATGCTGCTCGCCGCCATCGACCGCGCCGGCCGCGACGGGTTGAGCCTCGTGACCGGCGACTATACCGTGGTCGAGGTCACCCGGGACAATTGGCAGCGCCAGTTTCCCGGCCTCGCCGACAAGGCCGATACTGCCGATGATGACGAAGACGACGAAGAAGACGATGAGGACGCGCAGCCGCAGCCGTCGTTCGAGGACAATGGCAACACGACGACCCTGCGGCTGAAGGTGAAGACCCGGCTCGACGGGGTGATCACCAGCGCCGCGCAAAAGATCGGCCGCTTCGTCAAGGCGGTGCCGGCGACCGGGCGTTCACAGATGGTCCAGCGCGGCGGGCTGGCGCTGACCATCATCAACCCCGAACAGTATCGCGACGAACTCTACCGCCGCATCGCCACCGGGGCGCAGCATGCGCTGGGTTTCTATGCGCCGGGCTATGGCCTCGATGTCACCGGGATCGATCGCGCCGTGGCGTGGAAGCAGGTCGGCACGGCCGAGCTGTTTCTCTATATTCCCTACAGTTTTTCGGTGAAGAACGGGAAGTAGCGGATGCTCCTCCCGGTGGGGAGGGCGTTTCAGCCCGCCTTGCCCGCCCAATAGGCGATCGCGACGCGCTGCACCTTGTCGAGATATTTGCGCGCTTCGGGTCCTTCCCAGGCGCCGGCGTAATCGCGGCGCGCCACCCACCAGCCCTGGCCGGGCAGCCGGTCGCTTTCGCGCACCACCAGCGCTGCCAGCTCGGGCTCTCCAGCGGCTGCGGCACGATTGTCGATTTCGTCGAGTACCGTGCACAGCGCGCGCATCCGCGGCCGGGTAAAACGTTGCCCGATCGCCAGCAGCAGTTCGGAGTAACTGACGCGCCGCCCATCGGCCGCCGCATCCCGGAGCAGCTGTTCGATCTGGTCGATATCGAACACCATTATTCCGCTGCCATCTCGCCCAGCGGCGGCAGGTTATGGCCGAGCAGGCGGAGCAGGTCTGCGGCCGCTTCGACGATGTTGGTGCCCGGGCCGAAGATCGCCGCGGTGCCGACATCGCGCAGAAAGTCATAATCCTGCGCCGGGATGACGCCGCCGGCGATGACACGGATCTCGGGGCGGTTGGCATCCTTCAGCGCGGTGATAAGCGCCGGCACCAGCGTCTTGTGGCCAGCGGCGAGGCTGCTCGACGCGACAATGTCGACATCGAGCGCCAGCGCCAGTGCGCAGGCTTCGTCGGGCGTCTGGAACAACGGCCCGACGGTCGCATCGAAGCCCAGGTCGGCGAGCGCCGTGCCGACGACCTTGGCGCCGCGGTCATGACCGTCCTGGCCCATCTTGACGATCAGCACGCGGGGCTTGCGACCCTTGCGGCGCTCGAACGCCTCGACGCCATCGGCAACGCGGCCATAGGCGGGATCGCCCTTGTAGGCATCGGCGTAGATGCCCTTGACCATCTTCACCACCGCGGTGTGGCGTCCGAAAACATCCTCGAGCGCGGCGCTGATTTCGCCCAGCGTGGCGCGGACGCGGGCGGCGTTGACCGCAAGGCCGAGCAGGTTGTCGCCCGCTGCCGCGCCCGTGCGCAATGCTGCCAGCGCCGCCTCAACGTCTGCTGCATCTCGCGCCGCCCGCACCGATGCCAGCCGTTCGATCTGGCTGGCGCGCACCGCGACATTGTCGACATCAAGGATATCGAGCTTTTCCTCGGTCGCCGGCTTGTACTTGTTGACGCCGACGATAACGTCCTCGCCCCTGTCGACCCGCGCCTGCTTGGCAGCGGCGGCTTTCTCGATTTCCAGCTTGGGCATGCCGCTTTCGACCGCCTTGGTCATGCCGCCGAGCGCTTCGACTTCGTCGATCAGCGCCTGCGCACCCTTGACGAGGCTGTCGGTCAGCGCCTCGATATAATAGCTGCCGCCCAGGGGATCGACGACCTTGGTGATGCCGGTTTCTTCCTGCAGCACCAGTTGCGTGTTGCGGGCGATGCGCGCCGAAAAATCGGTCGGCAGCGCGATGGCTTCATCGAGCGCGTTGGTGTGCAGCGACTGGGTGCCGCCGAGCGCTGCCGCCATCGCTTCGACCGTGGTGCGGATGACGTTGTTATAGGGATCCTGCTCCTGCAAGCTGACGCCGCTGGTCTGGCAGTGCGTGCGGAGCATCTGGCTGCGCGGGCTCGCGCCGAAATCGGCCATGATCGTTGCCCACAGCGTCCGCGCCGCGCGCAGCTTGGCGATTTCCATGAAGAAATTCATGCCGATGCCGAAGAAGAAGCTCAATCGCCCAGCGAAATCATCGACCGCCAGCCCTTTGTCCAGCGCAGCGCGGACATATTCCTTGCCATCGGCGAGGGTGAACGCCAGCTCCTGCACCGCCGTCGCCCCGGCTTCGAGCATGTGATAGCCCGAAATGCTGATGCTGTTGAACTTGGGCATATGCGCGCTGGTATATTCGATGATGTCGGCAACGATCCGCATGCTCGGCGCCGGCGGGTAAATGTACGTGTTGCGGACCATGAACTCCTTGAGGATGTCGTTCTGGATGGTGCCGTCGAGCTTGTCCTGCGTCACGCCGGCTTCTTCGGCGGCGACGATGTAGAAGGCGAGGCAGGGCAGCACGGCGCCGTTCATCGTCATCGAAACGCTCATCTGGTCGAGCGGGATGCCGTCGAACAGGATCTTCATGTCCTCGACCGAATCGATCGCCACGCCTGCCTTGCCGACATCGCCCGAAACGCGCGGATGGTCGCTGTCATAGCCGCGATGGGTGGCAAGATCGAAGGCGACCGACAGGCCCTTCTGCCCGCCCGCGAGGTTGCGGCGGTAAAAGGCGTTCGATGCTTCGGCGGTGCTGAACCCGGCATATTGGCGGATCGTCCAGGGCCGGCCGGCATACATCGTCGCGCGCACGCCGCGGGTGAAGGGCGCAAAGCCGGGCAGGCCGGGGTCGGTCACCACATCGTCCGCCGTGTAGAGCGGCTTGACGGCAATGCCTTCCGGGGTCGCCCAGGTCAGGTCCGCACCCTTGACCTCCTTGGTGGCCATTTTCTGCCAGTCGTCGCGCGTCGGCTTGGTCATGTCTGTCTCCCGGGTGCCCGTATAAGCGCAGGCAGAGGCGGTGCGTCAATCGCTTGCGCGGAACATAGCGCGGGTTGGCGGGTTATCGTCAGCAGGCGATTGCCCAAGGAATCCTGATGTCCGAAAAACCCGAAGAACCCGAAGTGCTGACGACCACCGAAGCGCGCGGCGGTGTCACCCCGCATATCGTGCGCTATGTGCTGATCATCTCGCTTGTTCTGGCGGTGGGGGCGATGGTGTGGACGTTTGTCGTCGCGCCCGAGGCCAGCCAGGAGGGCGCGACGACAGCGGCCGATCCGCAGTAGCGTCCCTCCTGTCATCCCGGGCTTGGGCCTTGATGACAGTCAGGGATTATTCCGCCGCTTCCAGCGTCTCGGTCCGCCCGGTATTGCCCCCCGCCAACGCAATCAGTCGCTTTTCCAGCGTCCGCAATCGCGAGGCGTTGTCGATCTTCTGCCCGGTCAGGTCGGTCAGGTAGAAAGTATCGGTCGCGCGCTCGCCATAGGTGGCGATATGCGCCGAATGGATCGTCACCCGGCTCTGGAACAGCGCGTGGGTGAGCGAATAGAGCAGCGCCGGGCGATCGGCGGCATTGACCTCCAGCACCGTGTAGCGGTTCGACGCCTTGTTATCGATCAGCACATTGGGCTCGACCTTGAACACCTCGGCCCGCCGGCGCGCCAGCGGACGCGCCGCCAGCCGGTCGGCGAGGCGGATCTTGCCCGTCAGCACATCCTCGATCATCCGGCGCAACCGCGCCAGCTGCGTCGGTTCGGCAAACGGCCGGCCCAAGGGATCGGCGATGATGAAATTGTCGATCGCCTGGCCGTCGCGGGTGGTGTGGATGCGCGCATCGAGGATGTTGGCGCCGCCAAGCGAGATCGCCCCGGCGATGCGGTAGAACAGCCCGGGGTGATCGGCGGCATAGATGCTGACCAGGGTCGTCCCCGACCCCGGATCGGGGACCGCGGCAATGGCCAGCGGCGCCTGGGCGATGTCGGCAGCGGCAATCAGCGCGGCATTGGCGACCAGCACTTCGGGCGGTTCGGCAATCCAGTAGCTGGGGGCAAAACGCCCGGCATAGCTGATGAAGCGCTGTGGATCCCAATCGACCGCGGCGGCCAGGCCTTCCTGCTTGGCATCGATGCGTTCACTGCGGCCCTTCTGCTTGTGGCCGAGGCGCAGCACTTCTTCGGCCCCTTCGTAAAGGTCACGCAGCAACTGGCCCTTCCAGTTGTTCCACACCCCGGGCCCGACGGCGCGGATATCGACGACGGTGAGCACCAGCAGCAGCCGCAGGCGTTCGGGGCTCGCCACGGTCTCGACGAAATCGAGGATGGTCTTGAAGTCCGACAGGTCGCGCTTGAAGGCCGTGCTCGACATCAGCAAGTGATGGCGCACCAGCCAGGCGACCGTTTCGGTCTCCGCCGCGCTCAGCCCCAGCCGCGGGCACAGCCGCTCGGCGATATCACCGCCCAATTGGCTGTGATCACCACCCCGTCCCTTGGCGATATCGTGGAGCAGCACCGAAACATGCAGGACGCGGCGCGACACCAGCTGCTGCACGACCCGCGCCGACAACGGATGTTCGGGCGCCAACACCCCCGATTCGATGCGCGCCACCAGCCCGATGGCGCGAATGGTATGCTCATCGACGGTGTAGTGATGGTACATATCATACTGCATCTGCGCCACGACCCGGCCGAAATCGGGCACGAAACGCCCGAAGACGCCGGCTTCATTCATCCAGCGCAGCACCTTTTCGGGGTCGTTGCGGCTGGTCAGCACGCCCATGAACAGCGCATTGGCATTGCGATCGCGGCGGATGCGTTCGTCGATCAACCCGGCATCGCGCGCCGCCTGGCGCATCGCCTGGGGGTGGATGCCGAGCTTTTCGCGATCGGCGAGCGCGAACATCTCGATCAGCCGCACCGGATCGGCGGCGAAAAAACCGTCATTGGGCACGCCGATCTGGCCGCGACGCAGCGTGAAGCCGTTCAATTTGCCCGGCCGCCGGGTCAGCGTCGGCAGCCAGCTTGCCTTGGCAAAGCTTTCATCGAGGTGGGCGAGGAACAGCCCGGTCAGGTCACCGACCGTCTTGGCCATCAGGAAATAGTGCCGCATGAATCGTTCAACCGCCGCCATGCCGCCGCGCTCGGCATAGCGCAGCCGCGTCGCCAGTTCGCGCTGGACATCGAAGGTCAACCGCTCCTCGGCGCGCCCGGCGATGTCGTGAAGGTTGATACGCACCGCCCACAGGAAGCTTTCGGCGCGGCGGAACTGGCGCAACTCGCTTGCCGTCAGCAGCCCCTTGTCGACGAGTTCGGCCACGGTTTCGACCTGATAGGCATATTTGCCGATCCAGAAGAGGGTGTGGAGATCGCGCAGGCCCCCTTTGCCTTCCTTGAGGTTGGGTTCGACGACATAGCGGCTGTCACCCATCTTCTTGTGGCGTTCGTCGCGTTCCGCCAGCTTTTGCGCGGTGAAGGCCTTGGCGGTGCCGGCAACGACTTCCTTGCGGAAACGCTGGGTGGCTTCCTCGTACAGCGGCTGGTCGCCCCAGACGTAGCGCGATTCGAGCAGCGCCGTGCGGATCGTCACATCGGCACGCGCCATGCGCACCATGTCGTCGAGCGAGCGTGTTGCGTGGCCGACCTTCAACCCCATGTCCCAGAGCAGGTAGAGCATCGTCTCGATGACCTGTTCGCCCCACGCCGTCTGCTTCCAGGGGGTGAGGAACAACAGGTCGATATCCGAAAACGGCGCCATCTGGCCGCGGCCATAGCCGCCGACCGCCACCAGCGTCAGCCGTTCGGACGACGTGCGGTTGGTGGCCGGATAGAGGCTGGTGACCACCGCATCGAACAGGATGCGCAGCAACTGATCGACGAGGAAGGCCTGCGCACCCGCCAGTTCAAGGCCTTTCGCGGGATTTTCGCGCAAGCGACGCTGCAATTCCGCGCGGCCATCGGCGAGTGCGGCCTGCAAGACCCCCGCCAGCGTCGCCCGCCGTGCCTGGAAATCGCCCGCTGCCGCCATGGTTTCGGCAAGCGTATCGGCCAGCGCGCGCCGGTCGATGATCGCCCGGCGATTGGGCACGATGTCGGGACGCGAAGCCATGCGGCACGATAGGCTTGCCCGGCGCGCAGTGCAAAGTGACAGATTCGCCGCCGCGCGCTAGACCGGGAGCATGACCGATCCCGCCAAAGCCCAGCTCGAAGCACTCGCCCATCGCGGCATCGAGGCGTTGCGACGCGGCGATGCCACGGCGGCGCGCCAGGCCTTTGCCGCGATCACCGACAGCGGCCGCGCGAGCCCGCAGGTCTGGCTGTTTCTGGCGCAATCCTGCGACATGGCCGATGATCGACCGGCGGCACGCGCCGCGCTGGCACAGGTGCTGCGGCTCGACGCCGGCAACCCCTATGCGCTGGTCATGCACGGCGAATTGCTGACCCGGGACGGCGATGATCGGGCGGCGGTCAACTGGTACGACCAGGCGTTGTCGGCGACCGCCGGCGTACAGGGCCTGCCGGCCGATCTTGTCCAGCGCCTGGCCCGCGCCGAAGCCGAACGCGGCGCCGCTGTCGGGCGTTTCCGCGCGCGGCTGGACAGCGCGCTCACCACCGCCGGCATCGATGCCGCTGCTGCCGGCCCGCGCTTTGCCGAAAGCCTCGCCATTCTAGCGGGCCAGACCCGCCCGTATCTGCAGGAACCGACGAACTTCTATTTCCCCGGCCTGCCGCAGCGCGCCTTTTACGACCCGGCGGACTTCGCCTGGGTGCCGACGCTGGTCGCCGCCGCCCCGGCGATCACCGCCGAAGTGAGCGCCGTGCTTGCCGATCGCACCGGGCTGGCACCCTATGTCGAAGCGCCCAAGGACCGCCCCGCCAAACCGCACAGCCTGCTCGATGATCCGCGCTGGAGCGCCTTTCATCTGTGGCAGGGCGGCAAACCCGTCGCCGCCAACGCCGCGCGCTGCCCGGCGACGATGGCGGCACTCGCCGGAATTACCGGGCTTATGGCCGATACGGCC